>JAUMWW010000019.1:5995-42963 GCA_030529445.1 Johnsonella sp. | reverse complement strand
ATTCTTCTCATTCCTCTGAAATCCATCGGCGTATTCTCTACGCTCCGTATCTCTCCCGTAGGAATCGAATGTTCATCCGCCGGAGTGAAATAATCCGCATCGATCCAGACTTCCTGATTGAGAATATTGCCGCTCTTATGACCTGCAAGATTGAAATACGCATGGTTGGTCAGATTGCAGACCGTCGTCCTGTCGGATGCCATATGGTATTCGATGATCAGCGAATTGTCCTCGCTGAGCGTATAGCTTACGCAGACCTTGCAATTTCCCGGAAAACCCTGATCCTGATCGGGGCTTTCGAGAAAGAAGCTGATTTTCTCTCCCAATTCGCTTCGGGAAAGCTTCGCCTCCCATACTCTTCCATGCCAATAATTCTTTCCCGAATGCAAAGAGTTTCTTCCGGAATTTACCTCAAGCTGATACTGCGTCCCCTCCAGGGTAAATTTTCCTCCGGCTATTCTGTTTGCATATCTGCCGATGGGCGCTCCCAGATGGGGAGGGTTCTTTTCATATGCCTCCACATGATCATAGCCGAGTACGACATCCTCAAATACCCCGTCCTTATCCGGGGTCAGCATGCTCACCCATACCGCACCCAGATCGATAAAGCCTGCTTCCAGTCCGTTTGTATTTTTTAAGGTATAAAGAGTGATTTCCTCTCCGTTTTTTGTTTTTCCGAAAAAGCTCGTTCTGCTTTCCATCCTCTCCTCCTCGGGTTTTTATTCCGTCATATTTATTTTTTCCTGACCATTTTATCAAAGCCTCGCAGAATACAGCGAAATACAATACGCCATGACCACTGTCATGGCGCAAAACATTTTTTCCATGATTCAATCTTTGCCGATCAGTACAAAAATTATACCATGTTTTTGATGAAAAAAATATTAAAAAAGCATAATACTTTTCTGTAGCTTGAAATCCTATTCCCTGCCCTCGATATAGCCCTCTGCCGTCAGAAGCTCCGCACAAAGCAATGCTCCTCCCGCAGCGCCGCGCAATGTATTATGGGAAAGACCGATGAATTTCCAGTCATATACCGAATCCTCTCTGAGCCTGCCGACGGAGATTCCCATTCCCCTCTCGAAATCCACATCGAGGCTTACCTGCGGTCTGTTCTCCTCCTCCAAATACTGCATGAAATGCTCCGGTGCGGAGGGCAGCCCAAGCTCCTGAGGAAGCGCTCTGAAATTTCTGATCCTCTCGATCAGGGTATTCTTATCCGCTTTTTTTCTGAATTTTACGAAAACGGCGGCGGTATGCCCGTCGAGTACGGGTACTCTTACACATTGACAGCTGATCCTGATATGATCCGCCGCAAGGATCTTATCTCCCTCAATACGCCCCCAGATGCGCAGCGGTTCTTTTTCACTCTTTTCTTCTTCTCCCCCGATATAGGGAATGATATTCTCCCTCATCTGCGGCCAATCCGCAAAGGTCTTTCCCGCTCCCGAAATCGCCTGATAGGTCGTGACGATGAGTTCATAGGGTTCAAACTCCTCCCATGCCGTCAGGACCGGCGTATAGCTTTGGATCGAGCAATTGGGCTTGACGGCGATAAATCCCCTCTTCGTGCCCAGTCTCTTCTTCTGTGCCTCTATGATTTTAAAATGCCCGGGATTGATCTCCGGAATGACCATCGGCACATCCTCCGTCCATCGATGTGCGGAATTGCTTGAAACTACAGGAATTTCCGCTTTTGCATAATCTTCCTCTATCTTGCGGATGGCTTCCTTGTCCATATCCACCGCCGAAAAAACAAAATCCGCAGCAGAGGCGATCTTCTCTATATTATTGACATTCTCCACCCGCATCGACTTGACGCTCTTTGGCATGGGAGAAACCATCTTCCACCTTTCTCCCGCTGCCTCCTCGTAAGTTTTTCCCTCACTTTTTTGGCTTGCCGCAAGAATACTGATTTCATACCAAGGGTGATTTTCCAGCAAAGAAATAAATCTCTGCCCCACCATCCCGGTCGCTCCGAGGATTCCGACCCTGATCTTTTTTTTCATTTCCTTCATGCCATACCTCTTTCTCCATACCGGATAAATAAATAGTTTAGCAAACTCTAACATAAATCTTTTCCAAAAACAAGAGATTTAAAATCAAAAAAGGCGTCTCGGCTCTCCCTTCTTTGCCTATACCGCCTTTTTTGCTTTCTCTTCCAATAATCTTTCTCTCATTCCCGCTATGACCGTCTTTTTTGCATGCTCCGCCTCCTTGATTCCCAGAGGAGGCACTCCCTCCAAGGGATATTCCAAGCCGAGCTCCTCGTATTTCTTCCTTCCCATCACATGATAGGGAAGAATATCCAAAGCCTTGATGTTTTTGAGTCCGCCCAGAAAATAACCGAGCCGGTGAAGCAGCTCGTCCTCATAGGTAATCCCCGGCACGATCACATGCCTGATCCAGATCTCTTTTTCTTTCCAATCCAGATAATGCGCAAATTCGAGGATGTTTTTATTATCCGCACCGGTCAGCCATTCATGGCTCTTTGCATCGATATGTTTGATATCGAGCATAAAAAGATCCGTAAACTCCAAAAGCCGGTCAAATTTTTCCATCCTCTGCGAATTTTCCGGCATAAAGGTGATTCCGCTGGTATCCAAACAGGTATGTATTCCTCTTTCCTTTGCCTTTTGAAAGAGCTCCGTAACAAAATCAATCTGCAAAAGCGGCTCTCCTCCGGTGCAGGTTATGCCGCCGTCCCGAAGATAAGGCTCATAACTCTCATATTCCCTGAGAATTTCCTCCGCGCTCATTGCCCGTCCGCCCTCCGTTTTCCATGTATCGGGATTATGGCAGTACCTGCATCGCAGAGGGCAGCCCTGCAAAAAAAGAACATATCGAACACCGGGACCGTCTACGGTCCCGAATGTTTCGATAGAGTGAATATATCCCTTCATTGCTTACATTCCTTGATGGAAGGTTCTGGATATTACGTCATCCTGCTGCTCTTTGGTCAGCTTATTGAAGTTTACCGCATATCCCGATACTCTTACCGTAAGCTGGGGATATTTCTCGGGATGCGCCTGCGCATCCAGCAGAGTTTCTTTGGAAAACACATTGATATTCAGATGATGTCCGCCTTTTTCCGAATATCCGTCAAGAAGAGAAACCAGATTATCGATCTGTGTTTTTGTAGCCATTTTTTACCTCCGTTAAAAATATATTATATCAGCGCTATGCTGCCAATACCGTGATTTTGCCCGATTTTAAAAATTAATCGTCTATTCCGCGATGAAGCGTGGGCGTGCAGCAGGATGTGCAGGAAGCTTCCGAATCCGCTCCGCCTCCCGCCAGAATCAGATCGAGATCCAGATCTCCTGCAAAGACCTGATTTTCCTTGCCCAATGCCCCCGGTACGATGGAGAAGGTATTGGAGATACCGTCCTGCGCATCCTTAAAGGGAAGCTTGGATACGGAGGTCAAAGAAGCGAGCGCTCCGTGAGTATCTCTGCGGTGCATCGGATTTGCTCCCGGCGCAAAGGGCTCTCCCAGTCTTCTTCCGTCCGGCGTGTTTCCGGTTTTCTTTCCGTAAACCACGTTTGAGGTAATCGTAAGAATGGACATCGTCGGAATTGAATTTCTGTAAACATGATGCTTTCTGATCTTGCTCATGAATCCTTCCACGAGCTCTACCGCAAGCCGGTCTACCCTGTCATCATTGTTTCCGTATTTGGGGAAATCACCTTCGATCTCGTAGTCATAAACCAATCCGTCCTCGTCTCTGAGCGCCTTTACCTTCGCATACTTGATCGCACTCAATGAATCCGCAACAACGGAAAGCCCGGCAATTCCCGTAGCGAAAAATCTTCTGACCTCTCTGTCATGCAAAGCCATCTGCAAGGATTCGTATGCGTATTTATCATGCATATAGTGAATGATGTTAAGTGTATTCACATAGAGCTTTGCCAGCCATTCCATCATATCGTCGAATTTTTCTCTCACATCCTCGTAATCCAGATAATCTCCTTCCGCCTTCCGGTATCTCGGTCCTACCTGCTCCTTGGATTTCTCGTCGATTCCTCCGTTGATCGCGTAGAGAAGGCATTTTGCCAAATTGGCGCGCGCACCGAAAAACTGCATTTCCTTGCCCAGCTTCATCGAAGAAACGCAGCAGGCGATTGCATAATCGTCCCCGTGACCCGGTCGCATCAGCTCGTCGTTTTCGTACTGAATGGAAGAGGTGTCTATGGACATCTTCGCACAGTAACGCTTGAAATTCATCGGCAGCCTCTTGGACCAGAGCACCGTGAGGTTTGGCTCCGGAGAGGTCCCGAGATTGCTCAGGGTGTGAAGATATCTGAATGAGGTCTTGCTAACCAGAGAACGACCGTCGGCTCCCATTCCGGCGATGGATTCCGTAACCCATGTGGGATCTCCCGAAAAGAGCTCATTGTATTCCGGCGTTCTGGCAAACTTGATCAGTCTGAGCTTCATGATGAAATGATCGATCAGCTCCTGCGCCTCCGACTCCGTAATGATTCCCTTTCTCAAATCTCTTTCGATGTAAATATCGATAAAGGTGGAGGTTCTGCCCAGGCTCATCGCCGCTCCGTTTTGCTGCTTTACCGCTCCGAGATATGCAAAATACAGCCACTGTATCGCCTCTCTCGCATCCTTTGCCGGCTCGGAAATGTCATAACCGTAAATCTTTCCGAGTTCCTTCAATTCTCCGAGCGCACGGATCTGCTCGCTGAGCTCCTCTCTTAAGCGGATATTCTCTCCCGTCATTCTTTCCAGCGAGGTGAGAAGCTGATGTTTTTTATCCTTGATCAGATAATCCACTCCGTAGAGAGCGACTCTTCTGTAATCTCCGATAATCCTTCCTCTGCCGTATGCATCCGGAAGCCCCGTGATGATGCCGGACTTTCTCGCCGCACGCATCTCCGGAGTATATGCATCGAAAACGCCCTGATTATGTGTTTTTCTATACTTTGTAAAAATGTTTTTCACTCTGTCGCTGACATGGTATCCGTAAGCCTCGCATGACTGCTCCGCAACCCTGATTCCGCCGAAGGGCTGAAGCGATCTCTTAAAGGGCTTATCCGTCTGGAAGCCGACGATTTTTTCGAGCTCTTTATCCAGATACCCGGGTCCGTGACTGGTGATATCGGAAATCACATCCGTATCCATATCCAGCACTCCTCCCGCTTCTCTCTCCTGCTTCGAAAGAAGAGATACCTGATCCCAAAGCTTTAAGGTCGCCTCGGTGGCAGGCGCCAGAAAACTCTCGTCTCCCTCATATTCCGTATAATTTTTTTGAATAAAATTTCTTACATTGACTCCGTCACACCATTTGCCGGTCTCAAAACCTTCCCAAGCCTGATACATAAACCCTCCTTTTTTATTTAGCTTTTGAAAGAGCGCTCTCATTAATAAAAGAGTTGTTCTTTCCAAAGAATCCTTTGCTCTGAAATTCGTTTAAAGTATAGCATTTCAGTAGGGATTTGCAATATGCCTATTGTATCTTTTTCCATGCAAGAATGTTCTTTTTAACAAACAAGTCCTCCTGATCCCTTCGGTATAGAGAATTTGATCCGAAAATTTTGATCTCTTTGTGATTTTTCAGCTTCCGTGCATAAAATCAAGCTCTGCCGATATAGCCGGCTTTTTTATATAAAAAGCTGCGAAAACCAACGGTCTTCGCAGCTTCCTCCCCTTCTCTTTCGAAGCTTATGCAAGGCTCAATGCCACCTTCATCATATTGGTAAAGCTCGTTTCTCTCTCCTTTGCGCTCGTCGCCTCTCCCGTCACCAAAGAATCGCTGATCGTCAGGATTGCAAGCGCATTCACTCCCGCCTCCGCGGCATTGGTATAGAGAGCCGCCGCCTCCATCTCGACCGCCATCACGCCCATATCCGCCCATTCCATGCCGCCCTGCGGGCTTTTTTTCGGTCCGTAAAACATATCCGAGCTCAGGATATTGCCCACATGGTATTGCAGCCCGAGCTCCTTTGCCGACTGCACCGCCTTTTCCAGCAATTCATAAGAGCAGATCGGCGCATAGCTTCCCTTCAGCCCCATCAGCGCCGGAAAGTTCGAGGTCGTACAGACAGCCATGCCAAAGACCATGTCCCGAACATGGATATCCTCTCTCATCGCTCCCGCGGTTCCGATCCGGACCAGATTTTTTACTCCGTAAAAATGAATCAGCTCATAGGAGTAAATTCCCATCGAAGGGCAGCCCATTCCCGTTCCCATCACCGAAACCTCTCTCCCCCGATAGCTTCCCGTAAAACCGAGCATATTTCTTGTCCGATTAAACTGCCTGACCTCTTCCAAGAAATTCTCGGCAATAAACTTCGCCCTGAGCGGGTCTCCCGGCAGCAGGATGGTTTTTGCGATCTCGCCTTCTTTTGCATCAATATGCGGAGTAGGTATTTTGCTCATAAGATCTCCTTTCTTCTTTCGGCTTTTTGCCCTTTGATTTATTTGAATTTCATTTTGCTTCCTCTGTCGTTTCTATGCGATTTTTTAAGCTTTGATATCCATATTTCCCTATCCTTCCATCGGAAGCTCTCTCTTTCGGAGGAGAGATATGCTCCCGCTATTTTTTCTCCCTCGGAAAGCCTCAGCGCTTTTTCTCCCTTCGCCGTCTTTTTGAGGAGGGCAATCTCGGATATTCCGAAGCGCAAAACATAATCCTTATCCGTCAGCAAAACAATATCCGCCTCTTCTTTTGTCTTAACCTTAAAGAGCGCCGCAAGCGCATCCCCCTCGCCGAGCTTGATCGCTCCGACCTGCATATTATTGGTCATAAATTCCTCGAAGAGCACTCTCTTGATCAAGCCCTGCTCGGTAAGGAAGATCAGCTCCTGCCCGCAGAGCGCATCCGCCGCATCGAGGAGGAGAATCCTCTCTTTGCTTCCCTCGTATTTACAGAGATTATCGATCGGTATTCCCTTATCCTTGAGCTTTCCGAGAGGAATTTTTGCCGCCTTGACTTGATGCAGCAGTCCCTGATCGGTAAAAAAGCAGATCTTTTGGCTGCTCATCAGGGGAACGATGTATTTATATTCCTCCTCTATGCCCGAAGCATTTCTTTCATAAAATGCCCTGTCGAGTATCTTGCAATACCCGAATCGGTCCATCACAAAGACCACTTGGGTATCGGGCAGCTCCCTCTCCTCATAGGAAGCCTCCGGCGAATCCTCTATCAGCGTGCGCCGCAAAAAGCCGTATTCGTCCCGAATCTTTTCTAAGTCGGCGATCAGCATCGCATCCATATTCTTCTTTGATTTCAGAATCTTCTCATACTCCCGGATATTTTTCAGGGTCTTTTTATGCTCCTTTAATAAAGCTTCTATTTCCAATCCGATCAGGCGATAAAGCCTCATTTCAAGAATCGCCTGCGCCTGCCTCTGGGTAAAGCAAAGGAGCTTTGCCTCTTCTTTCAGGGCGCTGTCCTTAAATTTGATTTTTTCGGTATCTCCGCTCGTCAGGCAGGCTTTTGCATCCGCGAGAGATTTTGCGCCTCTCAAAACGGCGATGATCAGATCGATACAGTCGCATGCCTGCATCAGCCCCTCCTGCACCTTTTTTTTCTCCTTCTCCTTTTCCAGAAGTATCCCGTATTTTTTCTGCGCATTTTGGTATTGAAATTCTAAATAATGCGAGAGAATCCCTCTCAGACCGAGGGTCTCCGGTCTGCCTCCGGCGATGGCGAGCATATTGATGCCGAAGCTGTCCTCCAGCTTGGTTTTCTTATAAAGAATGTTTTTGATCCTTTCGATATCCGCATCCTTCTTCAGCTCCAGCACGATCCTCGTGCCCCTCTTATCGGACTGGTTGCTGATATCGACGATTTCGGGCAGCTTGCGGCTTTCGACAAGATCCGCGATATCCTGAAGAAACTTATTGATTCCCGCCCCTATCATCGTATAGGGAATCTCGGATATGATCAGCTTATCCTTATCCGCCTTCCTCCGTCCGAGCTCGACCTCGATCTTTCCTCTGAGCCTGAGCTTTCCCGTCCCGCTCTCATAAATCTGCTCCAGATCGCTTTTATTGGAAATGATTCCCCCTGTCGGAAAATCCGGTCCCGGCAAAAATTTCATCAGCTCTGCCGTGCTGATAAAACGGTTCCGAATATATGCGATGCAAGCATCGCAGACCTCCGAAAGATTATGCGGCGGAATGGAGGTGGACATGCCCACCGCAATGCCCTCCGCCCCGTTGATGAGGAGATTCGGCACCCTGACCGGAAGCACCGCCGGCTCCTTCTCGGTCTCGTCATAGTTGGAAACGAATTCCACGGTCTTATCCAGATCTCTCAGATATACCTCTTCGGTGAATTTCCTCAGCTTCGCTTCGGTATAGCGCATCGCCGCCGCTCCGTCTCCCTCGATGGAGCCGAAATTCCCGTGCCCGTCCACCAGAGGCATTCCCCTCTTCCACGCCTGCGTCAGCACGACGAGGGTCTCATAAATGGAGGAATCCCCGTGCGGATGGTATTTACCCATCGTATCCCCGACGATACGGGCGGATTTTCTGTGAGGCTTATCCGAAGAAAGCTTCAGCTCGCTCATATCATAGAGCACCCTCCTTTGCACCGGCTTAAGCCCGTCCCTCGCATCCGGTATCGCTCTTGCCGTAATCACGCTCATGGAATAATCCAGATATGATTTTTGCATTTCCTCGGAATACTCCGTCCTAATAATCTTTTCAGGCATATCCTCTCCCCGTAAATCCTTTCCTTTCTGCATTCTTGATTTCTTCTTTTCCGCTTCGTTCGTTTCTCCTTTCGGAAAGTAAAGGATGCATTTTTTATCTTAATCTTCTCTCATGCTGCCGCGCTTGCAGGGCTTTAGCCGGGAAAGCGGCTATGCATCAATCACCGCATCCCTCGCATTTTGATAAATGAAATTTCTTCTCGGCGCCACCTCCGAGCCCATCAAAAGCTCCGTCACCTCGCTTGCCAGTCTCGCATCCTCGATCTCCACCCTCTTGAGAACCCTTCTTTCGGGATCGAGAGTGGTCTCCCAGAGCTGGGCGGCATCCATTTCCCCCAGACCCTTGTATCTTTGCAGGGTAAAGCCCTCCTTATGCTTTGCCCGGTATCTTTCAAGCTCCTTATCGTTATAGAGATAAATCCCCTCGCCTTTTTTTGGCATCACCTTATAGAGCGGGGGCATCGCAATATATACATGCCCGTCATAGATGAGCTCCGGCATAAATCTGTATAAAAAGGTCAAAAGCAGGGTATCGATATGGCTTCCGTCCACATCCGCATCCGTCATCAGAATGATCTTGTCATAGCGAAGCTTCGAAATATCGAAATCATTGCCGTAACCCTCCGAAAACCCGCAGCCGAAGGTATTGATCATCGTCTTGATTTCCGCATTGGCAAGCACCTTGTCAATCGATGCCTTTTCCACGTTGAGAATCTTTCCCCTGATCGGCAAAATCGCCTGATACCTCCTGTCTCTTGCCGTCTTTGCCGAGCCTCCGGCGGAATCTCCCTCGACGATAAAGATCTCGCATAGGGAGGGATCTCTTGATTCGCAGTTTGCCAGTTTTCCGTTGGAATCAAAGGAGAATTTGGGCTTTGCCAGAAGATTGGTTCTCGCTTTTTCCTCCGCCTTTCTGATTTTTGCGGATTTTTCCGCACAGGCAATAATGCGCTTCAGGCTCTCCAGATTGCGGTCAAAGAACCTCGTCAGCTCCTCCGCACTCACATTGCCGACCGCTCTGGAGGCGTCCGCGCTCGCAAGCTTCGTCTTGGTCTGCCCCTCGAACATCGGGTCGGGATGCTTGATCGCAAGCAGAGCCGTCATCCCGTTTCTCGTATCCGGTCCCGTGAAGTTTGCATCCTTCTCCTTCAGGATGCCCAGCTCTCTCGCATAGGAATTGATCATCTGGGTAAATCTGGTCTTAAAGCCCGCGATATGGGTGCCGCCCTCCTGCGTAAAAATATTATTGCAGAAACCGAGGATGTTCTCCTCAAATGCATCCACGAACTGAAAACAGAGCGAAACCTCTACGGATTCGCAGCTTCCGCTGATATAGACCGGCTCATGCAGTTCCTGCTTTCCCTTATTGATTGCCCTGACATAGGCTTTCAACCCCTCGGGCTCATGGTATTCTATTTTTTCCTCCTCTCCCTCTCTCCTGTTTTCATAAATAATCCTGAGCTCGGGATTGAGATAGGCGGTTTCATGAATTCTCGATTTGAGCCAGTCCGCCTTGAATCTGGTTTTTTCAAAGATCTCCGGATCGGGAAAGAAGGTAATGCTCGTCCCGCTTTCCTTCGTTTTCCCGACCACGGGCAAAAGCCCCTTCTCCAGCTTCGTCGTGGGAATCCCCCTCTCATAGGTATCCTGATGGATCTGCCCGTTTCTGGATATCCTGATGCAGAGCTTTGAAGAAAGCGCATTGACCACCGAAGAACCTACGCCGTGCAGACCTCCGCTTGTCTTATATGATTCATTGTCAAATTTTCCTCCCGCATGGAGAGTGGAAAGCACGACTCTTGCCGCGGAAACTCCTTTCTTATGGAGTTCCACCGGAATTCCCCTCCCGTTATCGGAAACCGTACAGGAGCCGTCCGCCTCGAGGATCACATGGATCGTATCACAAAATCCCGCAAGATGCTCATCCACGGAATTATCCATAATTTCATAGATCAGATGGTTGAGTCCCTTGCTGCCCACTCCTCCGATATACATGCCGGGGCGCTTCCTGACCGCCTCCAAGCCCTCCAAAACATTGATGCTTTCTGCATTATATGATTTTAGCGCTGTCAAAATTCTCTTTCTAATCCTCTCTCTTATTTCTTAATCTTCCGAAACATAAAGGATATTATAACCAAAAAAAGAGGGCTTGTCATCCGTATTCTGCCCCGAGCAAATGGAAGCTCTTTTCAAAAGCGAAATGGTCACTCTCTTATCCTGCAGGTTTTTCCTCTTTTTTTCCCTCTTCTCCCGCCTTTCCTCTTTCCTGCCAAAAAAATCTCTTCTTCCTTAATGCAAAATGATCCTCTCTGCGCATATCATGGAGAACTCCGTTGATCTCGAAACCGAGCACCAGACTCGCCCCCATCAGATAGAGCCAGACGATCATAATGATCACTCCGCTGATGGAACCGTAGGTGATGGCGTACCGATCGGAGCTTGCCGCTCCTATCGTAAAGACGGAGCTTAAAAAGATCATTAAAATCATCGTCAAAAACGCTCCCGGCAGTATTTCCCTTATGCTGATCTCTTTTCTCACGCTCTTGGGAAGGGAATATCTGTTAAGCAAAAAGAGCAAAAGAAGCATATAAAGCGGAGTCAGCAGATTCTTGACGAAGTACCAGATATGATAGGCAAGCCGGGGAAGGGAAAAGAAGCGCGCAATAAAATAAAAGATCCTGTCTCCCAGAAGCTCCGTCGTAAAGAGAAGAATGATCAGAGCCATAAAGGCGAGCGTAAAGAGCAGGCTTGTGATAATCAGATTTAAGCCCTTTTTATGCTCCCGATATCCGTATGCGAGATTGCAGGTCGTAATCATGGGTTTGATTCCCAGACTCGCCGAATACAAGGCGCCGAGCAGAGAAAGAATCAGCTGAAGATTGCTGCCGAATCCCAGCCTCAGGTCGGAGAGCACAAGATAAATGACATTGCCCGCTTCCGCGGGAAAGAAAGAAATGAGATTATCAACGACATTGCGGTAAAGCAGGCTCATTCTGGATATGATATTGAGCATTACGATCAGAAAGGGGAAAATGGAAAGCAGCGTAAAATATGCCAGTTGGGCACCCGATGCCTGCAGTCTGTGATTTTTGATCCGCCAAGCCAAAAGATCAAAGAAGAGAATGCTTTTATGATCCATCATTTTTTCAATACATCCCGACAGTTTCTTCTTCATGATTTTACCTTATTTTACATTTAAATCGCTCAAATCCGCATATTCGGCACCGCTGATCCGCAAAAAATCCTCCGTCCGAATATTGAGCTGGTAACCGATCTTTCCCGCGCTGATATAGATATCCTCCCAAGGCTTTGCGCTTAGGTCGATTCTTGTGGTATAGCGTTTTTTCATCCCTATTGCGGTACAGCCTCCGCGCACATATCCGGTGATATTTTTAATATCCTTTACGGCAATCATTTCCAGCGATTTTTCCTTTACGCTCTTTGCCGCCTTTTTCAGATCCAGCTTTGCCGTAAGAGGAAGAACGAATACATAATAATTCCGGCTTGCTCCCAGCGTAACCAGAGTTTTAAAAACCTTCTCATGATCAAGACCGAGGGCATCGGCGGTATGGATCCCGTCCTCAAACTCGTCCGCTTCATAACTGAGACAGGAATAGCTTATGCCTGCGGCATCCAGCAGGCGCATTGCATTGGTTTTGCTTTCCTTTTGCTTTGTCATGGCACTCCTTCCCCGCACCCCGCTTTCCTTTCCTGCTTCCGGGCGCCGAATATAAAATCTCTTGAAAATAAAACTCTCAAAGGAATTTTTATTGATCTTTACTGCGATTATTTTATCATAAATATACCGAAAAAACCAGAAAATCGGGAGAGAGATAAAATGATTATCCTCCCCCGATTTCTTTCCTATGGGATCTACTCTGATTTTTTTCTTAATTCATTAATCGGCAAATCTGTTCTTATGATCATATCTGTTAAAATGAATATCATCGCTGATAAAATACTGATAGATCTCATCCACGATTTCGATTCCGCCGGTATCATAATAATTCTTCTTGCGCAGCATCGCTCTTTCGCCCGGATAATATACCTTATCATAGCCCTCTACCGGCTTCATTGCTCCCAATTCGTCGCAAACCTGAGACATGCTCTTTTTAAACTTCTCTATTCCCACAAATCTCTCCGGATCAATCACGATATGGGTATGACCCAATCTCCTGCCTTCGGATAAATCGTGATACATCGAGCTTACATGCTTTCCGAAAGGTACCCCGAGAAGAACGCCTGAAAATACATCCACCATCATCATCAGCCCGTAGCCTTTCGCCCCTGCAATCGGAACCAGTGCATTGACGAGATTCGGATCCGTCACGGGCATGCCCTTCTCATCCACCGCCCAAGTATCCGGTATTTTCTCTCCCCTTGAGCGCTTATCCAGTATCTTGCCCCAAGCCTGAACCGTAGTCGCCATATCAAAAACAACGATTCTTTCATCTGCGGTCGGAGCCGCAAAAGAGATCGGGTTCGTTCCGTAATAAGGCTCTGTTCCGCCGTAAGGCACCGCCATAGGATCGGATTGGCAAAATGAGATTGCAACCAGATCCTTCTTTGCCGCCATTTCCGTATAATATCCTATCGCTCCGCTATGCGAAATATTGCTCATTCCCACTACGGCAACTCCGTTTTTCTTTGCCATCTCTATCGCTTTTTCCATGGCAAGCGTCGCCACGACATAGCCGCAGGCATTGTCTCCCTCAAAAATCGCCGAACATGGACCTGTTTCCTTGTATTCGAATTTCGGATTGAGATTGATTCCTCCTTTTGCAATTCTTTCGCTGTAATACTCCACTCTCACGGAGCCGTGCGAATGATATCCTCTCTCATCGGACCAAACCAATATTTCGGAGGTCATTTCCGCATGCTCTTCCCCCATTCCCGCCTTCATCATCTTGTTCTTCATCAAATCCTTTAATTCCTGTCTCGAAAGCTTCATAAATACATTCTCCTTTTCTTAATATTCCGCTGTTTTGAGTTCATTATAAACATCTCTGTCAAATTCCCCTATCCTGTTTGCTACCAACATGGCTACCAGTACGTCGATATCGACGTTATTCAGCGTCCTGAACATTCCGGAAAACCAATCGATACCTATTAATACGGCTATGCTCTCGAGAGGCAATCCCATCGAGGTGGCAAGAAAGGTATAGACAATGATCGCTCCTCCGGGGACAACGACACTGCCCATGCACATTAAGCAGGAGAGAATAACTGCCATTACCATTTGATAAGGCGTCATCACCACACCCGAAAACTGAGCGATAAAGAAGATTGCGGTAACATTGCAGAGTGCCCAACCGGAAGAGTTCATCGACATCGTGATGGGACCGGTAAAGTCTGCAACCTTTCTGCTGACGCCGAACTTGATCACGGAGTCTTCCATCTTTGTCGGCAGAGTGATCGCGCTTGAGGTTGTCGTCAAGGCAATAATGGACATTTTCAAAAATTTCTTAGGCATTTTCAAGGGATTTACCTTGCATATGGTTGCGGTAATCAGCCCGTAGAGCACCAACTGTATAATATCTCCGATGATCAGGATCAATAAGAACTTCGCCATCGGGATAACTACGGTAAAGCCTTTGCTGCCGGTTACATCCGCAAGCAGGCAAAAAATACCGATCGGCGCGACCTTCATCACATTCTTGATGATATTTACGATGATTTCATTGACTGCCAGAACGAAGTCAAGCATGATCGTCTTATTGGTGTCTCTGATGTACTGAGACATCGCCACGCCGAAGAAGAGGGAAAATATGATACAGGGAACCATTGCGCTCGTTGACATTGCGGTAAATATATTGGTGGTAAAGAATGCCAATATCGTATCCCTGAGCGAATTTTCCTTCAAAGCATCGGCACTCGCCGCCACTTCTCCGACCTCCGTCATATGGGCAACTCCGATTCCCGGCTGGATATAATAAGACAATACCACCCCCATAAATGCCGAAGTCAGCGTGAAAAAGATAATCCATTTAAATGTATGAATTCCCATCTTTCCTGCATCACCGCCGCTTCCTCTTCCGACCGCGACGATAACCGCCGACATGACCAGAGGAATAACGGACATTTGAATGAGCCTTAAAAACATATCTCCGATAACCTTTAAGTTGGATGCCCAAGGACCTACAATGCCGCCAAAAATAATTCCGCCGAATGTGGCTATCAATATCTGATTGGTTAGTGTCAAACCAAATCTTTTCTTTTCGGACATTTTCTTTCTTCTCCTTTTCCGTCGCAATTTATTGATGTTTGATTTTCTCTGAACCTTTTTAAGAATCCCCCGTTTTTATTTGTCCTTTAAGGATAATTTCCGGAGTTTTTTTATCATCTCTTTGCATTGAATATCTGTTTTTTTAAAGCTATGATTAAATAAAATTTTTCTTCGAGGTGATTTTTATGGATTTTCTTTCTACCCTCCAAAATGTAAGCATATTGTTCTCCCTTATCTTAATCGGGTATATCATCGGAAAATTGAAATTTATTTCGCCTGCCGGGCAAAAGGAGATCACAAAGCTTGTTCTCTATGTTACGATGCCCGCCACGATCATCATGGCAATGCAGGTTCCTTTTTCCCGTGATAAGGCGGATAATATCTTAAGCCTGATCATCATTATGATTTGCTGCTATATCGGCTTGCTGAGCATCTCTTTCCTTGTAAGCTTTTTCTTCAAGGTCAAATCCAATCAAAAAGATATCTACAGAGTTGCCATGGTATTGTCAAACACCTCGTTTATGGGATATCCCGTCGTTTTGGCTCTGCTTGGGCAGGATGCTCTCTTCTATGCCGTAATCTGTGCCGGATTTATCTTCGAATTGGTTTCATGGACCTTCGGTACTTATACCATCGGAAGGCATTGCAATAATTCATCTTTTAAAACCAGCCTTAAAAAAGCCATTTTGAACCCCGGAGTGCTCTCCATTTTGATAGGAGGCGGTTTGTTTCTTGCAAACCTCTCCATACCAGAGCCCATATCCTCTACGATGAATATGCTCAGCAGAGCGACTTCACCCATTGCCATGATCGTTGTCGGACTGATATTATCCAATTCCAAGATCGGCGATGCGTTTACAAATAGGAATATCTACGTCGTCTGTGCTTTTAAGCTGCTGATCAATCCGCTTTTGATTTCTTTATGCTTGAAGTTATTCGGATTTTCCGGTATCCGCCTGATTCTCCCCGTCGTGGTATTATCCATGCCGACGGCTGCTTACGTTGCTATGTTCAGTGATAATTTGGGTAATGATAAGGATCTTGCCGGTCAAATCGTATTTATCTGCTCTTTATTGTCATTGATCACAATCCCTCTGATTGCCACATTCTTAATTTGATTTGAGAGGATACACCTGCAGGATCCCCCTCCGGCAGGTGTATCCTTTTTTCCATGTTTTCTTTTCCCTGAAGACGGCATATTAAAAACAAGCGGATCTTGATTTCTATTCTTTGAAACCGAGCTTTTCCGCATAAGCCATGACGGCTTTTTCAAAGCATTCAAGCGGAGCCCTGACCGTACCGGCGCCGATCTGACCGATTCCCGCTTTTTTATGCGCAATTCCCGTATTGATCAGAGGTGTGATCCCCGTTTCCACAACCTTGACCGCATCAATTCCAAGACAGGCTCCTTTGAAATTCCAAGTCGGTATGCTCCAGTTTGCATTATTCGCAATGCATATTTCATTCATTTCATCAGAGATCTTCAGCGCTTCCTCAAAGCCCCCGGCTCCGACAAATCTTGTCACACCCGGTGCGGCTATCATCGCCATCCCCCCTACACCGACCGTTTCCGTGATTGCCGAATCTCCGATGTCTTTGTTTGCATCTTCTGCCGAATATCCCGTGAAATACAAGCCGTCCGGAGTATTTACCGGAGCGGTAAACCACTCATCCCCCATGCCCGCAATTCTTACGCCGAAATCCTTTCCGTTTCTGGCAAGAGTCGTTACGATTGTGCCCTCCTGTATCTTTCTCGCGCAATCAACGATCGCCTTTCCCGTCGCCATCATAACATTTAAGAAAAACTGTTCCGTATCTGCCAGAAATTTTATGACTTGATATCGTTCTTCCTGAGAGATATCCGCGATCACGAGATAGGGAGCCATTTCTTTCAAAAAGATCTGAGATGCCGCTATATTTCTTTGATGGAATTCATCTCCCATCGTAATTGCTTTTGCAACCAAGACAGAAAGATTGATTCCTCCCTCTTTTAATTTCAGCGCTTTGGAAAGAGCCGGACAAAGTACGTCTCTCATCCATTCGAGCCTGTTGATCACCTCTTTGGAATATGCTCCGAATCTCAGCACCTTTCCGATTCCTTCGTTTACATTGCAATACGCTACGGTTTTATCCAAACGGTTTTCCACAACCAATACCGGCATATTTGCCGTGGTGATTCCCCCCATAGGTCCGACGGCATTCACATGGTGGCAGGGACAAAACTCTATCTCTCCGGATTCGAGAAGTCTTACCGCCTCCTCTTCTGTATTTGCCCATTTTTCAAACAATACCGCCCCTATGCAAGAGCCCTGCATAGGACCTGTCATTTCCTGATAAGTAATGGGCGGACCCGCATGCAATATCAATTTTTCATGCAATCTCTCGATCACCGTCTTTGCCAAAACTACATCCGTTAAAAACGGCTGAGAGTCTTTCATCTTCTCGATCACAGCTAAATTTGCCGCTTTTATTTTATCCATCGATGAAAGAAAATCGATCCTTTGTATGAGCTTTCGGTTTCCCCCCGCCTTCGGCTTCCAATTCACCCATATATACTGTCCCCCGCAGTCCTCGATCGATTTATTAAAGCTCTTTAAGCCGATATTGATTATTCTCGGTTTCTCGCTTAATAGCTTCACCAGATTTTTTGAAGGCTTAAGACCCGTCTTTTTCTTATCCGCAGGAATGATTTCTTTGTCTTTTTCTCTGTATTCTATCCCCTTTAATTTCAATGCTCTCAAAACGGCTTTCTTATTGCTTTCCTCAACCAAAACCCCCTCTTGCCTGAGTCTTTTTGCCGCCTGATGATAATCCTGTATATCCTTGTCCGTACCTACAATGCTCGATACGAAACAGATTTGCTTTCCCCTTTCCTCTGCCCTCTTTTTCGCTTCCCTGATTGCCGGTATCAATGCTCCGACCATATCCTCATGCGTGCCGTAACCGAGCACGATATCGATTAAAATAATGGAATTTTCATCAGCCTTTGCCAATTCCTTTATTTTTTCTATCCTTACATCGGGATCAATCATTGGATGAGGTCTTCCCACGGTATAGATATCGTCTCCGAGATCTAAGATTTGATATCCCTTCTCATCCAGCAAGTATCCCTCCTTCGGGGTTTTCCTGCTCATTTTGAGTGTATCCGCAATCAGCATTGCCGCTTCCGCACCAAGGGTTCCCCCGGAGTAAAGCCCTTTTATCCCGGCATTTTCATCAAATCTGATCTCCGTTTGATTTTCGGGAAGCTCATTATAATTTTTCTCCACGCTTCCCTTTTTTGACAGGTCGACCGCCATTCTTGCACATTCTTCCAAGGTGTAGGCAAAATACACCTCTCCCTCATGATTTGCCGGCTTCTCTCCTAAAAATACCGCAACAACGGGCTTGTCCAAGCCGTGAAGCAATTCGACGATCTCGTCTCTTACTTCTTTCGCAGGAGGTTTGGAAATGAGTGCAATGACTTTCGTTTCGGAATGGTGGTTCAGGGCGATTAAGGCATCCTTCATCGTAATGCCCTTCACCTCTTCATTCAGGTCCCTTCCCCCTGTTCCGATGGCATGGATAATTCCTCCCCCGTATTTATCGATCAGGCAGCTCACCTCCTGAATTCCGGTTCCGCTCGCTCCGACTATCGATATATCTCCGGAATTTATCACGTTGGTGAATGCAAGCGGTATGCCCGATATGGCTCCGGTACCGCAGTCCGGTCCCATCATGAGCAGTCCTTTTTCCTTCGCAAGCTTTTTCAGATTTATCTCATCCTGCTTGGAAATATTATCCGTAAAAGAAAACACATTCAGCCCGAGATTGAGCGCCTTCTTCATCTCTGAAGCCGCATATTCTCCCGGTATCGAAAAAAGCGCCACATTCGCTTCGGGAAGCATTTGAACCGCAGTATCGATACTTGCCGCCTCTCTTGCTTCATGTGCCCTGTCCTTTACCTGCAAATCATTGAAAAAATTTTCTATTTCCCCCATGATTTTTTCGGTAATGCCTTCATCCTCAGCATCAATGACGATGACCATATCGTTGGAAGATGCCTCCTGCGCTTCATCCGTCAAAAGACCGCTGCTTTTTAAGATGTTTTTATTTGCCTCCGTCCCCATCATGATTTGGCTCCTGTTCACACCGCCAAATTCGTTGATTTTTCTCGTCAGCATCATCAGATTAATGGAGTCTTGATAATTATTTTTTCTAATTATTGTTTTTAACATTTCAAACCTCCTATTTTTATGATATTATAATTATAGTATTTGTCTTTTTTGTTGTCATTGACCATAAAATGAAATATTGCAAGTGTTTTTTATCCATAAAAGAGTATTCCCCCAATATAAATCTCATTTTATCTGTGATAATGCTGCAAATTAATTCGATCCCCCGAAAAAAAACTAACGAATTCGATATTTTTAAGACAATGAACACTGCTGTGTACTGGAGGATCATCAGATGAATATAAGAGATATTCTGGGCTTTCCGTCTCTGGAAAATGCCAAGATATTAGCCTGTGAACACTGTCTGGACAGAGAAATTACCGGCATAAATATACTGGAACATACCGATGTGGAGTTATGGGCGAGAGAGGGGCTGATTATACTTTCTTCACTCTTTGCCATCAGGGAATTAAGCTATGACGAAATCAAGACCTTTTTTAAAAAACTGGATCAATTGAAAATACCGGCTCTGATCATTAAAACCAAGAGACTTGTCAATACCGTGTCGGATGATATCATCAATCTTTGCAGAAAATATGAAATCGTCTTGATTGAAATCGATATCAACACGAAATACGAGGAAATCATTCTTGATATCCTCAGTCCCATGATACATGAAAACTCTATGAGCCTGAAAAAATACTATACGATGCACAATTATTTTACCCAGCTTTCCTTGCAGTTGATCCCTCTGGAAGAAATACTGATTAAAATTTCAAATGTGCTCTTAAACGATTTGACCCTCATCAGCGAAAACCGGAACGTGTTTTCAACCGATAAGAACCTCGAGGATTTTGAAATACTTTCCGATATCGGCTTTACCTTGGATTTTCCCACGAATTACAATATCAGCAGATTTGAGATTTTTCATAAGAAAATCAAGAGAAAATCCAGTGTGATCATCGTAAAAATACCATTTATAAAAGATCGTTTCTTTAAGCTGATTATTTATGAAAACAAATCAATGCTTACAAAAGAAAATCTGATCATCGTCGAAAATGCCATCAATATCCTTCAAGTGGAACTCTTGAAAAATTACTATTTGAAGCTGGGGCAATTTCTGAATAATAATAATTTGGTCAATGATATCTTTTATAATAAAATAAATGATCCCTATAGCTTGAATCTTGCGATTGAACAGCTCGGCATCAATAAATATTCCCATTACAGGGTTTTAAAACTTAAATTCTTTTGCAAAGAAGAGAGCAATGATCCGGATTTTTTTGCATTGACAGCCAAAGCCGTCCGCAAATCCATTAAAACGTTGAATATTCCTTTTGCGTTTTATGAAAACACCGACAGGGTAAATATACTCTTTAATCTGAATGAAGGCGTTGATTTTCCCGTAAAGAAAGTCGATCATATGATTAAAAAATCGATATTATCCGAAAAACATCCGAAAATATATTACCACTGGAGTCTCTCCTGCGAGGTCGGCTTGCAGCAAATCAACTATGCCTATAATCAGGCTACCAATATGCATAAATTTTTCAAAACCGGAGGTTCGGACTATTTGATCTATGATCAGATCGGAACATTAAAGCTCTTTCTGAACTTGGAGAATCATCAGACTTTATTTGATTATATTCCAAAGAAATACTTTGATTTTTACCAAAATAACAGAGAATTGTTCAAAACCCTCGTAGTGTTTTTAAATGCCGAGCAAAACTATAAGCTGACTTCCGAACTCTTATACCTGCATCCGAAATCCGTAAAATACAGGATTGCTAAAATCAAAAAAATACTTAATTTTGATTTTAATGATTCGGAAGAGATATTGGAATTTCAAATATCTTCCAGAATATTTGAAATAACGGAAAAAATAGGCGTATCCCAAAAAATTTCGCAATCCCGCTTTCCGACTTTCCTGCACTGATCCTTTCTTCCGGACACATAAAAAAGCGAATATCTCCCGACCTTCATCGGCGATATTCGCTTCTTTTTTCATCTTTTGCTCGGCTTTTTTTGCAATCCGAGTTTTTAATTTTCTTTCTTTTCCAAAATTTCCTTCATCGTGCGCCATCCCAGCACCGCGCATTTGACCCTTGCCGGCATATGAGAGATATCCTTGAGTACGCTCGCCTCTTCGAGCTCCTCAATCTCTTCCTCTCCCGCTTCCTTCTTGATCATGCGAAGAAAAAGATCCGCCAGACGCAGCGCCTCCTCCCTGCTCTTTCCGATGACCAGATCCAGCATCATATCGGTCGATGCCTGAGAAATCGCGCAGCCGCTTCCCTCGAAGCCGCCGTCCGCGATCTTATCTCCCTCCAGCCTGAGGCTGAGCACGATATCGTCTCCGCAGCTCGGATTGACTCCTTCCAGGGAAAATGTCGGATAGCTCAGCTTCTTCCTATGCAGAGGACGCATATTATGCTCCGTCAATATCTCATTATAGAATGTATTATTCTGCATAGCCCATCCTCTCTCTTATCGTTTTTAAGACTGCGGTAAAATACCGAAGCTCTTCCTCGGTATTGTAAAATGAAAGACTTGCTCTTGCGCTGCTCATCATTCCGAGATGCCGAAGCAGAGGCTGAGCGCAGTGATGACCGGCTCTGACTCCGATTCCCTCCGCGCTGAGAATCTCCGCGATATCATGGGAATGCACATCATCAATTGTAAAGGTAATGATTCCGTGATGATCCTCCGGATCATCCGCTCCGATAATATGGATATGAGGATCTTTTTCGATCTCTTCAAATGCAAGCCTGCAAAGCGCCAGCTCCCTCTTTGCGATCGTATCAAATCCGATTCTTCGGATAAAGTCTATCGCCTTTCCCAGTCCTACCGCACCTCCGACATTCGGGGTTCCCGCCTCGAACTTATGCGGTATCTGTGCAAAGACGGCGCTTTCCCTGCTCACGCTCTCTATCATCTCTCCGCCGAAGAGGAAGGGAGGCATCCGGTTC
Source organism: Johnsonella sp. (assembly GCA_030529445.1). Lineage (GTDB taxonomy): Bacteria > Bacillota > Clostridia > Lachnospirales > Lachnospiraceae > Johnsonella. Next base: position 20,939 of record JAUMWW010000019.1, on the reverse strand, counting down.
AGAAGCTCCGCCTTTCCGTAGAGTACGCCGATTCCCATCGGAGCATACATCTTATGCCCGGAAAAGGCGAGAAAATCCGCATCCAGATCCTTTACGTCCACCGGAATATGGGCTATACTCTGCGCCGCATCGACGACGATGATCCCCCCCGCCTCATGCATAATCCGGGCAAATGCCTTGATCGGATTTTCCCTTCCCAGCACATTGGAGATCTGATTGACCGCCAGAAGCTTCGTGGAGGGGCTGAGCGCTTCTTTCAGCGCTTCTTCGCTCAGAAGCCCTTTTTGATCGCATTCCAGATAACGGAGCTTCAGCTTCTTTATCCGCGCAAGATTCTGCCAAGGGAGGAGATTGCTGTGATGCTCGGTAATCGCAACCAGTACCTCGTCTCCCTCTTTCAAAAATTCCATTCCGTAGCTGTATGCGATAAGATTGAGGCTCTCGCTGGCATTTCTGGTAAAGATGACCTCCTCTTCTTTTGCGCAAATAAAATCGGCAACCTTTTTCCTCGCCGCCTCGTATGCCTCGGTCGCTTCTATGCTCAGCTCATACATGCCGCGCATGGGATTGGCATTATGCTTCTTATAATACTCCTCTACCGCCTCCATTACCTCGAGCGGCTTTTGCGAAGTTGCCGCATTATCGAGATAGATCAGGTCTTTTTCACTGATCAGAGGGAAGAGACCGCGGATCTCTTCCTCCTGCTTCGTCATGTTCTTAAGCTTCATCCTCCTCACCTCCGATATAGTCCAGAATACGCTCCAGCATCCTCTTATCTTCTATCTTTTGTGAAACCTCTCTGATTCTTGCTTTTGCCATGATTTCGTAGATCTCTTCTTCCGATATGCCCCTGGTCTGCATATAAAAGAGAAGATCCTCATCCAGTCTTCCGATCGTCGCCCCGTGCGCGCCCTCTACGTCTTCTTCTCCGCAGAGTATGACGGGAATGCTCTTGTTGACGACCTCGTCATCGATCAGAAGCACTTCCTCGTTCTCCTTGCCGGAGGCGTGAACCGCGCCCCGAAGAATATCTATCGTTCCCCTGAAGAGCTTATACGCCTGATCTCTGAGCACTCCCCTGACTTCGATATCGCTCACCGTATCCGGTGCGAAATGCTTTACGACATAATTCATATCCAGGCTGTAATCCTTCTCCACAAGATAAGCCACATCGGTATGGAAAGCGCTGCGATCCCCTTCCAGATTGATCAGAAAGCCCTCATAGCTCTCCTTTGCGCCGAGCACGATCTTGGTCAGCTCAAAGAAAGAATCCTCGCGATCGACGCCGGCAATATCATTGATAAAGACAAAGTCTTCCCGGGTTTTTTGCACCTGTATCAGATGGAGCTTCGCATTCTTTTCCAGCCGGATCTTGGTCTGCACCGCGCCGAATCCTCTGCTTCCGGCATTGGAATAATGCATGATGACTTTGAGATTTGCGCTCTCCTTGACCAGAATCTCAATTCTTTTTGCGGAGCATTCCTCCTCTTCATAGGCAATCTCTATCCGAAGCGCCTCCTTTGGAGATTGCCTGCCTTCCAGGACAAAGCGATGCACCGGAAATGCCGCATTCTCCAAAAACGCATCAAACTCCTCTCCCGCTCCTCCGTTCAGCGCATGAGATAAAAATTCCTGCGCTTTCTCATATTTGAGTCCTTCCGGGATCTCGAGCTTTGCTTCACTCTCTCTTAAGAGCTCGGGCTGCGTCTTTAATTTTGCCTCATTCATCTGCAGCCAGCTCCATGTAATGGAGGGCAGCTTATTCAGTATCATCTTCATTCTTCTCCCTCCTTATCCTATGCTTCCGATCATCTCGAGCCGGATGAGATTATTCATTTCTACGGCGTATTCCAGCGGAAGCTCCTTTGATACATTATCCGCAAATCCGCTGACGATCATTGCCTTTGCATCCTCCTCCGAGAGCCCTCTCGACATCAGATAAAATACCGAATCGTCGCTGATTCTTCCTATGCTCGCCTCATGCCCCACATCCGCATCCTTCGTTCTGATATCCATCGCCGGAATCGTATCCGAACGCGAGATATTATCGAGCATCAGAGACTGGCAGGATACTGCGGATTTTGCGTTCTTTGCATTTTTGGCAATCTTGATCGAGCTTCTATAGGTATTGATACCCCCGCTCTTCGAGATCGATCTCGTATTGATAAAGGAGGTCGTATCCGGAGCGTTATGCACGATCTTTGCTCCCGTATCGAGGTTCTGTCCCTCTCCGGCAAAGGTAACTCCGGTAAATTCCGCCTTTGCTCCTCTTCCGTTTAAAATGCTCATCGGATAAAGATAGGATACCTTGGAGCCGAAGGAGCCGGATACCCACTCAATGGAACCGCCCTCCTCGACAACGGCTCTTTTGGTATTTAAATTATACATATTCTTCGACCAGTTTTCTATCGTCGAATAACGCACTCTCGCATTCTTTCCGACAAAGATCTCCACCGCTCCCGCATGGAGATTTGCCACGCTGTATTTCGGTGCCGAGCAGCCTTCGATGAAATGCAGATATGCATCCTCGTCCACGATGATCAGGGTATGCTCAAACTGCCCCGCTCCCGGAGCATTCAGCCTGAAATAGGACTGGAGCGGAATCTCCAGCTTGACTCCCTTCGGCACATAGACGAAGGAGCCGCCCGACCAGACCGCGCCGTGCAGAGCCGCAAACTTATGATCATTGGGCGGAATCAGCTTCATGAAATGCCGCCTGATCATATCCCCGTACTCCCCGTGCAGAGAGCTTTCGATATCCGCATAGATTACGCCGAGTTCCTCGACCTCTTTTTTCACATTATGGTATACGAGCTCGGAGTCGAACTGCGCGCCCACTCCCGCCAGAGAGGTTTTCTCCGCCTCCGGAATCCCCAGCCTGTCAAAGGTCTTTTTGATTTCCTCGGGCACCTCCTCCCATTTTCCCTTCATTTCGGTATTCGGGCGGACATAGGTCACGATATTATCCATATTGAGTTCATCGATGGGAGGACCCCATTTCGGAACCTTCATGCGGTAATAGGTTTCCATCGATTTCAGACGGAACTCCCTCATCCATTCCGGATCATTCTTTTCTCTGGAAATTTCTTCAACGATCTTCGCATTGAGACCACCCTCGACCTTAAAGAATTCATCGGTTTCAAAGCGCATATCGTATATGCTTCTGTCGATATCCTCGACATAGGTCTTTTCTTTTACTTCTCTCACGAGTCTTAGACCTCCTCTTTTTCCTTGGAAAGATATTTTTCGAATCCTTCCGCATTGATTCTGTCGATCATGCTTGCGTCTCCCGAATCCACGATCCTTCCGTTCACCATGATATGCACGGCATCCACGCTGATCGCCTGCAGGATTCGGGTGCTGTGGGTAATGATCAAAAGAGAGCCTCCCATCTTTTCCTTATATTCCCTGACTCCCTCCGAAACGATGCGCACCGCATCGACATCCAGTCCGGAATCCGCCTCGTCAAGGATTGCAAACTCGGGCTTCATCATCAGAAGCTGGAAAATCTCGGATTTCTTCTTCTCTCCTCCGGAGAAGCCCACATTGAGATCTCTCTGCGCATAATCCTCACCCATCTGTAAAAGAGAAGATACCTGTTTTACTTCTTTCTTATGATCCCAAAGCTTGATTCTTTCTTTGCCGCTCTGCTCCTTTGCCGTACGCACGAAGTTTGCCAGTGTAATTCCCGGAACCTCCAAAGGGTTTTGAAAAGAAAGAAAAATCCCCTTTTTCGCTCTCTTATCCGGAGACTCCTCCGTGATATCCTCTCCTTTAAAATAAATCTCTCCCTTTTCTATCTCGAATTTCGGATTTCCCATGATCGCATGCCCGAGCGTAGACTTTCCCGCCCCGTTCGGTCCCATGATCACATGGGTTTCTCCTTTATTGATCTTAAGCTCGATATCGTGAAGTATGGATTTGTCTTCCACATTCACGTCTAAATCCCTGATACATAATAGTTCCTCTGCCATCTTTATTTCCTCCTCTTATCCTGAAATACTCGGTTTTCTATCTTTGAAAGCCTTTTTGAGCTCTTTTTATTCATTATATGCTCTATTTTCATTCGATTTTTTATCTTCTTCTCGGATAATATCCTTCTTCCAAATAGATAGCATACAATTATATTAAACATTATATATCTCAAGTCTTCAAAAATCAAGGAAAATCATAGTATTTTAGTATGAATTGTGAAAAACAGAGGAAATACGCAAAAACAAAGGAAAAAATGCACCGAAAAATCCCCGAAACAGGGAGGAAATCCCTGTCTCGGGGATGAAATCCGAAAATCAAATTTTCCGATTCTCTCTCAAATTCAATGAAATCTTTGCTTTATTTGAGGTACTGATCTACATTATCCTTCGTTACGAGCACGAAAGGAATATCGGGCATCTTATCAAATTCCTTGCCTTCTATGGAGGAAATGATCACGTTGATACCGGCATCGATCTGACCTACGCCGTCCTGGAGTATCGTCGCTCCGAGTTCGCCGTCCTTCACCATCTGAAGCGGGTTCTGGTTTCCGTCCACGCCTACGCAAACGATATCCTTGCGTCCCGCGTCATTTGCCGCGCGCTGTGCAGCGGAGGACATATCGTCATTATCGCAGATTACCGCAACCAGCTCTTCACCGTACTGCGCGATCGCATCCGTAGTTGCGTTTGCAGCCTTGTCTCCGGACCACTGGGTGTCGGGCTCTCCCACCATCTCAAATTCGGGATGATTTGCCATCACTTCCGCGATTCCCTTGCCTCTGTCGATCTGTGCGGAGTTTCCGAGCACGCCCGTGCAGTGAATGTATTTTCCGCCATCGGGAACATTCTTGATCACCCAATCCGCCAGCATTCTGCCCGCCTCCACATCATCGGAGCCGCAGTATGCAACGGCTTTATCATCCGTGCTTACGGTCTTGGAGTTTACGACAATCACCTTGATTCCGGCATCTGCAAGCTTTGTTACCGCCGGATCGGAAGCTTCCGCCTCTGCGGGAAGGATGATTACATAATCGCAGCCCTTGGTGATGCACTCATCCGCACGGTCGATCTGCTTATTCGGGTCGGTCTCTCCGTCCAAAATTCCCGTCCAGTCATTGATCTTGCCGCTTGATTTCAGACCACCCAGGGTCGTCTCCGCATATGCGTTTATAGGGGCATGGAAGGGGTCGGTGAGGTTCTTTGAAATATATCCGACTACGATTTTTCCGTCCCCGTTTACATCTCCGCCTGCCATCTCTGCTGCGGGGCTCTCTTTCTCCGCCGCCTTGCTCTGCTCCGCCTGCGTCTCAGCCTGTGCGGAAGCCGTCGTGCTTTCCTGCGTAGCGCCTCCTCCCGAGGAACAGCCCGCAAGGCTGAAGATTAAAAGTGATGCCATGGATGCCGCTAAAATTTTTTTGAACATAATAATCCTCCTTTTTCTGCTTAACAGAATATTATATTTTGCCTTCCTTCGTTTCTTAAGCTCCGGAAGGGCATGGTTTTACGAATGATTTTTCTTGTTCATTAACATATCCAGCAATACGGCTCCGACGATTACGCTGCCCTTGACGATGGACTGGTAATACGAAGACACGCCGATCAGATTCATGCCGTTATAAATAAATCCTATGATAAAAATTCCCATCAGCACGCCGGGGACGGTCGATATTCCTCCCGCAAATGAGGTTCCTCCTAGCACGCAGGCAGCCACCGCATCGGTCTCGTACCCGATTCCGATATTGGACTGCGCCGATCCCGTCTTTGCCGTGAAGATGATTGCCGCAATTCCCGCAAGCAGACCGCTTACGGTATATACGCCGACCTTTGTACCGAACTCGCTCACACCGGAGGCGATCGCCGCATGCACATTGCCGCCGACCGCAAAAATATATCTTCCGAATACCGTCCAGTGCAGGAGAAGATATACGATAATGCTGACCACGAAAAGCATAACGATGGGAATCGGAATTCCCAGAAGCTTATTGGAATAGATTCCCTTAAAGGCGTTGCTCGTCAGAGAAATCGCCTTTCCTTCGCTGATCACCTGAGATAAGCCGCGGATTACCAGCTGGGTGGAAAGCGTCACTACAAAGGGAAACATATTGAATTTTGCAATCAGGATTCCGTTTAAAAATCCGAATGCCGTAGAAACCAGCAAAGCGATAATGCAGGCAAGCCAGATATTCATTCCCATATTGGTAATCGTCTGCCCGAGAACGCAGCTGGTCAGGGCAAGCTGTGCTCCCACCGAAAGATCGATTCCTCCCGTCGTGATCGCAAGACACATGCCGTATGCGATCATTCCGTTAATCGATACCTGAGTCGCGACATTGATGAAATTATTCTTCGTCGCAAAGCTCGGCTCCATAATTCCGATTCCCACCATCATGATCAGAAGTACCACGCCGATGCCGTATTTTCCCATAAACATCTTAAACTCGTCATTATGTTTTCCGATTTTTTTCTTCCGTTCAGCCCTCATTGATTTTTTCCCCCTTATGCCGCACCGAATGCCTTGGCAAGAATATCTTTTTCCGTAACCTTCGCATCCAGTATCTCAGATCTTTTTACCTCTCCGCTAATCCTTCCTTCATGGTAAATCAGTATTCTGTCGCTCATGCTCATGACTTCCGGCAGTTCCGAGGAAATCATGATAATCGCCATTCCCTTTGCCGCAAATTCGCACATCAGAGAGTGTATTTCGGATTTTGCGCCCACATCCACTCCTCTGGTCGGCTCGTCCAAAATCAAAAGCTTGGGATTTGCCATAATCCATTTTGCAATAACCACCTTCTGCTGGTTCCCTCCGCTCAGCGAATATGCCGTATGCTCCACGCTCGCCGCCTTTACCCTCAGCTGCCCTGCAACCTCCTCGCATTCTTTTTTCTCCCTCGCCTGATTGATCAGGGGAGCTCTCTGCCTGCTTTTTAAGTTCGGCAGGGAAATATTTTCTCTGAGGGAACGCAAGAGACAGAGCCCGTAATTTTTTCTGTCCTCATTGACCATGCAGATGCCTTTCGAAATCGCGGAACGCGGATTCTTTACCCGAATCTCCTTTCCCTCGAGATAGAGGCTGCCCGATTCCAGCTTATCCAGTCCGAAAATCGCCTTCATCGTCTCGCTCCTCCCGGAGCCTACCAGACCGGCTATTCCCAAGATCTCTCCGGCACGCACCTCGAAGCTGATATCCTTAAATCCTTCTCCGCAGAGCTTCTTTGCGCTGAATACCACATCCCCGATCTCGCAGTCCACCTTCGGAAATACGTTTTCCACCTTTCTTCCGACCATCTTCGCAATCAGATCGTTTCGGGAAACCTCGGAAATCGGGCAGCAGTCTACGAAGGTTCCGTCCCGAAAGATCGATACCTGATCGCAGATCTGATAGATCTCATCCATTCTGTGGGAAATATAGATGATTGCAACCCCCTTTTCCTTGAGCTCCCGAATCACTTCGAAAAGCCGCTGTGTTTCTTCGCTGTCCAGAGAGGAAGTCGGCTCGTCCATAATGATCAGCCTCGCATCCGAGGAAACCGCCTTGATGATCTCGATCATCTGCACCTGAGCCAGCGTCAGATCCTTGATCAGCGTCTTTGCATGAAAGGGAAAATCAAACTGCCTCAAAATCTCCTCCGCTCTCTCGTTCTGCCTTTTCTTGTCCAAAAAGATTTTTCCGAAGGTATCCTCTCTCTTGAGGAAAATATTCTCCGCAATCGAAAGATGGGGCTCGGGATTGAGCTCCTGATGGATCATGGAAATCCCGGCTTTGATTGCATCGACCGGACCCTTTGCCTGATAGGGTTTGCCCTCGAAAAGCATTTCTCCCTCATCCTGCTTGTACAGCCCGATCACGATTTTCATCAGCGTGGATTTTCCGGCTCCGTTTTCTCCCATCAGCGCATGAACCTCCCCCGGCCGTATGTCGAGACGGACGTTTTTTAAAGCCTGTGTTCCTCCGAAAGCCTTGCTGATGTTTTTACACTGTAAAATATATTCGCTTTTCTGCTCTCTTTGTTTATCCAATCTTATCCCCCCTTTATCGTCGCGGATATTCTATTCAGATCCAAACTGCTTCATCCCCTCTCTTCCGAGGAGAGTCAGCCGGTTTAAAAGCGATGCATTGGCAGGATATGCCTCTTTAAAAATTTGATAATATTCCATATAGCGCTCATGCCTTCGGCTTTCGGGAAGGCAGATCCTCTCTTCGTAGCGCACAAGAGCCGCACATCCCTCTTCGATATCCGCGTAAATTCCCGCTCCGACTCCCGCCGCAATCGCCGCTCCCAAGCATGCCTGCTCCTGTACGGCGGCGATGCGAATCGGCATATGAAAGATATCCGACTGCATTTGCAGCCATTCCTCACTCTTTGCGCCTCCTCCGGATGAAATCAGATAATCTCTTGCCTCCAGTCCCATCTCCCGGCAAAGTTCCATGCATTGACAGAGTGCAAATACCACTCCCTCCATCACCGATCTGGCAAGCTCCGGCGCTCCCGTATGCAGATTTAATCCGAGAAAGGCTCCGCTGATATCCGGATTCATATGCGGCGTCCTCTCTCCGTTGAGATAGGGCAGGAAAATCACTCCCCCGCTTCCCGGCGCAACTTTTGCAACCGCCTCGTTCAGCCCCTGATAATCCGTCTTTCCCAAAAGCCGCATACACCACTGCATTGAAAGCCCCGCACTCATCATCGCTCCCATTACGATCCATCTGTTTTTTTCATATCCGCAGAAGGTATTCGTCGAAAGCGCAGGGTTGCAAAGCGGTGCCTTGCTTTGAAAGGAAAGCTGTGCGCTGCTTCCGATATTGAGGCATGCCCGGTTCATCCCCGTGATTCCGTTTCCGATTCCCTGCATCACCTGATCCCCTCCTCCGGCAGCCACCGCCAAAGACCTCGGAAGACCCGTAAGCTGTGCAGCCTCCTTTGTGAGGCTCCCTGTTCTTTCTGCCGTGCCGAAGCATTTTGCCGGCATGGAAGGCGGTATTTCAAATGCCTCCATAATTTCTTTCGACCACTCTCCCTTTTTGAGATCGAACATCAGGCTTGCCGAAGCATCCGAATAATCGCTGCATACGATGCCCGTCAGGCGCATTCTCAGATAGTCTTTGGGAAAGAGAATATGGGCGATGCGCTCGTAGTTTTCTTTCTCCTTTTCTCTGACCCAGAGCAGGGAGGGCAGCATAAAGCCGCAGTACACGGAGTTCATCATCAGTTCGCGAACCCCCGCTTCGGAAAGCTTCTCCCGAATCATGCGGACCTGCTCGGCGGAGCGCGTATCACAGTGCAAAATGGCGGGACGCACGGAACGCAAATCCTTGTCGAGCATGACCAGCCCGTGCATCTGCCCGGAAAAGCCGATCCCCTTGATCTCTTCCCTGCTGATATCCGCTTTTTTTATCGCTTCCTTCAGGCTCTCGCAAAAAGCCTCCCACCATACTTCGGGATCCTGCTGCGCATATCCCGGATGGGGCGAATCGAACTGATAGGCTCTGGAAGCCATGCTCAGCACCTCGCCCTTTGTATTGATCAAAAGTATTTTCAGGCTGGATGTTCCCAGATCCGTACCGATTAAAACCGCCATCTTTACCTCCTTTTCGATTGCCTTTTTATCTGATAAAGCAAATCTGCATTCCCGCCGTAAAGCTGTCTCCCAATCCTATCGTACATGAGGGCGCCTCGATATAGGTCGAAGGAATCAGATACAGACTCTTTTCTCCCCGATAGGCATCCGCCTCCGCCGCAAAGCGCAGCGCTTTCGGACTGAAGCCTCGGCGCAGCATCGATCTGCACTCTTCCCATCCGGCATACTCTCCGTATCCGGCTCTTGCCGCGGCAAGCAGATTTCCCATGCACAGCCCCTCCTCAATATTAAATTCTTTCCATTCTTTTCCGTAATACAGAGAGTACTCCGCAGTATGCAGGACAAGGGATCGGATATTAAATATCCTCATATAATCTTCAATCGCCTCCCGCATTTCCCGAAAGCTCTTTGCCTCCGCCTCTCTTTTGAGATCCGCCCTCAGCTCCTCCTCATTCATTCCCATAATATCGATATAGGGCGCAAGGCTTTTTATCATGATCTCCTTGACCCCGGGATTCATATAAAACGCCCCCTCAAAATATACGGGAATCTTGGGAAAAACTTCCTTAAATCGTCTCAGATGAGCCTGCAAAAGCTTTGCCGCCTCTTTGGCAAAACCGGGATCGCAGATCGCATCAAATCCCGAAACCAGATAGGAGGAGATTTCCTCTGCCTCCCTCTCTAAATACTCTAAAAATTCTCTCTTCGGCAAAAACTTTTTATGCAGCCGGTCATAAAAGAAAATCAGCCGATTGGATGCGGGAATAATATATTCCCTGCCTAAAACATGTATTTTATCCCCTCTGCGAAACTGAAGGATAAAATGATAAATCGGAGCCTCCCCTGTATCCGGTTCCTCCACTCCCGCTTTCTTCCCCTCTTTCAGGGTAAGGATCCGCCTCCCTCCCAGAAGCCTGCATAATTCTCTGCTTTCATCCGTCATATGGAGCAGAGAGCTACAGCCGATTCTGGCAAGAGCCGCCGCTGCCTGGGCTGCGGTTCCCCCCACTCCGAGGCTCGCCTGAAAATGCTTTCGCAAAAAAATACAGATATCCATGGAGGAGAGATCAAAATTGCCTCCCAGACCGTGCATCATATAATATGCGGATATCCTGAAAAAATCCTCTATGGAAGAAATGCTTTCTTCGCTCCCCTTATCCGGCTGTGAAGAAAGATATTGATTTAAAAGAACATCGAATTTTTCGGCATCCCAATGCAATACGATATCCAGATTGCTTGTATAGCCGAGCATGGGAATGCCCGATTGGCGCTTTTGGGAGCCGAACTTTTTTTCTGCGGTGTTCAGATATTCTTCATATCGATCAATATACTGCATGCTTTTTCTCTGTCCCCAATACGGTATGTTTCACTCTCGGCATAGCCGAAGCCTGAAAGTTTCTTCGCTTATCTCTTTGTTTTATTTATGAAAAATATTTTAAAAAAACTTTTATAAATTATTTGAAATAAGTATATTCAGTATTGTATGTTTTGTCAATTCATATTTTAAACAATAAGATTTTTCTCGCCGGCTTATATAGAGAAAGCTCCTCTGTATCGGCAAAACCCCGACATCATGCCGGAGTTTTGGCAGAGAAGCTTTTCTTTCATCGTATAAGTTTGTAGATTTATGCTTTTGACCGGACAAGCTCATCCGAAAGCAGATCAAAGATCTGATAATGGCTCAGCTTATCATGATTATTGAATAATACAATCTTCTGTCTGCATACCTCCTTCATCGCCTCGATGCTGTCTTTATAAAGTTCAAAAGGCTCTCTGAGTTTCTTATCCTCGAGAGTCAGCCTCAGCCTCTGATAAAATGCATCCTTGATATCGGAGGAGATATTGATCTTGCTGATTCCTCTTTTTACCGCCTCGGCGATTTCCGCATCCTCATTTCCCGAGCCTCCGTGAAGCACCAGAGGAATATCCACCTTGCTCCTGATCTCGGATAAGAGCTCCTGCTTGAGCTTTGGCTTCATTCCTGCCGGATAAATGCCGTGAGCGGTGCCGATCGCTATCGCAAGCGTATCGCAGCCGGTTTCTTCCACAAAACGCTTCGCATCATCCGGATTGGTATAGATAATCGTATCCGAACCTCCCTCGGCGTCTCCATCCGTAGTTCCTATCGTTCCCAGCTCCGCTTCCACCGAGACATCCAATAAATGGGCAAACTCGCAGACCTTCTTTGTGATTGCGATATTTTCTTCAAAGGGCAGATGAGAGCCGTCTATCATGACGGAGGTAAATCCCGCCCTGACCGCTTTTACGATATCTTCCCAAGCGCTGTGGTCAAGATGGATGCAGCAGGGAATCTTTGTCTTCTGCGCCCGATCGATGCACATCTTGACAAAGCTCTCTCCCTGAAACTCAAGTTCCAGAGGATGGATTGCCAGAATCACCGGCGCCTTCATCTCCTCCGAAGCCTCGATGACCGCATTGAGAATCTGACCTGTGCCGATATTAAATGCGGGTATTGCAAAGCCGTGCTCCATTGCCGGCTTTAATAATTCACTCATGTTTAAAAGCATATTCTACCTCTTTCAAAATTTTTTTATTCTCTCTTGTATCCTCTCCGTCCTGCATAATATAATACAAGCATCAGGCAAAAGCTTAGATTTTAAGAAAGGAAAGCAAAGAAATGAAGACCAAAACCATTGATGCCGTTATTGCAGGACTGACCTGTCTGGACTTTACTCCCGTCTTCGGAAATCCTCCCGTGGAAAAGGTCGAGGATATTCTCGCCCCCACCAAAACCGTAATCATCGGCAAGGCGCAGATGCATGCCGGCGGCTGTGTCGCAAACACCGGACTTGCGATGTGCAAATTCGGGGTCAATGCCGCCTTGATCGGCAAGATCGGCAAGGACGCATTCGGAAGCACCGTCCTCTCGGAGTTTCAGCAGTACACCTCGGGTGAACATATGATTTTTACCGAGGAAGGAACCGCATATACCGTAGTGCTTGCGCCTAAGGGAATAGACCGTATCTGCCTGCATTATCCTGCCGGCAACGACAGTTTCTGTTTCGATGATATCGATTATGATCTCTTGGAAAAGTCGAAACTCTTTCATTTCGGCTATCCGACCATCATGAAAAACTTCTATCAAAACAACGCAAGAGAGCTCATCCGGATGTATCAAAAAATCAAGACGCTGAATGTAAGCACCTCTATGGATACCTGCGCCATCGATCCTTATTCCGAGGTCGGGCGCATGGACTGGAAATCCGTTCTGGAAGAGCTGATGCCCTATCTGGATATCTTTACGCCAAGCGCAGAGGAAATCTGCTATATGCTGGACAGGGAGAGATTCGAAAGCTGGAAGCAAAGAGCCGGCAATGCCGAGATCTGCTCCCTCCTTTGCGAAGAGGATCTTCGTCCGCTGGCGGACACCCTGCTTTCTTTCGGCGCAAAAATACTGATGATCAAATGCGGGCCGAAGGGCATTTATTTTGCCTCCGCTCCGAAAGAACGCATGAAGGATGCCGGATCGGATCTTGCCTCTTCTTTCCTTGACTGGGCAGATATCCGAAGATTCGAGCCGAGCTTCAAACCCGAACGCATTCTTTCTTCCATCGGCGCGGGAGATGTCTGTATCGCGGCATTTTTGACCTCCATACTTAAAAAACTCTCCCTCGACGAGGCGCTCAGCTATGCCGCAGCGGCAGGCGCCGCCTGCGTCGAATCCTATGATGTGCTCAGCCGCCTCTCTTCTCTTGAAGCCCTGAAGGATCGGATTCTCTCCGGCTGGGAAAGAAACCCGCTATAAACAGGTATAGGCTCCGTCCACGACCACATCGCTTCCGCTGGTATAGCCGGAGGCATCGCTTGCAAGATATAAAACCGCAGGAATCAGCTCTTCGGGCTCTCCCATCCTATGCATCGGAATCAGAGGCATCCATGCCTCCTTCAACTCCTTCGGCGTATCCACGGACATCGGAGTCGCAATATAGCCCGGACTCAGGCTGTTGACTCTGATCCCGTACTCCGCCCATTCCGCCGCCAGAGAACGGGTCATATGAATGACCGCCGCTTTGGAGGCATTATAGGAGCATTGCCACTGCGGTATGTTTACGATGCTTCCGGACATGGAAGCCATATTGATGATGCTTCCTTTGATTTTATTTTCTATCATGATCCGCCCCGCCGCACGGCATACGATAAATTCCCCGGTGAGGTTGCAGTCGATTACCTGCCGAAATTCTTCTATCGTCGCCTCCAAGGTCGTCTGATGCATGCAGATTCCCGCATTGTTAAATACGATATCTATACTCTTTTCGTGCTCCATAATCTCCAAAAGCGCCGCATCGACTTCCTCCTCCTTTGTCACGTCACAGGGAATATGCCATGCCTTTCCCCCTTCCGCTTCAATTTTTTCAATGCTCTCCCTTGCCCCGCTTCTGCTGAGAATGACGATGCGGGCGCCCGCTTTGGCAAGCCCCTGTGCGACCACCTGCCCTATGCCTCTTCCGCCTCCCGTCACAATCGCCACTTTATGATCCAGTCCGAACAGCTTATCTAAATAACTCATTAAGACCTCCGATTCGTTTTTTTATTCGGAATAAGATTGCTCCATCCTATTCCTGCACATCGATCATCACCTTCATCGTCGTTTCCCTGTTTTCCTCGATATAATGATAGGCATCCAAAAAGCCTTCAAAGGGAAAATGCTTGGAAACAAGAGGATTCAGGCTTACCTTTTTATTTTTTACCAGCTCTATCGCATCCAGGTAATCCTCTCTGCGGTACATCATGCTGCTGTTGATATCCAGCTCATGATCGTTTGCCAAAGCCAGATCTATCGTCGCCATCGAAGCAAAAACCGCAACCAATATGATCCTGCTTCCCTTCCTCGCATATTTGATCGCCTGATTCATCGTTATATTATTTCCTGCACAGTCATAAATCAAATCCGCCTTATCCGGACCGAAGGCTTCAAAAATCGCTTCTCCCAGATCTTTTTTGGAGGTATCCACACAGTGATCCACTCCGCACTGCGCCGCCTTTTCCAAGCGGAACGCGCTGATATCGGTAATCATCACCGATGCCGCGCCCATTCCCTTCGCCGCCTGCGCCACCAGATTTCCTATGGGACCGGCTCCCAGAACCACGACCTTCTTTCCCTCTATCTCGCCCGCCTGCTTGATCGCATGAACGGCAACGGCAAGAGGTTCTATCATCGCTCCCTCTTCAAAGCTCATTTCCTCGGGAAGCGCTACGATTTTCTCCGCATCGCAGACAAAATACCTCGATGCCGTCCCCGTCGTCTGAAAGCCCATTACCTTAAGCTCCTCGCAGAGATTGTACTTTCCGTTTCTGCATGGATGGCAGCGCCCGCATACGACCTGGGGCTGAATGGTAATTTTTTGTCCCGGCGAAAAATCCCTGACCTC
>JAUMWW010000019.1:0-5985 GCA_030529445.1 Johnsonella sp. | reverse complement strand
TTTCCGACGGAAACCACCTCTCCGGAAACCTCGTGCCCCTGTGTCACCGGGTAGGAGGTAAAAGGGTGCTCCCCATGAAAAACATGGATATCGGAACCGCAGATTCCGATCTTCATTATTTTTACCAATACTTCCTTCTCATTCGGAACAGGATCGGGAATCTCTCTGAATTCAATTTTTCCCGGACTTAACATTACCTGTTGAAGCATAACATCACCTTTCCTTTCTTCTCTTTTCGCACTTATTTAAAATGCTTTAATAAAGTGATTTTATTATCTATGGATTCTTCAATTTTGTCAATAGAGAATACAGGAAGGCTTAAGAAAGAGTGCATAAAAGAAAAGAAAATGCAAAAATCCGGCAAAGATCTTTATAAATATGAATTTCTTTTGTATACTGTATTTATCCCTATCAAGAAAAAGAGAAATAAGAAAGGAATTTTTTAAATACATGAAGGCAGTTTCCTACAGGCAGAACAGGGACAATAATCTCTCCAGAACAGCCAGATATATCTTGGAGGCGGGCGAAGTTACCAAAAGCGAAATTTCGAGAGCTTTACGGCTGAGCATGCCGACGGTGCTGAACTGTATCAAAGAACTCAGCGAAAGAGGAATCATCCATGAGGTCGGAAAGGATAAATCCACCGGAGGGCGCAAGCCGAGCACGATCTCCGTCGTCCCGGATCTCTTTTTCTCGATCGGCATAGAGATTACCGCAAACCATATTACCTTCGTCGCTGTCAATATGAAGGCGGAAATCATCGGATCGGAGCGTATCCGCCATATGTTCGAGCATAGTGAAAATTACTATCTTGAGCTTGCCAAAAAGCTCTCCGATTTTATTCTCCGCATGCAGATCCCTCGGGATAAGGTGCTCGGAGTCGGCATTTCCGTTCCGGGCATCATCGTTCCGGAGGAAAGCAGGCTTGTGGTATCCCATGTGCTTCATCTTCATGATATCGATCTTGCTTCCCGTTTTAAGCATATCAACTTCCCCCTGCATTTCGAAAACGATGCAAACTGTGCGGCTTTGGCAGAAATAAAATATATCTCAAAAACCGCCCTCTATCTCTCCCTAAGCAATTCCGTCGGCGGCGCGGTCTATATCGATCAGAGCATTTACTACGGCGATTTTTATAAAAGCGGAGAGTTCGGACATATGATTTTAAAACCCGGAGGAAAGCGCTGCTACTGCGGGAAGCAGGGCTGCATGGATGCGTATTGCAGCGCAAGGCTCCTCTCGGATTATACCGACGGAAATCTCGAGCTTTTTTTCAAAAAGCTCTCCAAAAAGGATGAAAAAGCGCTTAAGATCTGGGATAAATATTTGGAATATCTTGCGCTTGCCGTTTCCAACCTTCATCTTGCCTTTGACTGCGAGATCGTACTCGGCGGCTATGTCGGAAGCTATATAGAGCCATATATGGACGAGCTTTCCTCCCATTTGAAAAAATACCTTCTTTTCGACGATAAGCTCCCCGATTTCTTATATCCCTGCCGATTTAAGCACGAGGCTGCCGGTGTCGGAATCGCAATGTATTTCATCCATCGGTATTTTGCAAAACTCGACTGAGAAAAAGCTTAAATATTTCCGTAAAGAAGCCCTGCCCTTACCGGGCGGGGCTTCTTTACGGATTTACGAAAAAATTATATTTCTTTCTTTGCTTCATCTTCTTTATTCTTATCCCTGATCTCATCAAGCGTATGCCACTCTTTTGTGCTCTTTTTCTTATTCAGCCCGAAGATTTTCTTAAAAAGAGAAATAATCAAATCAATCAAAGCCATCCAAATTCTTCTGATAAAAAAACCTACCGCGCAAATTACGAAAAAAACTAATAAATATACAATCCAGCTCATTGCTTGTTTTCCTCCGTTTTTTTAATTATCCTGTTTTCTTTATTCTTAAAACAAAAGAGAGATCTCCGAATCTTGGCATTGTTGAAGATTCATCCGATACCTGCAAAGCAATTCCTTCTTAAGTCAAAATCATATCCCCCCTTTTATTGATCTGTCTTGATTTTGTCCGGAAAATCTCTTTGCAGACTCCTTTTTCAGTTGAAAATCTCCCCGCAAAATACGCGAGGTTGCGGAGCCCACACCCTTCCCTAAATCTTCTCTATCGAATGCCCGCTCTCGAATAAGGGACAAAAACATACTACCTCCTATACCGATTCAGTATTTCCCTGACAAGCGCAAAAATCTCTTCCTCCGGGCAGCCGCCGATGCTTGCCTCTGCAAGAAGAAGCTCCAGCTCGCCTCGGATTCCGGCAAGCGTACCTTGGGTAAGCTCCGTTCTCTTAATCACCGTACCCTGTCTGATATTGGCTTCGATATATCCTTGATTTTTTAATTCCTTATAAGTCTTACTGACCGTCATCGGATTCACGCCCATATCTTTTGCCAGCTGTCTCACGGTCGGTAAAGCATCCCCGAACGCCAATTCCCCCCTCGCGATCGCCAAAACAATCTGATTTCTGAGCTGGAGATAAATCGGAACCTCACTGTTTAAATCAATTTCTATCATCTTTATTCTCCGCTTTTGTATTGCCTGTATTATATTAAATAATACAGAAAATGTAAAGCTTTCTCATAGAAAATGAAATTTTAAAACCCAAACGGATAAAATAGAAGCGACTCTCCGGTCGCTTCCATTTTATCCGTTTTTTAGAAGCTTTGAAACAGGGCTTTTTTACTCCTCTTCATCGTTGATATAAAGCCGATATTTTCCCGACCTCAGCAATTGCGCAAATGCAAATCCGTCCTCCGGCAGATCCTCCGCCAAAATTCCGGCTCTGCCCTGATCTCCGGGCTGGTGGCAATCCGATCCTGCCGTTTCCAGGAGCCCGTAGGTTTTTGCAAATTCCTTTGCCAAATCATTTCTGCTGTCATGCCTCGGATTTGCATTATACACCTCCACACCTTCAATCAGCCGGGGATCTACGGGATGGCAACCCTTTCTGTAGGGATGCGCCTGGATCAGCAAGGCTCCCTCTTTCCTGCATTTTCTTGAAAAAACCTCCAAGCCTTCGCTGATGATTTTCTCCGGATCGGCAAGCAGATCATGGCTGAAGCCGTAAAGCAGATAATCATTGTCGGAGCCGTCAAAGCGAAGCTCCGCCCCTTCATATATCTTGATGCCGTATTTTTTCGCCTCTCTTTCCACTCTTCTGTAGCCGAGCAGAAAATCCTCCGTCTTGCTTCCCGGCTGCAAAAGATCGATATCTGCGTATTCAAAGCAGGTTCTGTTATAATGATCCGTCACACAGATAGCGGAATAGCCGAGTTTGGCATACATTTTAATCAATGCCTGAGCCCCCAGCCAGCCGCAGCGCGAAATATATGTCGTGTGTAAATGTGTTTCTATCTTATGCATGATAAAAGCTGTCCTTCTTTCTTTTTATGATTTCATTGCATCACACATATTCTACGCTTTTTTATCCGATATGTCATCAAATATATTCAGCAGTTCGTCGATCCGGGTAATCTCTTTATCCGCCCGGATGGCTTTTTCCACATGAAGGTCCTTCTCCGGGGAAAGGAAGGATTTGATCTGAATCGCCATTCCGAAGCCCGCGTTTTTCGAGCCGATAATATCTCTTGAAATCGTATCTCCGACATATGCGCTTTCGGAAGCCTTCGCTTTCATTTGTCGAAGTGCAAGAGAAAATATTTCCTTATGCGGCTTCCTGTATCCGGTTACGCTTGAAAGCGTGATATCTTCAAAATATTCTCTGATCTGATATCCGTCCAATACATCGAATACCGAATATAATGAGCAGGTATTCGAAATCACCCCGAGCCTATACCCTCTGTTTTTAAGTATCTCTAAAGTTTCCTCTACTTTCGGTCTGAGCTTTCTTTGATAATAGGTAACCTCCCATATGCCGGCGAGCTCTTCCGCTATTTCCTTCGCCTTTGCATGATCCAGGTCGATATCTCTGAGCAGATACTCTCCCCAGATTTCCTCCGGTTTTTTTTCGATTTTATTGCTCTCGCTCCACGCCTTGTACTCATCCATTCCAAGAAGCACTTTCTTCCAAAACGCTTCCCTGCTTTCCTTTATTTCGAGTCCATGTTCCGTGATGATGCGATATATGGTTTTTGAGGCAAGCTCTTTGCTTTCCTCGTTATAGCATATATCTTCCAGAGTTCCGCCCATATCAAAGAGAATTGTTCTTATCATAAAGCTCATCTTCCTTTCTTTTACTCGAGAAGCGTCCAAAAATCACGAACATCATTGATGTTCTGATAAATCAGATTGGGATTGAAATCGGACACATTCAGCTCTTCAAAGGGCGTACTTCCCTCTGCGATTACAATATCATCTCTTACGGGCCAGCCTCCGAGAGTATTGAAATAATCATAGCCCGAGGTATCTCCGTCCGTTCCGCCCATCATAAACATAATGAGGAGCTTTGCGGCGTTCGGGTTCTTGCAGCCTTCTACCACATATAAGGTACTGATCGCCGGAATTCCCGCCGTCGGCTCAAGGTTGATCGGAACCAGGCACCAGTCGTTATCTTTATTTTTGCGAAGCTTTGAAGAAGAGCAGAATCCTATCGGGGGATTGCTCTGTCCCCTCGTACCTACCGCTTCGGCAACTTCATCGGAAGACGCGGTATATACCGGCTCGTTTGCATGCAGCCTTTTGAGGAATTCATAGCCCGCATTCTCGCATTCCTCGGAAAGCACAAGATCCTCTCCGGTCAGCTCCTTATAGGAAGCTTCCAGCTGTGCCGGTACCTCTCCTACGCAAAATCCGGTCAGCCAGGAACTCCATGAAATATTATCCATCGGATTCTGCATAATGATGCGGCCCTTCCACTCCGGCTGGGTGATCTCCCAGATATTTTTAATCGGCGATCCGTTCGGATATGCCTCTTCATTATAGAAAAGCTGGGTCAGCTCGATAAATAAAGGAGTCTGGGTTTCGGTATACTTGGGATCGATATGCTGCAGTATTTTTTCCGGCTTATAATTATAAAACTTCTTATTCAGCACATATTCATTATAAAGTGAACCGTCCATATCCTTGATATGTACCACATCCGCCACACGCTGCCCTGCATCGTACTCTCTGGTTACTTTTTCAAGCAGCTCGTTTGTCGAGATATCAAACGCCGTACATACTACGCCCGGGTATTTTGCATTAAATGCCTCAGCTACCTTTGTGCAGCGGGAGGAAATGGAATAAAGGGTTACGCTTCCCTCCGCCTTTGCCTTCTCATAGAGCTCTTCCTCCACCTCATCGGTATTGAAAATCCCTGCCGTCTTTTCCCATTCGCTAAGCTCTCCTCCCTCTGCCGCCTTAAGATTCGGATCCGCCGCGGCATCCGAGCCCATTTCCGCAGAAGCCGCTTCGCTTTGCGCGCTCTGTGTGCTCTTTTGCTCTCCTCCCGAAGAACATGCCGCAAGCATCAGCATCAATGCGGCGATTCCCGAACCAAGCAATATATTTCTGCTCTTTCTCATTATATCTTACCTCCCGTTTTTATTTTTATTGCCGTGATTGATCAGCTTCTGTGTCGCCTTATCAAACACGTTGATTTTTGATTCCCTGATTGTAATATATACATCCTGATCCGGCTCATACTCGGTGCTTCCGAGCTCCTTGACCACCAGATTCATCCCGCATGCTCTCACCGTATTGAGGGTTTCCGATCCGTCCGGCATCGAAGTATAGATCTTTGCCTTGATGTCCTTTTCACCTGTTTTTTCCGTACTGATCCTGATCCGCTCCGGTCTGATTCCGAGCACCACATCAAAGCTTCCTTCGGGCAGCTCCTCAATCAGAGCGCTCCGGTCTATCCTGAAGCTTCCCAAATCGCTTTCTATCTCCAATCCCTCTTTTTCCAGCTTTGCCCTTGCATCCACAAAATTAATTCTCGGATTTCCGATAAAATCAGCTACATAGATGCTGGAGGGATAATTATAGAGTTCCAGCGGCGGACCTACCTGAACGATTTCTCCTTCTTTAAATAAGGCG
>JAUMWW010000036.1 GCA_030529445.1 Johnsonella sp. | reverse complement strand
AAATACCGACCTCCAATCGTTAGATTTTTTGGTCTAACTTTTGGGGGTCGGTACAGGCTGCCTCCCTTTTTTATTCAAGAAAAATTTCGCGGATCTCCTTAGGGCGCACCCGGTTTTTCCGGTGCCGCAATCACCGGTCTGCCCTCGGAGGAGGGAAGAGTGCTTTGCGCAGGTGCGGGAGCCTGGCTTTGCGCAGGGGGCGAACTTGTCTGGCTCTGCTCTAAAGCCTTGGGAGGATCGCTGCTGATCTGGATATCCGGAGAGCTCCCGCTGCTGCTTGGAGCGGCAGTGGTAATGCCCGGTCCCACTTCTTCTGTCTGTGTCGGCTTATATTCGATCATTCCCGGTCCGGCGGGAGATGTTTGCCCGGGGTCTTTCGCCGCACTGCTTTCCGGCGCCGGAGCGGAGCTTGCTTGCGCCTGAGAGGAGGATTCCTCCGAAAAAAGCGTGCCGACGGGAACCGAAGCGCTGGTCTGCGGGGGCAAAGCCGCGGCGGAGGGCGCGGAGCTTGGCGATGTTTTTTCCGTGCCGTCCAGATAATAGCATATCACCGGGCAGCCCTTTTCGATCGATTCATAGAGCTGCTTTGCGGCAGCGGAGGGCAGGTTGATGCAGCCGTGAGAGCCGCTGGTTTTATAAATATTTCCTCCGAAAGAGGAGCGCCATCTGGCATCATGCAGTCCGATTCCTCCGTTAAATGGCATCCAGTAAGATACGGGGGAGGCATAGCCGGGACCGCGCAGAACGGCGTTTCTCTGCTTATAATTCAAAGTAAATATTCCGGGAGGGGTTCTATGCCCTCTCGCGAGATTGCCGGAAACAAGATCGGATTCCAGAACGAGCTTTCCGTCCTTATAATAATGCATATGCTGTGCGCTTAAATTGATCTCCACATAGGTATTTCCATAATCGTTTTCCGCTAAGGAGGCGGCGCGTGAGGAATAAACCGGTTCTCTTTCGAGGGTTTCACCCTGAGGAATGATCTCGAGGATGGCTGCGGTCTCGGCTTTCTGATCGACCTTCCATCCGTATTTCTTGCTTTCTATCGTTACGATTTTTCCGTAAGAAGTATGCAGCGTTTTGGGTTTTCCGACGGTATCGAGGGTTTCGGAGAGAGTTTTTACATATTCTGCAACCGCGTTCTCGTCCACTATAACGCTTCCGTCCTCGGAAAGGCTGAGCCATCGGCTAATGGTATTGCCGTCGAGAACCAGAGATCTCGGATAATAAATAATTGTTTTTGCATAGCGATTCAGATTATCTATCTTCGAGAGCAGTACGGGATCGTCATCGCCGATCTCCGGCTTTTGATAAAGCGCGTCATAAGAGGCAAGATCCACCTCGGGAGAGAGGGCAAGCACGGAATCGTAAATAATCTGATATGCGGCGTCTCTGTCAAGCATGCTGCCCCGGAAAGAGGGAGTCAGGCTATATCCTCTGTCTTTTTCGTATGGGGCGATTTCGGCATTTTTCGGCGCCTTGAAGCCTGCGCTGTCCATAAAGCTCAGGCTGAAAATCGCAGGTTTAAATATGCTTTCGTCGATTGCGGTTGTTTTGCTCACTCCGTAATTGATGCCTTTTCTCAGATGCATGATCCAAAGCAGAGGTTTCTGATTTTTCAGTATTGCATCCAGTGCATCGTCAAATTCATATTTCAGACCGAGCTGAGGACCGCTCAGCAAAATATCCTCATTTTCCCGGGATTTAAGCTTCAGATGATAAAGGCTGATTTCCTCCCGGATCAAAGCCCGAACCTCATTTGGCGTTTTATAGGAAGCATCGATGCCGTTAATGATCGTATTGGGAAAATACCTGGTTTGAAATACCCCGGCTCTGAAGATATAGGCAGAGACCAAAAAAATAAAGAGCAGGGAAGCGGCAATCAGAAGGCGCTTTTTTTTATTTTTGGAAGGAGATTCCTTCTTTTCCGTTTTCGGAAGCGGAGCTTTCGCTTTGGCTTCGGTCAAGCCTGCCTTGTCGGGGCTCGGCTTTTTTTCAGCTTCCGTCGGAGGAAGATTCGGATATTCTTTCGGAAGCTTGCCTTCCCGCTTGAGCTTTTCCGACCTCCTTCTTTTGGTATTGAATTTAATGATTTTATTACTGTCCATATCATCCTCTATAGATCAACAATATTTCAGGGATAAAAAACGATGCTACAATTATATCATTCTTTAATGAAAATTTCATCTTCTATTATTTAATAAAATATAACGAAAGAAAACGCATTTTTGTAGAAAAACATAAGTTTTTCAAGGATAAAAGCAACTTACCAAGCCGGGAAAGATATGCTATAGTTGAGGAAGTAAAATCAAAAGCGGGAGAAAAAAATGAAATTTATCATAGGAGCTTCGGGAAGCGGGAAGAGCAGAACCGCTTACGAGGAATGCATAGAGGCGGCGATAAAAGACAGGAAGGGAAGATATATTTTCCTTGTGCCGGAGCAGTATACTTTGCAGGCGCAGAAAAACATCGTAAGGCTTCATCCGGATCAGGCAAGCGCAAATATCGATGTATTAAGCTTTAACCGGCTCGCCTATCGGGTGTTTGAGGAGCTGGGGATCAGGAATCCCGAGGTGGTGGATGATATCGCAAAGGCGATGATCATTAAAAAAATTGCGACGGATCATCGGGAGAAGCTGGGAATCTGGCGCGGGCAGTTTTTGAAGCCCGGCTTTCTCGACGATATGAAGTCTATGATTTCGGAGCTCTATCAATACGGAATCGATGATGAGAAGCTGGAGGAAATATCCTCCGGAGAGCTTTCCCGCCTTCTGGGGCAGAAGATTTCGGATATGCGTCTGATTTATCGGGAATTTTCGAATTTTATCAGAAATAAGTTCATCGTTGCGGAGGAGATACCGGATGTGCTCGCCCGCAATATTTCAAAGAGCGAACTGATCAGAAAATCTTATTTTTTTATGGACGGCTTTACCGGCTTCACTCCGGTGCAGTACAGAATTATCGAGGAGATCGCCAGGCAGTCAAGGGGGATCTGTACGACGGTCTGCATAGGATCCGGGGAGAGGGACTATCTGCCGAAGAACGAAAGCGAGCTCTTTTATATGGGCAAGCTGATGTACCAAAAGCTGGCGGAGATTGCAGAGAAGCTCTTAAAGAAGGTGAGCATCAGAGACCTCAATCGGGAGGCGGGGAAAAAAACACTCAGACCCCGTTTTCGGGAGGCGCCGGCTCTGGATTTTCTGGAAAGGCATTTTTTACGATATGATCATGCGAGAAAGTCTTCCTGCGACCGGAGCATTAAAATCACGAAGGCTTTGGATATCGATGCCGAAATCGAGGCGCTTTGCTTTCATATTATGCGCTTAATCAAAGAAGAGAAAATGAGGTATAGGGATATCGCCGTCATCGGCGGAGGACTCGAAAGCTATGAGGAGAAGCTCAGGCATTATTTTGAGAGGAATGAAATTCCCTATTTTATGGATGCGAATATCCGTATTCGGGACAATATGCTGTCCGAGCTGGTGAAAGCGGCTTTGGAAGTGATCACGGAGGATTACTCTTATGAGAGCCTGATGCGCTATCTGCGCTGCGGTCTGTTGGGAGGGGATCTGAAGAGAGTATGCATGATGGATAATTATATGCTGGCATGCGGAATCAAGTCTTATCGGAGAATGAAAAAATCATGGGATCGTCTTTTGGAGGATATGGATGAAGAGGATTTGCAGAGCCTGAACGAATATCGGGAGGAAATTCTTGCGCAGCTTGCTCCTCTGCATAAGGCGCTGCATGCAAAAGAAATCAAGGCAAAGAGCGTGTTGGGCGCACTCGAAAATCTGTTTGAAAATTTGGAGGTCGAGGAAAAGCTGAAACTTCTTGCAGAGGATTTTGCCCGGGAGAAGGATGCGCTCAGAGAAAGAGAGTATCGGGCGGTTTACCAAAGCATGATGGAGCTTTTTGACAAGATCGGGGAGCTGCTTGAGGGGGAGAGCCTTCGAAGGAGGGAGATTTCCGATCTGATCAATGCCGGAATAGAGCAGATCGGCGTGGGAATCATTCCGGCAAAGACGGACAGAGTGATGATCGGAGATTTGAAGCGAAGCAGGCTTGATGAGATCAAGGCATTGTTCATGATCGGAGCAAACGAGGGCGTGCTTCCGAAAATGAAGCAGAGCAGGAGCATTCTCAACGACAGGGAGAAGGAGAAGTTAAAAAATCTCGGTCTTGCGCTTTCTTCGACGGCGAAAGAAGATATTTTTATCCAGAGATTTTATCTGTATATGAATCTGGGAAAGCCTTCCAAATATCTTTATATCAGCTTTGCCGGAATGGATAAGGAGAAGAAGACCTTGAGAGAATCCTCGCTGATTCCCATGATCAGAAATCTCTTTGAGGATCTGGAAATCGAGGAGGCGGGGGATTTTTTTCCCTATACCTCCTATATGGCAAAGAAGAGACTGACGGATCTCTTTGCAAAACTCAGAAAGGGAAGCTTTGCAATCGGGAACCGAAGCCCGGAGGATATCAGCTTTCGAAGCCTCTTCGCTCTTGCCGGGGGGAGAGATCTGGTCAGGGCGGCGACGTATCGATATGAGGGAAGCAGGATCGCAGGAGAGGCGGCAGCCGATCTCTTCGGAAGGACGCTTTTTGCAAGCGTAACGAGGATGGAAAAATTTGTGGACTGCCCTTATGCGCATTTTCTTCAATACGGGCTGCACCTTTATCCGCGACAAATTTATTCTTTTGAAGCCGTGGATATCGGCAATCTGGTGCATGCCGCGATAGAGAGAGTGTTTCGTGCGGCAAAAGAAGGCGGCAGGAGCATAGAGGAGCTGGAGGAGAAAGAAAGAGATCGCCTGGTCGAAAAAGTAAGCGAGGAATTGATTGCGGAGGATGTAAGAGGGATTTTTGATGAGAGCGCAAAGAACCTCTACATGGCAAAACGGCTGGTTCGAATGACCAAACAGAGTATTCGGGTGATGGCGGAGCAGCTCAAACGGGGCGATTTCATTCCCGGAGAATTCGAAAAGAGCTTTACTGCGCAGGATTGCCCGGAGGCGCTCAAAATACCTCTGGAAGAGGGCGCGGATCTTCGGCTTCAGGGAAAGATAGACCGGGTGGATTTTTGTGAGACGAAAGACGGGCTCTATGTAAAAATCATCGATTATAAGACGGGGAGCAAGGTATGGGAGCCGGATCTGGCGTATTACGGGAAGCAGATGCAGCTCGTGCTCTATCTGGATGCCGTGATGGAGCTGAGCAGGAAGAAGTACCCGCAAAAGCAGATTATTCCGGCGGCGATGTTTTATCTGTCATTGGACGATCCCCTCATCGATCTCGATGAGGCGGGAGAAAAGGAAGATATAGACCGTGCGATTATGAAGCTGCTCAGACCGAGCGGGCTGGTCAACACCGATTTGGAAGTGATCCGGCATTTGGACAGGGAGGCAGAGGGGGCAAGCGATGTGATTCCCGTAGTTTTAAAAGAGGGACTGCTCAACCCGCTCAGGTCAAGCGTGGCAAGCACGAAGCGCTTTGCGGCGCTAAGAGCCTATATCAGAGACAAGAGCGCAGAGATCGGAAGGGAGATTCTTTCGGGAGAAATTTCGGCAAGACCCTCTCTTCGCGGCGGATACAGTGCCTGCATGTACTGTAATTATGCTTCGGTCTGCGGTTTCGATAAGAAAACGAGCGGATATCGGTATTTGCATTTAAAGAAAATAAAAGCGGAAGAGGTTTGGGAGATCATCGATGGCGAGAAATTGGACGAAGGATCAGAAGAATGCGATAAGGGTCAGGAATAAAAGGGTTTTGGTTTCGGCAGCGGCAGGCAGCGGAAAAACCGCCGTGCTGGTGGAACGCATTATCGAAAGGATACTGGATGGGGAGGATCCCGCAGATGTCGATGAGCTTTTGGTAATGACCTTTACCAAGGCGGCGGCGGCACAGATGAAGGAAAGAATATACCGGAGAGTGGAGGAAGCGATTTTTCAGTATCCCGCCGCTTCGCCGGAGTATGAAAGGCTGAAGCGCCAGGCTGCGCTGATCGAACATGCGAGGATTATGACGATAGACAGCTTCTGCTTTTCTCTGATCAGGGAGCATATCGATAAGCTGAGCATAGATCCCGCTTTTCGAATTGCTTCGGAGGGGGAGATCAGGATGCTCAGAGACGAGGTCGCCAAGGAGGTTTTGGAGGAGGCTTATGCGGAGAAAAACCCGCGCTTTATCGCGCTTGCGGATGCATTTGCCAAAACCCGAAGCGATATTCGGCTGAGCGAGTTTATGGAAAATGTATTTGATTTCGTCGAGGCAAGCCCCTGGCCCAAAGAGCTGCTTGAAAAGCTTGCAAAGGAGTACGAAAAGGAGCGGCAGGACAGGGAATGGGAGAAATACATCGTAAAAGAAATCAAGGCTGCCGGAGCGGAAATAGAAAAAAGCATAGAGCAGGCAATCGGTTTCTGCGAGGAACCTGGAGGTCCGGAGTCGTATAAAAAGACCTTTTTGTACGAGAAGGACCAGATCAGGGGGCTTTCGGAGGCAAAAGACTTCGAAGAGCTGCAAAGAAGGCTGCTGAGCATGGAGTTCCCCAATATCGGGAGAGTTCCGAAGGATAGGGACGAGGTTTTAAAAGAAAAAGCAAAAAGGATCAGGGATCATTATAAGAAATTCCTCAAGGAAGAGCTGATTAAAAATTTTGCGGCGGATCGGGAGAAAATGGACAAGGAACTGGAAGCGGAGAAAGAGACCGTATCCGCCTTGCTTGATCTGACAAAGCGCTTTGCCGAGCTCTTTGCCCAAAAGAAGCTGGAAAGAAATATCGCTGATTTCAATGATCTTGAACATTTTGCGCTGGAGATACTCTGGAAGGAAGAGGGGGGAGAAAGAAAAAGAAGCGAGGCGGCTCTCGAATACAGGGAAATGTTCAAGGAGATTTATGTGGACGAGTACCAGGATTCCAACGAGGTACAGGAGGAACTGATCAAGGCGATAGAAAAAGGCAATGTTTTCATGGTCGGAGATGTGAAGCAGTCCATCTACGGATTCAGACAGGCAAAGCCCTCTCTCTTTATTCAAAAATACAGAGAGTATGAGGTCTTTGATCGGGAAGAGAATCAAAAGGAGAGTCC
>JAUMWW010000002.1 GCA_030529445.1 Johnsonella sp. | reverse complement strand
TTATCATAGAAGAACCCTTTATAAAAATTTTTACAGAAAAAGTTTCACAGGCTCGATAAATCCCAGTTTGCCTAGCTCATTCGATAAATTATACAGCGAAAGCACATAACTTTAAGACCTAAAAATCTTTCGGTTATGTGCTTTTTCTGTACCTACTTTATTTCCGGTGAGATGCCCTTTCTTCCTTTCAATTTATGAACTGTATGATATAATTAAAAAAATGAGAAAAATCTTTAAAGTTTCTTAAGTTAGCCGAATCTGCATATTACCGAGGAGGAGGGGTGGTATTTGTGGGAAACAGGTGATGATAGATAGTAATTTAGCAGCATTATAGCAAGTTGAAACGAAGTATTTAACCAGGCAGCGAAGCAGGAATACCGACAGATTTCCAGAGGATTCTTGTTTTCAATTAACGGATATGGAATATCAAAACTTGAGATTCCAAAATGGAACCTCAAGTGAAGACAATACTCATGGGGGCAGAAGATATATGTCTTATGCATTTACAGAACAAGGTATTGCAAGGCTTTCTACCGTTCTTAAAAGCGATATTGCAAAGGTTGAAGATGGTAAAAGGGTTCAGGATTTGATCTGTAAAGTGATGTAGGATATGGAATATCGAAAATTAAAAGAGAAAGAATATCGGAATATTTAACGAGGATAAGAGTGATACAAAATGAAGATTATAAATAAAAAAATAAAAACAGGACTTGAGTGGATAGTAGTTATTCTTTTATGCATTTCACTTTGCGGATGTCGGGATACCCATGCGAGTCCCGGTGTTGACAATATAGGAGAAACGAATAAGGAGGAAAATGGTATGATCGAAACAAAGGAACAGGAGCCCTATGTAGTGAAGACCGTTCTTAAAGAAAACAGTGTCGTGGATCCGGATACCGGAACGGGCATCTACACAAGATATACAGAACTGACCGCGGCGGATGATGCGCCGGAAACATTCAAGAAGGTGATTGCCGAGTGCAACAGGCGGGCTGAGGAAGCAGCTCGAAGGCGTATGTTGTCTGTG
Organism: Johnsonella sp.; assembly: GCA_030529445.1. Lineage (GTDB taxonomy): Bacteria > Bacillota > Clostridia > Lachnospirales > Lachnospiraceae > Johnsonella. The sequence goes on along the minus strand of JAUMWW010000002.1, from coordinate 143,491 downwards.
CCTTCGGAGCTTTCTGTCAAGACCTTACAGGAAAAATCGAAAGACTATCGCTTTGAAACCTATGCTTACATTGTGACGATAACCAGGGCGGATCATGTAGCCTTCAGCATTCTGGAGACGGAATACGAGTCCGGTCTGTGGGATGCTGCGAAGGAAAGGGAGGTATCTTATAGGTTCCGTGGCAGCACTTTTGATACGAGCAGCGGGGAGGAGTTTCCCCTCTCAGCGCTTGCCTCGGATGAAAAAAACTTAAGCGAGATGCTGGAAAAGACCCTGAAAACTCAATACGGAACAAGCGAGCTTGCAGGTACGGAGCCTTCGAATTATTCCTGGACGGCAGATGCTCTTGGTATAAGGTTTTATTTCAATTCGGATGCGGTATCTAAGGAAAAACGAAGAGAAATCGGAGATTATTCGAATGATGTCATCACAGTTGCCTTACCCTATGATATACTTGGGGGCGCAACGGTCGGCAAGCTCTCAGAGGTTCCGGAAGCTTACATCGCTCGAATAGATAGGGAAACCGTGTATAAGCTTCCTTATGGGGATCTTTCTATCATGCTCACGAAGAACGATGCGGAGACTCTTATCCGCATGATGCCGGACCAGATGCCGGAAACCAGTCTGAGGATAGAATACGCAGACGCTTCGTCTGATTTTTACATCATCCGAAGTCGGGGCGGCTTCTACCTTTTCCGCGAAGAAATGTTCGATGAGGCAGGTTTTTTCTATGATTTCTCAAGGCCGGACGGTGGTTACGGGCGCTTCAAATATTATCCTTCCCAATATTTTGACAGCTTCATGAGGGAGATCAGACTGGCGCTTCCTTATAATCCTTACTGTGCACACATGTGCGAGGTGAGAAGATCTTTTGGAAAAACACGCTCTGATGCATCCTCTTTTGTGCCAAACGGTCATTATTCCTTCTCAGACGATACTAATAGCATATATAAGCGCTTTGCGCTGATAGACGATGCTCTTCGGATTGATACGCGCAATACCGCCTGCAGACTGCTGGAAGACATGTCTGCGGAGGAGATTGATGCGCAGGGTCAAAAACTGTCCGATATCAAGATAAAAGCAGGAGCTGCCATCGTCTTTGAGTCCGTCTCGGGCGAAGCGGACAGATATCAGGATACATACCGGCGCAGTGGGCAGGAAGTCAGCTATATTTATAAGGGCCGTCTGGCTGACGGAAGAAGAATACGGATTCATTCGGTTACGGAAGATGAAATTTCTGTGAACGGAACATATTTGAGCCGTGTTTCAGAGCCGGTATCCCTTGCGGAAGCTCAGATTGACATCACCCCTCCAGAGGCGGAAGTATTTACCGTTCACATAGGAAGCAAGGATTATAAGTTGATCCCGGATTATTCAAAAATCGATCATATCGGTGAAGAAATTGACTTCGGCGATGACATCTGGTGGCTGAAAGAAGGATATGTAGGACGGTATGAGATGACCGACGAAGACATTGCGGATATGAAGGACAGCGGTCTCATCAGCAGTTCGAACGTTGATAAGGGCGGTGTTTTACTTCAGATCGGCAAGGATGGGAAGGTGCGCTTTGATTATTACGGTATGGCTTACGAAGGAACGATGCCGGACAAGCGTTATTACGGGAAGTCTGTAGTCGTTGCGTTAAAGTTTAAGTATGAATTCCGCACCTTCGACATTATTCTCAGAAACGGCCGAAGCCATGATGTACCGTCGAGGATACAGTTTTATTCGAAAGGGCTTCCTGCTACGAATGAGCCTTCAAAACAGCCGCCGATTACAGTATACCTCACAAAAATCGAGTAGGTCGTTTCCGAGCACTGCGATGACCCTGACGAAGCGGATAAAGAAACGGAAATGCTGATGTGCTGTATTCCTTCCTGAACTCAAAGATACGACTGATAACGTATAATATTTTGCGCAAAATTAAAACTGGATAATCAATGACAATTGGTGTAGAAGCATATTCATCCGAGCAAGAAGAGAAAGTAAAACTGTTGGCTATTTTATTGGATGGATGTGATGTGTACATCAAAAGAAAGAGCCGGGAACAAATGAAAAAGAAAACGCTTGGCATTATAAAAAAGGAGATGAACAAATGGGTATTAGGATGAATAGTTTTCAGACCTGTTTTATGATTATCTGTTCCACTGTTTGTGGGCTTTTACTTCTTACCGCGATCCTTGCCGGCTGTGGTCGACAGGAGAAGACTGCACTTTCAAAGAACGGAAGCTGTGGTGAAAATCTGAGCTTTGAGTATAATGCCCTTTCTAAAACACTCACCATAAGCGGAAGCGGTGATATGGAAACACCGAAGTTTTTTTTCAGTGATTATTCAATAAATAAGCTGATTATTGAAGAAGGTGTCACCTCCATAAGTCCCAACGCGTTTTACAGCAACAGACGGCTTGAGGGTGAACTGAAGTTACCTTCAACGCTAAAAAAAAATAGGTGCCTTTGCTTTTTATGGCTGTGACGGTATTACCGGAGAACTTGTGATTCCGGATAATGTGGAAGTGATCGAACAATATGCCTTTGAAATGTGCTATGGTCTGACAGCGTTGAAGCTCTCAACTTCGCTGAAAACAATCGGAGATGAAGCATTCAAGCGAAATACGAACATGACCGGAGAGTTAAAGCTTCCGGAAGACCTTTCGGAAATAGGAAGCAGTGCATTTTCCGATTGCGGTTTCACAGGGGATCTTATCATACCGGATTCAGTAAAAACAATTGGTAAATATGCGTTTTCAAGCTGCAAAGGTTTTGATGGAGAGTTAGTGCTTTCGTCGTCATTAAGTGTAATAGAACAGTCAGCGTTCGTCAGCTGTGAAGGATTCGGGGGAAATCTGAAAATCCCTGAAGGGGTGACGGTAATCGAAGGACAGGCATTTGTCGACTGCGGTTTTGATGGGGAACTGATTCTGCCGGAAAGCCTTCGGGAAATCGGTTACTATGCTTTTTGCGGCTGTAAGGGGCTTAAGGGAGTGCTCTCTATTCCCGACAGTGTTGAAAGAATAGAAAATAACGCATTTTCCGGCTGTGCGCAGTTTGATAGTCTCAAGCTTCCGGACGGACTGAAATACATAGAGAAGGAGGCGTTTTCCGGTTGTAATGGGGTGAAGGGAGAGCTTAATCTTCCAAAATGCTTAAAGGCAATAGGAAGCGGAGCTTTTGCATCATGTGGTTTTACAGGTGACCTGATCCTTCCTGACGGACTTCTTTCTTTGGAAACCTGGTGCTTTTCAAACTGCAGTGGTTTTACCGGAAAGCTTACGATTCCGGACAGCGTGCTTTGTATTAAGCAGGGAGCATTCTCTGGTTGTATCGGTTTTACCGGTGAGCTTGCGATTCCTGAAAATGTAAGAAGCATAGGCTCCTATGCATTCAGTAACTGTGCCGGACTCAAGAGAGTTGTATTGACGGGAGGCACGGGAAGCATAGGTCAGGCAGCCTTTGCAGGATGCAAAGCGCTTAAAGAGGTCGAATTTACAGGAATCACATCGGATTACTATAAGCCTTCGGAAAATGATTCCAGTTTCGATGAAAATTGTACTGTCATTGAAGCGATTTCCGGGTCTGACAGATTTTCCGAAAGGATACAATCCAGAGAAGCTTTTGAAAAGGCCGAGGAAGCTGCTGATTCTTCTTCAGATACAGATGACATATCCTTCGATGCTTCTGAACGGGAGCCTAATTACTGGACAAATGAGATTAAGTATGACAACTTCACAGGTCTTGGCAGCTATGCGGACACTGTTCTTATCTTTTCTGATGGAATATTAGCTGTTAAAATTAATGACCGCGATTTTATGGAGTTACCGTATCGGGCAGATAAAAACAGTGAGGAGCAGGTAATATACACAGATGGTTTTCTGTGCCGTGATGGAATTGTGAGAGATATGGAGTTTGTCCGTACCCCCGAGAATATGCGCTTGATCAATGCAAAAATAGAGTATGCGGATGGAAGCACCGACAGAGTATATTTTCATACTGATTCAGAGGATGAACTATATAAGTATTTGGAAAGTGCAGATACTAGATAGTGAACTCCAGGTTTGGCGAATAGTATATGCATTTGCATTAAGTATTATCGAGAGTACATTTTGAGTATAAAAAAAGCGGTAAAAGAAAAATATGGACACAAAAAGCCAAAATGTACTCAATAAAACACGGGAAAACATTGAAAATATATCAGTACAAAGTCCTGTGAGACGAGTTTGAGTAACGATAATAACACTGTCATAAAACCATTGAAAATAGTGGATTTTATCGATTTATGGAAACAAAAAAACTCTTGAGAGAACCTATTTTGATACTAAAAAATCGAAAAAGTAGCTTCTAAAGAGAGTTGTTGAATTAAGCGAGTTTTACGAGTGATATTTATTGACCGAAGGGCAATAAGATAATAGCTTTGTTTAAAGCCTTCCATCATTTTGGTGGGAGGCTTTTGTGAAAAAGAGTGATTACTGAACTTAGAAGTTGAAAGGAGAAAAGTAAATGAACCTGGATGAAAAATGGATTAGGGCGCATCTTCCACAAGAGTGCAGAGATGAATCGATTGATGTGTTTTCCGGTTTGTATCTGGACGGTCTTAAAGTGATGTCTTATGGAGAACGAGGTAATCCTGATGAGATTCATTACGAAGCGAAGGATGAAGAAGATTTGCGCCGGTGGCAGTTGGATAGGGTTTGTTATTTTGGTGGTAAAATCGATAAATCCAAAATCTGGCGTTGGTACAGAGATCATGTGGAAAATAATCAGTGGTATTATATCGAACACAGATATTACGACTATAATGCCATAGAAGATGCCAGACTTCCTAAGTTTGAGAGGTATCTACGGAATCTAAAGCATGCATTCTCTTCAGATTATTTTGAAAAGAAGGTCGAGGAATACACCAATCTCATGAACCGTTGGTATCTTATTCCCCACTGGGGCTATGACCATGAGAATCTTCGTTTCATTGAGATTAGTGATTCAAAAGAATACAGCAGTGATTTCGACAAGTCTGAAGAACCAAATCCCGAAGCCATCATAAAAGTGATTGACTGACAAAGAGGCTTCATCAAAATTACTTGAATCGTAAAGGAAACGGCAAGCAAAAAGAATATGAGGACAGATACAAGGAGAAATGAGGTGATATACTAATGTTGTAACACCCTTGGCTTAATGAGTATAATAACCTTAGCAAAGGAGCGAATCATTATGTCACGGAAATATGAACCGGAATTTAAGCATAAGATCGTCCGCCTACATCTTGAAGAGGGGCGGACCTACCAAAGCATTACTGCGGAGTATGGTGTTTCAAAAACCGCTGTCTCTGATTGGTGCGAAGAGTTCAGCAATGAATGCCGATCCATAAGCCAAAACAATCCGACTGCTTTCAATGAAGCAGATCTTATGAAGGAGAACAACCGACTTCGTCGTGAGCCGGAGGAAGCCGAAAAAGAGGTGTTCTTCCTAAAAAAGCGGGGGCATTCTTTACGAAGGAGATCGGTTAAGGGCTTACCGATTTATCGATGATGATAAAGATCTTTTCGGCATCCGCCGGCTGCTGCGCAGACTGAATATTTTTGTGTCGCTAGTAGACAAGGCGGCGAATCAAAGGCAGTTTATAATAACCAAAGTGTTAAATGAAGTTATAGAACAGCATGTAAAATCGGGGGATTGGACTACTAAACGAGGCTTATATGGGATTTTAAAACATGAAATGGTCCACATGCTATCTTACAAATATTCTCCAGATAATAGTGATACTTTTGAGGTGGAAAGGGAATATAAGGGCATCAGAAGCAAAAATGGTAATAGAGGTGAAAAGAAAAGCCCTTAAAGATTGCAATATGGAAGATGACCGTGATATAATAAAAAGAAAAATTGATAGGCTTGCAAGTGAAAATACAGATGAGTTCTTGGCTGAGTCGGTATCGTGCTCTAAGAGTAAGAAACTCGTTAAAGTAGTCAATGAATTGTTTAATGAAAGGGTGAAGTAGTATGTTAGTGCTGGTGCCACCTATAATTATGGGGAAATTTGAATATGATGATAAGGGAACAGCAGTTGCAATATGTAAATTAACAGAAGAGGAGCAGAAGGCACTTGAACAGCACAATAAAGATAGAGAAGATGTAAGACGGGAAAGATTCATTGAAGATGGCGAATGGGATGATGATTGGTAGTTGCATAATGCAAGATAAAGGAAAAGATGAGATTGATAGCGATTTTCGATCTTGTCTTTTTATTTGTATCGATGACCGGAATGAAGCTAAAAAAGGCAAAAGCTATAAATCAAGACTTCAATTTGATATTGGATAGAGTAATTCAAAAAGCAATAAACTGGGAACATTTTCTTTAAATAATGGAACAATATTGTTCTATAGCCAAGTAAGTAGACATGATATGTTCTTAATATTTATAAAGTCTTCCATTATTTTAGAGGGAGGCTTTTGTAGGAATTGTGATTGATTATAATTTTCAAGAAATGGAGGATAGTAAGTGAAAGAGTATACATTGCGAAATAGTAAATATAAAATAAGATATTTTGATTTTAAAGCCGGAAGAACGCCTGTTTTGTTTATTCATGGTCTTGGGTGTGCAGGCTCATTTGATTACGTCGATGTAGCTTTCCAAAAAGTTTTGTCAGACCACAGGAAAATAGTAGTTGATTTATTAGGTGCGGGTTATAGTGATAAGCCAAAAAATTTCATATATAGCGTTAAGGCACATGCGAAATATTTAAATGAATTCATAGAAGATATTGGGCTAAAAAAAGTGATAATTTATGGTCATAGCCTAGGCGGAGCAATAGCGATAGAACTTTGTAAGTTGTGTGGCGATAAAGTCGAAAAATTGATACTTAATGAACCTAATTTGGAGCCTAGTAAGAAGGGGGATGCAAGTTGGGCTATTGCTCAATTAAACAGTAAAAATTTAGAATCAGAGATGCTGCTGAAAATTGAAGAATATGAAAAGGAAGGAAACACCATGTGGACATCAACTTTAAAAAATTGGCTTCCTAAAGCGGTGTATGAAATTTCACAAGATGCAGTATATGGAGGTGAACCTTCATGGAAAACAACTCTCTTTGGCTTAGATTTCCCGAAATGCTTTATATTTGGAGAAAAATCGTTACCGAATAAAGATTACGATGAACTTAAATGTAAAAATGAAGATATTAAAATTGTAAAGAACGCGGGACATTCGATGGCATGGGAAAATCCGGCAGATTTAGCATTTACCATAAAGAATTGCTTATAGAATACATTTGTATAACTATATAAATTAGAAGTTGCGGAGGCTAAAGGGGTGCAGAAAATAATAGAAAAATAGCGTTGATTGCTATCTTGCTATTACTATCATTCTGATTTTTATTGTTGAAATAGCTTTTGCAGTGTCGGCAGCAAAAACAAATAGAATCAAAGATGACTATTTTATTGCTATAAATAGTGAAAAGTATCAGACACCGGTTTTTGTTGATGGTATAGAGCTTATAAATCAAGATATTTTATCAGAATTACAATTATGTTGGTGTTTATAATTTAAATGTAGTAGGAAATAATGATGGCATATGTGATAAAAGTGTTTGATGTTGGCGTAGACGTCAATGAAAACTCGATTGACGAAAAAAAAGAGGAAATATTTTAAGGCTATTTGAGGAACTGCATAAAGAAACGCATCTGATTACAAATTGTTATTTAATCAAGATGCAGAGAATTCTATAGAAGGTCCAATAGAGTAAGTTATGATGCGGAAAACGCTGAAATAGAATTTAATTCAGAAGAAGAGAATTATAGAGTAACTATTGATATTTCAGACTCTGATTCTATGAATTTGTACCCAATTTATGATTGGATATTCAATAATGAAGAATATAAAGATTCATATACATAACAAAATAGTTGACAATCAGGGTGAAATGGTACAAGGGCTCATATCAGAAGGCAGTTTACAGGTTTGATTTCCTAAGGAGGATAAATTGGAAAAGCTGAATACGCCTTTTGGCGAAATGGCTGTCATGATAGATGGGCAGCCCATAGATTATACTGCGCAGAAAGGATCGGACAACGATGTGCTATGGCCCGATGTTAGAAATCGATATCAAATTGTAGTTCGATATGTCCCTGACGGCAAAAAGCATAGTTTATCCTGTATTTTTTCACCGATTTGTTCATATAAGAAAGTCTCTGAAAGTGGTGAACGATTGGAGTGTCAGAGCTTCTATAGTCCCCAAAGAGTAAAAATGTCCATCGGTCTTGAATGTGAGGCAGGATACATTGGAGGAGTAAGGGCTTCAGAGGCATATGACTATGATGCGGATTATTTAGATAATGGAATGGCCTATATCATCATGCCCGAAACCAAAACAGAGAAGTATGTTTTTGGAATAGCATGGATTGATGATGTAGGATGGGACGACCCGATAAATGATGAACACAATCGAGATGTTCAGACATGGTATGCTGCTGATCCTACATGGGCATTGTGAATTCAGATTGTACCTTTGATTATTCCTTACACCTTTTGATTTTCCCGCGGGGCGCTTCAAATAGTGGGTCCACAGTGCTTCAATTCTCGCAGGCATAGTTGCTGACAAACTGAAAGCGGGCATAAAAAGAGTTCTGCCTTCGGAGCAATGCCACTGACCCCCCTTATTTTTTGGGAGAATACTTGTATCAAAGACAGCATTTACATAGATCGATTCACAGCTTGCTTAGGCTTGGGTAAAAGAAAACGAAACCCCAGTGAATCACACAGAGATGAACTGAGTGGAACCGGAACGGGTAAAAAATCTGAAAACCAGCTGATATCAAACATATTTCCCGGCACGCAAAGAACGAAAAGTCCGCAATTTGAACACTTTGAGATATAATGAACATAAGAACAAGAAGAGTTTGAATACTTAGAAACAGGCTCTAAAGCCTTACAGGCAGCTGTTTTTCACTTGCAAAATGCTTGCAGACTTTAGAAAGAAATCACCTGAAGAATTTCATCTGTTCTGTCAATTTAATATAGATCCGAGGTGAATAAAAAGTGCTTTATAAACTCACGCATATTGAGCAGCCGTATTCGGGAGAGTTTGAAGAGAAAATATATGACATAGAAAGTCCATGGAACTCGAGCGATTGGTCATGGATAAAGTTTGAAGAAGATGATCGCACTTGGTGCGGCGAGTTTAGAGGAAAATACAGAGGCGCGGTATTCTCCCGAAAACTTGGTATCATAGTCGTTCTGACATCCGACTATATGTATATTCTTGACATGGAGAGCAAGGAATTGATTGAATATGAGCGTCAGCCTGCTTATATTCAAATCATTGCCACACCATTGGATGATATTTTATTAAGCAATGGATATGATTTGGAAATATTTAAAGGTAAAGAGATTGCAAGTATCGCTTCCATTGTTTTGCCGGTTCAGGTCAGCTGCTTGGAGTTTATGGAGTTTGAGGGGAATTTATTAAAAATACTTTGCGAAGAATTTTACCATTGGGGGCATCGGGTTGATGATCTTGCTTGACTGCGATTCTCTTAGCGTTACAGTGAAAGAGGCTTAGTTTTTACAGTTTAAATTTTCTTTCGGAGAAGATGTCAGAGTGCTACTGATATATTTTCTTAAAAGAAATATTTCATAAAAAACATGGTAAAGATCGCTTGGATACAGCATCGGTCTGAAGCTACCCGGGTACTCATGTATTGAAGCTCCGGCGCAAAGATGCTATTAATACGGTGGCAATACCCTCTCTTCTTTGAATCAAGAAAAAAGACAACAACATAAGTGCCGAAGAAGGGCGTCACCATATTCTCAAGGCTTACATACAGCGGGAGCCTCCTCGGGCAAAGCTTAGGGAAATACAGGAAAAGGCAAGGATACCCGGAGCGGCTTTAGAATTGATTCGGCAGACTTACAGGAGGTATGAAGGAGGAGAATATAAGCGGGAAACTTCGTGATCCGTCTTCGGTCTTTCTATCAAAGATGCACTCGGCGTGCAGTATGCCTTCTCTATGTCTATGCAGCGAGGCGGCTCTTTGGACAGGCAGCCGATCATGATGCCGGTTGCAGGAAATGAAAAGCAATCCGACCCGGGAGTTCCGGGGAGATAGAGAAGAAACAGAAAAAATCAAAAAAATAAGCTGGTATTTTTAAGGGACAGCTCATCCTGTATACTATGATCAACGAAGAGTTTAAGAAGAAAGTATAAGGAGGAGCTTCCTATGAAGCATATAGTAGTTGATTTGGAAATGAACAATATCAGTCAGAAATCGGAAGCCAGAAGACTATGCAGCATGGAAATCATAGAGATCGGAGCGGTAATGCTTGACGAGCGCTTGGAGGAAATCTCTTCCTTTAGGACATATGTGAAGCCGGAATATAACCGTGGCATTATAAGAAAGATAAGCAGGCTTACAGGCATTACCGATGAGATGGTTCTGAATGCGCCCAAATTCAATGCAGCACTTAGGATGTTTACGGATTGGTGTCTCGGAAACGGCGATGAGGTGACTGTTTATGCATGGAGCAATTCCGACTATAACCAGATAATGAAAGAAATGCTTCTGAAAAACTATCCGATATCCCCGGAGGAAGAGAAATTGCTTACTGTAGCATGGACCGACTTTCAAAAAGAGTTTGATTCGGATTTGGGATTTGAGAGACAGATTTCCTTGAAGCTGGCGCTTCATATGGCTGGAATCAACTTTTCAGGAAAAGAGCATCATGCGCTTGACGATGCGAGAAATACGGCTGAGCTCTTGCAGATTTTCCGAGATGAAGAGCTCTTTCATAAGACGCTCGGGAAAATCAAGGAGGCGCTGGAGCCCACGCCGATCAATTTTGCTTTGGGAGATATAATTGATTTTTCCGCATTTGCGTGCGCATAAGGCGGATAGGGGAGATGCGGGGAATCGGAAAACAGAAGAAGAAAGGGAAAAATGTCACGAGGAAGCAATCAGAAGTTTAAGTTTACCTATTTAATGAAGATAATGCTGGAGAAGACCGATGATGAGCATGCACTTACCATGCCGCAGATTATCGAAGAATTGGAAAAGTATGGGGTGAGGGCGGAGCGAAAAAGCATCTATACGGATTTGCAGGATATGACGGATCGATTCGGCATTGAGATCATCAAGGAGCAGATCGGAAGAGAAACTTACTATCATGTCGGAAGCAGAGAGTTCGAGCTTGCGGAAGTCAAGCTTCTGATTGATGCGATTCAATCTTCCAAGTTTATTACACAGAGGAAATCGAGAGAACTCATTGCAAAGATGAAAAAATTTGTCAGCGAGCATCAGGCTAAGCAGCTGCAGCGTCAGGTATTTATCAATGACAGAGTAAAGGCGATGAATGAAAGCGTCTATTATAATATTGACGATATTCATACTGCCATCAACGAAAATAAAAAGATTCGTTTTAAATATTATAAGTGGGATATCAGCAAAATGCTGGTTCCGCGCCGTAAGGGTGAATTATTTCTTGCAAGCCCCTGGGCTCTTATCTGGGACGATGAAAACTATTATATGGTGGCATATGATGACTGGGATGGAAAGATTAAGCATTATCGGGTAGACAAAATGATGAAAATTTCGCTTGCGGAAGAAAAGAGAGAGGGAAAAAGCATTTTTAAGAACTTTGATATGGCGGCATACTCCAAGTCTGTTTTCGGAATGTATGGAGGAAACAAGACCCTTGTGAAGATTCGTTTTGCAAATGATCTCTGCGGCGTTTTTCTGGATCGCTTCGGGAAGGAGATTAGCTTCCGTCCGGCAGGGGATGGTTATAGCGAGCTGAGTGTTGAAGTAAATATCAGCCCGCAGTTTTTCGGCTGGATATTCAGTTTGGGTAAGGAGGTAAGTATTGTAGGACCGCAAGAGGTCGTGGAAAAAATGAAAGATGCCGCAAAGGCAGTTCTGGAGAACCATTGATCTGTCTGCGCAGCTGCGATTCGAGAGCGCGTGCTTTTATATATTGCGCATTTTAAGAAGGAAGCAGGGAAGTCAAAGGAGACGGATGATGAGAAATATAAGCGGATCATTTCATGCAGGGAATCTATACCGCTTCCGTAAATGAGCATAGGCTGCGGCTGAGGCAATCGAAAAATCAGGGATTGCTCCAGCCGCTAAGTTCTTTAGATGACAAATGAAAGCGCATATGTTAAAATCCTATGGAATAAAAGAAAGGAAGAGTTTTTATGCCATATGATTTGAGTTTTGTCAATTTGGGAATCACGATTCAGACATTGAATAATCACATCACGGTGTTTGGGTTCAGCATAGCGTATTATGGAATCATTATCGGACTGGGAATGCTTGCGGGGCTGCAGCTTGCCATGAGCGATGCGAAGAGGAGGGGGCAGGATCCCGATCTTTATCTGGACTTTGCGATTTATGCGATCTGTTTTGCCGTAATCGGAGCCAGACTTTATTATGTGATTTTTTCGTGGGACAGTTATAAGAATAATCTCTTAGAGATTTTGAATCTGCGCGGAGGGGGGCTGGCGATATACGGAGCGGTTATTGCGGCTGTTCTTACCTTGATCGTGTATAGCAGGATAAAGAAGCAGAGTTTCTTTTCTATGGCGGATACCGGAGTTTTGGGGCTGATTACCGGTCAGATCATGGGAAGATGGGGGAATTTTTTCAATGCCGAGGCTTTCGGAGGATATACCGAGGGGCTTTTTGCAATGCAGATTCGCAAGGATATCGTAAATATTCATATGCTGAATGCAGATATTCTGAACAATCTCGTGGAGGTAAACGGAACTCCTTATATCCAGGTTCATCCGACTTTTTTATATGAGTCTTTTTGGAATTTATGTGTTCTTCTTTTCCTGCTTTGGTATCGGAAGAAGAAAAAATTTGACGGAGAAGTTTTCCTGCTGTATTTAGGAGGCTACGGATTAGGACGAGCCTTCATAGAATCTCTGCGAACGGACAGTCTTCTGATTCCGGGAACCTCGATTCCCGTTTCGCAGCTTCTGGCTTGCGGCTGTGTTTTAATCGCGCTTGTAGGAATTATACGCGGAAGAAGAAAAAACTTAAACAAATCGTAACAAAAAAAACAGCATTCATCTTTCATTGAATACACACCTTATATTGTGGGAATGAAAGAAAATCAAACTATATGATGGGGATATTGCGGATTTTTTCTGCAATATCCCCTTTTTGTCGCCTCGGGAAGGAGGGAGAAGAGCTTGATTTTTTTGCCTGATTAGTCTAAAATAAGTGCAATAAGTGGTGATTAGTGGTGAAAAGTGGGTGACTATTATGTTTATGGGAGAGTTCAATCATTCGGTGGATGTGAAGGGAAGAGTAATCATGCCTGCTAAATTTCGTGAACTCTTGGGCGAAAAATTTGTAGTTACCAAGGGCTTTGATAAATGTCTTGCGGTATACGGCATAGAGAGCTGGGAGGCTTTGCAGGAGAAGCTGAGCCTGATGCCGATGGTCAGCTCCGATGCGAGAATACTGCGCCGCATGATTGTCGGAAGCGCCGCGGAGGCGGAGACGGATAAGCAGGGCAGGATCTTGCTCCCCTCTCCCTTAAGAGTTTATGCGGGCATAGAAAAAGAAGCCATAGTGATCGGCAATATTGATCATGTGGAGATCTGGAGCAAGGAGATCTGGGAGGAAACACAGAATATAGATGCCGATATGGCGGCAGAAAAATTATATCAATCAGGAATTAATTTATGATATTCGAACATAAATCGGTTTTGTTGGAGGAAGTGATCCAAAGCCTTAATATTCAGCCGGACGGCATTTATGTTGACGGTACCTTGGGGGGCGGCGGGCACGCATATGAGGTTTGCAGGAGATTAAATGGCGGAAGACTGATCGGAATCGACCAGGATGAGGAAGCGCTTTCGGCGGCGGCAAAGAGGCTGGAGGAGTTTGGAGACAAGGTTTTGCTGGTCAGAGATAATTATTCCCATATTGCTTCCGTGCTCTCCGAGCAGGGAATAGAAAAAGTAGACGGAATATATCTGGATTTGGGTGTCTCCTCCTACCAGCTGGATAATGCGCAGAGGGGATTTACTTATAGAGAGGATACCGTTCTCGACATGCGCATGGACAGGAGGGAGGAAAAAACGGCTGCCCGGATTCTCAACAGCTATGAAGAGAAAGAGCTTTACAGAGTGATCAGGGATTACGGAGAGGAGCTTTTTGCCAAAAACATAGCAAAGCATATTGTAAGAGCAAGGGAACAAAAGCCGATAGAAACCAGCGCGGAATTAATCGAAATCATTCGGGCTGCGATGCCGAAAAAAATGCAGATAAAAGGAGGGCATCCTGCCAAAAGAACCTTTCAGGCGCTGCGGATAGAGGTGAACAGAGAGCTTGAAGTCTTGGAAAACTCCATCGACACGATGATAGATCTCCTTAAACCGGGCGGAAGGCTTGCGATCATCAGCTTCCATTCTCTGGAAGACAGGATGGTGAAGAATCATTTTCGGAAAAATGAAAATCCCTGCGTTTGCCCGAAAAATTTTCCGATTTGCGTTTGCGGTCAAAAGAGCAGGGGCAGGGTGCTGACTAGGAAGGGAATTCTGCCGGGTGAAGAAGAAATAGCGGAAAACCCCCGCTCAAAGAGCGCAAAGCTTAGAGTTTTTGAGAAAAGCTCGGAGGAGTGATACGCGAAAGAAGCTGAAGAGGCAGGATATAAAAACAGCCGGAAGAAAAAATGGGGTATGGGTTACCCTATCAAAGATCCTCTGTAAAACCAAGGGGATTTATAGGTTAAAAACATGGGAAGAGGAAGTGATATGATGAGAAAAAGCAGAAGAGATGAGAGAAGGCACGAAAGAGAATATTACGGAAATGATAGGAGTTACCGCAACAATCCCTATATCGTAGGCAATACGGTAAGAAAATATGCTCCGGAACCGGAATGGGAGCATAGGGAAAGAACAACACAGAGTATCAGATACAAGAACCGGAATCTGAGAAGGAATCAAGAGAGGGCGGCACAGATGGATTTGCCGTATTTGATGTTCCTGGTTGCGGCGATTGTTTTTTCGCTTTACTTTTTCTACTCGTATTTAAGCATACAGAACTCGATTACCGCGAGCATGAGAGAGGTAGAGAAGAAGCAAAAGCAGCTTGCGGAATTGAGGAATGAGAATGATGCCTTGGAAATGAGCATCAATGCACATGTCGATTTGGATAATATCTATAAACTTGCAACCGAGGATCTCGGGATGGTTTATGCAGGAAGTGATCAGATCATAATATATGATAAGGTTGAAAGGGAGCAAGTAAGACAGTATGAAGAAGTACCGCGGCAGTAGCTCGAGAGAAGGAAGAGAAAGCAAAAACAAGGATCTCGGAAGAAGAGAAAGCAAAACGCAGGGAAAGAGCAAAAACGGCGTCAGTCTGAGACAGTTTTCGAAAATGATGCAGCAAAAGCTGGCTATTACCTATTTGGTAATCTTGCTGGCTTTGTTTGCTTTGATCGTAAAAATATATTTGATACAAAAAAATTCCAGAGAATATAATCAGAGAGTTCTCATGCAGCAAAGATACGATTCGAGAGATATTCCTTACCGACGGGGGGATATTCTTGACAGAAACGGGATTTTTCTGGCGACGAGCAATAAGGTGTACAATGTGATTATCGATGCCAATCAGATCAACTCCAAACAGGAATATTATCTCGATCCGACGGTCAAGCTCTTAAAGGAGGTATTTGGAGACAGCGAGGAGGAGATCAGGGCATTGCTCGTCGATAAATCCGACAGCAGATATATCAAATACAAAAAAGAAGTCAGCTTTGAAGAAAGAACGAGGTTTGAAGAGAGAAGGGAAGAGATCAACAAAGGATTTAAAGAGGAGAAGTCAAGGCAGAAAGTGATCGGGGTCTGGTTTGAAGAATCCTATAAGAGAATATATCCCTATAACAGCCTTGCCTGCAATGTGATCGGCTTTACCAACGAAGAGGGCAAGATGGCAAACGGCGGGGTGGAGCAGTATTATGATGAGGAACTGACCGGAATCATGGGAAGGGAATACGGATATCTGAATGAGGAATCCAATCTTGAACGAGTGATCAAATCTGCGGAAGGAGGGCATAGCATCGCGCTTACGATCGACAGCAATATCCAAAAAATCGTGGAAAAACATATTGCGGAATGGGAAGCGGAGATCGGGAGCAAAATCAGCGCATGTATCATTATGAATCCGGATAACGGAGAAATTCTTGCGATGGCGAGCAGCAGAACCTTCAATCTCAACAAACCGAGAGAATTGGAGCTCTATTATACGCAGGGAGAGATAGAGATGATGGACGATATAGAAAAATCGAATGCGTTCAGTGAGATTTGGAGAAATTTCTGCGTAAACGATACCTTCGAACCCGGTTCTCCCTCGAAGGTTTTTACCGTTGCCGCCGCAATGGAAGAGGGGATCATACACGGAGAGGAAAATTATTACTGCGACGGATACCAGAGAGTCGGCGGTCATGACATACATTGTGCGATCAGAAGCGGGCACGGAATGGTTACGGTTACGGAGGCGGTGGCAAGAAGCTGCAACGATATGATGATGCAGCTGGTTTCCTCTCTGGGAACCGAAAAGTTTTGCAAAGCCCAGCAGCTTTTCGGATTCGGTTCATACAGCGGAATCGATCTTCCGGGAGAACCGGATACCTCGGGGCTGGTGCATAGCGTTGACAATATGAGCGCGGTAGACTTGGCGACCAATTCCTTCGGTCAGAACTATAACTGCAATATGGCGCAGATGGCAGCCGCATTTTGTTCGGTGATCAACGGAGGCTCTTATTATGAGCCGCATGTGGTAAAAAAAATCTTTAATGCACAGGGCACTCTGATTAAAAACATAGAGCCTAAGCTGGTAAGAGAGACGGTTTCTCCCTCGACCTCCGATTTTTTAAGAAAGGCGATGAGAATCGCCGTCGAGCAGGGAACCGGGCAATCGGCGAAGGTGGAAGGCTATGATGTGGGAGGAAAAACGGGAACCTCCGAAAAACTCCCGAGAGGAAACGGAAAATACCTCGTATCTTTTGCGGGATTTGCACCGGTGGATGATCCAGAAGTGTTTTGCTATGTTGTGGTGGATGAGCCGGCGACGGAGGATCAGGCGAGATCTTCCTATGCGGGAGACCTTTTTGCAAGGATTATGAGAGATGTGATGCCCTATATGAGTATTTTCCCCAAGGAAGGCTATGAAGCGGGGGAAGAGGTGCAGGAGAGCGATGCGCAAGAGTCCGGGCAGGAAACTGCGGATGAAAGTGCCGCAGATCTTTCGCATGGAGAGGAAGAATCCCCCGAAGGGTCCGAAAATGAGAGCTCGGAAGCCGGGAATGAAGGCGAAGACGAAAGAGGTCAAAATACCGGAGGAGAGGGGAGAAGTTTTCCGACGAAGCCTTCCTCTCAGAGCGATACGCAGGAATCCTCGGCAGGCAATAAAGTCTATGAAACGGATGAGTATATCGAATTTGACAATCTGCGGATAGAACCCTCCGAGTCCTTGCCGGAAGGGAGCGCGCAGGGGGGAAGCAAGAAAAGCACAAAAGAAGCTGCGGGAGAAAGCGGCAGCGAAAGCACGAGGGAGAGCGTGAAAGAAAGCACGAAGGAGGGGGCAAAGCAAGGCACAAAGGAAAGCGTAAAGCAAAGTACGAAGGAAAGTGTAAAGCCGACGGAAGAATCCGCAAATAAAAAGACAAAAAAGAGCAGCGAGGCGACGGCGGAAACAAGGAAAAAAACAAATTAAGCAGTTCTTAAAATCAAAGAAATAACTTGATAAGGCTTTCGGTTTGGGATATACTTTATTAAACTTTGAGAGGAGATGATAATGGTCAAAGATAGTATATTCGCCTTTTTAATAAGCTTTATCATAGCGGCTGCTTTATGCCCGCTGGCGATTCCTGTTTTACATAAAATGAAATTCGGGCAGCAGGTCAGGGAGGACGGACCGCAGAAACATTTAAAAAAGAGCGGTACTCCGACAATGGGAGGCATTGTGATATTGATTGCCTTTGCATGCGGATCCCTCTTTTTTATCGGAAGCTATCCCATGATCCTGCCGGTGCTCGTCTTTACTTTGGCGTACGGTTTTATCGGCTTTATGGATGATTATTTAAAAATTTTCAAGAAAACCTCGGAGGGACTCAGCGTTCTGCAGAAGCTTTCGATGCAGCTGATTTTAACCGGGGGTTTTGCGCTATATTTATACAGGTTTAATATAGGAAAGAGCATGCTGCTGCCCTTCAGCGGAGGAATGAGTACGGGATATATGATTCGTTTCGGGGTATTATTCATCCCTGCGGTATTTGTGATTGTTCTGGGAACGGATAACGGAGTGAACTTCACGGACGGCTTGGACGGGCTTTGTTCTTCGGTGACGATCGCGGTCAGTTTCTTTTTTGCCGCTGCGGCTGTAAAGGAAGGGATCAGAGTATCTCCGGCGTCAGGCGCGATGATGGGAGCGCTTGCGGGATTTCTGATTTATAATGCATATCCGGCAAAGGTTTTTATGGGAGATACCGGTTCGCTTGCATTGGGAGGTTTTGTATCCTCGCTGGCAATCATCATGCGGATGCCGCTCTTTATCGTTATTGTAGGATTTATTTATCTGCTGGAAGTACTTTCTGTTATGATTCAGGTAACATACTTTAAGAAGACGGGAGGTAAGCGGTTTTTCAAGATGGCTCCGATTCATCATCATTTTGAACTCTGCAGCTGGTCGGAAACGAGGGTGGTTACCGTATTTACGATTCTTACGGTGGTACTTTCACTCCTTGCATATATCGGGCTTTGATGAAGTTTCTATAAAAAAGTAACGAAAAAATATATTTAATATATTGAACCGGAGGCTAAGGTCATGGGTAATAAGGTTATGGTTGCGGGAGCGGGAAAAAGCGGTATTTCCGCAGCAAAGCTTCTCCTTCAGATGGGAGGACAGGTAGTTTTGTATGACGGCAACGATACGATGTGTTCTGAAAAGATTTTGGAAAATTTCGAAGAGGAAGAGAGAGAAAGAATCACGCTCAGACTTGGTGTTTTGGAGGCGGAGGATATCAGAAACGTCAATATCTGCATTATTTCTCCGGGCATAAGCCTTGAGGAGGAGTTTGTGGGGATATTGGAGGAGTCGGGGATCCAGATCTGGAGCGAGATACAGCTGGGCTTTCAGGTTGCGAAGGGAAAGCTCCTTGCAATAACGGGTACAAACGGGAAAACGACGACGACCGCATTGTTGGGAGAGATTTTAAAAACCGCTTTCGAGCAAACCTTTGTTGCCGGCAATATAGGCACGCCTTATACGGAGATTGCTTTAAAAACGGGGGATCAGTCGGTAACCGTTTTGGAAGTTTCGAGTTTTCAGCTTGAGACCGTAATCGATTTTAAACCGGATGTTGCCGCGATACTCAATATTACACCGGATCATCTGAACCGTCATCATACGATGGAGAACTACATCAGCATTAAAAAAGAGATCTGCATGAAGCAGACGGAGAAGGATTTCGTCGTATTGAATTATGATGACGAGGTGCTCAGAGAATTCGGCAAGAGCAAGGAATGTAAAGCAAAAACCGTGTTTTTCTCTTCAACGCGGGTGCTGGAAGAAGGAGTCTATCTTAAGGGAGAAAAGATCTGCATATGCAAGGAGGGAAAGGAGAGGGAAATCCTCAAGACCTCGGAGCTTAAGATACTCGGAAAACATAATTATGAAAATGCAATGGCTGCGATTGCGATGGCGGATTGTCTGTCCCTGCCTGTCGAAAAAATCAGGCAGGCCTGTCTCGATTTTAAGGCGGTGGAGCATAGAATAGAGTTTGTGATGGACAGATACGGGGTGAAGTACTTTAACGATTCGAAAGCAACCAATCCCGATGCCGCAATACAGGGGCTGAAGGCAATGCCGGGATCGGTGCTGCTGATTGCGGGAGGATATGATAAGGGTTCTTCTTATGAAGAATGGGTATCGCATTTTCAGGGCAAGGTAAAATATCTGATTCTGATCGGTCAGACCAGGGATGCGATTGCAGAATGTGCAAAACAGCAGGGATTCACCGATATCATGTATGCGGAGAGTATGTACGAGGCGGTAAGAGTCTGTGCCTCCTATGCGGATATGGGAGATTATGTGCTTCTTTCTCCGGGCTGTGCAAGCTGGGGAATGTTTGAGAATTATGAAGAAAGAGGCAATGTCTTTAAGGACTGCGTCAAAAGCCTTTAAAGAACAATAAAACGGGATATGTGAGAGATGAGGGAAGAAAAAGGAAAGAAAATAAGATATAATTATGATCATTTTATGCTTTTATCATTGATTTTTTTGACGGCATTCGGCTTGGTAATGATCTATTCTTCGAGTTCCTATACGGCACAGGTCAGACTTGAAAAGGAGCCTACTTATTATTTGTTCCGTCAGGCAAAGGTGGCTCTGGTCGGTCTGGTCGGGATGGTTATTATTTCCACGATAGATTACCGCGTGTTTTTCAAGCTTTCGATTCCGGCGCTCTTCATTGCCTATCTGCTCTGCGCTGTCGTGATGGTCATCGGAAAGGAGTTTAACGGAAAAAAGAGATGGATAGGAGTGGGAGGTTTTACGATACAGCCTTCGGAATTTGCAAAGCTTGCGCTGATTCTCTTTTTATCGTATATGATCACGGTTTTGGGGAAGGAAATCAACTCTCTCAGAGGAGTGTTTAAGATTGTCGCCTTCACTTTTCCGCTGATTCTGCTGGTAGCCGTTTCCAATCTGAGTGCGGGAATTATTTTGCTTTCCATAGTCGGAACCTTGATCTTTGTGAGTACGAGGATAAAATGGCCCTTTATCCTGCTGGGGATATCGGGGCTTTCCTTTCTTCGCTTCGGACCGCAATTTCTTCCCGATATTCTGCCGGAAATCAGTTTTCTGAGCGATTATCAGAAGATGAGAATTTTGGTATGGATGGATCCGGAAAAATACGCAAATGACGGAGGATTCCAGGTTTTGCAGGGAATCTATGCGATCGGATCCGGAGGACTCAGAGGGAAAGGGCTCGGAGAGAGCATGCAAAAGCTCGGGATCATCCCCGAGGCGCAGAATGATATGATCTTTTCGATTATTTGCGAGGAACTCGGTCTTTTCGGCGCGGTAACCGTGATCATCGTCTTTCTGTTTTTACTCTACCGCTGCACGGCAATTGCCGATTCTGCTCCCGATATGTACGGAGGGCTTTTGGTTTCGGGGGTGATGGCGCATATCGGTGTGCAGGTGGTATTGAATATCGCGGTTGTTACAGGCATCGTACCGAATACGGGGATCACTCTTCCCTTTATCAGCTACGGAGGTTCATCGGTTTTGTTTTTGATGGCGGAAATGGGATTGGTCTTGGGAGTGGCAAGACAGATTAAGATAGAATATTAGGGTTTTATAAAAGTGGAGTAAAACGGGGGATGATTTAGGAGGACGAATGAAAAAAAAATGGATATTCTTTATTTTGCTGCCCATATTCCTCATCGGGCTTCTTTGGAGTATTAAAATTTCAAAACTGGAAATCAGCGGCAATTCATTGTATACCGATGAGGAGATCGAGCAGCTTGTTTTTCCGAATAAAATGTCGAGAAATACTTTATACTGCTTTATCAATACAATGAGAGGAAAGAAGGAGAGCATTCCCTTCGTACAGGATTATTCCGTTTCTCTGCTCAACCCCTTTAAGGCGGAGATCATCATCTATGAGAAAAGCATTATCGGCTATGTTCCTTATCTGGGCTCCAATATGTATTTTGATAAGGACGGAGTGGTCGTGGAAAGCTCGGAAAAGCTTTTGAAGGGGATTCCCATGGTTCAGGGTCTGAGCTTTAAAAGCGTGGTTTTATACAAGCAGCTCCCCGTGAGCGAGGAGAAGATTTTTTCTTATATTCTCAAGCTTACGCAGCTTATTTCGGCATACGGGATCGAGGTGGATCTGATCAAGCTCAATACACAAAGAGATACCGTGCTGATGATAGGAGATATTGAAGTGGTGCTCGGGGATTACAGCCATACGGATGCAAAGATAGCGGAACTTCATGATATTCTTCCGAATATTCAGGGCTTGCAGGGGACGCTCTATTTGGATTCCTATACCGCATTGGACGGGAATAAGATGTATACCTTTAAGAAGAAATAGATAAAATAAACAAAAATTCTATCGGGAAGGGCGGAGCTTTTATGTTAAACAGAGGAAAATATGACAAGCCGTTAAACTTTCATAAAATTTCCAGAAAGTTATTGCTATTTTTTCGTTGAAGGATTAATATAGAGGGTGGCTTTTGATATGGATCATAATCGGAACAGAACCCTAGAACAAATTGTGGGAGGACAGGACTTTGTTGGAAATAAAGATTAATGAAGCGGAAAATGCTGCGAAAATTATTGTGGTCGGGATAGGCGGCGCCGGCAATAATGCAGTAAATCGAATGATTGATGAGAATATAGAAGGTGTTGAGTTTATCGGTATCAATACAGATAAACAGGCATTGCAGTTTTGTAAGGCTCCTACATTGATGCAGATCGGAGAAAAATTGACGAAGGGTCTGGGAGCCGGAGCAAGACCTGAGATAGGGGAAAAAGCCGCGGAGGAGAATGCAGACGATATTACCAATGCATTTAAAGGTGCGGATATGGTGTTCGTGACCTGCGGAATGGGAGGAGGAACCGGAACCGGTGCAGCCCCCGTAATTGCCAAGCTCGCAAAAGACTTGGGAATACTGACCGTAGGCGTAGTGACAAAGCCTTTCGGATTTGAAGGCAAGCAGAGAATGGCAAATGCGATGAACGGAATCGAAAATTTGAAAACCATGGTGGATACGCTGATCGTTATTCCGAATGATAAGCTTCTTGATATTGTGGACAGAAGGATCACGATGCCGGATGCATTGAAGAGAGCGGATGAGGTGCTGCAGCAGGCGGTACAGGGAATTACCGATCTGATCAACGTACCCGGTCTGATCAATCTTGATTTTGCGGATGTACAGACCGTGATGACGGGCAAGGGAATCGCGCATATCGGAATTGGATACGCAAACGGAGACGATAAGGCTCTTGAGGCGGTGAAGCAGGCGGTACAGTCGCCTCTGCTCGAGACGACGATAGAGGGCGCTTCTCATGTGATTATTAATATTTCGGGAGATATCAGCCTGATTGAAGCCAATGAAGCGGCAAGCTATGTGCAGGATCTTGCGGGAGAGGATGCAAATATTATTTTCGGTGCGATGTATGACGACAGCGTACAGGATGAGGCAAGCATCACCGTAATTGCGACGGGACTGGATGCAAGAAATACCACGGTCAATTCTCTGATGAAGGGTCTGGCATCCAAGAAAGCGGCTTCCGCGCAGTCCGTGCAGGAGAGCGTGAAGACGCCGCAGGTGCAGACGCCCCAGCCCTCGCTGCAAAGACCCGTATTTTCTGCGGGTGCGCAGAACGAGCAGGCACAGGAAAGCAATATCGAAAAGGAGAGCTTTAAGGAGCAGCCCAGACATAGCTTTAAGCCCAGAAGCAATAAGGAATTACAGATCAATGTTCCGGATTTCCTGAAAAACAGATAGAAATCGACAGATCATCATTCAGTTCATAAGAAGCAGCCCGCTGTATCATTTTTGATGCGGCGGGCTGTTTTTTTATACCGGTAAAAAAGATCGGGAAGGAGGAAGGGCCGGGTGCATCATCATCGGAGGAGGCGTTTCAAATCTCTAAAAAAAGAGGGGTAGGAAATACAAATGCAGTCCGAATCGCTGATCTGCAGGCCTCCCTCGATCAGCAGAGAAAGAATTGCAAAGCTCATCGCAATCCTGTGATCTTTGTAGGCGCGGATTTTTCCGGAAAAAAGCCGGCTCTTTCCTCGGATGATCATGCCGTCTTCTGTTTCTTTGACCTCTGCTCCGATTTGCCTCAGTCCCTCCGTCATAGCCTTGATCCGATCGCTTTCCTTTACCCTCAGCTCACCGGCATCCCGAATGCGGGTTTCTCCCTCCGCCTGGGTCGCGATTGCGGCAAGCAGGGGAAGCTCGTCGATCATTGTCGGAATGATCTCTCCTCCGATGCAGATTCCTTTCAGCGCCGAGCTTCTTACCAGAAGATCAGCACGGGCTTCTCCCTGCGAAAAATCAAGGTTTAAGATTTCTATTCTTGCCCCCATTTCCGAAAGAGCCTTGAGGATGCCGCTTCGGGTAGGATTGAGCCCGAGGTTTTTGAGATATAGCTCGGAACCCGGCAAGAGGATTGCCGCTCCGATGAAATATGCGGCGGAGGAAAGGTCGCCGGGGATGGAAAGATCGAGGGGAGAGAGGCTTTTCGGGGGTGAAATTAGGATTTTTTTATCCTCTGTGAAGAGCTTTGCCCCCATCTGCCCGAGCATGATTTCGGTATGGTTTCTGGAAGCGGAGGGCTCTTCAAAGCTGCTTTCCTTATCCGCATAAAGAGCGGCGAGCAAAAATGCCGATTTTACCTGAGCGCTTGCAAGCGGGGAGAGATAATCTGTTCCCCGCAGCGCTTTGCCGGAGATAAAAAGAGGGGAAAAACCGCTTTCGTTATGACTTCGGATTTCCGCTCCCATTTGGCGGAGAGGATCGATGATTCTTTTCATCGGCCTTTTACAAAGGCTTTCATCACCGCTTAGTACGGAATCAAAACGCTGCGCCGCCAAGATGCCGCTGATCAGCCGCATCGTGGTGGCGCTGTTTTCGCAGTCCAAGATGCCGGAAGGCGCCTGCATGCCGTATAATCCCTTTCCGAAGACAAAAATTTCCTCCTCCTTTTCTTCCATAAGGATCCCCAGATTCAGGAGGCAGTTTTTCGTGCCGATGCAGTCTTTGCTGTTTAAGAAGCCCCGAATACGGGATTTTCCCTCTGCAATCGAGGAGAGGAGCAAAGCCCGGTGTGAAATAGATTTGTCCCCGGGGGGGATGAAAGATCCCTTGATCAGATTCATGCTTTATCCTTTCTCAATTCTTTGATATTTTTTAATCAAAAAAACTGTATAAAAACAAGAGATTTTATTTTAAAAGATCGATTGATATATAGGGTTTTTAAGATTCCGCAGAAGGTGAATTGGATAAAAATTTGCCAAATTGTATAAATTCTGTTATAATAATAAGCAATCTCAACCTTCTGTATCTTCTCCAAAACCTATTGGTATTTTCGCAGGACTCATATGGCACTGTCAACCCCGTAAATAAAATATAAGTCGGAAAGGTAAATGATCAGAATGGACAAGAAAAAAACGCATACAAAAAAGAAAGAGGAAAGATTCGAAAAAGTATTAAAAGAGAAGGATATATTTGCGATAGCGTTTGGAGCGATGATAGGATGGGGATGGGTGGTGCTCGTAGGCTTTTGGGTCGGAGGCGCCGGTTCGATCGGAGCCATGCTTGCATTTATCATTGCAGGTTTTATGGTCGTATTTGAAGGTTTGATTTATGCGGAGCTGACGAGCGCGATGCCTCTGACGGGGGGAGAGCAGCAGTTCAGCATGAGGGCTTTGGGAAAAAACGGCTCTTTTATCTGTACCTGGGGACTGATTTTAAGCTATGTGGGAGTCACCGCATTCGAAGCCTGTGCGCTCCCCTCCGTATTGCAGTATCTTTTTCCCGGATTTCTCAAGGGCTATATGTATACGATAGCGGGTTTTGATATCTATGCTTCCTGGGTAGCGGTAGGAAGCGTTTCCGCCCTGATTTTGACCCTGATCAATATCAAAGGGGTAAAATCCGCGGTGAAGCTTCAGAATGCGCTGACCTATATTATCGCCGCAATCGGAATTGCCCTGATCGCGCTTTCCCTGCTCAGGGGAAATACGGAAAACATGAAACCGTTTTTTGAAGACGGGTATAAAGGGGTTCTCTCCATTGCCGTAATGACTCCTTTTATGTTTTTGGGTTTTGATGTGATCCCTCAGGCGGCGGAGGAGATCAAGGTTCCCTTGAAGAGAATCGGAAGAGTCATGATTTTTTCGATCGTTATGGCGGTGATTTGGTATGTTGCGATTATTTTGGCGGTTTCTTTGGCAATGAATGCGGATGAAATGGCAAATGCCAATCTGGTTACGGCGGATGCGATGAAAAAACTCTTTAATAACAGCCAGCTTGCCGGAGATGTCGTGCTGATCGGAGGAATGGCGGGAATCTTAAGCAGTTGGAATTCCTTTTTTATCGGAGGCAGCAGAGCGATCTTTGCCTTATCCGAGATTCATCTGATACCGGGAGTTTTTTCCAAGCTTCATCCGAAGTTTAAAACTCCCTATATCTCGGTTGCCCTGGTCGGTATTCTTTCGATTATCGCTCCTTTTTTCGGAAGGCAGATGCTGACCTGGCTGACAAATGCCGGAAGCTTCGGTGCGGTGGTCGCTTATTTCTTCGTGGCGCTTTCCTTTGTGATTCTGAGAAAGCAGGAGCCGGAGATGGAAAGACCGTATAAGGTAAGATATCCGAGATTTGTGGGAACGATGGCTCTGCTTCTGACCGGAGGCATGCTCATCCTTTATATCCCGGGGCTTCCCTCCGGCTTTACGACGGCGGAATTCATCATAGCGGGGGGATGGATACTCCTGGGAGCGGCATGCTATTTCGTCTCGCTTTCCGCATGGAAGAAGAAGGGATATTCGGACGAAATCTTGTTCGGTCATATGCCGTATTATATGAGAAAGAAAATGAAAGACGGCGAAAAGAAAAATGCAGCTTTATAGGCTGCATTTTTTTGTCAGTTCGATATAGGGCTTCAATTCTTCCGCCAGTCGGCGAAAGGCTTCAAAACTCAGAGACTGCCTTCCGTCCGAGAGTGCGCGGGAAGGATCGGGATGCACCTCGATCAGCAGACCGTCAGCTCCGGCGGCAACAGCCGCCTTTGCAAGAGGCGCGACATATTCATGAAAGCCGCTTGCATGGGAGGGATCGATAAAGACGGGCAGATCCGTCTTTCTTCTGAGCACCGCGGGGGCGCTGATATCGAGAGTGTTTCTTGTCGAATGTTCAAAGGTTCGTATTCCTCTTTCACATAATACGATGTTTGCATTTCCCTCCGCCATGATGTATTCGGCGGCATTGAGCCATTCCTCTATCGTTGCGCAAAATCCGCGTTTGAGGAGCACGGGTCTGCCGCATTTTCCCGCTTCTTTTAAAAGCTCGAAATTCTGCATATTTCTTGAGCCGATCTGAATCATATCGACATATTTGACCGCGCTTTCCAAAGATCTTGCCGAGGTTGCCTCGGATACGAGAGCGAGCCCGGTCTCTTCTTTTGCCTCCCGCAGCAGTTTCAGCCCTTCCTCCTCCAGTCCCTGAAAGGAATATGGGGAGGTTCTGGGCTTATATGCGCCTCCTCTCAAAAAGCCCGCTCCCGCCTCTTTTACGGCTTTTGCAGTGGAAAGAAGCTGTTTGCGGCTTTCCACGGCACAGGGACCGGCGATGAGCTGAAAGGAGGAGGCGGAAATTTCCCTGCCTCCCACGCGAATGCTTTTCGGAAGATAAAATGGAGTTTTCTCTTCCTCAGTGCCGAGATCTTCTTCCTTGGCAAGTTTTTCTACGGCAGGCATGATCTCAAAACGGATCTCGTTGAGTTTTTTTAAATCCCCCTCGATATAAATATAGAATCTGCATCCCTCTCTTAATATCCGCGCATTGCCTCCCCTGCTCCGAATCAGGGCGGCAATGTTTTCGATATCCGATCTCTCCGCATATTCCTTGCTTATGATAATCATCTTATATCCTCGCTTTCCGTATGCCCGAATACAGGGGCATAGAGCCCGAAAACTTTTTATACGAAGTTTTGGTAAAGATATGGTATACCGCTTTGGGCGACCTGTCAATTCCTTTATTTTATCGGCAGTGTAATATCTGTAAAACAGAAAATACTTTGTATAAATTAAATTAAAAGATTGAAATATCGAAAAAATTTTAGTAAAATATGTGCAGGCACAAAAATCAAGACGGGAGGTTTTACCTATGAATGTATATGAGACAAAAAATATCAGAAACGTTGTATTGTTAGGACATGGAGGTGCCGGAAAATCTACAGCGGCGGAGGCGCTTTGCTATGTCAGTGGAGCTATTTCCAAAATGGGAAAAATTACGGACGGCAATACGGTAAGCGATTATGATAAGGAAGAGATTAAGAGAGGATTTTCAATCAATACTTCACTGATACCGATAGAGTATAAGGGGGAAAGCGGAAATATTAAAATCAATCTTCTTGATACTCCCGGATATTTTGATTTTGTAGGAGAAGTTGAGGAAGCGGTAAGCGTGGCGGATGCGGCGATCATCGTAGTCAACTGCAAGGCGGGAATAGAAGTGGGAACGGAAAAAGCATGGGAGCTTTGCGAGGAATACCATCTGCCGAGAATTATTTTTGTTACCAATATGGATGATGATAAGGCGAGCTATAGAGAGCTTTTATTAAAGCTTGAGACCAGATTCGGAAGAAAGATCGCTCCCTTCCATTTGCCGATCAGAGAGAATGAGAAATTTGTGGGCTTCGTCAATGTTGTAAAGATGCAGGGAAGACGCTTTACAAAGCTTTCCGATTATGAGGAATGCGCGATACCGGAGTATTCCGAAGCAAACTTAAAGATTGCAAGAGAAGCGCTGATCGAGGCGGTTGCGGAAACCAGCGAGGAATATATGGAAAGATATCTTTCCGGAGACGAATTCAGCGATGACGAGATTGCGGATGCGCTGAGAAACAACGTGAGCGAGGGCTCCATCGTTCCGGTTATGATGGGCTCGGGAATCAATGTGCAGGGCTTCAAATCTCTTTTGACCGCAATAGACAGATATTTCCCCTCACCGGATTTCAGAGAGGTGGTCGGAGTCGATGTAAGCAACGGGGAGCGCTTTGTTGCAAAATACAATTCCGATGTGAATCTTTCCGCGAAGGTATTCAAGACCATCGTCGATCCCTTTATCGGAAAGTATTCTTTGATCAAGGTTTGTACGGGAACCTTGAGGGCGGACGGAAATATTTACAATGTTGCCAAGGAAACGGAAGAAAAGACGGGCAAGCTCTATATACTCAGAGGAAAGGAAGCCATCGAAGTCCCGGAGATCAAGGCGGGAGATATCGGAGCGATTGCAAAGCTCAGCGTGACCCAGACCGGAGATACGATAGCGCTGAAGAATGCCCCCATACTTTATCATCGCCCGAAGATTTCCAGACCTTATACCTATATGAGATATAAGACGGTCAATAAGGGAGATGAGGACAAGCTTTCATCCGGACTTGCCAAGCTGATGGAGGAGGATCTTACCTTGAAGACCCTTATGGATACCGAAAACAGACAGGCATTGATATACGGTATCGGCGATCAGCAGCTTGAGGTTGTGGCAAGCAAGCTTTCAAACAGATATAAGGTGGATATCGAGCTTTCCAAGCCGAAGATCGCATTCAGAGAGACGATCAAGAAGAAAGTGGAGGCGGCAGGACGCTATAAGAAGCAGTCGGGAGGACATGGTCAGTTCGGCGATGTGAAGATGAGCTTTGAGCCCCTGGATGATCTTAAGATTCCCTATGTATTCGAGGAAGAGGTATTCGGAGGTGCGGTGCCGAAGAATTACTTCCCGGCGGTGGAAAAAGGCGTTGCGGAATGCTGCCTTAAGGGACCTCTTGCCGCATACCCGGTGGTCGGCGTCAAGGCGGTGCTTTTGGACGGTTCCTACCATCCGGTGGACTCCTCCGAGCTTGCATTTAAGATGGCGGCGACGATTGCGTTTAAGGACGGCTTCATGAGGGCAAATCCGGTTCTGCTTGAGCCCATCGTTTCACTGCAGGTTACGGTTCCGGATAAGTTTACGGGAGATGTAATGGGAGATTTGAACCGGAGAAGAGGAAGAGTTCTCGGTATGGAATCCACGCATAATAAAAAGCAGCAGATCATGGCGGAGGTTCCGATGTCCGAACTTTTCGGATATAATACCGATTTGCGTTCCATGACGGGCGGCATCGGCGTATTTTCCTATGAGTTCGTTCGTTATGAGCAGGCTCCCTCCGATGTGCAGAAGAAGGAAGTGGAGGCAAGAGCTTCCAAGCTCGAGAATGTGGAGCTGTAAGGCGATTTTCTCCTTCGGAGAGAGGAATCTAAAACCGGGAGAATGGATTTGCGGGAAAGCTCTCCTTTCTTGACATTTCTTTCGCTTCTATGCTATATTGGTGCGGCAGGCATGCACAAACAATAAAGATTAAGAAAAGCCCCGACATTTTTCAATGCGGGGCTTTAGCAGATAAAAGGGAGGGACTTCATGGCTTTGCAGTATAATCATAGTTCAATAGAAAAAAAATGGAGGAAGATCTGGGCGGAGAAGCCGATCAATCAGGATAAGGAGAAAAAGGAGAAGTATTACTGTCTCGATATGTTTCCTTATCCCTCGGGCTCCGGACTTCATGTCGGGCATTGGAGGGGATATGTGATTTCGGATGTCTGGAGCAGATACCAGATCCTGAAGGGGCGCTATGTCATTCATCCGATGGGCTGGGATGCCTTCGGGCTTCCGGCGGAGAACTATGCGATCAAGATGGGGGTTCATCCCGCGAAGTCCACAGAGGAAAATATCCGCAATATCAAGAAGCAGATGGAAGAAATTGCGGCGGTTTATGACTGGGATATGGAAGTGAATACGACAGATCCCTCTTTTTATAAATGGACGCAGTGGATCTTTGTGCAGATGTTCAAGAAGGGGCTGGCATATGAGAAGGAATTTCCGATTAACTGGTGCCCCTCCTGCAAGACGGGCTTGGCGAATGAGGAAGTGGTGGACGGAGAGTGCGAGCGCTGCGGCACGAAGGTGAGCAAAAAGAATCTTCGTCAATGGATGCTTAAAATCACAGCCTATGCGGATCGCCTTCTGAATGATCTGGATCAGCTGGACTGGCCCGAGAAGGTAAAGAAGATGCAGTCGGATTGGATC
Organism: Johnsonella sp.; assembly: GCA_030529445.1. Taxonomy (GTDB): domain Bacteria; phylum Bacillota; class Clostridia; order Lachnospirales; family Lachnospiraceae; genus Johnsonella. Next base: position 112,619 of record JAUMWW010000002.1, on the reverse strand, counting down.
GGAAAGTCCTATGGTGCGGAGGTTGATTTCCCGCTCGAAAACAGCGAAGAAAGCATAAGCGTGTATACGACCAGACCGGATACGCTTTACGGAGCGACCTTCATCGTGCTTTCACCAGAACATGCGCTTTCTGCGGGAATTGCTTGTGAAGAGCGGAGTCGGGAAGTAGAACAGTACATCATGGACGCCTCGATGAAATCCAATGTGGACCGTATGCAGGCAAAGGAGAAGACGGGAGTTTTTACCGGACGCTATGCCGTCAATCCGCTTTCCAAGCAAAAAATCCCGGTCTGGATCGCCGATTATGTGCTTGCAGACTACGGAACCGGAGCGATTATGTGCGTTCCGGCGCATGACGAGAGAGATTTCGAATTTGCGAAGAAATTCGATCTTCCCATCGTGCAGGTAATCGCAAAAGAGGGCAAAGAGATCGCGGATATGGAAGAGGCATATACCGAGGCGGCAGGCATTGTGATCAATTCCGGAGAATGGAACGGAATGGAATCCTCCGTGCTTAAAAAAGAAGCCCCGTTTATGATCGAAAAGCTGGGATACGGAAAGAAAACCGAAAATTTCAAGCTTCGAGACTGGGTATTTTCCCGTCAGAGGTATTGGGGAGAGCCGATACCGATCATTCATTGTCCGCACTGCGGCAATGTTCCGGTTCCCGAAGAGGAGCTTCCTCTGCTGCTTCCCGAGGTGGACAGCTATCAGCCTACGGGCACGGGAGAATCTCCGCTTGCGGCGATAGAGGATTGGGTCAATACGAGCTGCCCTGTCTGCAAGAGAGCCGCAAAGAGAGAGACCAATACCATGCCGCAGTGGGCGGGATCGAGCTGGTACTTCCTGCGCTATGTGGACAGCCGTAACGATAATGCGCTGATATCCAAGGAGAAGGCAAAGAAATACCTCCCCGTGGATATGTATATCGGAGGGGTGGAGCATGCCGTGCTTCATCTTCTCTACTCGAGATTTTATACGAAGTTTCTTTATGATATCGGCGTACTGGATTTTGAAGAGCCTTTTATCAAGCTTTTCAATCAGGGAATGATCACCGGAAAAAACGGAATCAAGATGAGCAAATCGAAGGGGAATGTCGTATCTCCCGATGCGCTCGTGAGGGATTACGGCTGCGATGCACTTCGAATGTATGAGCTTTTCGTAGGACCGCCGGAACTGGATGCGGAATGGGATGACAGAGGGATAGAGGGCGTATTCCGCTTTTTGAATAAATTCTGGAATCTCGTGATCGCCTCAAAGGACAAGGAGATCAAGGAAAGCAAGGAGAGCCTGAAGCTAAGGCATAAGCTGATTGCCGATATCGATTACCGCTTTGGCTCCTTCAGTCTGAATACCGTTATTGCCGGCTTTATGGAGTATAATAATAAGCTGATTGATCTTGCAAAAGCCGAGGGAGGAATCGATAAGGAAACCTTAAAAACCTTTATTATTCTGCTTTCCCCCTTTGCTCCCCATATCAGCGAGGAGCTCTGGAGCCTTCTGGGCGAAGAGAAGAGCGTATTTTCCGAGAGCTGGCCGGAGTATGACGAAGAGAAGATGAAGGACGAGGTTCTTGAGATACCGGTGCAGATCAACGGAAAGACGAGGCTTGTTTTGGAGCTTCCGGCAGCCGTTTCCAGGGAAGAGGCGATAGAGTCCGCAAAGGAGGCGCTTGCCAAGGCAAATAAGCTGGAGGGAAGCATTGTCAAAGAGATTTATGTTCCGAAGAAGATCCTAAACTTCGTCGTAAAATAATTTTTGCGGGAATAAAGGAAAATGCTTGAAACAAAGTGAACGGATATGCTATAATGCTGGAGAAAAAAGGGTGCTCTGAAAGGGCTGAGAGCGGGAGATTCCCGCAACCTATAACCTGATTTGGATAATGCCAACGTAGGGAAATATTGCTTTGCTGATGATGCAGAATGCCTATTTTGGTGTTCTGCATTTTTTTGCATGCAATTCGGAATCGGAGAGAATAGGGCTTTGCACGAGGAAAGAGCATGCCTGTATATTAAGAGAATAAAGGGGGGTTTTAATGAAGAAGCAAAAAACGGGGGTTATTTCAAACAGTTTAATCTGGTTCGGAGCGGGGGTTTCGATAGCCGAAATCCTCACGGGAACCTATTTTGCACCGCTCGGTTTCATGAAGGGAATGCTGGCGATTATCGTCGGGCATCTGATCGGAGGCTTTCTGATGTTTACCGCCGGGATGATAGGGGCAATGGAAGAGAGATCGGCGATGGATACGGTAAAGCTCAGCTTCGGCAGCAAAGGAAGCATAGTTTTTTCGGTGCTGAACATTATTCAGCTCGTAGGATGGACCTCCATCATGATCTATGACGGAGCGCTTGCCGCGGACAGCATCCTATCCAAGGGAGTGTGGTTTTGGGGGCTGCTGATCGGAGCCCTGATTTTAGTATGGCTCTTAATCGGGCTCTCCAATCTGGGAAAGATCAATACGCTTGCGATGCTGCTGCTTTTTGTCTTAAGCCTCATTCTCTTTAAGCTGGTTATGTTTTCCGATGAAACCTTTACCCGGGGGGTAGAGGAGAAAATGAGCTTCGGTGCGGCCCTGGAGCTTTCGGTAGCGATGCCGCTTTCCTGGCTTCCTCTGATCAGCGATTATACGAAGGATGCGAAAGAGCCTTTTTCGGTTACACTTTCCAGCGTGATCGTATACAATTTCGTGAGCATCTTTATGTATGCAATCGGTATGGGAGCCGCACTGCATACGGGAGGAGGGGATATCGCCTCCATCATGGTAAAGGCGGGGCTGGGCATTGCCGGGCTTTTGATTATCGTATTTTCCACCGTAACCACGACGTTTCTGGATGTGTATTCGGCGGGAATTTCGGCGGAATCGATTTCGGAAAAAATAAAGAGCAAAAATACGGCAATCATCGTTACTCTGCTCGGAACCGCCGCGGCAATGGTATATCCGATGGATAATATTATGGGATTTTTGTTTTTCATCGGCTCGGTATTTGCCCCGATGATTGCAATCCAGATTACGGATTATTTCATCTTAAGAAAGCCGGGATATCCCGGAGAGTTCAATAAGAGAAATCTTTTGATCTGGCTGGTCGGGTTTTGCATATACAGAATGCTGCTCAGGGTGGACGGAGGCTTCGGAAGCACATTGCCCAGTATGCTGATTACGATTTTGATTTGCGTCGGAGTGGACAGAGTGATAGAAAGGTATTCAAGACTCGCTTAAAAACGAGCTGATGGAAGAGAAGAGGAGGAAATATGGAAGCAAAAAACAAAAAAGAGAGGGAAATAAAAATGCCGGATATCAAAAGGCTTGCATTGGCGGCGATTTTCAGCGCGGTATCGATCATAGGCTCGCTCTATCATTTTCCGATATTCGGATCGAAATGTGCGCCGGTTCAGCATATGGTTAATATTCTTTCCGCGGTATTTCTCGGACCTTATTATGCTCTTGCAAGCGCATTTTGCACGAGTGTGATCAGAAATTTGCTCGGAATAGGAACGCTGCTTGCTTTTCCGGGAAGCATGCCGGGAGCTTTTCTGGCAGGGCTGCTTTACCAAAGGACGAAAACGCTTTCCTTTGCCTATCTCGGAGAAATCATAGGAACAGCCCTGATCGGAGGTATTCTTTCCTATCCGATCGCATATTTTATAATCGGAAACCGGGATGCTGCAATATTTACCTTTGTGCTTCCCTTTTTGATCAGCACCGCGGGAGGAACGCTGATTGCACTGCTGATCACCAAGACAATGGAAAAAACGGGGATGCTGCAAGGCTTGAAGAAGGAACTCAAAGCCTGAGGAAGGCGCAAAAAACTAAAATCCGCCTGCTGCGGCGGGGGCGGGAGCATCCGGATAAGATTCTGCTTGAATAGGATTGTTAATTTTGGTATAATCCACTTGAAATAAGGAATCAAAAAGAGAGGGAGCTTTATGCTCCGCTCGGATTGAAAAAGACGGAGGTTTCTATGAAAGTACAGAATATAACGGATATTGATGCATTTTTCAAGGTGGTCGATGAGTGCAAGGGAGTCGTTGAGTTGGTATCACCGGAGGGAGACAGGATTAACCTCAAGAGCAAACTGAGTCAGTATCTTTCCATGGCGACGATTTTTTCCAACGGATACATCAAGGAGCTTGATCTCGTTGCCCATGATAAGGAGGATATAGAGAGACTGATCAAGTATATGTATCAGGGAGAGTAAATAAAAAAGAGAGAATCGCTGCAAAAGGAAACTAATGCAGCGATTCGTTTTTCAAGATAAAGGTATCGATATCATTGAGGAGGGAAAGAGGAATTCTGAGCCCCCCGTATCCCGTGCCGATTTGGATATCGGGCTTATTTGTTCCGTGAAAATCCGAGCCTCCGGTGGGAAGCAGAGCAAAACGCTTTGCATAGGAAAGGAGTTTTTTGGTATCCGGGGGCTTATGCGTGGAATGATAGGCTTCCAAGCCGTGCAATCCCTGCTCCTTCAGCTCGAGAATCAGTTTTTCCAGCTCTCTGTTTGAAAAACGGTATTCGAGAGGATGGGCAAGAGAGATGAAGAATCCGTGACGGCGGAAAAAGCTCATGATTTTATCTGAACTGCTCGTCTTCGGAGGGCAGTATTTTCCGTTTGTTTTTAAATAGAGCTGAAATGCGGAAGGGATATCCTTGACGTAGGCGTTTTCCGCCAGAAATCTTGCAAAATGCGCTCTGGTAATTTTGGTTTTGGGATTGCCGAAATACAGATCCTCTTCTCGGATATTTATTCCGTCATTGCAAAGCCTGCGAATGATTTCCAAATTGCGCCGCCTTCTTTCAAGCGCAAACTCTTCCAGATCCGATAAAATCGAGCGATCGACGGAAGAAAATGAGAAGCCGTCCTCTTGAAAAAGATAGCCTAAGATATGGATTTCCTTCTCTTGATAAACCGCGCTCATCTCAACGCCCGGAATCAGGCGGATTCTTCGCAAAGTGCGATCTTGCGAAAGCTCCGCAAAGCCGTCCATTGTATCATGATCGGTAATGGCGAGCGCGGCAAGTCCGATTTCCTCTGCGCGGCGGACGAGCTCTGCGGGCTGCAATGTTCCGTCCGAGGCGAGGGTATGCGTATGAAGATCGATAAATTGTTCTTTTTCCAATACTTCCTTGTTCATTCTTTCTCCTTTCCCGGGGGAACGCTCTGAATATGCGTTCGGTGTTTTCTGCACAGATCAGGATAAGCTAATCCTAACATGAAGATCGGGTATTTTTCAAGCCAAATCCGAGGGGAGGGCAGGGCAAAAGGGATAAGAAAAAAATAAGAAATTAAATCGGAAAAAATAAGTTTAATAAAATTTTTCGAATTATTAATAAAAATATTTATTAGTAATACATATTGAGATATGCTATACTGTAGAAAGAGCAGGACTTCCTTACGATTCGCGGATGAGTAGGGTAAGGATTTTTTTAATTTATTCCGATTCTGCATACTTCATGCAGACGGTTTTCTATAAATATACTCCATAAACTAGGCAAGAGGATGAATGAGAATGGCAAATCGTGGCAGAGAATCGAGATACAGACATCAAACTATAAGAAGACAGGGGGCAAAGAAAAGACGAAACAGAGGGGGATGGGATTATCGCAAGATTGCGATCGTATGCGGAGTATCGCTTATCGTCATTATTTCTTTGATTTTTACGATAAAAGGGATTGCGGGCTTGTTCAAGGGAGAAAAAAAGGAGGAGCAGCAGACAGAAGCCCTCGTCGAGACAACGGAGGCGCCGCTGGAAAAGAATGTTTTTGTCGATGATATCATCATTACGGGCATGTCAAAGACGGAGGCGAAAGAAACGCTGACCAAGAGCTATACCTGGGATTTGAAGGCAAGGCTTAACGGATCGGCGGAGGAGGAGATCTATGAGATCGGAAATCTGATCGAACCAAAGATTGATGAGCTGATCGAAAAAATATATGCAAATCCCAATCCGGAAGAAAATTACAGCCTTGATTTCAGCGGACTGGATGCACAGATTCAGGCGGAAGTTGCCGCCATGGCGGAAAAATGGAATATCAAAGCGAAAAACGGTTCGATACAGGGATTTGATAAGACGACGAATTCCTTTATATACTCCAACGAAGAAAACGGATTGGAGATAGATGAGGTCAAGCTGACGAAGGATATTCAGGAAGCACTTGCGACCAAGAATTTCAAGACGGTGATTACCGTGCTTTCGGAAACGGTGCCGGCAGAGATCACAAGAGATCAGGCAAAAGCGATGTATAAGGTGATCGGTGCGTTTACGACCACGACCACGAGCAATAAGGACAGAAACACGAATATCCGCCTTGCCTGCGAGGCATTGGACGGAATGATCATTCATCCGGGAGAGACCTTCTCCTTTAACAAAACGACGGGCAACCGGACGCTTGAAAGAGGATATAAGCCTGCCGGAGCATATTTAAACGGCGTTTTGGTCGCGGAGCCGGGAGGCGGTGTCTGCCAGGTTTCCTCGACGCTGTATAATGCGGTTATTTTTGCCGGTTTACAGCCGACCGAGAGGCATGCGCATACCTTTGAGCCCTCTTATGTAACCCCGGGAGAGGATGCGATGGTGAGCTATGACGGTTATGACGGACCGGATATGAAGTTCCTCAATACCTCCGATACCGCAATCGCGCTCAGGGCAAAGCTCGTGGATCAAAAACTCACGGTCTCGGTGGTGGGTATTCCGATTCTTGCGGAGGGCGAAAAGATAGCGATGAGTTCAAAAAAGATTCAGGAAATGGACTCTCCCGCACCGCAGTACGAGGAGGACGATACGATCGCAAAAGGAGTGGAGGTTCTGGCAAAAGAGGGAACCAAGGGAAGCAGATGGGAGACCAATGTCGTCAAAACCAAAAACGGCGAGGTCGTATCCTCGGCATTTTTCCATAACAGCACTTATAAGGGCAAGCCTCCCATTGTGAGAAGAAATACGGATGCGCTGGCTTCCTCCGGCGGAGTGATAGATCCTCTGGCGGCAGTGGGTACGGAAACGGTAGAGAGCGACAGCATGGACGGAACCTTGGGTACGATCATAGACGAGATTTCCTCGTCCGACGATATGGGAGCGGATTACGGCGTCGAATCGGGCAATTCTCCGATCGATGCGACGAGAAGCAGCGAAGCGAGCAGGAGCAGGGAGAGCATTTCCGCAGGTTCCAATACCGCGCATACTTCCGCTGCGCATCAGAGTGCGGCTCAAACCGCTGCGACAAGTTCCGCTCAGCCGAGCACCAAGAGCTCGAGCAAGGCGGCTGCAAGTACGGCGGCACAGACAAGCTCTCCTGCCGCTACACAGGCTCCCGCGCCAAGCAATGCTCCGACTTCGGGAGGAGAAGAGGAGACGATTCCTCCGCTTCCGTCCAATCCCTAAGATAAAAAATAGTATATGTATTTAAATTTATACAAATCCTCCGGATTGTTTCAATAATAATACACATATTAAGCCTTTTCTTAATTGCAATTATCCATATAATTGCTATAATAATTAAGGAAAGGCTTATTTAATTTTATATCATAAAAACTTTTAATGATTTAATTGATTAAAGCAATCTTTTATAATTTCAGCAATAAAAAGTAGGAGGATATCAAGATGGCAAACAGAAAAATGAAAACCATGGATGGCAATCAAGCCGCATCTCATGCTTCATATGCATATACCGATGTGGCTGCGATCTATCCGATCACACCGTCTTCGGTTATGGCTGAGCATACCGATGTTTGGGCGACGGAGGGAAGGGAAAACATCTTCGGTCAGACCGTACAGGTAACCGAGATGCAGTCCGAGGCAGGAGCAGCAGGTGCGGTACACGGCTCGCTTTCCGCAGGTGCATTGACAACGACGTATACGGCGTCACAGGGACTTCTTCTCATGCTTCCCAACCTTTATAAGATAGCGGGAGAGCTTCTCCCCGGTGTGTTCAATGTTTCGGCAAGAACCGTTGCTACCCATGCACTGAGTATATTCGGGGACCATTCCGACGTTTACGCATGTCGTCAGACGGGATGCGCTATGCTTTGCAGCTCATCCGTACAGGAAGTTATGGACCTTACTCCGGTATCTCATCTTTCGGCGATAAAGGGAAGACTGCCCTTTATCAATTTCTTTGACGGATTCAGAACCTCACATGAGATTCAGAAGATAGAAGCTTGGGATTATGAGGATCTCAAGGAAATGGCGGATATGGATGCAATCGACGCCTTCAGAAAGAACGCACTCAACCCGAACCATCCCCTGGAGAGAGGATCTGCTCAAAATCCGGATATTTTCTTCCAGGCAAGAGAGGCATGCAATAAACATTATATGGCGCTTCCCGCGATTGTTCAGGAATACATGGACAAGGTAAACCAAAAAATAGGCACGAACTATAAGCTGTTTAATTATTACGGTGCGGAGGATGCGGAGACGATCATTATCGCAATGGGATCCGTAAACGAGGCAATCGAAGAGACCGTGGATTATCTGATGGCAAACGGAGAGAAGGTCGGTTCCGTAAAGGTAAGGCTTTACAGACCATTTAACGCAGAGGCGCTTTTGGCGGCGATCCCGGATACGGTAAAGAGAATCCATGTGCTTGACAGAACGAAGGAGCCGGGAGCATTGGGCGAGCCCTTATACCTTGATGTGGTGGCTGCTCTGAGGGATACCAAATTCCATGATATTCCGATTATGTCCGGACGCTACGGATTGAGCTCGAAGGATACCACACCTTCACAGATGCTTGCGGTATTCAGAAATACCGAGAAGAAGCATTTTACGGTCGGAATCGTAGATGATGTAACCCATCTTTCGCTTGATATCAAGGAGCATATCATTACAACTCCGGAGGGAACAAAGAACTGTAAGTTCTGGGGACTCGGTGCGGACGGAACCGTAGGAGCGAATAAGAACTCCATTAAGATCATCGGAGACAATACGGACATGTATGCACAGGCATACTTTGATTATGACTCCAAAAAATCGGGCGGTGTTACGATATCTCACCTCAGATTCGGACATAAGCCGATCAAATCGACCTATCTGATCAGAAAAGCGGACTTCGTTGCCTGCCATAACCCGGCATATATCCGTAAGTATAATATGGTACAGGAATTGGTGGACGGAGGAACCTTCCTGCTTAACTGCCCATGGAATGCGCAGGAGCTGGAGACCCATCTTCCGGGACAGGTAAAGAAGTATATCGCGGATCATAAGATCAATTTCTATACGATAGACGGTGTGAAGATCGGTATCGAGACGGGAATGGGAGCGACCAGAATCAATACGATACTGCAGTCCGCATTCTTCAGTCTTGCCGCAATCATTCCGCAGGAAAAGGCGATCGAGCTGATGAAGAAGGCCGCAGAAAAGACCTACGGACGTAAGGGTCAGGAAGTCGTTGCAACGAACTGGGCGGCGATCGATGCGGGTGCAAAGCAGGTTGTTAAGGTTGAGGTTCCCGCAAGCTGGGCAAATGCACAGGATGAGGGCTTGGATTTCAAGGTTGTTTCGGAGGGAAGAAAAGAAGTTATCGATTTCGTAAACAATATTCAGTCCCATGTCAATGCACAGGAGGGTAATAATCTTCCGGTATCGGCATTCCTCGATTATGTAGACGGAAGCACGCCCAGCGGCACGGCAGCATACGAGAAGAGAGGAATTGCGGTAAATATTCCGGTATGGAACAGCAATAACTGTATTCAGTGCGGTTTCTGCGCATATGTTTGCCCGCATGCGGTAATCAGAACCGTTGCGCTGAGCGAGGAGGAAGCAAATCATGTTCCGGAAGGAATGCAGACCCTCGGACTCACCGGAATGCCCGGTTATAAGTTTGCAATCGCGGTATCCGCATTAGACTGTACGGGATGCGGCTCCTGTGCAAACGTATGTCCGGGAAAGAAGGACAAGGAGAGCGGACAGCAGCTTAAGGCATTGACGATGCAGAAGCTTGCGGAAAATGAAGGAACACAGAAATACTTCGATTACGGAACCAATCTTCCGGAGAAGAAGGAAGTTATTGCAAAGTTTAAAGAAACCACGGTGAAGGGTTCTCAGTTTAAGAAGCCTCTGCTCGAGTTCTCGGGCGCATGTGCGGGCTGCGGAGAGACACCGTATGCAAGATTGGTTACTCAGCTCTTCGGAGACAGAATGTATATTGCAAACGCAACGGGCTGCTCTTCGATCTGGGGCAACTCCTCACCCTCCACACCCTATACGGTAAATCCGCAGGGCAAGGGTCCGGTATGGTCAAACTCCCTCTTTGAGGATAATGCGGAATTCGGTTACGGTATGTATCTGGCAAACTCCGCAATCAGAAACGGACTGAAGAAGAAAGTGGAATCTCTTATGGCTTCGACTTCTTCCGAGGAGCTCAAAGCGGCATGCCAAAACTATCTGGATACCTATACCGTAGGAGCGACAAACGGAACGGCTACGGATCAGCTGGTAGAGCTTTTGCAGAAGGAAGAGGGAGAGGATGCAAAGCACCTCCTGAAGAATAAGGATTTCCTCTCCAAGAAGAGCCAGTGGATCTTCGGAGGAGACGGATGGGCATACGATATCGGATTCGGCGGTCTCGACCATGTACTGGCAAGCGGCCATGATGTCAATATTTTCGTATTCGATACGGAAGTTTACTCCAATACGGGAGGACAGTCCTCGAAGTCGACCAAGACCGGTGCTACGGCACAGTTTGCGGCAGGCGGAAAGGAAACCAAGAAGAAGGATCTGGCAAGCATCGCCATGAGCTACGGCTATGTATATGTTGCACAGATCGCGATGGGTGCGGATTATAACCAGACGGTTAAGGCAATCGCCGAGGCGGAAGCATATCCCGGTCCCTCGCTGATCATCGCATATGCACCCTGTATCGCACATGGAATCAAGCTCGGCATGGGCAAGTCCATGACGGAAGAGAAGCTTGCGGTCGAGGCGGGCTACTGGCATAACTTCAGATACAATCCCGCTGCGGAGAAGAAGTTTACGCTCGATTCCAAAGCGCCGACGGGAGATTATCAGGAATTCCTCAAGGGAGAGGTGCGTTACGCTTCTCTTGCACTCAAGAATCCGGAGAGAGCGGAAGCACTCTTCAAGCGCAATGAGGAGGATGCAAAGGAGAGATACGAATACCTGCAGAAGCTGGTGACTCTCTACTCATAATTTCGCAATCGGAAAAGATGCCTTCGGGCGGATCTATATGAAATAAAAAGAAGCGCAGAACCTTGAGGAAAAGGTTCTGCGCTTCTTGTTGAGTTTTTGCTTTTTAATGTTTCGTTTTTTAATTTTCTGCGCCTTTTTATTTTGTTCCGAAGATTCGGTCTCCCGCATCTCCGAGCCCGGGACAGATATAAGCATCCTTATTGAGCTGCCGGTCGAGATGGCCGATATAGATCTGTACATCGGGATGCGCCTCGTGAAGCTTTTTCAGTCCCTCGGGAGCGGCAATGATACACATAAACTTAATTTTAATGCCTCCATGTTCCTTGATTTGAGAAATTGCATCCACCGCAGAGCCTCCCGTGGCAAGCATGGGATCCAAAACGACGATGGTTCTTTCTTCGATGGGCTTGGGAAGCTTGCAGTAATATTCATGAGGAAGATGGGTCACCTCATCCCGGTATAAGCCGATATGGCCGACCTTTGCGGTGGGAACGAGGGCAAGTATGCCGTCCACCATTCCGAGCCCGGCTCTGAGTATGGGAACGATGGCAAGCTTTCTTCCGGCAATACTCGGAGAAAAGCATTTTTCAATCGGAGTTTCGACTTCCGTTTCTTCAATGGGAAGATCCCGAAGCGCCTCATATCCCATCAGCATGGCAATCTCGCCGACGAGGGAGCGAAACTCGTTGGTTCCCGTGTTTTTATCACGCAGCCTCGTGATTTTATGTTGTATCAGCGGATGATCGTTAATAAAGATTTCTTTGGTTTCAGATAGTGAAAGTGCAGACATAATCCATCTCCTTAATATTATTTTGAGCTCGGCGAGTATTTAATGATCACATAATCGCCGAGAGCATGATCCAGAGGTATGCTGAAATAAATATCCCCGTTTTTGATATAGCTGAAACTGCTCGGGAAAGAGCCGCCGTTTTCAGCTTTAATCGGAAAGTCGGAATTGCTCAGGAGCTTTGTATACTCTTCCAGCGTTTTTTGTTTGCGTCCTTCCATAAATGCTTTGCTGAGCTCTTCATTTGCATCGGCAAGGAGCACATCGTCCGAGAGCAGGTATCCCGCCATCGTGTAGGGATCGGTAAAATCATTTAATCCGAGATTTTTCCCCGCGTTGATATCGATATTATTCGTAAAGAAGAGATTGTGCTTTTCTTTTTCTCCGGATTTTTGGTAAGTGCCCCGATATACGATGATCAGACGCTTTCTGTCGGCGCTGATCACGGAGGATTTGATTTCCATGCTGTCCTTTTGCGGATCAAGACCGAGAGCGGGGATTACGGATTTCACATTGTTTTCGATTAAGGCATTGATTTCGGAAAGCTTTTGGCTGTCCTCTATTCCGCTGATCTGCGGATAATCAAGCTGGAGCTTGCCTTCTGTATATTTTTTTGCGGAGGATTCGATTTTTTCGGTCTTTGCGGCTTCCGTGCTTTTTGCGCTTGTCGTTTTCGGCACTTCCGAAGAGGATTCTTTAGTGGATGCCATGGTTTGCGCCTGCGTGGAGGCGGGAGAGCTGTGAATGCTCGAAAGATCGATCTCCTTATGTTTTTTGCATGCGCCAAGGCTTAAGGAAAGCCCCGCCAGAATCGAAAAAATAATAATGGAATAAAAGGATTTTTTACTTGTTTTCATAAGCACCTCCGAGATAGAGTTCTTTATATGTTCAGATTCATTTTCTTAAAGATTATACCTTATTTACAAGGATATGTCTTTATAAAATTATTATGGAAAGATAAAATATTTCCGCTTGCGCAGAGTTTGCTTTTATGTTAGAATAATCTCGTTTGATTGAGATATGCCGGTGTGGCGGAATGGCAGACGCGACAGACTCAAAATCTGTTATTCGAAAGGGTGTGCGAGTTCGAGTCTCGCCACCGGCAGGAAAAAAGACTCCGATTTCGATGAGATCGGAGTCTTTTTGATATGGATAAAAATTCTTGAAATTCTTTCATCTTTTCAAAAGGAAATACCGCTTGAGGGATTTTTATAGCAGATAAATTCCATTTGTTTACGGTATTCGGAGGGAGGTATGCCCATTTTCTTTTTAAATGAGGTGGAAAATCCGGAAACTGTATGGAAGCCCAGCATAGAAGCGATTTCCTCCACGGAGAGATCCGTATCCGAGAGAAGATGAGCTGCCCGATCCGCTTTTTTTGTCAGAATATAATCCGTAATTGCGGAGCCCGTAAATTGGCGAAAAAGATTCTTCAGCTTTGTCGGGCTCATTTTGGCAAGACGAACAAGAGCCTCCTGCCGGATCGTTTCGGTATAGTGCTGATCGATATACTGTATCACGCGCAAAATATCTTCATAATCCGTGCTCTTTTTCGGCAGCCTGCCGCTTCCCATTTCCAAAACTGCGGACATCAGCCTGTATGCTTCCGCGATATAAAAGAGCTCCGCGGAGATCCCCGTCATTTCGCATTTGGAAATTCTGATGAGGGAATCCATCATTTCAGAGGACCAATTATGCTCCCCTCCCATGTTTTTTAAGATCTCGATGGGATTTGCCTTCTTTGCGGTAAACATCGTATTCAGATGTTTTCGGTAAAAAAGCGGGATATATAAGACTTCCGTATATGCGACTCTCGCTCCCTCCTTCATCCGTACCGAAGAAAGCCTGCCCTCCTCTTCCAGGAAGGCGAGTATTTTGCCGGGAGGCAGATGCCTCGCATAATCCAGACGAAGAGCGATAAAAATAGAATTGGCGGGGAGGGTGACTTTGGTATCCCTGCAAAAAAGAAAATCACATTTCGTAATAATGAAATGCTTTTCATAAACAAGGTACCAAAAATATCCCTGAGAAATATTTTTATCTCCTGCAAAAAAAGTACCGCATCCGAAGGGATTTTCTTTTGTATTTTCCCGCATCCCCATTTCTTCACAGATTTTTCGAATCGCCTCCTCCATAAAACTCTCCTCCTTCTCATTATTTTATCGATCGGACATTTTTCTTTCAGGAAAAGACATAGTTCCCCGAAATCGCTTATTCGGAAGCGCTTTCTTTGCTATAATCGCATTGAGTCAGGACAGACTAACCATAATAGTTATAGCATGAATAAAGAGGATATTCAAGGAAGGGGGGATCTGTTTGAGACCGGATGTGAGATGCAGGTTTTTGCTTTTTTTTGCCGTCTCCTTTATGGCGTTTTCCGTTAAGGATATAAGGTACGGTTCCTATGTGTTTTTTACGGTTTCCGCCTTATCTTTTGCGTTGGGACAAATAAAAAAAACACTGAAATTTATGCTTGTCTATGCGCTGCTGAGCCTCTTTATTGCGGGGGCGAATCATCTCCCGCTTTTTCTCAAAAGCATGCTTTTACTGCTGGTTTTGGGAGCAAGGATCTGCATGCCGATTATGCTTTACGGGCATGTATTTTTAAAAACCACGGAGGTCAATGAAATGATTACGGGAATGTATGCGCTGCATCTCCCGAAGTCCTTTGTGATTACATTTGCCGTAGCCATGCGCTTCTTTCCTACGGTAAAAGAAGAGATATCCTGTATCCGGGATGCGATGCGCCTCCGGGGAATCGAAATTTCTCCTTCCGCATTGAGAAAGCGACCTGTGATGGTTTTTGAAAGCTTTATGCTTCCTCTGCTCGTGCGTTCCTCGACGATTGCGGATGAACTCTCCGCCTCCTCCATTACGCGGGGACTGGACAATCCTGCAAAAAGAAGCGCATTTACGAGGCTTCGTCCGGGATGGCGGGATATTTTGTTCAGCCTGATATTTCTCCTTATTTTTGCAGGGATTTTCCTGCTGAAAATAAGAGCCGGAGGTGATTCGGCATGATCAGGCTGGATAGGGTGAGCTTTTTCTATGAGGGTTCCGAGACCGCGGCATTGCGGGATTTTTCCCTGCATGTAAAGGCGGGAGAATGTGTCGTTCTTTCGGGAAGTTCGGGCTGCGGGAAAACGACGATTACCAGGCTGATCAACGGATTGATTCCGAGTTTTTATCCGGGAGATCTTTTTGGAGAGATAAGAATAAAGGGAGAGAGCATCAGGGAAAAGGAACCGCACGAGCTTGCCGCTTTGGTCGGCTCCGTTTTTCAGAATCCGAGAACACAGTTTTTCTGTACGGATACAAGGAGCGAACTGGTATTTTCAATGGAAAACTGCGGTATTCCTTATGAGGAAATGCATCGGCGCTATAAGCGTACGGTTGAGGAGCTCGAGCTCGAAAAACTCTGTAAGAGAAATATTTTTGCCCTCTCGGGAGGGGAGAAACAGAGCATCGCATTCGGAAGCGTCTATGCGCTTCATCCGGAGATCTATGTTTTGGACGAACCCTCTGCCAATTTGGATGAAGCTGCGATTGAGAGACTGAAAAAAACCTTGAACAAGCTCAAAAAAGAGGGTAAGACCATACTTGTTTCCGAGCATCGCCTTTATTATCTGCGCGACCTTGCGGATAGAGTGATTCTGCTCGAAGAGGGAAGGTGCAAAGCCGATTACGGCATGGAGGAGCTTGAAGGAATCGGGGAAGAGGGGCCCCATGAAAGAGGGCTGCGCTCCCTTCGTGAGAGAAAGATTTACGGCAGCCCGGCAAGCTGTCCGGCTCGCATTCCTGTCCTGGAGCTGAGGGATATTGCGCTTTTTGCAGGGAAGCAGACCCGGATCAGCCTGAGTGCGGATGAGGGTGAGATTATCGGGATAAAAGGAGAAAACGGAGCGGGAAAGACGACTTTGGCAAGAATTCTTTGCGGGCTGACCAAAGAGAAGGGGGGAGAGATTTATTTAAAAGGGGTTTTGTCCGATGCGAAGCAAAGAAGGAAAGCTTCCTATCTTGTGATGCAGGATCCGAATTATCAGCTTTTTACGGAGAGCGTGGAAAATGAACTTTCACTCATTGCCGGAGGAAAATCTCCCGACCGAAAGGAAATAGAGGCGGTTTTGAAGGCATTGGAACTGGAGGGCTTTATCCAAAGACA
The DNA here is from genome assembly GCA_030529445.1 of Johnsonella sp. GTDB lineage: Bacteria > Bacillota > Clostridia > Lachnospirales > Lachnospiraceae > Johnsonella. The sequence continues at coordinate 96,531 of JAUMWW010000002.1, read as the reverse complement.
TCCTCTTTCTTTATCCGGTGGGCAGAAACAGCGCCTCTCCATTGTGCTTGCAGCGCTTTCGGCTGCGCCGCTTCTTATTTTTGACGAACCGACGAGCGGATTGGATTACCGGAATATGTGCAATGTCGCCGAAATGCTGAAAAAATTATCCGATCAGGGAAGGGCGCTGCTGGTGATTTCCCATGATAATGAATTTCTGGAAAAAATCTCTACAAGAGTAATCGATTTGGAAAAAATAAAAAGATGAAAGCGAGGAAGATAAGATGATGAAAAACATGAATACTGCGGGCAAAAAGCTGAAGGGAAAGGACTTTATCGGCATAGGAATATTCGGCGTGATCTTTCTGATCCTTTTTATGCTTTGCATTATGATCATGAGCATGAGCGTCTATACGCTTCCCTTCGGTGTCGCATTGGGATCTTTTGTCGGAGCCTCCGTCTATATGCTGCTTCGTTCAAAAACGCCCAAAAGAGGAGCGATCATCCTCTTCGGAAGCTTATTCGGACTCATTATGTTCGGGATGGGAAGCGGATGGCCGATCTTTGTCTCCGTCTTTCTCGGCGCCCTGATCGCCGAGCTGATCAGGGGAGGGGGAGAGCAAAGCTATTTTCGTGAGACGATGGGCTATGCCGTCCTGATGATTGCAACGGCAATCGGCTCCTATATGCCCTTTCTTCTGATGAAGGAGTATTACCTTAAGCTCGCCGAGGGGAACGGCATTGATAAGGAATTTATGGTTCGGCTGGTGAATTTTATCAACGGACCTTATCTTGCCTTTGCCCTGCTGCTTACGTTTCTCATGTCCATTTCGGGAGCATTGCTTGCAAAAAAGATCTTTCAGAAGCATTTGATCAAGGCGGGCTTCATAAAAGAAATGAAATAAGAGAGGAGAAGGAAGATGAAGCGAATATTTGAATTGGCAGCGGAGCATAGGGGATTGCTTCTGATCAGCGGATTGCTTGCGGCTTTTGCCGCCGCCGCTTCATTGATTCCTTATGTCTTCGTATATCTGCTCATTCGGCATTTGATAGAGATCTACCCGGATATGGGAGGAATCGATACGAAGCTCCTGCTCGGATACGGAGGGCTTGCGATCCTATTTGCCGCAGCGGATGCTCTCTGCTTTCTGCTCTCCTCGATCTGTGCCCATTTGGCTGCTTTCGGTACACAATATAAGTTAAAAAGGGGATTTGCAAAGCATCTCGCAAAAATCCCCTTGGGATTTCATCTGAATATCGGAAGCGGACGCTTCCGCAAGGTAATGAATCAGGATATCGAGAAGATGGAAAGCTTTCTTGCCCATGTTTATCCGGATATGGTTTCCTCTTTTGTGGCTCCGATTGCTCTGCTGATTATTTTATTTGTTTTTGACTGGCGCTTCGGGCTTGCCTCTCTGGCTGCGGTTATGATTGCTTTTGCCATTCAGTTTGCGGCGATGGGAGTATCCGTCTCCGAATTAATGGAGAAGCTGCAAAAAAATGAGGCGGATATGACGGAGGCGACCGTAGAATATGTCAGAGGGATGCCGGTCTTGAAGGCATTCGGGCAAACCGCACATTCCTTTAAGCAGCTTTGCGGGTCAATAAAAAAATATACCGAATTTATGCTGGCATATACGATGAAGTGGAAGAATTCCACGGCTTTATTTATGGCGATGATAAATAATATTTATCTTTTTCTGATTCCCCTCGGCATAGTGATAGGAAGCAGAAGCAAAAACTATCGGCATTTTCTGCTGAATTTCATGTTTTATCTCGTCTTTGCGCCGGCGATCGCTTCCGTGCTGCATAAGTTTATGTATGTATCTTCTTCGAGCATGAGAGTATCCGGAGGAGTCAGAAGCTATGATGCCATGATGGCTCTTCCCAGGATGCCCGAGGGGAAGAATGATAAAGCTCCGAGGAGCAATGCGCTGGTATTTGATAAGGTTTCCTTTTCTTATGAGGGGAATGATTCCTTGGCGCTCTCGGATCTGAGCTTTACTGCTCCGGAAGGAAAAATAACCGCAATTGTCGGTCCTTCGGGAGGAGGAAAGAGCACAATCGCGCATCTGATTCCGAGATTTTGGGATGTGAGCTCGGGAAGCATATCGATAGGCGGCGTGGATATCCGGGATATGGCGGAGGAGGAGCTGATGCGCCGGGTAAGCTTTGTCTTTCAGGATGTGTATCTTTTCAGCCGGAGCATTCGGGATAATATCCGCATGGGAAGTCCGAATGCGGGGGATGAGGAGGTGATCCGTGCGGCGAAGGCGGCAATGTGCGACGATTTTATAAGAAAGCTGCCGAAGGGATATGATACGGTAATCGGAAAAGAGGGAGTGCATCTGTCCGGAGGGGAGGCGCAGCGTATTGCGATTGCCCGCGCAATCATGAAAAACGCTCCCGTTTTGGTGCTGGATGAGGCAACCGCCTTTGCGGATTCGGAAAACGAGCGCAAGATACAGATTGCCCTGAGTAAACTAAGCAGGGGGAAGACGCTCATCATCATCGCGCATAGATTGGGAACCATCAAATCCGCGGATCAAATATTGGTAATGGAGGGGGGAAGGCTGGCAGAAAGCGGTACGCATGCCGAGCTTCTGGAAAAAAACTTCCTCTATGCGGGGATGTGGACCCGATATCAGGAGACGATCAAATGGGGCATCGGGAGAAAGGAGGAAGAGGCATGAGGAAGCTGAAAACGCTTTTGCTTTTGGATGAAGATGCACAGAAAGGGCTCAGGGGAGCAATCCTAGCCTGTTTGTTTACGAGTATTTCTCTCATGCTTCCTTTTGCGATTACGATCCGGCTCTTTACGGAGTTGATGAAGCCCTTATCCGGAGGTGAGGTTTCATGGACTTTGATATGGATTTTATTCGGTATCGGCATATTGGTGTTTTTTTTCATCTTTACGCTTTCAAAACATGATTATTTAAAAACCTATCTCAATTCTTATCGGCAATCGGAAAAAAACCGCATGCGCGTGGCGGAACAGATGAGGAAGCTTCCGATGAGCTTTTTCAATGCCAGAGATCTTGCGGAGCTCTCCGCAAATATTATGGAGGACTGTACCAATATCGAAACGAGCACTTCGAATATCGTTCCTCAGCTTTTTGCCAGCCTCATCTCTTCCACGATTGTTTGCATAGCTCTTGCCGCGTTTGATTGGAGGATGGCGCTTGTTCTTTATCTCATGCTTCCGATAGCGGCACTCGTATTTTATCTGAGCCGCAGGCTGCAAAAATACTTTTTTGAACAGCATGTAACCGCAAAGCTTGACGCGCAAAAACAGGCGCAGGAATACCTCGACGGAATCAAGGTAATCAGGGCGTGCGGACTGGGAGGGGAAAAGTTCAGGTATTTGGATGATGCCTTTATGGAGCTGAAGAAGGCGGCAATCCGTATCGAATTATTTTCGGGATCCGTGATGGCTCTTTCGACCATGCTGCTCAGATGCGGTATAGGAATCGTAAGCTTTGTCGGCATCGGCTTATTGTCGGCGGGAGAGCTTGATTTTTTGCATTTGCTCATGTTTTTGCTGATTGCGGGAAGAATATACGGTCCTATCCTGACCGTCCTTACCTTGCTCCCGGATATGCTCTATTTGCAGGTTTCGACGAAACGCCTGCAAGAACTGATGAAGAGCATCCCGATGGAAGGCAGTACGGATATGCCGCCCGAGAAGACGGAAATATCCTTTGAGGGAGTCTCCTTTGCTTACGGAAAAGACCGGGTGCTCAAAGAGATCAGCTTCCTTGCCGAAGAAGGGAAGATTACGGCGCTTGTCGGTCCCTCCGGAAGCGGAAAGAGCACGATCTCCAAGCTTGCCGCAAGATTCTGGGATGCAAACGAGGGAAGGATCCTCCTCGGAGGAAGACAGATAAAGGAAATCGATCCCGAAATACTGATGAAAAAATTTTCTTTTGTCTTTCAGGAAGTGACTCTTTTTCATGATACGGTGGAAGAAAATATCCGCATAGGGCGCCCCGACGCCACGAAGGAAGAGATAAGAGCGGCGGCGGAGTCGGCATGCTGCGCGGCATTTATAGAGAAGCTTCCTCTCGGGTATCAAACACTGCTCGGAGAAAACGGAGCGACGCTCTCGGGGGGAGAGCGTCAGAGAATTTCTATCGCAAGAGCCTTATTAAAGGATGCACCCATCGTTATTCTTGATGAGGCGACCGCCTCTCTTGATCCCGAAAGCGAAGTCTTTGTGCAGCAGGCAATCAATCGGCTGGTGGCAAAAAAGACCGTTCTGGTCATTGCGCATCGGCTGCGCACGATCATCAATGCCGACCGGATCATTGTTTTGGATAAGGGAAGGATAATCGAAGAAGGGAGCGGCGGGGAGCTGCTTGCCAAAGAAGGCTTATTTTCAAGGCTCTATCGGATTCAGCAGGAGAGCCTGAATTGGAAAATCGGAGAAGAAGGCTGAGGGAAAAATCTCTTAAAATAAACAAGCGCTTTCCTCTTCTTCATGAAAAAAAGAAAAATAGAGAATGTAAGGAAGTTTTGCGTATTTGACCGAAACTTCCTTGCATTTTTTTTAACCTTATTATAAAATACATAGGCTGAAACTTTTTGTATAAAAACACAATATTTTGAAGCGGTAAGAGGGAGAAATAAGATGAACAGTGAGGAAATCAAGGGACTATTTATGCAGGGCATAGATTGTTCCCAGGTGGTAGCGGAAAATTTCGCGCAGGAGCTCGGACTGGATAAGGAGGTGATGAGAAGGCTGGGCGCATGCTTCGGCGGAGGCATGATGAGAGGGGAGACCTGCGGATCGGTCATCGCCGCCTTAATGATTATCGGAATGAAATTCGGTCATGATAAGGAGGGAGACAGCGAACAGAAGGCGGTGATGAGAGAGAAATCGGATGCCTTCAAGAAGCTCTTTGTTGAAAAATACGGCTCTACGATGTGCAGAGATCTTTTGGAATATGATTTATCCAAGCCCGAGGAACTGCAAAAAGCCCTGGAAAGCGGAAAGCTTCTGGATTTTTGCCCGAAGCTGACGGAGGATGTGATTCTTTTGCTTAAGCAGGTTCTGGCGGAGCAAAAGGCGGAAGAAAAGAGTGATGATAAGAGCATATAAAATCAAAAAATAAGGAAAAGAAAGAAGGGGGTATCGGCATTGAATACGGGAATATTTTTTTGGGGATTTTTGGTGGTTTACGGCTTGCTGATGATGATTTTTTTGCCGCGCCATGTTACGCTCGGCGGATTTTTCAGAGGAGAGGACAGCAAAGGAAGGGCGGCATCTCCTTTCATGCTTACGGCAAGCCTCTTTATCAGCTGGATTTTTGCAAAATCGGTTACCAATGCGGCGAATCTCGGGGCAAAGTACGGAATCGTCGGCGGAGTGGCGTATGCGGCATACTGGCTTTGTATTCCTTTGGCAGGATTTGCGATTTACCGGCTGCGCAAAAAATACGGAGCGACCGGTCTGGTAAGCTTTCTGACTTCCAATTACGGGCACGGAGCCGCTTTTGCCTTTTCCGCGGCGATTTTAATCCGGCTCTTCAATGAGGTCTGGAGCAATACCTCCGTAGTCGGAGGATATTACGGGGCTTCCGGCAGCAAGAGTTTTGTGATCCCGGCTCTTTTGTTTACGGTCATCACCCTGGCATATTCGATGAAGGGAGGGCTTAGAAGCTCGATTGTAACGGATGCCATTCAGGCGATTATCTTTGTCTTTTTCGTAATATGGATTCTGGTATTGATTATGCCCAAGACCTCATTTTCCGCCGTACTCGGCTCGGGAGAGTGGAAGCTGGAAACCGGAGTGGATATGCTTTTGGTATCCTGCCTGCAGATTTTAAGCTATCCTTTTCATGATCCGGTGCTCACGGACAGGGGATTTATTTCGGATGAGAAAGTGATGTTAAAATCCTTTATTATTTCGGGAATTTTGGGCTTTCTTGCCATCCTGGTATTCAGCTTTATCGGCATTTACGCGGCGAATCAGGGCATAGAGGTATCGGATAATGTGCCCGCGCAGCTGGGAAAGATGATGGGAGGTCTCGCCTATTTCCTGATGATCACGGTCATGGTATCCGCAGCCGGCTCCACTCTCGACTCCACCTTTTCGAGCGTGGCAAAGCTGGTCGCATTTGACCTGCCGCAGATGCGTAAAAAGGATCTGGGAGAAAGGGGAAGAAAGTTAGGAATGGCGGTAATGGTGCTTTTTGCTTTTCTCGGAAATATTCCTATGGTTCTGGGTACGGATATCTTAAAGGCGACGACAATCAGCGGTACGATGGTGATCGGGCTCGCTCCCGTATTTTTACTGCATGGAATCGTAAGACCGACGAAACTCGGATTTCATTTGAGCTTCTGGTGCGGAATCATTCTGGGCTTTGCACTGACATTAGGCGCAGTTCCCGCTTTTTTTGCGATAGGCACGGGAAAACAGGCATTATTGCTTGGCGTGAATCTCTACGGGCTGCTTCTTTGCAGTGCGGGCTGTATCCTGCCGGGCATATTGCTTAAATATCCTGCGGGAGCAAAAGAGCCGGCATAAGGAGAAATGAGGGAAATTTTATGAAGCAGGCGGGGAGGTTCTGTCCCTCGGGATACGGGCTGGAGGGAGAGGATTTTAAGAACAAAAAGGAGGAGTTATCCTGCGACACCCTCTATGCGGTAGGCGGGCTTTACGGAAATACCTATGCTCTGGAAAAAGTCCTTGCCATGGCAGAGGAGGAAGAGGGGGGCGCAGAAATTATTTTTAACGGAGATCTGCATTGGTTCGAGAGAGAGATGCAAGACTTTATTAAAATAGAAAATGCGGCAAAGAAGCATGGCGCGATTTTGGGCAATGTAGAGGCGGAGCTGATCAGAGAAGAGGATATCGGCGCGGGCTGCGGCTGCGCCTATCCTCCCTATGTGGATGAGAAAGTGGTGGAGCGCTCCAATCTGATCCATAAGGGCTTAAAAGAGATGCTGCAAAAGAACTCCTATCCCGGGGAGGGGATGAGAAAGAGAAAAAAATCCTGCTGCTGTCTGGCTGCGGGCAAGAGAGTTGCCCTGCTGCACGGAGACGAGAAGTCTCTGGCAGGCTGGGGCTGTGCGAGGGAGAATCTCCGGGAAAGACAAAGGCAGGAGGAGCTCGGAAAATGGATGGAAGAAAACCGCATCGATATCATAGCCTGCACCCATACCTGTGCTCCGGCTGCGCTGCGGCTGGAGAAGAAAGCGGTGATCAATAACGGTGCCGCAGGCATGCCGAATTTTTCGGGTACGCATTTCGGCCTGCTGACAAGAATCGGAAAGACGAAGCATCCGCTTGCGCTCTATCGCTGCGAGCTGGAAGGAACCTATATAGAAGCGCTTCCGATCCATTATCCGCATCGGGAGTTTCTCCGTCATTTTGACAGCAATTGGGAGAAAACAAGCCCCGCCGCCCTCTCTTACCGGGAGAGGATAATGGGGATTTGCTGCATGGAAATCAAAGATGCTCTTTTGCAGGGATTTACACTCTGCGAGGCAAAGAAAGAGAGAGAAGATTCAGAAAGAGAGGGAGAGGAAAATGAGCAGTTATTTCAATAAAGAAGATTTGGAAAAATTCGGAGCGGGCATTATCGGAGAAGATGCGGGAGAGCTTTGGAATAAATTTATGGAATACTATGCCAATGTATTTGCGGAGGGAGCGCTTACCGCGAGAGAAAAGGCCTTGATTGCGCTTGCGGTGGCGCATACGGTACAGTGCCCCTACTGTATCGATGCATATACCAACGCTTCGCTTTCCCATGGCTGCGATCAGGATCAGATTATGGAAGCCATCCATGTTGCGGCTGCGATCAAGGGGGGCGCGACTTTGGCATTCGGCGTTCAAAGCAAGAATATATCGAATAAATTATCGATGAAATAGGAGGTTTTTGTGAATATAGAGGAATTGGGAAAATGTGTAAGCATTCCGGAATTTGCCGAGACCGTGGATCATAAGGAATGGCTCAAAACATTGAATAAACTCGGGGGTTTGCAGGTTAATCTGGGAAGACTCTGTAATTTGCGCTGCAGGCACTGCCATCTGGAGGCGGGACCGGAGAGAAAAGAAATCATGTCCATGGAGGTCATGCAGGCCTGTCTTTCGGCTGCAAAAAAATACGGCTTCGAGACCATCGATATCACCGGGGGAGCACCGGAGATGTTCCCTAATTTCGAGTTTTTCGTGAGTGAATCGGCAAAGCTTGCAAAGCATGTGATTGTCAGGAGCAATCTGGTCATCCTCCTGGGAGAAAAATACCGCCATCTCCCGGAATTTTATAAAAAGCATAAGGTGAACATTGTCTGCTCATTGCCTTTTTATACGGAAAGAAACACCGATATCCAGAGGGGAGACAGGGTGTTTGAAAAATCGCTTAAAGTGCTCAAGCTGCTCAATGAGATCGGTTACGGAAGGGATGAAAATCTTAAGCTGGATATCGTATACAATCCCGCGGGAGCCTTTATGCCGCCCTGCCAGGAGGCGATGAAAAAACTCTATAAAGAAAGACTTGGTAAAGAGCACGGCATCGTTTTCAATGATCTTTATACGATTACGAATAATCCGATCGGAAGATTCGGGGATTTCCTCAAGGAGAGCGGAAATTTGGAATCCTATCTCGAGGCGCTTTACTTAAACTATAATGAGGCTGCCGTAGAAAATATGATGTGCAGAAATCAGATTTCCGTCTCATGGGAGGGGTATATCTATGATTGTGATTTCAATCAGGCGGCGGATATCAAGGCGGAGGGCAGACTCAGCATATTCGATATCCTAAACGAAGAGATGAAGCCCAGAACCATCATAACCGGAAAGCATTGCTATGCATGTACCGCAGGCGCCGGTTCAAGCTGCGGAGGGACGACGGCTTAGAGGGTTTATCCGGAGAGTAATTTTCTGCCCCTCCGCCCCTGATTTTCTGAAAATCAGGGGCGGAGGGGCATTGATATTATTTAATAAATGAAGTATAATAAAAGCTGCAATGATATGAAATCTGACCAAAGAGATTTGTGGATAAAAACAAAACACAGATTAAAACAACTGATTTTTAATGTAAGACAAAGAAGAAAATTGACAAAAACAGGAGATTTAAAAACTGCATTCAATCAATACATTTAAGATGGAGCGTGTTTCAGAGGGAAGATGAATAGAAAAAGAAAACTTGCAGTCATGTTTTTGATATTAATCCTTACCTTCATATTTTCTTTTGCCGTAGGCAGGTATAGCATACATCCTTTTGATGTCATTAAAATCCTCTTATCGAGGCTGATAAGACTGGATCAGACATGGGATAATAATGCGCAGACGGTAATCTTTCAAATCCGATTGCCGAGGATCATCGCGGGAGCATTGATAGGGAGCGCCTTATCCTGTGCGGGCTGCGTGTATCAGGGACTGTTTAAAAACCCCATGGTTTCGCCCGAGGTCTTGGGGGCGTCGAACGGGGCGGGATTCGGAGCGGCATTGGGAATCTTTTTTTCACTCGGCTATGCAAACATAACGGTAATTTCATTCTTTATGGGACTCTTTGCGGTGAGTCTCGCCTATTTCATCAGTGAGAGATCAAGAGCGGAAAAAACCTTCAGCATGATATTGTCCGGCATTATGGTGGGCTCGTTGTTTTCCGCATTTATTTCCTATTTGAAATTGATTGCGGATACCGAAAACACCCTGCCGGCGATAACCTATTGGCTGATGGGCTCGCTTGCCTCAATAAAGATCGAGGATGTGCTTTTCTTAAGCCTCCCCGTTTTGATTGCTTTTATTCCTTTGTTTTTGATCCGGTGGAGGATAAACATGCTTACGATGGGGGAGGAGGAGGCGCTCAGTCTCGGGATCAATGTCAAACTGCTCAAGCTTGTCATTATTGTATGCGCAACGCTGATGACTTCGGCAAGCGTCAGCGTAAGCGGCATTATCGGGTGGGTAGGTCTTGTGATCCCTCATTTTGCAAGGATGCTGGTGGGCTATGATTACAGATATTTGCTTCTGGCATCCTGCATGCTCGGGGCGACCTTCTTATTATTCGTGGATAATTTTGCAAGGAATATTGCCACCTCGGAGATTCCTCTGGGGATACTCACTTCAATGATAGGTGCGCCGATGTTTTTATATCTGATTTATAAAGTCGGAGAAAGCAAGTAGGAGGAGAATGGATATCAGGGTTGAAAACTTAAGCTTTGCGTATAAAGAAAAGCTCATCCTCGACCGGATCAGTTTCAGGGTCGAAAAGGATACCCTGCTCTGCGTATTGGGGAAAAACGGGGCGGGAAAATCCACGCTTTTCAAATGTATGCTTGGAGTATTGAAGCCGAAAACAGGTGCCGTCTATTTGGATCAGACCGAAATCTCGCAGCTTTCGGCAAAGGAAATATCAAAAAGAATAGCTTATATCCCGCAGGTTCATATTCCGCACTTTAATTACAGAGTGATGGATGTCGTGATCATGGGTTCCGCAAGCAGGATCAATATATTTTCCTCACCGAAGAAGGAAGATTTTGCCAAGGCTGCCGATATTCTTGAGTATCTGGGCATATGCGATCTTGCGGATCGGGGCTATTTGGATATCAGCGGGGGAGAGCGGCAGCTTGTATTGATTGCAAGAGCCATGCTTCAGGATGCCAAAATACTGATCATGGATGAGCCGACTTCCAATCTCGATTACGGGAATCAAATCAGGGTGATGAAAAAGATCAGGCAGCTTTCCCGGGAGGGATATATTGTGATTCTCTCAAATCACAATCCTCAGCACTCCTTATTATTCAGCGAGAAGGCGCTGATCCTAAAGGACGGAAAGGTTTTGCGCTATGGGGATACCAGGGATGCGGTTACGATAGAGACACTCGAAAATATTTATAAGATAGAGATAGATATCAAAGAGATAGACGGCATGCAGGTCTGTGTGCCGATCGTCTAGTTCATCCGGGATGAGGGAGGAGAGCGGATGAGTCCCGGCTGGGCGAAAGGTGGCAGAAATGGGAGAGGAAAAAACCATGTTTCATTGGAACGAGGATAAGATATATTGGAATATCGTATGCAATGAAAGCAATCAAATCAGCGAAAAAATCGTTGAAAAAATCAAACCCTATATAGAAGGGAAAAAAGTGGCGGAATTAGGATGCGGCACCGGGTATTTCTCCCTTGCAATGTCAAAATATGCGGATAGCGTGATTGCAGCCGATATCCAAAGCAAAGTCCTCGATGTTTTGGCGGCAAACATCAAAAAGCGGAAGATAAAAAATATTATTCCGATAAGAACGGATATTTACGAGAGCTGTTTTTATGACAGGGATTATATGGTCGCAAAATTTTTCTTAAGACCGACGAGGGATTTAAAAAAGATTCTTTCCATGGCGAAGGAGGGAGTGATTTTAATCGTAAATACCACCGAATACAGTGGGATGAATACGGATGATGACGTCAGGAGAGGAAAAGAGAATGCGGATACGATCTGCCCTTATCTCGACAGTGAAAATCTGGAATACGAGAAAATAGAGCTGCAATGTGAAAACGGTCAGTATTTAAGAGATGAGGAGGATGCGAGAAATTTTTTGCACTCCTATACTCAAAACACCGAAAGCGAAATACAGGAAATCATCGAGGAGAGCAGATTAAAGGAAGAATACAGAATATTAAATGAAGGCTTTCGGTTTTTTATCAGCGTTGACAAAAGAATCAGCATCCTGATCATCAGGAAGGCTGCAAAAGAAAAAGAAAGGAGTTGAGATGTTCGATAAAAACTATTATTTGAAAAAATTGGATCAGGCGACGGCTTATCACGGGCATCTTTGCTCGGGGCAGGCAATTGGGGTGAAGATGGCTCTATATGCGATAGAGCTGCTTCATCTCGGAGTAAAAGAAGATTATAAGAACTTAAAAATATATGTGGAAACGGATCGCTGCATAGCGGATTCCATCATGAGCGTTACGGGCTGCAAAGCGGGGAAAAGAAGGTTTGTATTTCTGGACTACGGAAAAACGGCATGCAGCTTTATCAATATGGATACCGGGGAAGGGTACAGGATTTACAGGAAATCCTGCATATATCCTCCCGAGGGGGAAGATATCGCGCAGTTTTTTGCGGATCTGAAAAACGAAGAACTGTTTTCGGTAAAAAAAATAGAGATAGAAATCAGAGCGGAGGACAGACCGGGAAAACCGATCGGAGCGACAAGCTGCGCTATCTGCGGGGAAGAGATCATTGACAGAAAAGAGCTCGTAAAAGACGGGAAGACCATGTGCAAAAACTGTGCCGGAAAGAGTTATTACCGGGTATTGGAAAATGTTTAATCACGCAGCCTGATTTGGCTGCGGTATAAAATAAAATGAGGAGGAAAAAGTGATGAAGAGATTTTGGTTACCCCTGCTGATCGGAATCGTGATTTCCGTACCGGGCTGTGCAAATCAGCAGAACACACAGAGTCAGACAGCGCAGGAACAGACAAGCAAAGAGGAAGCGACTGCAAAGCAGAGCGCGCAGAGCAGCCAAGCGCAGGAAAGCGCGGAGCAGACTTCGCAGGAAGCCTCAAAAGAATCCGGGAAGGAGCAGGAATCCGGGACGGTGATGTTTACGGACTCAATAGGAAGAGAAGTTGAAATTCCGGAAAAGATAGAGAAAATAGCCCCCTCCGGATATTTGGCGCAAATTATGCTTTATTCCGTCGCTCCAGATAAAATGGTGGGCTGGGGTTCGAAGCCGAAAGAAGAGCAGATGAAGTATATCGCAGAAAAGTATGCGGAAAAGCCGGAATTCGGCGCATTTTACGGAAAGAATGCAAATCTGAACATGGAGGCGCTGATTGCGGCGGGACCTGTGCTTGTCATAGATCTCGGAGAGCCGAAGGATGATATCAAGGAAGGGATGGATACGATACAGACCCAGACCGGGATACCGACCGTATTTATCGAGGCAACATTTGAGAAGCTTCCGGAGGCGTATATTACGCTGGGCAAAATTTTAGGAGAAGAGGAGCAGGCAAATAAGCTTTCGCAGTACTGCAAGGAAGCTCTGGATCTGGCAAGGAGCAATGCTCAAAAAGTCACGACCAAGCCGAAGGTGTTTTATGCCGAGGGTGAAAACGGACTTACGACGATAGGAGCGGAATCCATCCATTCGGAAACCATAGAATTCCTCGGCGCGGAGAATGTGGCAAAGCTGGAAAAGGGAAGCAAGAGCGGAGCGGAAGTATCGATGGAGCAGCTCATCAACTGGGCTCCGGATGTGATTATCACGGCAGACGAAAAAGTATATGAATTAATATTGTCGGATGCCGCATGGTCGAGCCTGGAGGCGGTGAAGAATAAAAAGGTATATCTTGCACCCTCTCTGCCCTATAACTGGGTGGGAAGACCGCCCTCGGTAAACAGGATTCTCGGAATGCAATGGCTGGGAAGTCTGCTCTTCCCGGAAGAATATCCATATGATATGGTGGAGCAGGCAAGGGAGTTTTACCAGCTTTTCTATCATTATGAGCTGAGCGAAGAAGAGGCGAAGGAAATGCTTAAAAACTCGATCTTTAAAGAATAGCGGTAGAAATTTTTTGAGAAAAAGACCGGATCAATTTTAAAAAATCATCCGACGAAGAATGCTGCCTGCCCTCGGATCTTCTCAAAGCCCGCAAAATAAGGCGGAAAGCGGGAGAAGACAAGAGGGCGGCGCAAAATAAAAACCTAATCTCCGATCCGGAAATAAAAAAATGAAAAAAGTTATTGACAGATCGGAGATTATCCTTTATACTACCCAAGGTAACGTAATCGAGGCGTGGCTCAGTTTGGTAGAGCGCAGCGTTCGGGACGCTGAGGCCGCAAGTTCAAATCTTGTCGCCTCGACTATATATGGCCAATTGGTCAAGCGGCTAAGACGGCGCCCTCTCACGGCGCAAACCCGGGTTCGATTCCCGGATTGGTCATTTTGCTTTGGGCTGCCGCTCAAAGCATTTTTTATAAAGAATGCTTATGTGGCGCAGTTGGTAGCGCAACTCATTCGTAATGAGTAGGTCGCCGGTTCGAGTCCGGCCATGAGCTTAAGAAAAGAAACCGGCTTCGGTTTCTTTTTTTATCAAATAAAAAGAGAAGGGAAAAGTTTCCGGAAAAATGAAAAGGGAGAAAAACGCAATGAAGATCTTAATACCGACGGCAAAGGATATGAGTAAAACGCTTTCTCCGAAGCACTTCGAGCCGGTGAAAGAAAAAACAAGGAAAATTATTGAGAGGCTTTCGCAAATGAGCACGGGAGAGCTTGCCCGGCTTTATAAAATAAAAGAAGAGCAGGCAAAAAAAGAAAAGGAGAGATTTGATCAAATCAAGGAGGGAACTGCCGCCATGTATCCGGCAATCCTCTTATTCGACGGCTTAATGTACCGCAGCATTTCCAGAGGGGGGCTTTCAAGCGAGGAAGAGGATTATCTGCAAAAAAATGTCCTGATCTGCTCCTCCTTATACGGAATGATTCCGCCCTATACACTGATCTCCGAGCATAGACTGGATTTTTTGCAGAATATCAAAATAGAGGGCAGGAGTCTGAAGCAGTATTGGAGAGAGGAGTTTGAAAAGGAAATTGCCGGGGAGAAAGAGGTTCTTTCCCTGCTTTCCGAAGAATTCGAATCCGTGTTTTCAAAGGAAAAAACAAGGCATTGGATCAGCCCTCTCTTTAAAGAAAGAACGCAGTCCGGGCTAAGAGTGCATTCCACCGTTTCCAAAAAGGCGAGAGGAGAGCTTTTAAGCTATTTGATGCGCAATCGGGTGGAGAATATCGAAGAAATCAGGAAGATCGAGTTTGCGGGATTTCGCTATGAGGGCGAGGAAAAGGGAAGAGCGCTCTTTATCAAATAAGAAAGATTTTTTTAGATCCGTTAAAGATTTTTATATTTACTTTTAATAAAACTTAATTGTAAATGTGGATCGATATGTTAAGATAGTCAGAAAGAAAGTATGGGGATCGGAGGTAAGTATGACGGATATAGGAAGAATTCAGGAGAGCAAAGCGGAGGATAAGACAGCTTCCGAAATCGACAGGATCATGCAGGAAAATCAGGAGGGGAAGAAGAAAAAGCCGAAGAAGAGGGGAAAGAAGAAATTTATTCTGATCGGAGTTTTTGCATTCATCCTCATCTCGGTCTTTTTCATTCTGCGTTCGATGAGTGCGGGAAATGCGGCGCTTCCGGTCGTAGAAACGGCTCTGCTTTCCAAGGGAAGGATAGAGCAGACTGTTTCCGTTACCGGACCGGTGGAGGGTACGGACAGCGTGGATATCACCTCCAATCTTCATTCCAAAATCACGGAGATCAACGTGAAGGAGGGGGATGAGGTCAGGGAAGGCGTCACCGTGCTTGCAAAAATCGATACGGAGGAGCTGCTGAACGAAGTGGAGAGGGCGAAGGGGCAATATGAGCTTGCGCTTTATCAGAGGGATGAAAGAGAGCGTGACCGGCAGAATGCATATGATAAGGCGGCGGGAGCGCAGAGCCTTGCCCAGAACAATTATAACAGGCTTTCCGCGCTTGCGGCGGAGGGAGCGCTTGCTCAGGCGGAGCTTGAAAAGGCTTCCGAAGAGCTTCATCAGGCGAATCTCGAACTCTCTTCGTTTACGGTCAAGGGCGGAAAGGTGCTTGCCGACGAATCGATGGAGATTCAGGTAAATAATGCAAAGCTTGAGCTGGACAGAGTGGAAAAAAAGCTGGAGAGCGCGACCCTGATCGCTCCGATCAGCGGAACCGTAACAAGAGTCAATACCAAGGTCGGAAAATTTGCCGATTATGTGGACAATAGAAATACTCCTCTGATTACGATTGAGAAGCTCGATAAGCTCGAGGTAAAACTTCTGGTCAGCGAATACAGCATAGGAAAGATAAAGATAGGGCAAAAAGTCAGCGTTTCCGCCGATATTCTGGGAAAAGACAAGAGTGTGGAGGGAGAGGTGATCAGCATCAGCCCCTCCGGAGAAATCAAGGAGGGATCGGCTTCGGAGAGAGTGATCCCGGTTACCGTCAGGATCAGTAAAGAGGGAAGCGGTCTGATTTCCGGAATCAACGCAAGGGCGGAAATATTGCTGGAAGAAAAAGAAGATACTCTGGTTGTCCCGATTTCCGCAATAGGAGACGACGGAACGGGGCAGAGCGTGATGCAGTTCATCTCCATAGAAGGAGAGGGAATGGGAAGCATCAGAATCCTTCCCGTATCCACGGGCATAGAGGGAGAGATGGATATAGAGCTTCTGGAGGATCCTTTTGTAAATCAGGGGATGGAGCATGAGGCGAGGTACCTGAAGACCTATGATTCCAATCTTACGGAGGGCGCAAAGATCCGATTTGAGAGCGGCACCTCTTTGAACAAAAACGACTCTCCTCTGCAGGAGGAGGGCGGGCAAAAGGCTGCCTCCCCCTCGGAAAGCAAGTCGGGAGAATAGGGCGTATGAGGGAGATAATCAGGCTTAGGGATTTGGTAAAGATCTATGATACCGGGGCAATCAAGGTGCTCGGACTGAATCGAATCGATCTTGATATCAGGCAGGGAGAGTTTGTCGCCGTAATGGGAAGATCGGGCTCCGGGAAATCGACCCTGCTGAATATACTCGGCTGCCTGGACAGACCGACCTTGGGGAATTATCAGCTTGACGGAATCGATGTGGAGGAGATGAGCGATGACGAGCTGAGCAGGGTGAGGAATCAAAAAATCGGCTTTGTTTTTCAATCCTTTAATCTGATCAGCCGGATGTCGGTGCTTAAAAATGTAGAGGTGCCGATGATCTATGCAAAGAAGAGACCGGCTGAAAGGAGAAAGAGAGCCAGGGAGCTGCTTGAGCTTGTCGGTCTCGGATCCAGAACGGATCATGAGCCGAACGAGCTTTCGGGAGGACAGAGGCAGAGGGTTGCGATTGCCAGAGCGCTTGCCAACGATCCTCCGCTGATTCTGGCGGACGAACCGACCGGAAATCTTGATTCTCAAGCTTCCCTGGAGATCATGGAGATCTTTGCGAGGCTGCACAGAGCAGGATCTACCGTTGTCGTTGTCACACATGAAGATAATATTGCCGCATATACGCATAGAATACTGACCTTTAAGGACGGGAGGCTCGAAAGCGATATCAGAAACGAGAACCCAACTCCGATCCGCGAGGCTGCGGGGCTCGGCGATCGATTAAGTTAGGAGAAGGACGATGTTACTGGAAAATATTAAGATGGCGCTTTCCGCCCTGCTTGCCAATAAGCTGCGCTCGTTTTTGACGATGCTTGGCATTATTATCGGAATCGGCTCGGTGATCGCCATCACCTCGATAGGGGATACGATCAGGGGGCTGGTAGCCAGCATCTATGAGGATGTTGGAAAAACGCAGCTCTTTGTATATATGAATGTGGATGAATACAGGACTTCGGATGCCTTTACCCCGGAAGAAATGAAGAAATACCTGGAGGTTTTTGAGGAAGAGCTCATATATATCGATTTCAACAGAAGCAGAGCTGCGGATGTCAAGACCAAGCTGGGAACACATAAGGTCGAGCTGCAGGGCGTGAGATCCGGCTTTATCGATCTCCAGCCGATGGAAATGCTGCACGGAAGGTTTCTGAACAAATCGGATATCAGCGAGGTCAAGCATGTCTGCGTGATTGAGGATACGGCTGCAAAAAAAATGTTCGGAACGGAAAATGCCGTAGGGAGGAGCTTCAGGGTTCCCTTTTATAACGATATGACCGAATTTACGGTAGTCGGAGTCTATCGGATGACGCTCTCTCCGATGCAGAAAGCATTATTGGGAGGAGCGGGAAACGATTTGACTTCCCAGGTCATGATTCCCGCCAGCATGTTCGATGTTCCGGAGTGGGGAAGCTATTATATGATGCGCTGCTTTTCCAATACGGAATTTACGACGGCGCAGATTCAGAGCTTTCAGACGGAATTTCGGAAATATATTGCAAGAGTAAAGGGAAGAACACCGGAGGAGGTTGAATTCTATTCGGTAATCAATGAAATGGAGCAGGTCAACGCTTTTCTCGGAGGCGTTTCGGTTGCGATCGGAGGAATTGCCGCAATCTCCCTTTTGGTGGGCGGCATAGGGATCATGAATATCATGCTCGTATCGGTGACCGAAAGGACGAGGGAGATCGGTACGAGAAAGGCGCTCGGGGCGACGACGGGAGATATTCTTACGCAGTTTCTGGTGGAATCGGCGTTTTTATCTGCGATCGGAGGGATGATAGGGATTGCGATTGCCGTGGGGCTGGTCTCGATTGCCGGAGCGGCATTCGGTCAGGCTGTTGTGGTTAAGCCCGTCGTCGTATTGATTGCGGTAGGCTTTTCTGCTTTGGTCGGAGTCTTTTTCGGAATATATCCCGCGCTGAAAGCGGCAAAGAGAGATCCCATCGTGGCTCTGCGCT
Source organism: Johnsonella sp. (assembly GCA_030529445.1). Classification (GTDB taxonomy): domain Bacteria; phylum Bacillota; class Clostridia; order Lachnospirales; family Lachnospiraceae; genus Johnsonella. The sequence continues at coordinate 78,192 of JAUMWW010000002.1, read as the reverse complement.
ATGAGTAGAATCATTCTGCGGGGGAAGAGAGAAAAAAATGAAAAATCCGTCTTTTTGATCATAGGAGAGGTAAATGTATGGAGAAGGCTTTGCTGATTATTAATCCGAGTTCGGGTGGAGAAAAGGCAAAAAATTACGAAGATAAGGTTCTTTCCAAGCTTCGGAGCAGATTTGAGGAGGTAGAAGTCAGATACACGAAAAAAGCCAAGGATGCCTTCCTCTTTGCCAAGGAGGCGGCGAGAGAACGATATAAGGCGGTCTTTGTCATGGGCGGAGACGGTACGGTGAATGAGGGGATAGGGGGAATTGCACAGGAGGAATACAGACCGGCATTCGGATTTTTTCCTCTCGGCACGGTCAATGATCTGGCAAGGGCGCTGCATATTCCGCTGAATCCCGATAAGGCAATCGAAAGCTTCGACCGATTTTGCCTGAGATCAATGGATATCGGCAGGGTAAACGAGGGGTATTTCATGAATGTGGTGGCGATAGGCGCCATCCCCGAGGCAATCAATACCGTGGAATCCGAGGAAAAAACAAGATGGGGCAAGCTCGCCTATTTTATGGCAGGCTTTAAAAAAATCATCTCCTCCCGTTCCTATGCTTTCCTCCTCGAGATCGACGGAGAAAAGAGAGAGATAAGAAGCAGCATTCTGCTGATCGGCTTGACCAATTCCATCGGGGGATTCGAGGGGATTTTGCCCGAAGCCCAAGTCAATGACGGGCTTTTGCATATGATTTATATCAAGGACGAAACTCTGCTCGATACGATAAAGGCGGTGCCCGACCTCCTCATCGGGATCGATGAGTCCGTCGGCAATGTCGAATATATCAGGTTTAAGGAAGCAAGGATAGAGCAGAAGGAAGATGAGGCTCTCAGGGTCAATATTGACGGAGACGAGGGAGATGCGCTTCCGGTAGAGATTGCGGTTTTACCCTCTCATATACAGGTCTATTGCCCTCCGGAGGAGGAGATTGCGGACGGGAAGCAGAGCCGGGGCATAATTTAGGGGAATAAGACAAGAGCCTAAAAGAGATGGACTTATAAGAGATAAGATGTTATGCTGAGAAAGCCAATACCGAGAGGTATCGGCTTTTTCGGTATATCAATAAATTAAGGAAAGGTTTTTAAGATGTCTCTAAACAGCGGCTTTACACAAAAAAATATTCCGCTCGCATTGATCAGATTTGCCGTACCGGGGGTAATCACGATCCTGATGGCTGAGCTTTATAATATGGTCGATACTTTTTTCGTCGGATTTTATGCGGGGGCTTCGCATCAGGGGGCTTCCGGGATAGGCGCTCTGGGAATCGCCTTTCCCGTGCAGAGGCTGATCATCGCGCTTTCCTTGATGATCGGCGTGGGAAGTGCGACTGCGGTATCCCGGGCGCTGGGAGAAAAAAACAATAAAAACATCAGCGCAAACATCGGCGCATCCCTTAGCCTCGGCTTTGTCGTTCTGGCGCTGGTTCCCCTGTTTTTTTACCTTTTTTCCGCGCAGATTCTCAATATGCTCGGCGCAAGAGGAGAGATTCTGAAGCAGTCAAAATCTTATCTTGATATTATTGTCGTCGGCACTTTTTTTCTGGGCTTTACGAATATATTCGGTTATCAGATGACCGCATTGGGGCATCCGGGGATCACCCTGATTGCAACCTCGATCGGCGCTTTGACCAATATTGCGGCGGATTATCTTCTGGTCGGGAAGTACGGGATGGGGGTGAGGGGAGCGGCAGCCGCAACTTTATTTTCACAGTTCTGTGCCCTGCTCTATACCCTGTATAAGGTAAGAATCTATCGAAGGCTGCACGGCTTTTTGCTAAAGCCCGTCTGCAATCTGCGCTTGATGAGGATCATCCTTGCGGTCGGCTTTGCGACATTTATCGTAGAGATTTCCGATGCCGTTCTGATCGCCGCGCTGAACAATATTCTCCTGCCCGTCGGCGGCAACGATGCGGTTATTATCATAGGGGCGATTACCAGAGTATCGATGTTTATGTATATCATGATCATCGGAATCAGTGCCGGCATGCAGCCTCTGGCAGCCTATAGCTATGGGGCGGGCGATTATCCGAGGGTGAAAAAGATCGTTAAAATCACTTCCTTAATGGTGCTTTTGAGCTCTGCGCTTTTATGGGCGGCGTTTCTGCTTTTTACGGGGCAGATCATCGGCAGCTTTATGAAAAATCCGGAGCTTTTGGAAGAAACGGTATCCGTGTTCCGTTTTACGATTATGATTTTTCCCGTGATCAGCTTTTACTATGTATGTATTTATTATTGCCAGTCCGTGGGGAAGGCGGGGCTCGGCTTCTTCCTGTCCGTCTACAGGCAGCTGCTCTTATTCATCCCGCTGCTCTATATACTTGCCAAAATATTTGGAATGCAAGGAGCGTGGATGACCTATCCGGTCACGGATTTTCTTGCGGCGCTGAGCGGAAGCTATTTTCTTTGGAAAAATATGAGAGGGCTTGAAGAGAAGAAGGGAAGGAGCCACGCTCAAAGAGGGTTATAAAGAATGGATCAGATCAGATGTGTTATTGAAAGAATCACCTACCAAAATCAGGAAACGGGATATACGGTGCTCAGATGCCGGGTGAAGGGCTATCAGGAGCTGATTACACTGGTGGGAAATCTGCCGCGGGTCTATGTCGGGACGGTGCTTAGGGCGGAGGGAAGCTGGACAATAGACAGCAGATACGGAAGGCAGTTTGCGATGGAAAGCTTTGAAGAGCAGCTTCCCGCCACCGTATTCGGCATGGAGAAATATCTGGGCAGCGGCATGATCAGGGGAATCGGTCCGAAGTTTGCCAAAAAAATTGTCGCGAAATTCGGAAAAGACACCTTGGAAATCATAGAAAAAGATCCGGATCGGCTGCTTTCGGTTCCCGGGATAGGGAAAATGCTTGTCGAGCGGATTAAAACAAGCTGGGTGGAGCAAAAAGAGATCAAGAACATCATGATCTTTTTGCAGAGCCATGATGTGAGCACCCTGCACGCAACCAGGATTTATAAGGAGTACGGAGATGAGAGCATTCGGGTCGTGAGAGAAAATCCCTATCGCCTCGCCGATGAGGTCAGAGGAATCGGATTTAAAACCGCGGATATTATCGCCTCCAAGATGGGATTTGATCATCTCAAATATGTAAGGTTAAGAAGCGGGCTCTTGTATACGATGAATCGGCTTGCCGATGAAGGGCATTGCTATGCGACCAGGGAGCTTCTGCTGGAAACGGGATGCAAGCTTCTTGAGGTCGAGGAATCTCTGCTTTCCATGACCTTGGATGAGATGATACGGGTAAGGGATTTGTTTACGGAAATCCGGGAGGAGGAGAAGATTATCTATCTTCCGCCTTTCTTTTTTGCCGAATCCGGAACCGCCAAGCATCTCTCCGCAATTTTTAAAGCGCCCAAGAGATCGGCTTTGGAAGAGGGAAAAGCGGAGGAAAGCATCCTCAAAAGGATAAAAAACAAAAGCAAAATCGAATACGATGAGGTGCAGATTGAAGCGATAAAAACAGCACTGAAAAGTAAAATCATGATTCTTACGGGGGGACCGGGAACGGGAAAGACGACAACCACGCTGGGGATTATCGAGGCATATAAGGAGAGCGGAGCGAGGATTCTTTTGGCGGCGCCTACGGGAAGGGCGGCAAAGAGACTGAGCGAGGCGACGGGGCTGGAGGCAAAAACCATACATCGTCTCCTGGAGATCAAGCCTCCGGATGCATATCAGAAAAATGAAGAAGAACCGCTGGAGGGGGATGTGCTCATTCTCGATGAATGCTCGATGATCGATCTGCTTTTGATGTATCACCTCCTCAAGGCGGTTCCGAATTCGATGAGCCTTATATTGGTCGGTGATATCGATCAGCTGCCGAGCGTCGGGGCGGGAAACGTGCTCAGGGATATGATAGATTCGGAGAGATTTCCGCTGATCAGGCTGTGCAGGATTTTCCGGCAGGCGCAGTCCAGCAGGATCATTCTCAATGCCCATAGGATCAATACGGGAAAGATGCCCGATATTTCAAACGGAAGGGAAAGCGATTTCTTTTTTATGGAGGAGGAAAATCCGGAAAGAGCATTGAAAACGATCGTTTCCCTCGTTTCGGATAAGCTTCCGCGCTATTACGGCGTAAAGCCCGGGGATATCCAGGTGCTGACTCCGATGCAAAAAGGGGAGATAGGAGCGGAAAACCTGAATCAGGCTCTGCAGCGGGCTCTCAATCCGAGCAAAGAGGGGATCCGAAGAGGAGGATATTTTTATTGCCGCGGCGATAAGGTGATGCAGATCCGCAATAATTACGATAACGAGGTGTTTAACGGAGATATCGGCAGGATAGAAAGCGTGGATGCCGAAGAAGGGGTGCTTAGCATCAATTTTGAGGGGCGCTCCCTCCTCTATGAGAGCGCCCGTCTGGACGAGATCGTGCTTGCCTATGCCTCCACGATACATAAATCCCAAGGTTCGGAATATAAGATCGTCGTCATGCCGGTTTTGATGAATCATTATATGATGCTGCAAAGAAATTTAATTTATACCGGGATTACGAGGGCAAAAAAGATTTTGGTGATTGTCGGGAGCAAAAAAGCGCTTGCCTATGCGGTAGAAAACGTAAAGGTATCGGACAGGAAGACCCTCCTTAAGGAAAGGCTCGAAGAAGAGCTCCCTCTTTTTTAATCCTGATTTTTGCGGTAGAGGATCAGGAGTCCTTTCAGGAGCAGATGATCATCGACAATGACCCGATGACGGCAAAGAGGGGCGATAAACTGGGCAAGACCTCCGGTTGCAATCGCGGTGAGCTTTTTTTGCAGTTCCTCTTCCATATTGGAGATGCAGCCGTCTATCATTCCCGCATGTCCGTACAGGATTCCGCTCCTCATGCTTTCGATCGTGTTTTTCGAGATGATTCTGGAGGGATATTCGAGATTAATATGGGGAAGCTGGGCGGTTCGGGAGCTGAGGGAGTCGAGAGAAACCCGAAGCCCGGGATGGATGATGCCTCCGATGAATTTTTTCTCTTCATCTACGACGAAGATCGTCGTAGCCGTTCCCATATCAATGACGGCAAGCGGGAGGGGGTATTCCGCCATCGCCGCAACCGAATCCACGATAAGATCGGCACCCACCGACTGAGGATTATCCATATCGATGCAGAGCCCGGTATTCATATTATGTCTTACGAGGATGCTTTTTTTACCGGTGATCTTTCCAAGTGCGGAAAAGATCGTATTATTCAGAGGGGGCACCACGCTTGAGATGATGCAGCCCTCTATCGTATCCGCTTCTATTTTATGGATTTCAAAAATATTTTTAATATTGACCGCATATTCGAGATCGGTTCTTCCTCTGTCCGTCGTGATTCTTTCGAGGAAATAGATCTTCTCTTCGTCGATTCCCCCGATCACGATATTGGTATTGCCCATATCTATTGCTAAAATCATGGTTTCTTTCCTTTCCTTATGTTAGAATAAGCTAAGTTCATATTTTATCATAAGCAAAGGATGAAAACAATAAAAGGAGGGAGCTATGCTGAAAGGAAAAACAATTATCGTAGGCGTATCGGGAGGCATCGCCGCATATAAGACGGCGGGACTCGTGAGCGCTTTGGTCAGGGAGGGAGCTGAGGTGCATGTCATTATGACCAGGAACGCATTGCATTTTATCGGTCCGATTACCTTTGAGAGCCTTTCCTCCCATAAATGTCTGACGGATACCTTTGAGCGAAATTTTGAATTTAAGGTGGAGCATATCGAATTGGCAAAAAAAGCCGATCTTTTTATCGTAGCCCCCGCTACGGCGGATATCATCGGCAAGATGGCAAACGGAATTGCGGATGATATGCTGACGACGACTCTGCTTGCCGCAAAATGCCCGATTCTCATTGCCCCCGCGATGAATACCAGAATGTATGAAAATCCGATCGTGCAGGATAATATGGACAGGCTGAAGCTGTATAAAATCAAGCTCATAGAGCCTGTCTGCGGTCATCTTGCCTGCGGCGATATCGGAAAGGGAAAAATGGCGGATCCGGATACGATTCTGGAATATGCGATCCATGAAGTCGCCTATGAGAAGGATCTGAGAGGAAAAAGAATCCTCATCAGCGCGGGTCCCACGAGGGAGGCGATCGATCCGGTCAGGTTCATCAGCAACCATTCCAGCGGAAAAATGGGCATAGAGCTTGCCCGGGCGGCTGCCGACAGAGGGGCGAAAACGACGCTGGTCGTCGGCAGCACGGCAGAGAAGCTTCCCGCATTTGTAGATTTGGTGCAAATCGTCTCGGCAAAGGAGATGTTTGAAGCGATTCAATCCAGATACGAAGCGCAGGATATCATTATCAAGGCGGCGGCGGTAGCCGATTACAGACCGAAGCATATCGCGGAGAATAAGATCAAAAAAAGCGGAGAGGATGCCGCGATAGAGCTGGAGAGGACCCGGGACATTCTGCGGTTTTTGGGAGAGCATAAGAAAACTCATCAATTTCTTTGCGGTTTTTCGATGGAAACGGAAAATCTGATTGAAAATTCTTCCAAAAAGCTGTATAAAAAGAATCTGGATATGATCGTGGCGAATAATCTGAATGAGGAGGGGGCGGGATTCGGTGTCGATACGAACCGCGTGACCCTGATTACCAAAGAGAGGACAAAGGATCTTGCATTGATGACGAAGAGAGAATTGGCACATGCGATATTGGACGAGATCATATCAAAATGCCGGGAAATGTCGGGGAGAGGATAAAGAAGAGAAAAAACTCTTTCTCTCTGAGAAAAAAGCGTTTTCTGCGGCGGAATTTTAAAAGAGACTGGGGGAAATACAGATTTGAATTTTGAAGAAGTAAAAAAAAGGAGAACCTTTGCGATCATCAGCCACCCGGATGCGGGAAAGACGACATTGACCGAAAAATTCCTTCTCTACGGAGGAGCGATCAATCTGGCGGGAAGCGTCAAGGGAAGAAAAACGGCGAAATATGCGGTCAGCGACTGGATGGAGATCGAAAAGGAGAGAGGAATATCCGTATCCTCTTCGGTGATGCAGTTTAATTATGAGGGATTTTGCATCAATATTCTGGATACGCCCGGGCATCAGGACTTTTCGGAGGATACCTACCGTACGCTGATGGCTGCCGACTCTGCGGTAATGGTCATCGATGCGGGAAAGGGAGTGGAGGCGCAGACGATCAAGCTCTTTAAGGTCTGCGTGCTTCGAAATATTCCGATTTTTACTTTTATCAATAAGCTGGACAGGGAGGCAAAGGATCCCTTCGAGCTGATGGATGAGATTGAAGAGGTGCTTAAAATCAGAACCTGTCCGGTAAATTGGCCCATCGGATGCGGAAAAGGCTTCCGGGGAGTGTATGACAGAAAGAGCGGGAGAGTGAGCACCTTCAGAGCGGCGCTTGCCGGCATGAAGGAGGTGGAAACGAAGGATTATCCTTTGGAAGAGGCGCGCGGGCAGCTCGGGGAAGGCGAGTATGAGAAACTGATGGAAGATATCGAACTCCTCGACGGGGCGAGCGATGAGCTGGATATGGAGAGAGTGAGCAGGGGAGAGCTTTCTCCCGTCTTTTTCGGTTCGGCGCTGACCAATTTCGGAGTGGAGACCTTTTTGGAGCATTTTCTTAAGATGACCAGCCCTCCCTTGCCGAGAAAGACCGTGGAGGGTATGGTTGAGCCTATGCGGGATGATTTTTTCTCCGCCTTTGTCTTTAAGATACAGGCGAATATGAATAAGGCGCATCGGGACAGGATCGCCTTCATGCGCATCTGCACAGGTCGTTACAGCCCGGGAATGGAGGTTTTTCATACCCAGGGAGGAAAGAAGATCAGGCTGAATCAATCCACGCAGATGATGGCGGACGAGAGAAAGATCGTCGAGGAAGCCTATGCGGGAGATATTATCGGCGTCTTTGATCCGGGAATTTTTTCGATCGGGGATACGCTCTCTTCCGCAAAAGAGAGGCTGGAATTTGAAGGAATTCCGACCTTTGCACCCGAGCATTTTGCCAGAGTGCGCCAGGTCGATACGATGAAGCGCAAGCAGTTTATCAAAGGAGTTTATCAGATTGCGCAGGAGGGAGCGATACAGATCTTCCAGGAGTTCAATACCGGAATGGAAGAAATCATCGTCGGCGTCGTCGGTCAGCTTCAGTTCGATGTGCTCAGCTATAGGCTGGAAAACGAGTACAATGTAGAGATCAAGCTGGAAAAGCTTCCTTATGAGCATATCCGCTGGATAGAGAATCCGGATGAAATCGATACGGATAAGCTCCAGGGAACGAGCGATATGAAAAAAATCAAGGACTTAAAGGAGCGCCCGCTTTTGATTTTCATCAATCCGTGGAGCATACGCATGGTGGAGGAAAGAAATCCGGGGCTTAGGCTGAGCGAGTTCGGAAGAGGATAGATCTAAAGAGGAAATCCGTTTTTGTTTTTTTGCTTGACAGAAACGGATTTTTATCATATCATTACATTAGAGCATTTGAATATTATAATATTAGAATATAATAATATAAAAATGAACATCCGAAAGAAAACTCATCAGGATGGAGAGGAGGTAGAGGAATGCGAGAGGAAAGGGAAGATAATCCCGATAATGCAAGAATTCTGCATTTGGCAAATCTATTGAAGGCGGTTTCTCATCCGGCGAGGCTATGCATTGTGAAAAGACTTTTCAGAGAGGGACCCTGCAATGTGGGATATTTTACGGATTGTATGGGCATCTCCCAGTCGGGGATTTCACAGCATCTGTCGAAGCTCAGGGATATGGGAATCGTAGAGGCGAAAAAGCAGGGAACCGAGGTTTATTACAGCCTCGTCGACAAGGATATCAGCAATATGATTAAATCATTTTTTTAGGGAGAGGAATTATGCATAAAAATATTATCATCATCGGCGGTGTTGCGGGAGGCGCTACCGCGGCGGCAAGATTGAGAAGAATGGATGAGGACGCAAATATCATACTTTTGGAGAGAGGCGGATATGTTTCTTTTGCCAACTGCGGGCTTCCCTATTATATCGGCGGAGTGATCAAGGAAAGAGATGCGCTCTTTGTTTCCACGCCGGAAGAGATTTCCAAAAAATATCGCATCGATGTCAGAGTAAACAGCGAGGCGCTCAGGATAGACAGAGAAAAGAAGGAAGTGGAAGTAAAAGATCTTAAAAGCGGCGAGAGCTATACCCTTCCCTATGATAAGCTTCTTTTATCCACGGGTTCAAGACCGATCAAGCCTCCGGTAGAGGGATTTGAAGCCGACAACGTGTTTACGCTTTGGAATATTCCGGATACCGACAAGATCTACTCCTATATCAAGGAGCACGGGGTGAAAAAAGCGGCGGTGATCGGAGGCGGATTTATCGGACTTGAGATGGCGGAAAACTTCGCCCACAGAGGGATAGAGGTGAGCGTAATCGAAAAGGCGGATCAGGTTATGGCTCCGCTGGACTTCGATATGGCGCAGATCGTCGAGCAGCATTTAAGAGATAAGGGAGTGAGGCTCATCACCAATAACGGCGTTCAAAAGATCCTGCATCGGGAAGGAATCTCCGAGATCCTCCTTGAGGATGAAAGCAAGGTAGAGGCGGAGATGGTTATTCTTTCGATAGGAATACGCCCGAATTCGGAGCTTGCCAAAGAAGCGGGCTTGGAACTCAATGCCAGAGGCGGACTCGTCGTGGATGAATATATGCAGACTTCCGATCCGGATATTTTGGCGGTGGGAGATATTATCGAAGTGGACCATTTCGTGCTCGGCAATAAGACGATGATTCCGCTTGCGGGACCGGCAAATAAGCAGGGAAGAATCGCGGCGGACAATATCGTGCTCGGCAAAAAGCGTACTTATAAGGGAACGCAGGGAACGAGCGTGGCTAAGATTTTCGATCTTTCGGTTGCCGCGACGGGATTAAACGAGAAGGCTCTGCGCGCCGCGGGAAAAGAATATAAGAGAGATTACAGAGTGACTCTGATCCATCCCAATTCCCATGCCGGATATTATCCCGGTGCGGCGGCAATGAGCATCAAGCTGATTTTTGATACGGAGGGCAGAGTCCTGGGTGCCCAGATCGTCGGTTATGACGGCGTCGATAAGAGAATAGACGTGATCGCGGCGCTGATCAGAATGAAGGGAAGCGTGGAAGATCTTGCGGAGCTTGAACTTGCCTATGCGCCTCCTTATTCCTCCGCAAAAGATCCCGTAAATATGGCGGGATTTACGGCGATGAATCAATTGGAGGGATTGATCGAGGTCCTTCGTCCGGAGGAGCTGATCGATCAGGGAGAGGAAATCGTGCTGATCGATGTCAGGGAGGATATGGAGCGGATGAGCGGCACTCTTCCCGGAGCGCTTCCGATACCGCTCGGATCGCTGCGAGAAGAAATGAAGAATCTGGATAGGAATAAAACCTATGTATTAAGCTGTGCAGTCGGTCTGAGGGGATATATCGGAGCAAGGCTGATGCTCCAAAACGGATTTAAGGCGAAAAATCTTCTGGGAGGATACAGAAGCTACCGAATACTGCATCCGGATCAGGATGCGGGCGGCGCTTCCTATGCAGGTTTTAAGGATAACGGAGAGCTGATTGAGGTGCAGGAAAAAGAAGAGGGGAAAGAGCAAAAAAAAACTGAAGAAATGCAATCGGTAAAGGAGCTTGATGTCTGCGGGCTTTGCTGCCCCGGTCCCATCGTAGAGGTTGCCAGGGCGATGGAGGGACTGGAAAAAGGAGAGCTTCTGCGTGTGAAATCGACCGATCCCGGTTTTTATTCCGATATTATCAGCTGGGTAAAGAATACCGGAAACGAGCTGATAGAGAGAAATTGCGAGGGGGGAAGGTTTTATGCCCTGATCAGAAAGCTGGCTTCTTCGGGTTCGGTGAGCCTGCAGGGCTGCACGACGATGCAGAGGCGGCAGGAAAAGAGCATGATCGTATTCAGCTCGGATCTCGATAAGGCGATCGCTTCCTTTATCATTGCCAACGGAGCGGTTGCGATGGGAGATAAGGTCAATATGTTCTTCACCTTCTGGGGGCTGAATATTTTAAGGAAGAGCGAAAATATTCCGGTCAAGAAAAACCTGATCTCCAAGATGTTTGCCGGGATGATGCCAAGAGGGAGCCGAAAGCTCGGTCTTTCGAAAATGAATATGCTCGGTATGGGAGCCAAAATGATCAGAAAGGTAATGAAGGATAATAATATTTATTCTCTCGAGGATCTGATTCAAAGCGCACAGAAGGCGGGAATCAGGATGATCGCCTGCCAGATGTCGATGGATGTGATGGGCATTACGAAGGAGGAGCTGATCGAGGGCGTAGAAATAGGAGGAGTTGCGACCATGCTTGAGGCAAATGATAACTCCAATATGAATTTATTTATATAAGAGGAATAAGATCCTGAAAGTAAGAAAGAAGAGCCGAAGCCTTAAAAAGCGGGGCTCTTCTTTTGCCTGGAAATTTTATTGCTTTGGAGGATAAATCTTGCTACAATAGACTGGACAAACGCCGAAAAAGAAAGCGGAAGCTGCGGGAAATCACCGAAGGAGGAAGAGAAAATGGAGCCTTATATTGCTTTTTTAATCGGAGCTTATCTGATTTATCTTGCGAAAGAAGACCCCGAGGGCATGTATAGAGGGAGATACCTCCCGAAGCTGGCAAAATTTTGGGGGAGAAAGAATCTCCGCATCATTTATTTTCTGCTCGGAATCTTTTTTATCTTCGCTTTTTTATGGCATATCAGCCGAAACTTTGTCAGCTGAGAAACAGAAGGCGTTTTCTATCATAAAAACAGAACGGAAGTAAAGAAGATGAGGATGGCGAGCATTGCCAGCGGGAGCAGCGGCAATTCAATTTATCTCGGTTCGGATAAGACACATATCCTGATCGATGCGGGAATCAGCAATAAGCGGATAGAATGCGGATTAAGTGAGCTGGGAATCAAGGCGGATGAGCTGAGCGCATTACTGATTACCCATGAACATAGCGATCATATCAAGGGATTGAAAGTGTTTTTAAAAAAACACCGGATTCCGGTCTATGCTTCACCGGGAAGTCTGGAAGAAATCCGGAGAATGGGTCTGGCGGAGGGCTTTGAGGATCTGCTGATTCCGATTTCTTCGGAATGCAGGACAAAGATCGGAGACTTGACGGTTAAACCCTTTCGGGTAGATCATGATGCGAGAGAACCCTTTGCATACAGGGTCAGCTCCGGAGAGAGGGCGGTGGCGGTGGCGACGGATTTGGGGCATTATACCGAAGAGATCGTCGAGCACCTGAGAAATCTGGATGCGGTTTTGGTGGAAGCGAACCATGATATCAGAATGCTTGAAGCGGGTCCCTATCCCTACCACTTAAAGAGGAGAATTTTAAGCGATTTCGGGCATCTTTCCAATGAGAGCGCAGGGAAGCTCTTATGCAGAATTTTTCATCAGGGGCTTAAGAAAATTTTTCTCGGTCATTTGAGCAGTGAAAATAATTATCCCTCTCTCGCCTATGAAGCGGTGAAATGTGAATTAAGTTATTTGGCAGGCTTTTCTTCGGCGGGGGATATTCCGATAGAGGTGGCAAAAAGAGAGCAGCTTTCCGGGGTGGTAAATCTTTAGCGGCAAAAGCGGCGGACCAGGGCTTGCGCATCTTCCTTCGGGAGAGATGGGAGATCAAGCTTGACAGAGTGATATTGCATATATATAATGGGTAGGTCAAAGACTTTGACGGAGAGAGTAATCGTATCAAGAAGGCATAGCGAGCCGGGGATGGTGGGAGCCCGGTGCGGAAGGTACGGATGAAAATCACTCCCGAGTCGCTTACCGAAGACAGGGATCGGCATCTGGCAATCGGAATCCTTTTCCGTGCAGAATCCTGTACTAGGCTAAGCCGCAGTCCTGCGTTAAAGGGAAGGCATATGCCTGTATGCTGTGATAGGTGGTTTTAAACGAAGCTTAGGCCTCGTCCTGTTCGCAGGATGGGGCATTTTATATTTTGGAAAAAACAGGTAAAGAATGCAAAAAAGAATCAAAGAGAAAAGGAAGGGAAGCAATGTATAAAAAAGTATCGACGGATTTGAAATTTGTTGAGAGAGAGAAAGAAATAGAAGCGTTTTGGAAGAAGGAAGCAATCTTTGAAAAGAGTATAGAGACGAGAAAGGATGCTCCGACCTATATGTTTTATGACGGACCGCCGACGGCAAACGGAAAGCCCCATATCGGTCATGTTTTAACCAGGGTGATCAAGGATATGATCCCGAGGTATCGGACGATGAAGGGATCGAAGGTTCCCAGAAAGGCGGGCTGGGATACGCACGGACTGCCGGTGGAGCTTGAGGTCGAGAAGGCGCTCGGACTGGACGGAAAGGAACAGATCGAGGAGTACGGGCTTGCTCCCTTTATCGAGGAATGCAAGAAGAGCGTATGGCAGTACAAGGGAATGTGGGAGGAATTTTCCTCTGTAGTCGGATTTTGGGCGGATATGGAAAATCCCTATGTAACCTATCATAATGAATTTATCGAATCCGAATTTTGGGCATTGAAGCAGATCTGGGAAAAGGGTCTTCTTTATAAGGGCTTCAAGATCGTTCCCTATTGCCCGAGATGCGGAACCCCTCTCTCCAGCCATGAGGTGGCTCAGGGCTATAAGGATATCAAGGAGCGTTCGGCGATTGTAAGATTTAAGGTAAAGGGAGAGGACGCATATTTTCTTGCATGGACGACGACGCCCTGGACTTTGCCGAGCAATGTCGCGCTCTGCGTTAATCCGGATGAGAGCTATGTGCGCGTGAGGCAGGGAGAGCATACCTATATCATGGCGGAGGCGCTCTGTGAGAGCGTGTTGAAGGAGAATTACGAAATTCTGGAGAGTTTCAGCGGAAAGAGCCTGGAATATAAGGAATACGAGCCCCTCTTTGATTTTGTCAAAACCGACAAGAAGGCATGGTTCGTCGTATGCGATCATTATGTAACCCTGACGGACGGTACCGGTATCGTGCATACGGCTCCGGCTTTCGGTGAGGACGACTCCAGAGTAGGAAAAAAGTATGACCTTCCCTTCGTGCAGCTGGTTGACAGCAAGGGAGAGATGACAGAGGAGACCAAATGGCCGGGCGTCTTTGTCAAGAAGGCGGACCCGCTGATCCTGCAGGATCTTGAGGAGAGCGGAAAGCTCTTCTGCGCACCGGATTTCGAGCATAGCTATCCTCATTGCTGGAGATGCTCGACCCCGCTCATTTATTACGCGAGAGAATCCTGGTATATCAAGATGAGCGCGGTGAAAGAGGATCTGATCCGGAACAATAATACGATCAACTGGATTCCGGAAAGCATAGGAAAGGGAAGATTCGGAGACTGGCTGGAGAATGTTCAGGACTGGGCGATATCCAGAAACAGATATTGGGGAACTCCGCTGAATATATGGATCTGTGACTGCGGCCATATGCATAGCATAGGAAGCATAGAGGAGCTTAGGTCCATGTCGGATAATTGCCCGGAGAATATAGAGCTGCACAGACCCTATATCGACGAGGTAAAGATCAGATGCGAAAAATGCGGAGGGCAGATGCAGAGGACTCCGGAGGTTATAGACTGCTGGTTCGATTCCGGTGCGATGCCATTTGCGCAGCATCATTATCCCTTTGAAAACAAGGAATTATTCGAGGCTCAGTTCCCCGCGGATTTCATCTCGGAGGCGGTGGATCAGACCAGAGGATGGTTCTATTCTTTGCTTGCGATTTCCACCCTGATCTTTAATCAGGCTCCGTATAAGAACGTTATCGTCATGGGGCATGTGCAGGATGAGAACGGGCAGAAAATGAGCAAGTCCAAGGGCAATTCGGTCGATCCTATGGAGGCGCTGGGCGAGTACGGCGCGGATGCGATCCGCTGGTATTTTTATGTGAATTCCGCTCCCTGGCTTCCGAACCGTTTCCACGGCAAGGCAGTTTCCGAGGGGCAGAGAAAATTCATGGGAACGCTTTGGAATACCTATGCATTTTATATTCTCTATGCGGAAATCGATCAATTCGACCCGACAAAACATGAGCTTGCGTTTGAAAAGCTTTCGGTCATGGATAAATGGCTCCTCTCCAAGCTCAATACCCTGATTCGCGAGGTCGATGAGAATCTGAACAATTATAAGATCACCGAGGCGGCAAGAGCGCTGCAGAACTTTACGGATGCGATGAGCAACTGGTATGTGCGCCGCTGCAGAGAGAGATTCTGGGCAAAGGGAATGGAGCAGGATAAGATCAATGCGTATATGACGCTTTATACCGCATTGGAAAGCCTTTGCAGGCTTGCGGCTCCGATGATTCCCTTTATTACGGAGGCGATTTATCAGAATATGGTAAGAAGCGTCGATAAGGAGGCAAAAGAGAGCATACATCTTTGTGATTTCCCGATTGCAAAGGAGAGCTTCATCAATAAGAAGCTCGAGGAGGATATGGACGAGGTGCTTGATATCGTCGTATTCGGACGTGCGGCAAGAAATGCGGCAAATGTCAAGAACCGCCAGCCGCTTGCCGGAATGTATGTGAAGGCGCCGAGGAGCTTGGACAGATTTTATACGGATATCATCAAGGATGAGCTCAATGTAAAATCGATAGAATTCAAAAACGATGTGGATGAATTCGTGAGCTATGTATTTAAGCCCCAGTTAAAGACCGTAGGCCCGAAATACGGCAAGCTGCTCGGGGAGATCAAAACCGCGCTTTCCGAGCTTAAGGGCAACGAAGCGATGAACCGGCTCAACCGCGAAGGCGTATTAAGGCTTGAACTCAAGGGAGAGCCTGTTGTGCTGGGCAGAGAGGATCTTTTGATCGATACGGTAAAGAGCGAGGATTTTGTATCCGACGGAGATGCGAGGACCACGGTGGTTTTGGATATTCGAATGAGCGATGAGCTGATTAATGAGGGCTTTGTCAGAGAACTGATCAGCAAGGTGCAGACGATGAGGAAGGAAGCAGGATTCGAGGTAACGGATCATATTCTCCTTTCCCAGACGGGCAATGCAAGAATCGAGGGAATCATAAAGGATAATCTGGAAATGATCAAATCCGAGGTTCTTGCGGACGAAATAAGCACAAAAGAGCTCTCCGGTTATAAAAAAGAGTGGAACTTAAACGGAGAAGATGTTATACTCGGAGTTTCAAAGATTTAAGCAATTTGGAGGAATTAAATGAAGAAGGTAATAGATAAAGAAATATTTAAGAAGTCCATAGAGGATAATGTAAAGATTCTTTATAGAAAGACTTTGGAAGAGGCAAGTGCAGAGCAGATTTTTCAGGCGGTTTCGAATTCCGTGAAGGATCTGGTGATCGATCGCTGGATTGCAACGCATAACGAATATGAAAAGCAGGACAGCAAGATCCTTTACTATATGTCGATGGAATTTCTGATGGGACGTGCTCTCGGAAATAATATAATCAATATCGGCGCCTTTGAGGAAGTAAAGGAGGCATTGGACGAGCTCGGCTTCGATCTGAATCTGATCGAGGATCAGGAGCCCGATCCGGCGCTGGGCAACGGAGGCCTCGGAAGGCTTGCGGCATGCTTTTTGGATTCGCTCGCTTCTCTGGGATATCCGGCATACGGCTGCGGCATTCGCTACCGTTACGGAATGTTCAAGCAGAAGATAGAGAAGGGCTATCAGATAGAGGTGCCGGATGAATGGCTTAAAAACCCCTATCCCTTCGAGATGAAGAGACCGGAATACGCATGTGAGGTTCGTTTCGGAGGAAATGTCAGGGTAGAGACGGAAAACGGCGAGGAGAGATTTATTCACGAAAACTACGGCTCGGTCAGAGCAATCCCCTATGATATGCCCATCGTCGGATACGAGAACAATATTGTCAATACCTTAAGAATCTGGGATGCGGAGGCAATTACCAATTTCAGTCTTGCGCATTTTGATAAGGGAGAGTACCAGAAGGCGGTAGAGCAGGAAAATCTGGCAAGAACCATCGTGGAGGTGCTTTATCCAAACGACAATCATTATGCGGGAAAAGAACTTCGCTTAAAACAGCAGTATTTCTTTATCTCGGCAAGCGTGCAGAGGGCGATTGCAAAATTTAAGGAAAAACATGAGGATATCAGGCTGCTCCCCGAAAAGGTGGTATTCCAGATGAATGATACGCATCCTACGGTAACCGTACCGGAGCTGATGAGGATATTGCTGGACGAGGAGGGGCTGAATTGGGACGAGGCATGGGATATTACGACCAGGACCTGTGCCTATACCAATCATACCATTATGTCGGAGGCGCTTGAGAAATGGCCCATCGATCTCTTCTCCAGGCTGCTTCCCAGAGTGTACCAGATCGTGGAGGAGATCAATCGAAGATTTGTTGCGCAGATCGAAGAAAAATATCCGAACGATCAGGATAAGATCGCCAAAATGGCGGTATTATACGAGGGTCAGGTGAGAATGGCATATATGGCGATTGTCGGCAGCTTTTCGGTAAACGGCGTGGCGAGGCTGCATACCGAGATCCTGAAAAATCAGGAGCTGAAGGATTTCTACCGGATGATGCCGCAGAAGTTCAATAATAAGACCAACGGAATCACGCAGAGAAGATTCATGCTGCATGCCAATCCCCTGCTGGCAAAATGGATCAGCAAGAAGATCGGCGAGGACTGGATCTGCAACCTGGCAAGCATCTCAAAGCTCAATCAATTCTCCGATGATGAGCAGGCTCTGGCGGAGTTTATGGAGATCAAGCATAAAAACAAACTCAGGCTGGCAAAACTGATCAAGGAGAAAAACAATATCGATGTCGATCCCAATTCGATTTTCGATGTTCAGGTAAAGCGCCTTCACGAGTATAAGCGTCAGCTTTTAAACATCCTGCATATCATGTATCTGTACAATAAACTTAAGGATGACAGCGGATTCGATATGTATCCGAGAACCTTTATTTTCGGTGCGAAGGCTGCGGCAGGCTATAGAAGAGCGAAGCTGACGATCAAGCTGATCAATGCGGTTGCGGATGTGATCAATAATGATGCTTCCATAAACGGAAAGATCAAGGTCGTATTCATCGAAGATTACAAGGTTTCCAGTGCGGAGATCATCTTTGCCGGAGCGGATGTCAGCGAGCAGATATCGACGGCAAGCAAGGAGGCTTCCGGAACCGGAAACATGAAGTTTATGCTGAACGGAGCGCCCACTCTGGGTACGATGGACGGAGCAAACGTCGAGATCGTAGAAGAGGTGGGAAGGGATAATGCCTTTATCTTCGGATTATCCTCAGATGAGGTGATCGCCTACGAGCAGAACGGAGGCTACGATCCTCTGGAAATCTTTAATCAGGATCCCGAAATCAGAAAGGTTCTGATGCAGCTGACCAACGGATATTTCTCTGCCGAAAATGCGGGGATGTTCAAAGAAATTTATGATTCCCTTCTCTATCCGATCGGGGGAGATCGCGCGGATGTGTATTTCATTCTTAAGGATTTCCGTGCATATGCAAATGCCCATGAGGAAGTGGACAAAGCTTACAGGGATAAGAAGCGCTGGGCAAAGATGGCATTTTTACAGACCGCGTCCTGCGGAAAGTTTTCTTCGGACAGAACGATAGAGGAATATGTGAGGGATATCTGGCACCTGAAGAAGGTAAGGGTTTCTTTGGAAGAATCGCTTTAAGAAAAGGCAAAGCGGGAAAGAAAGACCGGAATGAAAAAAATAATAAGTTTCGACTTGGATATGACATTGCTGAATCATGCGGATTACAAAATACCGGATTCGGCGCTCAGAGCGCTCGATCTGCTCAGAGCAAACGGGCATAAGATCGTGATTGCGACCGGAAGAGATATGGGAAATCATCACGGAAAGCCGTTTTATGAAATGATTCGCCCCGATGCGATGATCGAGCTGAACGGAACGAAGATTACGATAGGAGAGGAACTGATTTACCGGCATTATTTTGATAAGCGGCTCCTGAGAAGGCTGATCGATTTTTGTCTCGAAAGAGAGTACTCCATAGGGGTAACCGTGGGAGAGGAAGATTATTATCTGCACCCGGAGAAGGTCAGAGAATTCGACATCAAATCATGGGGACAGTCATGGCGGAGGTTTGCGGATCCGCAGCGCCTCATCGATCTGGATATCGGAACCTTGGCATATGTGGGCTATGAAGAGGGGGCAAGGGAAATCGAGAAGCATTTTCCCGCTCTCAAATGCAGGTCCTTTGCCGGAGTGAGCGGAGCGGACGTCATAGAGCACGGAAACAGCAAGGCGGAGGGATTGAAAAAGCTTTGCGATTATTTCGGCATTGCTCTTGCTGATACCGTAGCTTTCGGAGATTCGATGAATGATTATGAGATTCTCTCGGAGGCGGGAATCGGCGTGGCGATGGGAAATGCGGTCGATGCGCTTAAAGAGATCGCGGATCTGATTACGGATGATATCGATAAGGACGGAATATTCAATGCCTGCCGAAAGCTCGGGCTGATCGGAGCTTAGCAGGAGAAACGGCTGCGGATGTAAATCTGCGGTCGTTTTTATTGCTCTAATCGAAGTGTTAAACAAATTATAAGAAGTTTTCTATGGCTTTTATCATTTAACTATGCTAAAGTCTTAGTAAAATCGGCAAATTGCAGGATGAGCCGGAATATTGATAAGCATAGGCGGATGATTTGCTTAACTATTTTCTATCAGGGAGGATAAGACATGAAAAAGAAAAACATACTTATATGTGCGGCACTGGTATTAGCGCTTTCGTCTCTCGGAGCAGCGGGATGCGCAAAGAAGGCAGAGGAGGAAAGCACATCGGCTCAGAGCAGTACGGCAGAGGAAAGCAGCGCGAAGGAAACACAGGAGAGCAGCACGGAGGCGGAGCAGAATAAGGACAAGAAGGTAGAAGGAGTGGAGTTGAATTTCGACGTGGCAAACCATGTGGGCGGAGATTACGACTCGATTCTGCTGGAACTGGGCGCGCCGGCGGAGGAAAAGAAAGACGAGATATCGAGCATATTGTATTATAAGGATCCGGACAGAATGTTCGTGCTTTATCCGGAGCAGGGAGAGGCGGACGAGGCAGGTCTTTGCTGGGTGGTTACGACAACGATGGGGGATCTTTGGGGAATCGGGAAGGAAGAGATCAAGTCTGAGGACTTCCTCAATTCGCTTAGCGCTGAGGATGTTTCCTATAATAAAAATGTGGACGAGAGCGAATTCACGATAGGAAAGAAGGATCAGGAAACTCTGGAGTTTGTCAGCGAGGGCTATATGTTTATTATTGCGCTGAATGAGGGAAGAACCCTGAACGCGGATTCACCGGTGGGAATTTACAGCCTGGATGTATTGCCGGTAAACTAAAAAAATTGGGGCAGTGATATATGAGAAGAAAAATAATCAGAAAAACGCTTCTTTGGACGTTATTATTATCCTATCTATGCT
Organism: Johnsonella sp.; assembly: GCA_030529445.1. Classification (GTDB taxonomy): domain Bacteria; phylum Bacillota; class Clostridia; order Lachnospirales; family Lachnospiraceae; genus Johnsonella. The sequence continues at coordinate 57,818 of JAUMWW010000002.1, read as the reverse complement.
TATGCTTTTTGCAAAAGGAAGCCTTTGCCGATCCTTCAAAGCCGGAAATTGCGGCACAGGGAGCCATTCTCGTCGATGCGAAGACGGGAGAGGTATTGTTTGAAAAAAATGCGGATACGAGGTTTTATCCCGCATCCATAACTAAAATCATGACGGCTCTTTTGGTTATAGAAAATACGGATTTCAAGGATAAGGTTCATTTTTCCAAAACGGCAACGACCAATCTCGAATCGGGAGCCGTAAAGCTCGGACTTTCGGAGGGGGACAGCGTGAGCGTAAAGGACTGTCTTTATGCGCTCATGCTCAGATCCGCCAATGACGCGGCAAACGGTCTTGCCGAACATACGGGGGGATCCATACAGGGTTTTGCCGCGATGATGAATCAAAGAGCGAAGGCCCTCGGCTGTACGAATACAAACTTTGTCAATCCGAGCGGGCTCAACAGCGACTCTCATTATACTACGGCAAGAGATATGGCTTTGATTGCAAGAGCCTGCTTTGAGAATGAGGTCTTTAAGGGAATTGTCTCCACCAGAACCTATTCTTTTCCGGCAATCAAGAATAATCCCAAACCTGTTCTGCTTACCATGGGGCATAAGATGATTTTTGAGGCGGATTACAGATATTATAAGGGCATCATAGGAGGCAAGACCGGCTATACGATGAAAGCCGGAAACACCTTGGTTACGGCTGCGCAAAGAGAGGATGTAAAGCTTATTGCGGTTATCCTGAAGAGCTCGGGCACGCATTATTCGGATACAAAGAAGCTTTTGGACTACGGATTCGCTCTGTATCATCAGGGAGAGGAAGGAAGCGGGAAGCCGGAGGAAAAAGAAAGCCGGGGAGCGAAAGAAAACGCGGGAGCACAAGAAAATACGGGAGCAAAAGAAGCTCCCCGCAAAGAAGAGGCGGTAAAAGAAGCTCCCGCCGGAAAAATCGGTCCCGTGGGAAAAAGCCTCCCGAAAGAAGAAGCGGCGCAACCCGGGCAGACAAAGGAAGCTGCCCCTGCCGATGCTCAAGAAGCTCTTAGGGAGTCGGGATCGCCCTCGCTTTCCGGTCCCGGAAAGCCGGTGAAGCGAGGTTGGGTATTGGATGTAAGAGGCTGGTATTATATTAAAGAAAACGGAAAGAGGGCGGAATCGGAAATCCTGAAGATCGAATCCAAGGACTACTGGTTTGACGCCGATGCTTATATGGGAACGGGCTGGAGGCAGGACGCTTTCGGAAATTGGTTTTATTTTCGGGAAGACGGAAGCATGCAGACTTCTTCCTGGATCCAGTACAAGAAACTTTGGTATTATTTATCAGATAGCGGAAAGATGCTGGTTGACGCGACGACTCCCGACGGTTACAAAGTCGATGCGCAGGGCGTCTGGATAGAATAAATGAAGAAAAGAAATTTTTTAATCGTAAAGATCGCGGGCTTGGCCGCCCTCCTTTCGGGGCTGCTTGCATTGCTTCGTTCCGAGTATGAAAAGAGATCTCTGAGCGTGGCATATTATCAGATCCGGACGGACAAGAAGCTGAGGGGAAGAAGGCGGATCGCTTTTCTTACGGATCTTCATGATATGCGCTTCGGAAAGAAGAATAAGGATCTTCTGAAGAGAATTGATGCATATGCTCCGGATCTTATATTGATCGGGGGAGATCTTCCTCTGGTCAAGAAGCAGGCAAGGCTCGAGACCGGTCTCAGTCTTTGCAGGGAACTGTCCTTAAAGTATCCGGTTTATTACGGAAACGGAAATCATGAGCAGAGGCTGAAAAATAAGGAGAAATATCAAAATAAATACGCTTTCTTAACCTATAGTCTCCAATGTCTGGGGATTTCCCATCTCAGCGATTCCTCTGCGATGTATGAGCCTCCTCTCTTTGATCCTGCAATCAAGAACTGCAAATTTGCACAAAATGAAAAAAGAGAGAACGAAAAGAGAGAGGATGAAAGAGGAGCAGGAGCGGGGATTCGAATCAGCGGGTTGGATATCAATGAAGAGTATTATAAAAAGTTTTCCGGAAAAAAGATGGATCCGGGCTATATTCAGGAGAGGCTCGGCCCTTCTTCAAAGGACTGCTTCGAGATTCTGCTTGCCCATTCTCCCCTCTATCTGGATGCATATGCGCGCTGGGGCGCGGATTTGGTGCTTTCGGGTCATTTTCACGGCGGAACGATACGGCTGTGGAAGGAAATCGGGCTGATGACTCCGCAGTTCCAATTCTTTAATCGACATGTGCACGGCTTGAAAGAAAAAAGATCCACCAGCATGATTATCTCTTCGGGCCTGGGAACGCATAGCATCAAGATCAGGCTGAATAATAAACCAGAGCTGGTCATTGTGGATCTGATCCCTCGGAAATCAATATGAAAATCAGGAAGAGCAGGATAAAAAGCGCTCGAAAAAAAAGAGATCATCACGGTGAGATGGTCTCTTTTTTGCCTGAATGCCGCTATTTATCAGATGATATGCTTCAATACGGCATGCTGAAATTTTCGAATGAAAAGCTTTACATTTTCTTACGAATAGCTTAATATAGAAGAGGTCATTACCAGTTATAAAAACCTATACAGTTAAATCAGGAGGCGCTATGTTTGAGTTTACAGAAGAAAAGCTTCATTGTCTGAAGGCCTTTCATACGGTGAGCGAGATTGCAAATCAACCCCGTTTATGGAAGGAGGCGTTTGAAAATTATAAAAAGGAAAAGGAGTCCATCGAAAACTTCTTCAACAGAATAGGGAAGGAAGGCAAAAAGCTCAGGGTCATCTTTACCGGAGCAGGAAGCTCCGAATATGTGGGCAATATCGCTCTTCCGTATCTGCTGAGCCAGGCGGACGAAAGGTTTTCTTTCGAGTCCGTTGCGACAACGGATCTGGTATCCAGTCCTAAGGTATACCTCTGGGATGTTCCGACTCTTTTGGTATCCTTTGCAAGAAGCGGCAACTCTCCCGAGAGCTTGCAGGCGGTGAAACTGGTCAATCAAATATGTACAAATGCATATCATCTTGCCATTACCTGCGCGCAGGAGGGAGAGCTGGCAAAGAGTCTGAAGGGTAAGGAAAATGCCTATGTGGCGCTGATGCCGGCGGATTCCAACGATAAGGGATTTGCGATGACGGGATCCTGTACCTGCATGCTGCTGAGCACGCTCCTGATTTTTGATAAAAAACATGGAGAAGATAAAAAAGCGCTCATCGTCGAGGAACTGATTTCCATGGCAAAAGAGGTGATCGCAAGAGAGAATGAAATCAAATCCGTGCTGGAAGCGGATTTTAACAGAATCGTCTATATCGGTTCGGGCGTTTTTGCGAAGATGTCGAGAGAGGCGGGGCTTAAGATTCTGGAGCTCACGGCGGGAAGAATTGCAACCTGCATGGATTCCTCGATGGGATTCCGCCACGGTCCGAAATCCTTCATCGACGAGAAGACGATAGTTTTTAATTTTGTATCCTCGGATCCCTATACGAGAGCATATGATGTGGATATGATCAATGAAATCCACGGGGATAAGATTGTGAAGGATATTGTTGCGGTTTCGGGAGAAAGGCTCGGAGGAAGCTTTAAGGAATTTGTATTCGATTCTTATCGGCAGGCAGAGGATGCTTATCTTAGCCTTCCCTATATCGTCTTTGCACAGATAGCGGCGGTGCTGAGCAGCCTTAAGGTAGGTAATGCGCCCGATACGCCGAGCGCAAGCGGAACGGTAAACAGAGTGGTTAAGGGCGTGATCATTCATGAGCTCGATTAGAGAGAACGGGGCGCAGAATGGCAGAATTTTATATAAAATCGGATCGGATTTTTTTGGAAAAAGAGATTTTTTCCGGATATATTAAGATTAAGGATAAGATCATAGAAAAAGTAGGTACAGAGCCCTCCGCAGGGGAGGAGGTTTTGGATTATACCGGAAAGATCGTGGCTCCGGGCTTTTTTGATACCCATGTGCACGGCTACGGCGGATATGATATTATGGACTGCAAAAAAGAAGCTCTGCTTAAGATTTCCGAGGGCATCGTAAAGACGGGAGTAACTTCATTTCTTGCAACCACTTTGACGGATTCGGCGGAAAGACTGGATGAAGCCTGCAGGATCGTCGGGGAGCATAAGGAGGAGTGCAGAGGAGCGAAGGTGGAGGGTATCTTCCTGGAAGGTCCCTTCTTTACCGAGAAATATAAGGGAGCCCAGAACCCCAAATACATGGGAGATCCGGATATTGAAAAGCTGCGCTCCTGGAAGAGGATTTCGGGCGGACTGGTGAAAAAGATAGCCATTGCGCCGGAGCGGAAGGGCAGCATAGGCTTTATCCGGGAGGCGCTTAAGGAGGACATCCGGGTCGCTCTCGGTCATAGCCAGGCAAGCTATGAAGAGGCAAAGGAGGCGGTGGATGCGGGAGCGAGCATATTCGTCCATACCTATAACGGAATGAGCCCGCTTGCCGGCAGGGCCCCGGGAATGGTCGGAGCCGCGCTTGCAACGGAGAATACCTTTGCCGAGCTGATCTGCGACGGCTGCCATGTGCATCCGGCTTGCGCAAAGATCGTGATGAGAGCAAAATCAAGAAGCAATACGGTACTGATTACGGACTGCATGATGGCGGGAGGTATGCCGGAGGGCAATTATAAACTCGGGGAGTTTGACGTGATCGTAGATAAGACGACGGCAAGGCTGGAGAGCGGATCTCTTGCGGGCTCCATACTCAGGCTTTGCGATGCGGTAAAGAATGTCGTAGAATGGGGAATTGCAGAGGCGCATGATGCCGTCAATATGGCAAGCATCGTACCTGCAAGATCTCTCGGCATGGAGGAGAGGATAGGAAGCATTGCTCCGGGAAAAGCAGCCGATTTGAATATTCTGGATGGGGATCTGAATCTGCTGGAAACCTATATCGACGGAGAAAGGAGATTCTGATGATACTGACGGTTACATTGAACCCCTCCGTGGATATTTCCTACAGGGTGGAGGCATTTCGGCCTTATGCGGTGAATCGCTCGAGCCGGACGATTAAAACGGCGGGAGGAAAGGGATTAAACGTATCCCGCGTGCTTAAGATATTGGGCGCGGATCTGAAGGCGACCGGATTTTTGGGCGGAGAGCTCGGAGCATTTATCAAAAAAGAACTCGACAGGGCGGAGATTAAAAACGATTTCCTCTTTACGGATAAGGCGACGAGAAACTGTATCGCCATCATATCGGAGGAGGGACAGACGGAGGTTCTGGAAAAAGGACCTCATCTTGAGAAGGCGGACAGGGAAGCGTTTATGGAAAAATATGCCCGGCTCTGTACCGAAGCGGATATTGTCGCAATCTCGGGCTCCGCACCGGAGGGAGTGGGTACGGATTTCATCGAGGAGATGATAAGGATTGCAAAGCGCAATCATGCCCGGGTCATTGCGGATATGTCCGGAAAAAACCTGAAGGAAATCGTATTTTCTTTTCGGGAAAAGCCCTTTGCGATCAAGCCGAATCTGGAGGAATTTCTCGACCTGATCGGGAAAAACGCCGAGGAAGAGCAAAGCATTAAAGAGGCGCTTCTGGAGTATACGCAGGGTATCGAGCTGGTTATGCTCAGCTGCGGAAAGGACGGAGCCTATATCAAAGAGAAAAACAGGGTTTGGAAGGCGGATATCCCCAAGATCGAGTCCGTCAATCCGATCGGATCGGGAGATTCGACCGTTGCGGGACTTTCTTACGCGCTTGCCGAGGGAAAGGGAATGGAAGAGGCGATAAAACTCGCCAACGCCTGCGGCATGTCAAACTGCATGAACGAAAAGACCGGTCATATCGAATTGGATCAGGTCAGGGAGCTGAAAGAAAAAATCAGCTTAAGAGAAATATGATGCAATATCGAATCAGGATAAGAAATGGCGGTAAAATGCCGCAAAATATAATAAAGAAATGAGGATTAAGGCGGATGAACGAGAATAAGAAAAAATACTTAAAGAAGCTTTCGGATGAAAACAATATCATCGCTGCGCTTGCGATAGACCAAAGAGGAGCGATAAGAAGCATGATCAAGGGTTTTGATGATGAGAAGAGAGATCGCCTGATTGTAGAGTTTAAGAAACTGGTTTCCAAGCATCTCACCAAATACGCTTCCTCGATTCTTCTCGATCCGATTTACGGTCTGGAGGCGGCAAAGGAAAGAGATCAGGATTGCGGGCTTTTGCTTGCATATGAAGTAACCGGATATGATCATAACGAGCCGGGAAGAATGCCGAGGCTGATCGATCATTATTCCGTATGCAGGCTGAAGGAGATCGGAGTGGATGCAGTTAAGATCTTGCTTTATTACGATGTAGATGAGGATAAGAGAATCAACGATCAGAAAAAAGCCTTTATCGAGAGAGTGGGAGCGGAATGCAAGGCATACGATCTTCCCTTCTTTTTGGAGATTGTAAGCTATGACTGCAATAACGCGGATGCAAAGTCAAGGGAATACGCGAAGGTAAAGCCGCATAAGGTCAATACGGCGGTCAAGGAGTTTGCGGACGAGAGATACGGCATAGACGTACTCAAGCTTGAGGTTCCCGTAAACATGGCTTATGTCGAAGGCTTCTCCGATGATTATATTTATACGAAAGAAGAGGCGATGGCATTTTTTAAGGAGCAGAGTGATTTTGCCAAGGTACCCTTTATCTTCCTTTCGGCGGGAGTATCCAATGAAGTCTTTAAGAAAACGCTGTATTTTGCAAAAGAAGCGGGTTCGACCTTCAACGGCGTGCTCTGCGGAAGAGCGACATGGGCAGGCGGCGTGGATGAGTTTATCAAGTCGGAGGCAGAGGGTGCGGCATGGATCGATACAGTCGGAAAAGAGAATATCCTGAGCCTGAATGCGGTGCTCAAAGAAACGGCAACACCCTGGGAGTAATCCAAGAGATGGAAAGACATACGGAACAGCCTCTTTATGCCCAGCTTGTGGATAAACTGATTTCGAAAATGGAGGGCATGCAGTACTTCGATAAGCTGCCCTCCGAGCGGGAGCTCTGCAGCCTCTATAATATGAGCAGAACGACGGTCAGACAGGCGATGAATGAGCTCGAGCTCGGCGGTTATATCATCAGAATTCACGGCAAGGGAACCTTTGTCGCCAAGCCGACCGATGCGAAGCAGAATCTTTCGAATTACTACAGCTTTACGAAGCAGACGCTTTTGATGAATAAGACGCCGAGAGCCGATATTCTGGAGTTTCATAAGGAAAAGGCGAATAAATCCGTTCGGGATAAAATGGGGCTGAAGGAAGGGGATAAGGTCATTCGTTTTGAAAGGCTCCGCCTTGCCGACGAGGTTCCGATGATGCTGGAGACGACCTTTCTGCCCTTTGCCAAATTTTCGGGGATCAAAAAATCGGATTTGCTCAGAAAGCCGCTCTACGATATTGTGGAAGAGGATTATCATCATAAGATCTCCAAGGTGGTGGAGCATTTTTCGGCAAGCAATTTAAGTCCGAAGCAGGCAGCCGCACTCGGTTTGCAGGGAGGGCTCGCCTGTTTGAAGGTCATGAGGCTCAGCTATGATGCAAAGGGCAATGTCGTAGAGCTGACCTTCAGCTTTGCGCGGGCGGATCAGTTCGTTTATACGACGAATGTTTCCTGTGATTAGGAAAGCCCGGAGGGGAAGTTTTTATGACCACGAAAAGAGAGATAGGATAGAGCAAAGGAGGAGAATATGGCGGCACAGATAATGGCATCATCCATCATATTCATTGTTTTTCTGGTGATCTGCACCTTAATATATTACCTGATTAATTTTAAGAATCTGAAAAAGAGCAGGAAATATTATGAAGAGCTTCATCGCAGCCTCGCTCCGGGAAAGTCCATAGAGTTCTGCGGAGGGATCAAGGCAAAAGTGATCTCGGTAAAGGGCGATGAGGCGGAGGTCAAGGTTTCCGGGGGAGCGACGATGACAATCAGCAGATACATCATTACAAAAATCGAAGAGTAAAGATACCAGTTCCTAAAAAAAGATACCACTTGGAGAGCCTTGCAGGCATGATAAGAATATATCGGATATGCTGAAGATTCGGGCTTAGAGACCAGAGAGGGAGATTTGGGAAGGATTAAAAAAATCGTAGAAAGTCCCAAAAAATTCAATTGAATTTTTTTCGGCTTTATTTATAATGATTAAATAATAATAAAATTTTTGAATACTACAGGAGGGATCATATGCCTAATATACTTTTAACGAGAATCGATAATCGTTTGATTCATGGGCAGGTTGCGACGCAGTGGACGAATGTGCTCGGTGCAAATTTGATTTTGGTTGCAAACGACGAAGTATCTGAAAATAAGATGCGTCAGGGGCTTATGGATATGGCTGCTCCGAACGGAGTCGCAACGAGGTATTTTTCGATTCAGAAGACGATAGATGTGATTCATAAGGCGGCGGACAGGCAGCTGATTTTCATCGTATGCGAAAGCCCTCAGGATGTGCTCAAGCTCGTAGAGGGCGGAGTGCCGATAAAGAAAGTAAACATCGGCAATATGCATATGGCGGAAGGAAAGAGGCAGGTTGCAACCGTTGTCTGCGTGGATGACAGCGATGTTGATGCCTTCAGAAAGCTTCAGGAGCGCGGTGTGGAGCTGGAGATCAGGAAGGTTCCGAGCGAGGCTGCGGAAGATGTTTCCAAGCTTTTTAAATAAGATATTCTGAATAAGATCATGAGATCAATAATTAGATTTCGATACAAATGCAATCGATAAGGGAGGATTGTACTGATAAATGCTACCTGTTTTATGGGTATTTACGGCCGTTGTTTATGAGAGAATCGGAGCATATCGGAGGCAGGGCGTCGAAATATAATTCATATAATACCATATCAGAATTAAGGAGGAATTTATGGCGGATTACAGTCCAATTCAAGTGTTTTTAGTATTTGCGGTAACCTTCATTGCCGCAATTGACCAATTCAGCTTTTTGGAGTCCTTATATCAGCCCATCGTTCTCGGTCCCGTAATCGGTGCGATCCTGGGAAATGTTCCCGTAGGTCTTACCGTAGGAGCGACATACCAGCTGATGACGATAGGAAATATGCCCGTAGGAGGAGCGCAGCCTCCCAATGCGGTTATCGGAGGAATCATGGCGGCGGTGTTTGCGATCACCTCCGGCTTTGAGCCGACGGCGGCGGTTGCGGCGGCAATTCCCTTCGCTCTTTTGGGACAGTATGCGGTTACCCTGATTTTTACGATTATGGCTCCGCTGATGTCCAAGGCGGACAGCTTTGCGGCTGAGGCAAACACGAAGGGAATCGAGAGGCTGAATTATTTTGCGATGGCGATGCTCGGACTGATTTTCGGTGTTATCGTCATGCTCTTCTTCTTTGCCGGAGCAAACTTCGGAGAGCAGATCAGTGAATCGATACCGGTTTCTCTGATGAACGGTCTTTCCGCAGCAGGCGGCATGATGCGTTTTGTAGGATTCGGCATTCTCTTAAAGGTGATGATTTCCAAAGAGCTCTGGGGCTTTTATTTCGCGGGCTTTGCGGTTGCCAATATCGTGGGAAGTATTCCCTCTCTGGGCGGTTCCGCACTCCTCTTAATCGCCTTTATCGGCTTTGCGGTTGCCTATTTTGATTATCAGGTGCAGACAAAGTTTAAGACAAGCACCGTTTCCAATACGATGAACGGAGGTGAAGAAGATGGCATATAATATACCGAGCACATATAAGGATTTATCACCGGCGCAGCCTCTGGATCAGAAGACCTTAAATAAAATGGTTTGGCGCTCTCTCTTCCTCCAGGGATCATTCAACTACGAAAGAATGCAGTCGGCGGGATGGCTTTACGGTATTCTTCCGGGATTGCAGAAAATCCATACGAATAAGGATGATCTTGCGGCTTCCATGTCGCATAATCTCGAGTTTTTCAATACCCATCCCTTCCTTGTCAACTTCGTCATGGGAATCATTCTTTCTCTGGAGCAGAACAAGGCGGATATCGCGACCATACGTGCGGTCAGAGTCGCAGCGATGGGACCTCTGGGAGGAATCGGAGATGCCCTCTTCTGGTTCACGCTTGTTCCCATCGTGGCGGGTATGACCTCCAATATGGCATTGCAGGGGCAGATTGCGGCACCCTTCGTATTCCTTCTGGTATTTAACGGAGTGCAGTTTGCTCTGCGCTACTGGCTGATGAACTGGTCTTATAAGATGGGAACGAGTGCGATCGGTATTTTCACGCAGAATGCGAAGGAATTTACCAGAGCGGCATCCATACTCGGTGTAATCGTCGTAGGCGCATTGACCTCTCTTTACGGAGGAACGACGACGAAGCTGCAGATCCAGAACGGAACGACATTTACCGCAAAAGAAATCACCGCGGTGGTGAGCGAGGCTCAGCTTCCGGATTATGAAACCCAGCTCTATAAGTTCGAAAACGGCAGCGTTGTGATGAAAGACGGAGAAAAGGTTCTGGCGGACGGGGCTTCGATCGAGGATCTCGGCAACGGAGTTTCCAAGATCAGCTTTAACAAGATTGAGGAGCAGCCGGTTATGATCAATATTCAGGAAATCCTGGACGGCATTCTTCCCCATCTGCTTCCCCTGCTTCTGACTCTCGGCATCTATCTGCTGATGACAAAGAAGAAATGGACTCCGATCGCCTGCATCGGCTTATTGCTGGTACTGGGCATCGTCGGAGGTTTGGTAGGATTTTTCTAAAAAAAGGATAGCCAATGATAAGAGATTATCATTGGCTATGATTTTCATACAGGAAAGGAGATTATCATGTACGGAGTCATTATTACGGCGCATAATCAGTATGCTTCCGGGGTATACAGCGGATTGAAGCTGGTTTGCGGAGGAATGGAAAATATTGCGGTGGTGGATTTTCCGGAGAGCTGCGGCACGGAGGAATTGGATGAAAAATTGAGAGAGGCATATGAGAGCCTTTCGGCATATTCAAAAATCATATTTATTACGGATCTTTTGGGAGGGACTCCGTTTAACAGATCGGTAATGAATTACGGAGAAAAAGAAAATGTAAGAGTGCTTGCGGGGCTGAATTTCCCCCTGCTTTATACCGCGGTCGTCACGCCGGATTCGGAGGATATGGACAGGGATATCGCCGGCATGATAGAGGCGGGCAGAGAGGGAATCGCGATGTATCGGGCGCAGGAGAAGAAGGAGAATATTTCCGAGGAGGGAATTTAATCCCCATCTTTTTCCGGATTCTTGAAAAAATCTTGCTATGATCTGTTTTTTGTTATAAAATATAGTGAAAGTATAGAAAGAACAGAGATTTTAGGAGGAAAGTAAAATGATATCAGCGGGAGATTTTAAAAACGGTATTACACTTGAGCTTGAAGAAGGGCAGGTATACCAGATTGTCGAATTCCAGCATGTAAAACCGGGAAAGGGAGCGGCATTCGTTCGTACGAAGATCAGAAACGTAAAGACCGGAAGCGTGGTGGAAAAGACCTTCAGACCAACCGAGAAATTTCCTTTGGCAAGAATAGACAGAGCCGATATGCAGTACTTATATGCCGACGGAGAGATGTATAATTTTATGAATACGGAGACCTATGACCAGATCGCATTGAATGCGGATAAGGTCGGAGATGCGCTCAAATTTGTAAAAGAGAATGATATGGTCAAGGTATGCTCGTTTAACGGAGATGTGTTTTCCGTGGAGCCTCCCCTCTTCGTAGAGCTTGAGATTACGGAGACGGAGCCCGGTTTTGCGGGCAATACGGCGCAGGGAGCGACAAAGCCTGCAACGGTGGAGACGGGAGCGGTAGTTTATGTGCCCTTATTTGTAAATATAGGAGATAAGATCAAAATCGATACACGGACGGGAGAATATCTTTCCAGAGTCTAATATCGGATTATTTCGTCAGGCACAGCATGAACGGGCGGACTCGCAAGAGCCGCCCTCTTTGATATATTCATAAAAAAGGTTTGGAGACAGAAGGTGAAAAAAATAATAGAAGAAATCGGCGATCAGCTGAGACAGGCATTTCTCTCGGCGGGTTATCATGAAAAATACGGATTTGCCACTCTTTCCAACAGACCCGACTTATGCGAGTTTCAATGCAACGGGGCAATGGCGGCGGCAAAGGAATACAAGAAAAAGCCTCTGGATATCGCGGAGGAAATCGTGGAAAAACTGAAAGACAATACGATGTTTGAACGTGTGGAAGCGCTTGCGCCCGGATTTATCAATATCATTCTCGACAAAGCCTTTCTTGCGGATTATCTTAAATCGCTTTCCGGGCGGGAAAGATGGGGAACGCAAAATCCGAAAACACAGAAAATCATCGTGGATTACGGCGGGGCAAATGTAGCCAAGCCTCTGCATATCGGACATCTGCGCTCCGCAATCATCGGAGAGGCGATCAAAAGACTGGGAAGCTACCTCGGCAACGAGATGATAGGCGATGTGCATCTGGGAGACTGGGGATTGCAGATGGGACTGATTATCGAAGAGCTCAGAGACAGAAGACCGGAGCTTTCGTATTTTGATGAGAAGCATGAGGGGGAATATCCGAAAGAGCCTCCGTTTACGCTTGCTCAATTGGAAGAAATCTACCCCGCAGCCTCCGCAAAATCGAAGGAAGATCCGGAATTTAAGGAAAGAGCCATGCTTGCGACGCTGAAGCTCCAAAGTGCTCATCCCCCTTATATTGCCCTGTGGAAGCATATCATGTCGGTATCTTTGGAGGATCTGAGAAAGAATTATCGGAATCTGAATGTTTCTTTCGAGCTCTGGAAAGGGGAGTCCGATGCCCAGCCCTATATTCCGGGGCTTTGTGCGGATCTGGAAGAAAGAAGAATCGCATATCATTCGGAGGGGGCGCTGGTCGTGGATATCCGGGAGGAGAAAGACAGCAAGGAACTCCCCCCCTGCATCATCAGAAAATCGGACGGAGCGGCGCTTTATGCGACTTCGGATCTGGCGACCCTGATCGAAAGAGAGAAGCTCTATGATCCGGACCGCTATATTTATGTTGCGGATAAGAGGCAGGAGCTGCATTATACGCAGTTTTTCCGGGTAGCGAAGAAGGCGGATATCGTAAAGCGGGAGCATGATCTTAAATTTATCGGCTTCGGAACGATGAACGGGGCGGACGGAAAGCCCTTCAAGACAAGGAGCGGCGGAGTCATGAGACTGGAACAGCTTCTGGAGGATGTGGAGAATGCGGTATCCGAAAGGATGAGGGAAAGCCAGGGAAGGACTTCTGAAATCAGCGCGGAAAATATCAAGATGATCGGGCTTTCCGCAATCATCTATGCGGATCTTTCCAATCAGGCGGTAAAGGACTATATTTTTGATATGGATCGCTTTACCGCATTCGAAGGCAATACCGGACCCTATATTCTCTATACCGTCGTAAGGATTAAATCGATATTGGCAAAATATAAGGAAGAAGGGGGAGAAGAACCGGATTATCGCGATATCATGCCTGCCGAGGCGGGGAGCGCAAAGGCGCTCATGCTCGAGCTGGCAAGATGCAATGAGGTAATCGAGGGGGCATGGCAGGAATTGGCTCCTCATAAGCTATGCCAGTATATATACGGCATTGCGAATGCGTTTAATTCCTTTTATCATGAAGTGAAAATACTCTCTCAGGAGGATTTGCAACTGAAAAAATCCTATCTTGCATTGATTATGCTGACTAAGGCGGTGCTGCTTGACTGTCTTGGCATACTCGGAATGGAGGCGCCGGAGAGAATGTAAAAATCCCCTCCTCCCGCCCCGTTTTTTAAGGGCGGAAAGAGAAAGATTTTCAGGCATAGGGAAGGAAGTAAGAGGAAATGGATATACGGAATATCAAAAAAAGGACGAAGCTCTTCGGAATGTCCCTGCTTTTTTTGACCTCTTTTATCTGGGGCTTTGCCTTTGTGGGGCAGAGCACGGGGATGAGATATATGGGGCCTTTCAGCTTTAATGCGAGCAGGTTTTTGCTCGCAGGCTGTATACTGATTCCGATCAGACTGCTTTTTCTTCATATTTCTCCGAAAAAGGAGAAAAACAGGGAGAGCAAGGAGGCTGCGGAAATCAAGAAGCAGAGCATAAGAGGGGGGATTTTCTGCGGGCTCTGCCTCTTTGCGGGAAGTTCGCTCCAACAGATCGGGCTCCAATATACGACGGTCGGAAAAGCCGGTTTCATCAGTGCGCTTTATATCATTATCATTCCCATTATCGGTATTTTTATGGGAAAGAAAAGCAGACCGGGAATCTGGGGGGCGGTATTTATTGCGCTGATCGGCATGTATTTGCTCTGCATCAGGGAGGAGATCGTTCTTTCACGGGGAGACGGGCTGATGCTTGCCTGCGCATTCGCATTCTCCGCTCATATTTTGGTGATCGAAAGAGTTTCGGTACGAATCGATGCGGTTTTAATGGTTATTACACAGTTCTTCGTCTGCGGACTGCTCTCTCTTTTTCCGGCATTGTTCTTGGAATCCCCTCAGGCGGGCAATATTCTTGCGGCATGGAGGGAGCTTATCTTTGTCGGCATATTCAGCGGAGGAATTGCCTTTACGGCGCAGATTGTCGGGCAAAGATATGTGAAAGCCGGGATCGCTTCCCTGATCATGAGTCTGGAATCCGTGTTTTCACTGATCGGAGGATGGCTGATTCTGGGAGAGATATTAAGCAAAAGAGAGATCATAGGCTGCGTGCTCGTCTTTCTGTCGATTCTGCTGGCGCAGAAAGAACCTGCGAGCGGAGAAGAGAGAGTCTGCGCGGAAGCAAAAGGATAAAAGATTCCCTGCATAAGGGGAAAAATCGAAAAGAGATATATAAGTGATTATATATAGCTTTTCGATTTTTCTTTTTGTATTCTATATTAAAAGTTGACAAAAACATATCAAGTTGTTTTAGAAAAAATGCACTAATAATAATTCTCGACCGTTGAAAAAATCTGTAATCCTATGATATAATTTGCGTAAGTTAAGGTAATTTTTTTTTGCTCATTTTTATTACTGTTTTGCTCGCATTTTACATTGCATTCCTTTTTTCGGAATGCGGTATAATATATATTTTTAAAGAAAGAAGGGGAAATAAATGGGACTTTCGACGTTTAGGGGAGGCACTCACCCTTATGAGGGGAAAGAGCTTTCAATGGATGTACCCGTGCAAACATTACTGCCTGCGGGTGAGTTGGTGTATCCTATGGCGCAGCATATCGGCGCACCGGCAAAACCCTTGGTAGCGGTGGGGGATCAGGTGCTCGTCGGGCAAAAGATAGGGGAGGCGGTAGGCTTCATCTCTTCCAATATCATTTGCTCTGTTTCGGGAAAGGTCAAGAAAATCGAACCGAGACTGGTTGCAAACGGAGCAATGGTCGATTCGATCATTGTGGAAAATGACGGAGAATACAATGCAGTTGAAGGCATGGGAGAGGATAGGGATTATAAGACCCTGTCCAAGCAGCAGATCAGGGAAATTATCAAAGAAGCCGGAATCGTAGGAATGGGAGGAGCGGGATTTCCCACCCATGTGAAGGTAACGCCGAAGGATGATTCCAAAATCGATTATATTCTGGTAAACGGCGCGGAATGTGAGCCCTATCTTACCAGCGATTATCGACTGATGCTCGAAGCGCCGGAGAAAATAATCGGAGGTCTGAAGATCATACTCAGCCTTTTTGAGAATGCAAAAGGACGCATCGGTGTGGAGAACAATAAGCCCGAGGCGATTAAGAAGCTTAAGGAGCTCGTAAAGGATGAGCCGGATATAGAGGTTTGCGAGCTGATGACAAAATATCCCCAGGGAGGAGAACGCTCCCTGATCAATGCGATTACGGGCAGAGAGCTCAATGTTTCCATGCTTCCCGCGGATGTGGGCTGCATAGTGGATAATATCGCCACCGTGATTGCGATTTATGAGGCGGTTGCCAAAACTACGCCGCTGATCGAAAAGGTAGTGACGATAACAGGTGAGGCTGTTGCAGAGCCTCGCAATTTTAGCGTGCGCACGGGAACGAATTATACCCAGATTTTGGAGGCGGCAGGCGGATTTAAGATGGAACCCGGAAAGCTGATCTCGGGAGGACCGATGATGGGTCAGGCTTTATTCGGAACCGATATCCCCGTGACCAAGACCTCTTCGGCCTTGACCTGCCTTGCCAAGGATGATGTGTCCTCTCAGCCGGAGACGGCATGCATCAGATGCGGACGCTGTGTCAGCGTCTGCCCGAGCTTTATCGTGCCCCAGCTGATGATGGAAGCGGCGCTCAGAGACGATGCGGAGCGTTTTGAAAAGCTTAACGGTATGGAATGCATAGAATGCGGTTCCTGCTCCTTTGTATGCCCTGCAAAAAGACCTTTGACGCAGGGATTTAAGAGAATGAGACAGAAAGTCGTGCTTCTGAGGAAGATAAAGGCTGCCGAGCAGGCGGCTAAGGCTGCGGAACAAAAAGCGGCACAGGAAGCAAGTGCAAAGGGGGAGGGAAAATAAATGGAAAACAAGTATAATGTATCTTCGTCTCCCCATGTGAGAGACAATTCGACGACCTCAAAGATTATGCTTGATGTGGTCATTGCTATGCTGCCCGCTTCTTTATTCGGAGTTTATCAGTTCGGTCTGAGTGCGCTGGTGATTATCCTGGGAACGGTCTTTGCTGCCGTACTGGCGGAGTATGCCTATGAAAGAATCATGAAGAAGACGATTACGATCAAGGATTATTCGGCGGTGGTAACCGGCTTGATTCTTGCGCTGAATATGCCGCCGGAGATTCCGGTATGGATTCCGATGCTGGGCTCGGTTTTTGCGATCGTCGTGGTAAAGCAGTTTTACGGAGGAATCGGATATAACTGGATGAATCCGGCGCTTGCCGCAAGATGTTTTTTATTGATTTCCTTTGCGGGAAAGATGACGGATTTCAGCTCAAAGCATTTCGGTTTCGACGCATTGAGCGGCTCGACCCCCATGGTGCCTCTGAAGTACGGGATCACGGATGCCGTATCTTCCGCGACTCAGCCCCAGGTTGTCATCTATTCTTTGAAAGATATGTTTATCGGAAGAATACCGGGATCGATCGGAGAGGTTTCGGCGCTTGCCCTCCTAATCGGCGCGGCATATCTGCTCTTAAAAAAAGTGATTACACTGAGGATACCGCTTGCGTATATCATCAGTCTTCTTGTATTTGCCTTTATCTTCGGAGAGCAGGATTATCAATATATCATGCGCCATCTCCTCGGAGGAGGTCTGATCTTCGGCGCCTTCTTTATGGCTACGGATTATACCACTTCTCCGATTACCCCGCTCGGTCAGATTATTTTCGGAATTTTTATCGGTCTGCTCACCGGTTTGTTCAGGATATTCGGAGGAAGTGCGGAGGGAGTATCATATGCGATCATCATAGGAAATATAGTCTATCCTCTTATTGAAAAAATGACTCTCCCGCGTGCGTTTGGAAGAAGGAGGTCAAAATAATGAAAAAAGACAGCTTTATCAGAGACGCCCTGATCCTCTTTGTCATTACTCTCATATCAGGCTTTTGTCTCGGTCTCGTATACGATATTACCAAGGTTCCGATTGCGAATGCAAAGGAAAAAGCAAAGCAGGAAGCATTTAAAAAGGTTTTTGCCGAGGCGGCTTCCTTTTCCGAAAATCCCGAAAACACGGCGAAGATAGAAGCGAAAGCACAGGAAATCGCAGGGCTCGGGCTCGGCAATGTAGAAATCAATGAGATTGTGGATGCAGTCGATGCCGATAATCAGGTAATCGGCCATGTGGTTACCGCAACTTCGAATGACGGATACGGAGGTGCGATCAGGCTATCCGTAGGGATTACGAAGGAGGGAAGCATCAACGGAATTGCATTTCTTACGATTACGGAAACGGCAGGTCTTGGTATGAATGCTTTAAAGCCCGAGTTTTATGAGCAGTTCAATTCCAAAACCGCGGATAAATTTACCGTTGTAAAGACCGATCCTAAAAACGATGACGAAATCAATGCACTGAGCGGTGCTACCGTTACTTCAAAGGCTGTGGTGGCTGCGGTAAATGCATCGGTGTATTTTGTAAAGAACTGCATAGGAAATTAGGGAGGGGACGGCAATGAATAAAAACATGGAAAGACTTTATAACGGTATTGTAAAAGAAAACCCCACCTTCGTGCTCATGCTCGGCATGTGTCCCACGCTCGCGGTAACGACTTCGGCGATCAACGGCTTCGGAATGGGTGTTTCCACGCTCGCCGTGCTTACCTTTGCGAACCTCATTATTTCTTTGCTGAGAAATATTATACCGGACAGGGTGAGAATACCCGCATTCATCGTCATCGTCGCTTCTTTGGTGACCGTGGTTGAGCTTCTGATGCAGGGCTTCGTTCCCTCGCTCTATGCGGCACTGGGAATCTATATTCCTCTTATCGTGGTAAACTGTATTATATTGGGAAGAGCGGAATCTTATGCCTCCAAAAACGCTCCCCTGCTGTCCTTATTCGACGGCTTGGGAATGGGAATAGGATTTACGATCGCACTTACGGCGATCGGCATGGTCAGAGAATTGCTCGGTGCAGGCGCATTTTTCGGGATTACGATTATTCCCGATGATTATCATATTTCCATATTTGTACTGGCTCCGGGTGCTTTCTTTGTACTTGCATTGCTCACTGCATTACAGAACCATTTCAAGGCGCCCAGTGCGACTAATAAAGCCTCGTCGGAAGAAGAGGAGCAGGGCTGTGCTTCCGGATGCGGAACCTGCGGCGGCTGCGGCGTAAAACCGGCAGAGGATAAGTAGGAGGAGAGAAAATGAAAGAATTGATATTGATTTTGGTCGGTGCATCTCTTGTCAACAATGTTGTTTTAAGCCGTTTTTTGGGACTTTGTCCCTTTCTCGGTGTTTCCAAAAAGGTAGAGACCTCCATAGGAATGGGAGCGGCGGTAATCTTTGTCATTACGATTTCTTCGATGGTTGCCAATCTGGTATATGCCTTTGTGCTGGTTCCCCTGGGTTTGCAATACCTGAACACGATAGTATTTATTCTGATTATTGCGGCTCTGGTGCAGTTCGTGGAAATGGTGTTAAAAAAGCAGATTCCTTCTCTATATGAAGCATTGGGAGTCTTTCTTCCTCTGATTACCACAAACTGTGCGGTGCTCGGTGTTGCGATAGACAATGTTTCCAAAGGACACGGATTTTTGCAGAGCCTGCTTTACGGTGTCGGAACAGCGGTGGGATTTGCGATAGCGATCGTTTTGCTTGCCGGCGTGCGTGAAAAAATCGAATACAGTGATATTCCTCATGTATTGCAGGGCATGCCCATCGTCCTGATTACATCCGGATTGATGGCAATCGCATTTTTCGGATTCTCCGGATTGATTTAGGAGGTGCAGAATGAATTTTATCGGTATTTTATATGCATCCGGCGTTGTTGCCGGAGTAGGTATATTAATCGGCCTGATGCTCGGAGTGGCGAGCGAGAAATTCAAGGTCGAGGTGGATGAGAAGGAGATCAAGATCAGGGAAGCGCTGCCGGGCAATAACTGCGGAGGCTGCGGCTATCCCGGCTGTGACGGACTGGCAAAGGCGATTGCCAAGGGAGAGGCGGGAGTAGGTCAATGCCCCGTCGGCGGAGCTCCCGTTGCCGCGCAGATTGCTCAGATTATGGGTGTCAGCGAGGAGGCGAAGGAGAAGACGGTTGCCTTCGTAAAATGTAAGGGAAGCTGTGATAAGGCGGCAAAGAACTATATTTATACCGGCATCATGGACTGCAATATGGCGATGGTGGTTCCGGGAACGGGAGGAAAGGCTTGTACATACGGCTGCATGGGCTTCGGCTCCTGCGTAAAGGCATGTGCCTTCGACGCTCTCCATATCGTGGACGGAATCGCTCTCGTGGACAAGGAAAAATGCGTTTCCTGCGGAAAATGCGTTTCCGCCTGCCCCAAAAAGCTGATCGAACTCATTCCGTATAAATCAAGGCAGATCGTTCAATGCGTTTCTCAGGATAAGGGCAAGGATGTCAAGGCAAAATGCCAGGTGGGCTGCATAGGCTGTACCATGTGCACGAAGGTCTGCCAGGATGATGCGATCCATATGCAGGGAAATGTGGCGAAAGTGGATTACAGCAAATGTATAGGCTGCGGAAAATGTGCGGATAAATGCCCGGTTAAGATTATTTCCGGAGCAAACAAGAAGCCGGAAGCCGGACCGGAAACAAAGACGGCGTAACAAAGTAAAAGGAAAACAAAACAGCCTTTATTCGCTTCCCTGGAACATGGAGCTGAAAAAAGACTGGTAGAAGCTAGGGCTCAAGAGAGGATTTTAATCATGCAAAAGGAGGGTTTATGCTGAGACTGCGGCCATATAAAACTTCGGATGCGGATGTGATTGCATCATGGACAAAGGATGAGTATGCATTGCGCCAGTGGAGCGCGGATCGCTATCGGCATTATCCTCTGCGCGCAAAAGACATCAATGAGCAATATGCGGAAATGATTGATGAGGACTGGTTTTATCCCTTTACGGCATTTGATGAAAAGGGGATTGTCGGTCATCTGGTTATGCGTTTTCTGGATGAAGAGAAAGAGGTTCTGCGCTTCGGATTCATCATTATCGATGATACAAAAAGAGGGCGGGGATTGGGTAAGGAAATGCTCCGGCTTTCCTTGAAATATGCATTTGAAATTCTCGGAGCAAAGAAGGTGAGGCTGGGAGTATTTCAAAACAATACGGGAGCTTATCGTTCCTATAAGGCGGTAGGCTTCAAGGAAAGCAATATTGCCGATCCGGAATCTTTCTATGTCTTCGGAGAAGAGTGGAAGCAGATCGAGCTTGAGATGGACTGGATGGACTGGTATAAAGAATAGGATGCTCTCATCAATCGGGACGGTATCCATATTTGCTTAAATAGGAATTATAATATTGAGGCTTTTCGGAGACTTCTTCTCCGAACCAGGAAGGGGGCGTGAATGAATCCGCCTCCTTTTTTGATGAAAATTCGACCTCGGCAAGAATCAGATCCTTCAGCTCATCCTCAAAAAGATCCAGCTCCGCAACAAGACCGGGGGAAGGATCAAGAGGAATAAAATATCTGGTTTTTTTGATGATATAGCCCTCGCATTTTTGAAGCAGGTGTTCAAAGCTTTTTTGATCGAGGGGCAGATTATATTCCTCTCGCAGGAGCATGCCGCTGCTCTTATAGGTAAGAAAATAATTCCCGGCTTCGGCACGAACCCGAATAACGGGAGAGATATTTAAATATCCCTGAATATATTTTTGATGGGGAAATTTCTCCAAATGCTCCGGAAGCTCCCTGACCAGATATTTGCGTTCTATTTCGGTATTCCTCTTTTTCGTATCCATTCTTTTCTCCTTGTTTTTAAGAATTTCTTTCCTTCTCGAAAATATTATATGACGGAAAGAAAAGGAATGCAAATCCTCTCCGGAAATTGCGAAAAAAGAGATCTTTGGGCGAAGATTGACGGCAAAAAGAACTTATGCTAGAATGCTAACTCTCCGTAAAAGGAAAAAATACCGGTTCAAAATAAAAAAAGAAATTCGGAGCATGCCGCAATAGATCCGGCGTCTCAGAAACAGGGAGTATAAAAAATGAAGAAGAAAAGGGTTTTTATTTTATTATTATCAATGATATCGCTGGGGATATTGGGCAGTTCCTGCGCGCGAAAAAAACCTCGCAGCCAAGAGGGAATCACGGTTTCGAATATGGCGGACGAGGCGGCAAAAAATGAAGTGAGAAAAAATCTGGAATTATCTATTCGTCCCGATAATGTGGAGCATTTTATAGAGGAGCTTTCCGATTATAACGAAACCATCGAAAAGACGAGCTTAAAGGAGGGCTTTAACAGCCCGGAGAATTTGGTCTATGATTTAAAAACGATGGGAGATTTATGGCTTGCCAAAAAAGGAGATTTTCCGGGAACGAATTGCAGAATCAATGCATTTATGCTTTTAAAAGACGAGATTGAGACGGGGGAAGGAGAGTATGATGCTTCCCTGCTATTTATCGATCATGATGCGATCCTCAGCGGGAAGATTTTTAATCAGGAAGATCTGGAAAAATTCGACCGGCTTTTTTCTAAAGTAAAAACGGAGAAGACAAAGGATGCAAGGATCCATGCAAAGAGGATGGAAGAGTATCTTTCGGAAATAAAATTCAGCGAGAAGGCAAGGCTGGTTTCCGTTGTTTTACATGATGATTTGGATGAGGACTGTCTTTTTATAGGGCATACGGGAGTGCTGGTCGAGACCGAAGAAGGCTATCTTTTTGTAGAAAAGCTTTCCTTTGAGGAGCCTTATCAGGCGCTGAAATTTACGGAAAAAGAGGAATTATATTCCTATCTTTTGGAAAAATACGGAAAATACTACGGGGATACGACGGCAAAGCCCTTTATTATGGAAAACAATAAAACGGTTAAATTTTCGGATTAAAACAGAGGGATTTATCGGAGTTCATTGCCCTTGAAAATGAGTCCGATGCGATAAAGCGCCGCCGGATTTTCATGATATGTTTATTGACAAAGAAAAATATTAGACTTATAATTCATAGAAACAAGAGATTTGGTGCAGTTTGTTTTTGGTAAATAATTTTTATTTTAGGAGAATGCTATGGCTGAAGAGAAAAAAATAAGCGAACAAGTGGAAGAGGCAGTAGTACCGAAAAGAAGAGGAAGAAAACCGGGAAGCAAAAATGCACCCAAGACGGATAAGGTAACAGGGGCAGAAGTAAAAACAGAGAAGAAAAAGACGGAAAAGAAAGCCCCCGCAAAAAAGGCTCTTGTAAAAAAATCAACCGAAAAGAAAACGGAAAAAGAAATTAAAGAAACAAAAGAACTTAAAGAGAGCAAAACGAGCCGTGCAAAAAAGACCGAGCCGAAGACGACTATCGTAATAGAATACGAGGGCAGACCGATTCTTGCAAAGGATGTTGTTGCAAGAGCGTTGAAAGCATATAAAAAAGCGAATAAGGGTGCGGTCATCAAGAAGGTCGATATTTATATCAAGCCGGAGGAAAATGCCGCATATTATGTGGTAAACGGAGATGCTTCTCCCTCATATAAGATAACGCTTTAATCTGCTTTCTTTTGGAGAAAGCTCGAAAACAGACAGGATTAAAATACTTTTGAACTATTAAGGCTGTCGCAGAATGGGGTATTTCAGTAAAAAAATCATTTCGCCGCTTGACGGGACGATTTGGAAGGAAAACCTGTTTTTGCGGCAGTTTTATCTTTAGGAGGATAATATGTATTCAGAAGATAAGATTTTGGTCGCGCTGGAGCAGGAGAAGAAAATTTGTATTTTGCCGAAGATGGCAAACCGCCACGGGCTGATTGCAGGGGCTACCGGAACGGGAAAGACGGTTACGCTGAAGGTTCTTGCCGAATCTTTCTCGGAGGCGGGAGTACCGGTTGTTCTTGCGGACGTGAAGGGAGATCTCTCCGGTATGTGCAGGCAGGGAGGAGATTCTCTCGGAGTGGATGAGAGAGTGAAAAAATTCGGATTGAGGGAAAAGGGATTTGAATACAGGAGCTTTCCGGTACAGTTTTGGGATGCATTTGCAAGGAACGGGCTTGCTCTTCGAACTACGGTTACCGAGTTCGGACCGCTTTTATTTTCGAGGCTATTAGGACTGAATCAGACGCAGAGCGATATTCTGAATATTGTTTTTAAGATTGCGGATGATGAAGGTCTGCTTTTGATCGATTTGAAGGATTTAAAATCCATGCTCAATTATGTTTCCGAAAATGCCGAGCAGTACAGGAATGAATACGGAAACATCGCAAAGCAGAGCGTCGGAGCCATAATGAGAGCATTGGTTTCCTTGGGGGATAGGGGAGGAGAAAGCTTCTTCGGGGAACCCGCGCTGGATATCCATGACTGGATGAAAACGGACGAGGCGCAGAGAGGCTTTATTAATATACTGGATGCCTCCAGCCTGATCCATGATCCCCTGATTTATTCAACCTTCATGCTTTGGATGCTTTCCGAGCTCTTCGAGACCATGCCGGAGGTGGGAGATCCCGAAAAACCGAAGCTCGTATTCTTTTTTGATGAGGCGCATCTGCTGTTTAACGATGTTCCCAAAGTTCTGATGCAAAAGATAGAGCAGGTAATGAAGCTGATCCGTTCCAAGGGAGTCGGCGTGTATTTTATCACCCAGAATCCGAGTGATATACCGGACGAGGTTTTGGCTCAGCTTGGCAATAAGATCCAGCATGCGCTGCGCGCCTATACTCCGGCGGAGCAAAAGGCGGTCAGAGCGGCGGCACAGTCCTACAGAAGCAATCCGCAGTTTGACACGATGCAGGCATTGCTTGAGCTTGGCATCGGAGAGGCTCTGGTTTCCGTGATCGATGAGGACGGAAGTCCTTCCGTTGTATCGAGAGCATTCATCCTGCCTCCGCAGTCGATGATGGGAATTTTGCCGCAGGGCGACAGAAGCGGTATAATGATGCAGTCCGTGCTCAGAGATAAGTATTCCGAGACGGTGGACAGAGATTCCGCATATGAGTTTTTCCAAAGACTGTATGCGGAAAGACAGGAGGAATATCAGGCGCAGATGGCGAGAATCGAAGCCGAAAAAGCGGCGCTTGAGGAGGAGAAGCTCAGGGCGAAGGAAGAACTTGCCAGAAAGAAGAAGACCGCAAGGAATATCGCAAGCGTGGGAAATACCGCGGTAGGCACCATAGGACGGGAAATCGGAAACACCCTCGGACAGAGCGTGGGAGGAAAATTCGGAAAGCGTCTTGGCGGCAATGTGGGTGCTTCTCTGGGAAGAGGAATTTTCAAGACATTGTTTAGAATATAGCGGAGTGCTTATGAAGGAAAAAGGTTTCGTAAAAAAACATTTTTCCCAGCTCCAATTTATCGCCTTCGGTTTTTTTATCATGATATTATTCGGAGCTGTTTTGCTTACGCTTCCTTTCGCTTCCCGGAGCGGAAGGAGCGTAGGCTTTCTTGATGCGCTTTTTACTTCCACCAGCGCGGGCTGCGTCACGGGGCTGGTCGTCAGAGATACCTCTTTGGGATGGTCCGCTTTCGGGCAGATCATTATTTTGCTGCTGATCCAGACGGGAGGGCTTGGCTTCATCTCCATAGGAGTCTTTTTTTCTGTCCTGATGCGCAGAAAGATAGGGCTCAGGGAGAGGGGGCTTTTAAAGGAGAGCATCAATTCTCTTGAAATCGGAGGAGTCGTAAAGCTGGCAAAAAAAATTCTTTTCGGTACCCTCTTATTTGAAGCGGCGGGAGCATTTCTGCTTTCGTTTCGCTTTATTCCGGATTACGGGGTCTTTAAGGGGATCTGGTTTTCCGTGTTTCATTCCGTCTCCGCATTCTGCAATGCGGGCTTTGATCTGCTCGGCGCAAGCTGCGGAGAATACTCCTCGCTCAGCGCATACAGCAAAGATATATTGGTTAATCTGGTGATTATGTTTCTGATCATTATCGGGGGCATCGGATTTATGGTTTGGGATGATCTGAGCAGATATCGTTTTGCTTTTCGTAAATACAGGCTGCACAGCAAGATCGTGCTGTTGACGACGGGCGTTCTCATTGCTTTGGGAAGCTTCGTTTTTCTGATTACGGAGAGAAACGGAGTGCTTGCGCAGATGGGGCTTCAGGAAAAGCTCCTCTCCTGCGCATTTTCGGCGGTCACACCCAGAACGGCGGGATTTAATACCGTAGATACCGCAAAGCTGAGCAATGCGGGCAAGCTTTTTACGATGATCCTGATGTTTATCGGGGGGAGCCCCGGATCGACGGCGGGAGGAATCAAGACCACTACGGTATTTGTCCTCTTCATGTATATCGACAGGCATATCAGACAGTACCCGAGCGTGGATGTCTTCGGAAGAAGGCTTGCGGATGAGGCGGTCAAGACCTCGGCGACGATTATCAGTATCAATCTTTTTCTGGTGATGGCGGCGGGAATGATGATTGCTTCCGTAGAAAGCGCAGGCTTAACGGATATTATGTTTGAAGTCTGCTCCGCCATGGGAACGGCGGGGATGAGCACCGGCATTACCAGAGAGCTCTCGGCGTTTTCAAAGCTGGTTTTGGTCGGGCTGATGTATCTGGGCAGGGTCGGGAGCCTTTCCTTTGCCCTGCTCTTCATGCAGGATAAAAAGCCTGCCAATATTATGCAGCCGAAGGAAGAGATCAGTGTGGGATAAGAGATAGGGAGGATAGATGAAATCGATTTTGATAATAGGAATGGGACGCTTCGGGCAGCATCTTTGCCGAAATCTGGCGAAAATGAATAATCAGATCATGATCGTGGACGAGGATGAGAGCAAGCTTGATGAGATGCTGCCTTATGTGATCAGCGCAAAGATCGGAGATTGTACGAAAGAAAAGGTCCTCAAGACTTTGGGCGTCGGAAATTTTGATATTGTTTTCGTATGCATAGGAACCAATTTTCAGAGCTCTCTGGAAATTACCTCGCTGCTTTCCGAGCTGGGAGCAAAGCATATCGTGTGCAAGGCGAGCAGGGATATTCATGCGAAGTTTTTATTGAAGAACGGTGCGGACGAAGTGATTTATCCGGACAGGGATATCGCATTAAAGGCGGCGGTCAGACATAGCTCGAACAGTATTTTTGATTTTAATGAATTGACCGGAGAATATTCCATATATGAGATAGCCCCGCCGAAGCATTGGGTGGGAAAGAGCCTTAAGGAGCTTGATTTAAGAAATCATCATAATATTCATATTATAGGGTATAAGAGCAGCACAAAGACCAAGCTCATGCCGAGGGGAGATTATACGATCAAGGAAGACGAGCATTTGCTGGTCATCATTGAGGACGAACAGATTGATAAAGTATTAAAAGAGATTGGAGAATAAAAATGATAAGAGCCTGCATATTTGATCTTGACGGTACCCTGCTCAATACGATAAAAGCACTTTCATACTGCATAAGCCGCACGATGGAGCAGTTCGGTTATGGCGAGATAGACGAGGCGCATACGAAGCAATTCGTCGGAGACGGTTATAAGGAGCTGGTAAGAAGAGCATTGATTTTTTCGGGAGATAAAGAGCTTCGGCATTTTGAAGAGGCATGCAGACTGTATTTGGAGATCTTTGCAGAGCATTCGCTTGATGAGGTGGCTCCCTACGAGGGGATAGAGGAAGTGCTTGAGTATTTGCGCAAGAAAAATATCCGGCTTGCGGTACTTTCCAATAAGCCGCAGGCAGAGACGGAGCACAATATTATTCAAATATTCGGGGAGGGAGTGTTTGAAAAAATTTACGGGCAGAGGGAGGGGATTCCCTTAAAGCCCGATCCCCGTGCCCTTGAGCTTTTGATGGAGGAGCTCGGAGTGAGCAGGGATGAGGTTTTGTATTTCGGAGATACCTCCACGGATATGCAGACGGGAGCAAACGCCGGTGTCAAAAGGGTCGCCGTGCTTTGGGGATTTCGCTCCGAGGAGGAGCTTGCCTCCTTTTCTCCGGAACATATGCTTCGCACTCCGCGGGAGGCAAGAGGCTTGATTTAAGAGAAAAAGCTTTCCGGGCTTTCGGAGACGGCAAAGAGAGAAGTTTTTATTTATATCCTTATAAAGAGTCGCATGCAAGGCTGAAAGAGCGCCATGCACCCGACTCTTTTTTGTTCGAAATGCGCTATTGAATAAAGGCTTTGAGCATCGGATTGGGATTGGAATGCAAAAATGCGAATCCGATGGTTCGGGGAGGGATCTCGGCTTTCAGCCGGACCTGTGTCAAGATATTTTTATCGAGCTCCTCGGAGACAAATTCTTTGATCACGCAGCCCACTCCCATTCCGATTTTGGCGAATTCGATTAAGAGATCCATCGAGGTCACTTCCAATATCCGGTTGAAATGAATATTATGCGCCGCGATGTATTCATCGATGTATTTTCGGGTCGCGTTGCTCTTATCGAGCAGGATGATATTGCCGGATTCCGTTATATTGCAGGCTGCACCCTCCCGGAGCCTGAGATTGTTGAGATATTCCGGAGAGGCGACGAAAACATCGTGTATTTTCAGAACGGGCTTAAAACATATATTTTTCTTACCCAAGGGCTGTGCGACCAAGCCCAGATCGACAAAGCCGGATTCTATCATGGCAAGACTGTGGGAACTGGATTGAGAGGAGATATTGACGATAACATGAGGATAGGAGGATATAAAATTTTTGAGCTTGGGAAGAAGCATATGTTTACATAAAGTATTGCTGACGCCTATGCTCAGCTTGCCGATATTTAATTCCTTGATGCGGGAAATCTGCTTTTCGCCGAGTGCGATGGCATCAAAAGCATTGCTGATATGCTCAAAAAGCATCTGCCCCTCCGTGGTGAGATTGACTCCTCTCGAGTTTCGTGAAAACAGAGTGACCTCAAGGTTTTCCTCCAGCTTGGATATGGCCTTGGAGATGGCAGGCTGACTGATATAAAGCTCTTTTGCGGCTTTAGAAATATTGCCTTTTTTTGCGACCTCATAGAAGATTTTATATTGTGATAAATGCTGCTCCATGCTTCCCGTCTCCGATCAATTCTAAAATTCAGCAGTTTATTGATAAACGTATTATAGCATTTTCACCGAAGATATCAAAGCAAAATGAAGATAAAAATCATTTTTGTTGGAAAAAACAGAAAAAAAGAATAAAAAAATAAAAAAAAATTATGGAAAACTGAGGAGGAAAGGGAGAGGAAGAGCAGGACAAAGAAAGGGAAATTAACACAAATGTAACAAATATGGCATTTATAAATAAATATAAGAGCAGTAAAGCGGGAAAAAATATTCTATATGTATAATAGAGAATAAAAAATTAATTTTTCCGTAATATTAACAGGTTAAATATTACAAAAAAGAGAAAGAAATATTGACTTTGAAATACAGTCCTGATTATAATAAGAGAAAAGTAAATATTTTAATGATACTTTAAATTTTATTGAGGAGTATATTTATGCCGAAAATCACAAGTTTTGTAAAAGATATCTGCATGAGAATTTCTGTGATATCTCTAAAGCTTACAAAAAAGATTTATCGTGAAATGGCTGTAATAACTCTCGGAGCTTTGGTCATTGCCGTGACGAGCCTCGTAACCAGCGGTTTTGGGGGCGGAGGGAAAAATGTTGTCATGGCGAATATGGAAGAGGAAAAGCCCGCAGGCGAATCGTCGAAGGAGGATGAGCAGGCGGAAACCGAGCTTCTATCCGTAATAAACAATGAAGCGGTTTTGCAGACTGCGCAGCAGGAGCAAAATCCGGAGGGACAGAGTAAGGAACCCGCATTTTTTATGACAAAAGAGCTGCATGAGGATATCAGTCATTTGGAAAGCAATGTAGAAGAACAGATCGACAGCTTTAAGCAGCTTAGAGAGGATGCGCAGGAATATAAAAAGCAGAAAGAAGCGGAAGAGGGAAGACGGCGCTATTTGGAAAATGTAGCGCTCAACCTCGGAATAAGTTCATTCAGTGAAGAGGATTATGAAAATCTCTGCCGTATCATACAATCCGAAGCGGGAATTTGCGATACGAAGGGAAAGATTTTGGTCGGAAACGTAGTGATCAACAGGGTCAAAAATCCCTCTTTTCCCGATACCGTAAGCGGAGTCATTTTTTATCCCGGTCAGTTTACCCCGGTGAGCGACGGAAGCTTTTATCAGCATGAGGTAACGGAGCATACGAAAGATGCGGTGGAACGTTTGATGGGCGGAGAGGATTATTCTCAAGGCGCGCTTTTTTTCATGAGCAATAAGGGCAGTATCACCAAGGGAAAGCGTTGGATCAGAAGCAGGCTTAAATTTTTATTTGAGCATCAGGGTCATGAGTTTTATAAATAAGTCAAAATCATGGCAATCATTGAGAGAAACCGGCAGAATGTGTTAGTTCTGCCGGTTTTTGGATGAGGAGGTCTTTTATAATTGACATATTTTTTGGAGAATGAGATAATAGGAAAAATTTTATTCGGATAAATATAAGGAGGTTTCAATGTCTACAAAAGCATATTACCCTATCAGTGAAATAGGTGCGGGAAAGCCGGGATTTTCCAAGACGAGATCGATTATCGAAACTGCGTTTTACGGCAATAATGTAATAAAAATTACTACCTTGAGAGAGGCATATGAGCTCGCAAAGAATTCACCGGGTACGGTGATAACCGATATGCCGGTTTATAGAGGGGATGAGTTCGGTCTGGATTCCGAAGCGAAGGTTCTTTTGTTTAATGACGGTGCGATAACCGGGCGCTATGCTACGGCGAGAAGAATCGCGGGCGAGCCCGGCGTAGACTGCGAGGCTTTGGATAAAGTGGCAATGGATGCGATATATCGTGCGAGATTCAAAACCATGTACCATGCCGAGGTTTATGTGGGATTGGATCCCGAGTTTATGGTAAAGGCGCATCTGCTGATTCCCGAGGGCGAGGAAAACATCATGTATAACTGGATGCTGAACTTCCAGTACCTCTCGGACTGCTATACGAAGATGTATAAGGATTCCAAGCCGATCGGAGAAGGAAGGGAAACGGATATTTATATCTTTTCCGATCCGCAGTGGGCAGGTTCGGACAGCCCGACGGTCAGCCTGGACTGCCTGAGCGATCCGGAGCGCAAGACGCTTTGCTATTTTAATACGGATCAGAACTGTGCCTGCATTCTGGGAATGAAGTATTTCGGAGAGCATAAGAAGGGAACGCTTACGATGACGTGGGCGATTGCAAACCGCAACGGCTACGCTTCATGCCACGGAGGGCAGAAGAGATATAATCTGGGAGAGGGCAAATCCTATGTGGCATCGGTATTCGGGCTTTCCGGTTCCGGAAAATCCACGATTACCCATGCAAAGCATAATAATAAATACGATATCACGGTGCTTCATGACGATGCCTTTATTATCAATACGGACAGCTGCTCTTCCGTAGCGCTGGAGCCTTCCTATTTTGATAAAACGAGTGATTATCCCACGGGCTGTGCGGATAATAAGTTTTTGCTGACGGTGCAGAACGTGGCGGCTACGATGGATGAAGAGGGCAAGATACAGCTGGTTACCGAAGATATCAGAAACGGAAACGGACGTGCGCTCAAATCAAAGCTTTGGAGCCCGAACCGTGTAGATAAGATCGATGAACCGGTGAATGCGATATTCTGGATTATGAAGGATCCGACGATTCCTCCGGTGGTCAAGCTTAAGGGAGCCGCGCTTGCTTCCGTCATGGGAGCGACGCTTGCGACAAAGCGCACCTCCGCAGAGAGGCTTGCTCCCGGTGTAGATCCGGATGCATTGGTGGTTGTGCCCTATGCAAATCCTTTCAGGACCTATCCACTGGTAAACGATTATGAGAAGTTTAAAAAGCTTGTGGAGCTTAAGAAGGTTGACTGCTATATTATCAATACGGGAGACTTCATGGGCAAGAAGGTAAAACCGGCGGATACGCTCGGCATTCTTGAAGCGATTGTAGAGGGCAAGGCTCAGTTTAAGCAGTGGGGAAGGTTTTCCGATATCGAAATCATGGACTGGGAAGGCTTCATCCCCGATATGGACGATGCCTCCTATCTTTCTCAGCTTAAGGCGCGCATGAGCGACAGAGTGGAGTTTGTAAAGAGCCTGGAGACGAAGAAGGGCGGATATGACAAGCTTCCGGCAGAGGCGTCAGAGGCGATAGAGAAGGTTCTTAAGGAATGTAAATAAAGTGAGTTCGGGATACTACAGTTCAGCAGGGGAAGCATGCTTCCCGCTGAACTGTAATTCTTTATATCGAGAGAGAAAAAATGGACGCAAAACATATATTTTTTGATCTGGACGGAACGCTGATCAAATCGGATCCGGGAATTTGCAGATCCTTTCAGGCGGCACTTTCTCATTTCGGAATCCGGGAAGAAGAGGAAAATCTCAAGAAATTCATCGGCCCTCCTCTCCATGAGAGCTTTC
Organism: Johnsonella sp.; assembly: GCA_030529445.1. GTDB lineage: Bacteria > Bacillota > Clostridia > Lachnospirales > Lachnospiraceae > Johnsonella. The sequence continues at coordinate 26,024 of JAUMWW010000002.1, read as the reverse complement.
AGAACCATTATCATTTTGCCGATGCCATGTACGAAAAGGCGCTGAAGATTTTCCGGGCTTATTATATTGAAAAGGGAGTCTATGAATGTGATCTCTATCCGGGGATAGAGGCTCTTTTATCGGAGCTTTCCAAGGAGGGAAAGAGGATTTATCTTGCGACCTCCAAGCCCGAGCCTCAGGCAATACGAATTCTCGAATATTTTAAGCTCAGCGGATATTTTACCTTTATCGGAGGAGCGGACGGAGACAGGGATACGAGCAGAGCGACAAAGGCGGCGGTCATTGCCCATGTCATGAAGGAGACGGGGCTTGAGCAAAGAGAGGAGATTCTGATGGTCGGGGACAGAAGCCACGATATCAGAGGAGCGAAGGCAAATAAAATTTCTTCCGCCGGAGTCCTGTACGGATACGGGCAAAGAAGCGAGCTGGAAGAGGCGGGAGCGGATATGATCTGCGAAACGGTTTCGGCATTAAGAGCATGCATATTGGGGAAGAAGAATGGTAGAAGCTAAGGATCTATTGAATATCGTATATTATCATTACGGGCAGCCTTTTTTCGGGAGCGACCGGGGGATTCGCTATCGATTGGCAAGGGAACCGCTTAAGGATGTGCATATGCTTTCCGAGGACGAGAAAAAGAATGCGAAGCTTAAGCTCAGTATTTGGAAGGAGCCCTTCTCCTACGAGAAGACGAATGCGGAAGAAATCGAAGAGCTTTTCTTTGCCTATTCCGAAGAGGGCTTAAAAGAGGCGTGTGCTTATTTGAATCGCGTGCGCAAATAAATTTTGCGCTATATTATTGTGAAAAATAAACATTGACTTATACAGGAACTGATGGTATATATTATACATTATATTGGTACCGTATTTTAAATATGCCCATAGATAAGGGATTTGGAGCGGTATCGGTATAGTTTACGGAAACAGTTGTTTTAGATTTAAAATCAGAGGGGTAAGATTGATGCAGGAGAGAAAGATAAAATTAAATTCATTGCAGGATGCGAAGGATTTTGTGATTGCAGCTACGAAATGTGATTTTGATATCGATGTATTCTATAACAGTGTATTCATCGACGGAAAATCTCTGCTCGGGGTTCTCAGTCTTGATCTGCGCAATAAGCTGACGGTCAGATATCAGGGAGAAAACGAAGAGTTTGAAAAGTTTTTGGAAGAGCATAAGGCTTTGGATTCCTCGGCAGCCTGATGTAAATAAAACTTAATATAAAAAGCCCTTGTTATTAAGGGCTTTTTGCATATATAATGGCTTTAGTAAGTTTTATCTGCAGGATAGAGATTTTATATTTTGGCTGAAACTGAGGAGGTTTTATATGATGAAGAAAATAACGGGAGCTTTTCTGATTGCTGCTCTCGCGACAGGATTTTGTGTGAATGCATATGCGGCGGAGTGGAAGCAGGACAACACCGGATGGTGGTATCAGAAAGATGACGGAAGCTATCCCGTCTCTTCATGGCATTGGCTGGACGGAAATGCGGACGGAAACGCGGAATGCTATTATTTCAATGAGAAGGGATATTTATTGACGGGAACGAAGACGCCGGACGGGTATGAGGTGAACGCGGACGGAGCATGGGTTGTCAATAACCAGGTGCAGATCAGGCAGGCGGCACAGGCGGCGGCATCCGAAGCGGCAAATGAGACCATGAAGAAGGCGGTTGCCGCAATTTCAAAATCCTATCTGGGCAGGCTTTACAGAACGGAAGCGGCAAAGGGCGCCAAGCTTGAAGCAGACAGAAGCTATTCGCCCTCCATGTCGGGAGAATGGCTCGGCTATATTTTCTGGGATTGTTTCCGGGATTCCGGATTTTCCTTTACCTTCAAAGAAGAGGAGATCTTCTTTAAACCCCATAAGGGCAACGAGGGAAAGCAGATATCAACCTCGGTAACGATGAATGAGTTTTCTGAATTCTTTGCGGATGCATTCGGAAAGAATGTTAATATTGTAGGTCTGGAAAGGGCGTTTAAAGAAGGAATTATGGGAATCGGTTCCTCGAGAAACACCGTTGCGGTCAATCCGAATGTGGCAAATGATATCGACAGAATCTATACGCTGCAGTTTGAGGATTATGCGATCCGGGACGGAAAGCTCGTGGCAAGCGGAAAGTATGAGGTGCATACTCAGGCGGGAGAGCTGATCGAAAACGGAGATATTGTTTCCACCTTCTATAAAAATGAAACAAGCTATTTCGGATATACTTCCGACTCTGCGCTCATCACGCCGAGATTTGTAAAATAAACATTAAGAAAAAACAAGAATAAGCAAAAAGACAGAGCAGGAGAAGAGCCTGCTCTGTCTTTTTTGCAGTATTTACAGTAAAAGAATTAACAATATTGTTATTATATTATTTTTGTTGAAAAATGAGTTTTAATATGCTATACCATATATGAGTATTAAACATAAAAGTGATTTTTTTTGATGGACTTATACTAAATAATCTACAGAAAAATTTTATGTTTAAAATTAAAAAATATACTATGGAGGATTTACTATGAGAGTTGGTTGCGTCAAGGAAATTAAAACACATGAATATCGTGTGGGCATGACTCCCGACAATGTTAAGAGCTATATTGCAGCGGGACATGAAGTATGGATCGAGAAAGATGCGGGTATCGGTTCCGGATTTACGACCGAAGAGTATGCGGCGGCAGGTGCCGTGATCAAGGATACCGCAAAGGAAGTATGGGACGGCGTGGAGATGATGATTAAGGTAAAAGAGCCGCTGGAGTCGGAGTATCCCTTATTCCATGAAGGTCTCATCCTCTATACCTATCTTCATATCGCAGCAGACAGACCGCAGACGGACGCTCTTCTTGCAGCAAAGGTAAAGGGTGTTGCATATGAGACATTGATAGAGAGAAACCGCAGCATTCCGCTTCTTGCACCGATGAGCCAGATCGCAGGCCGCCTCAGTATTCAGGAGGGAGCAAAATATCTTGAGAAGCCCTTTGGCGGTTCGGGAGTTCTTCTTTCGGGCGTTCCCGGAACTCCGAAGGCAAAGGTTCTGATTCTCGGAGCGGGATCCGTAGGAACGAATGCATGTAAGATCGCGGTAGGAATGGGCGCGGATGTTACGATCACGGATATCAATCTTGAGAGACTAGCATACCTCGATGATATCTTCGGAGCAAGAATTCAGACGCTTTACAGCACGGATGCGGCAATTGAGGCTGAGATCGCAAAAGCGGATCTCGTGATCGGTTCCGTACTGATCCCCGGAAAGGCTGCACCGAAGCTGGTGAAGAAGTCTTATCTGAAGAATATGAAGCCGGGCAGCGTAATCGTGGACGTTGCGGTAGACCAGGGCGGATGCTGCGAGACGACAAAGGTTACCTATCATGACAATCCTACTTTTGTAGTAGACGGTGTTGTACATTACTGTGTAGGAAATATGCCCGGAGCGGTTCCGAGAACCTCCACCATTGCATTGACCAACGCAACCTTAAAGTACGGTCTGCAGATAGCAGGCAAGGGTCTTGAGCAGGCATGCAGAGATAATGACGTAATCTATTCCGCAATCAATACTTATGACGGAAAGCTTACCTGCAAAGCGGTTGCAGAGACTTTTGAAGTAGAGTATACAGATCCGAGAACATTGATTAAGTAATCTGTATAGATAAGAAAACTAAAAACTTGCCGGAGTTACTACTAGCACTCATTTCAAATGAGTGCTAGTTTTTTGTTGACATTGCTTCTTTCTTCGTTTATACTTGATAAATGTTTTAAGGATCGGCTCTTTACAAGAGGGTCGGAGAGATTATTATAGGAATGACAGGAGAGAGAAGATGAGTGTAAAAAGAGGAAATTTATCGATTCATAGCGACAATATATTTCCGATTATTAAAAAATGGCTGTACTCGGATCATGATATCTTTATCAGGGAAATGATTTCCAACGCTTCCGATGCGATTACCAAGCTGAAAAAACTTGCGCTGATCGGAGAATATAAGGAAGAAGAAAACGAAAAATACAGAATTCGGGTGGAAATCAGCTCGAAAGAAAAAACGATCAGCTTTATTGATAACGGAATCGGAATGAGCGAGGCGGAGGTGGAGGAGTATATCAACCAGATCGCATTTTCCGGAGCGAAGGATTTCATCGAAAAATATAAGGATAAGACCAATGAGGATCAGATCATCGGTCATTTCGGGCTCGGATTTTATTCCGCTTTCATGGTTGCGGATAAGGTTTCCATCGATACGCTTTCTTATCAGGAGGGTGCGCTTCCCGTATATTGGGTCAGTGAGGGAGGTACGGAATATCGGATGGAGGAGGGGAAACGAAAGGAACACGGAACTTCGATCACCCTCTATCTTAATGATAAGAGCTATGAATTTTGCAATGAGTTCAGAGTCAGAGAGGTTCTGCAAAAATACTGCTCCTTTATGCCGGTAGAGATTTTTTTGGAGGACAGGGATGCTGAGCCAAAGACGGAGATCATAGAGAGCGCGGAAAAAAGAGAGGATGATCTCGTTCTTGAAACGATCGTCGAGCCGGCAAAAACGGAAGAAAAAACGGATGATCAGGGCAATAAGGAAATCGTGGAGCTTGAGCCGGCAAAGGAAAAGCTTAAGATCAGAAAGCGCCCCGAGCCGATCAACGATATCCATCCGCTCTGGACCAAGCATCCGAATGCATGCAGCGAAGAGGAATATAAGAGCTTTTACCGAAAAGTCTTTTTTGATTATAAGGAGCCGCTTTTCTGGATCCATCTCAATATGGATTATCCCTTTAATCTCAAGGGAATCTTATATTTTCCGAAGATTAATACCGAGTATGATTCCATCGAGGCGATGATAAAGCTTTATAATAACCAGGTCTTTATTGCGGATAATATTAAGGAAGTCATCCCCGAGTTCTTAATGCTCTTAAAAGGCGTAATCGATTGTCCCGATCTCCCTCTGAATGTATCGAGATCCGCGCTGCAAAACGACGGTTTCGTCAAGAAGATATCGGATTATATTGCAAAGAAGGTTGCGGATAAGCTTTCGGGCATGTGCAAGACGGATAGGGAAAACTATGAGAAATATTGGGACGATATTGCTCCCTTTGTAAAATACGGTTCCTTGAAGGATGAGAAATTCTCGGAAAAAGTAAAATCGGCATTATTGTTCAAAAATATTTACGATCAATACCTTACCCTGCAGGATCTTGAAATAGAATCCGAAGAAAAGAAGGAAGAGGAAGGAAAATCCGAAAGCCCGGAGAGTTTTGCGGGAGAGGATTCGCAGAAAGCGGAGGGAGAGAAAAAAGAGAAGAAGGAAACGAAGATTTACTATGTCAATGATGTGAATGCGCAGGGACAGTATATCAGTATCTTTAAGAATGCGAAAAAGGACGCGGTGATTCTTCCCAGCAATATCGATATGCCCTTTATCTCCCAGCTGGAAATGAGAAATGAAGGAATCCGCTTTATCCGCATCGACGCGGATCTGAGCGAGGATCTCAAGGCGGATGAAGAAGCGGCGGATGAGGTGAAGAAATCTTATGAAGAGCTGGCAGAGGCGGTAAAGAGCGCATTGGGAAAGGATAAGCTCAAGGTGGAGATCATGCCGCTTAAGGATGAAAATATTGCCTCGATGATTACGATTTCCGAGGAGAGCAGAAGAATGCAGGAAATGATGAAGCAGTACGGAATGGCAGGCATGGATCCCTCCATGTTTGCGGCGGAAGGAGAAACCTTGATTCTCAATGCTTCTCATGCCTTGGTGAAAAAAGTAATGGAGAACCCGCAGGAGGAGAGCAAGGCGATGATTTATGAGCAGCTCTACGATCTGGCAGGGCTTGCCCAGGGACCGCTTTCACCGGAGAGAATGGGCAGATTTATTGAGAGAAGCAATCGGCTTCTGGGAATGATTTAACTCGATATTTCGTAAAAATCACTAAAGAAACGAAGGGAATCCTTCGATAAAATCTCATCGGAAAAGCTTGTAACGCACAAGATATTGTGGTATCATTTCACGAAAGACGCCACATATCATGTGCGTTATATTTTTTGGATGAAAAGAGGATTCGGATGAAGATCATAAAGAGGAACGGAAGAGAAGAGGAATACGAGAGAGAAAAGATCGGACGGGTAATCGATAAAGCCTTTGCAAGCGTGGATTCCCGGCTTTGCGCTCAGAGCAGAGAAGAAATGCTTGCCTCCATCGAGAAGGAAATTTTTTCTCTGGACAGAGTTTCTGTCGAGGATATTCAGGATTTGGTGGAAAAGACCCTGATCGAGAGAAATTATTATCATGAAGTAAAAAGTTTCATTCTTTACAGGGAAGAGAGAAAGAGAGGGAGAAGAGTCTGCGCCAATCTTGCTTCTTACTTTCCCGAGATGGAGGATTTTTCATCCGTGCTCAAGGAAATTATGCGGGAATTTCCTGCGGAAGAATACGGTCTGAAGTATCTTGAAGTGAAGTTCCTCTCTTTTTATAAAGAGGGGATGAGTCTTGCGGAACGCTTCGGCGTGCTGATCAAGGCTGCTGTCGAGCTTACGACCTCGGAAGCCGTGCATTGGGAGTCCATAGCCGAAAGGCTCTATCTCTATGATTTTGAGACGAGGCTGGAGGAGACGATCAGAAAAGCCGGCATCAGAGGATTTTATCATAAGCTGGAATACCTTACCGCTGCCGGATTATACGGAGAGTATATCCTGCAAAGCTACAGCAAGAGCGAGATCGAGCAGGCATACGGATTTATCGATCCGAGCAGGAGCAGGCTGCTCAATTATTCCGGTCTTGAACTCCTGATCAAGAGATATCTGATCTGCAGTCATAATAATATTCCCCTGGAAGGGATACAGGAGATGTATCTGGGAATCGCTCTCCATCTTGCGATGAAAGAGAAAAAAGAATGCAGAATGGAATGGGTGCGAAAATTCTATGATATGCTGAGCACCCTGAAGGTAACGATGGCAACGCCTACGCTTGCCAATGCACGAAAAGTATATCCTCAGCTTTCTTCCTGCTTTATTGATACCGTGCCGGACAGTCTGGACGGAATTTACCGAAGCATCAGCAATTTTGCCATGGTAAGCAAATTCGGCGGCGGAATGGGGATGTATTTCGGAAAGGTCAGGGCGAGAGGCTCGACGATCCGAGGCTTCGAAGGAGCGGCGGGAGGAGTGATCCGCTGGATAAAACTCGCAAATGATACCGCGGTGGCTGTGGATCAGCTCGGGGTCAGACAGGGCGCGGTGGCGGTATACCTCGATGTCTGGCATAAGGATCTTCCCGAATTTATGGAGCTGAGAACCAATAACGGAGACGACAGGATGAAGGCGCATGATGTCTTTCCCGGAATCTGTTTCCCGGACTATTTCTGGTCTCAGGTCAGAGAGAATATAGGAGGAAACTGGTATCTGCTCTGTCCGCATGAGATAATGAAGATTAAGGGGTATTGCCTCGAAGATTATTACGGAAAAGAATGGGAAAAAAGGTACCAGGAATGCATAGAGGATCATCGGATTTCCAAGAGATGCATTCCGCTCAAGGATTTGGTACGCCTCATCATCAAGAGTGCGGTGGAGACGGGAACTCCCTTTGTCTTTAACAGGGATATCGTCAACGAGGCGAATCCGAACAAACATAAGGGAATGATTTATTGCAGCAATCTCTGTACGGAGATCGCACAGAATATGAGAGAGATAGAGAGTGTGGAAATCCGGACGGAGGAGATTGGCGGAGAGACGGTGGTGGTCAATATCACAAAGCCGGGAGATTTCGTGGTATGTAATCTTGCCTCCCTCTCTCTGGGAAGAATCGATGTCAATAATGCAGAGGAAATCAGAGAATTGACCGGAACCGTAATCAGAGCGCTGGATAACGTGATTGATTTGAACTTCTTCCCCCTTACTTACGCAAAGCTCAATAATATCAAATACCGCCCGATAGGGCTCGGCGTGAGCGGCTATCACCATATGCTCGCCAAAAATGCGATCGCCTGGGAGAGCGAGGAGCATCTTGCCTTTGCGGACAGAGTTTTTGAAGAGATCAATTATTCCGCCGTTTCGGCAAGTCTCAGAATCGCCGAAGAAAAAGGCAGGTACCCGTATTTTGAGGGAAGCGAATGGGAGAACGGAGCTTATTTCGAACGCAGAGGCTATGATTCGGAACGCTGGATGCAGCTGAGAAAGGAGATTGCCGAAAAAGGCATCCGAAACGGATACCTGATGGCGATAGCGCCTACCTCAAGTACCAGCATTATTTCCGGAACGACGGCAGGGCTCGACCCGATTATGAGCCGGTTCTTCTTAGAAGAAAAGAAAAACGGACTGATGCCCAGAGTCGCTCCCGAACTTTCGATGGATAATTTCTGGTACTATAAATCCGCGCATACGATAGAGCAGAGCTGGTCCGTCCGGGCATGCGGAATTCGCCAGAGACATGTGGATCAGGCGCAGAGCATGAACCTGTATATTACCAATGACTATACCTTCAGAAAAATCCTTGATCTATACCTGCTTGCATGGGAATCCGGAGTAAAAACGATTTATTATGTCAGATCCAAGAGCCTCGAAATAGAGGAATGCGATTCCTGCTCATCGTAGGACGATCGCTTTCAATGTAAAACTTAGGCAGAAATAAAAGCCGTAGAACAATAAGAATCATAAAAACGATAAAAAAGAAGGCAAAGAAAAAATCATCTTATAAAAAAGGAGAGCTGCAATATGACGAATCTGGTGAGAAGACCGCTTTTTAATCCCGAGGGAGATATTAATATCAGCGAGAGAAGAATGATAGGCGGAAATACGACGAATCTGAATGATTTTAACAATATGAAATATGCATGGGTATCCGGATGGTACCGCCAGGCAATGAATAATTTCTGGATTCCGGAGGAGATCAATATGAATACGGATGTGAAGGATTATGTCCTCCTTCCCCCGGCAGAGAGAAGGGCTTACGATAAAATTCTTTCCTTCCTGATCTTCCTCGACAGCATTCAGACGGCGAATCTCCCGAATATCGGAGAGTATATTACGGCAAACGAAGTGAATCTGTGCATCTCGATTCAGATTTTCCAGGAGGCGGTGCATTCTCAGAGCTATTCCTATATGCTGGATACGATCTGTGAGCCTCAGCAGAGAAACGAGGTGCTCTATCAGTGGAAGAACGACGAGCATCTGCTCAGGAGAAACGAGTTTATCGGCAATATCTATAATGATTTCCAGGAGAATAAGACGCCGGAAAACTTCATGAGGGCTCTGATGGGAAATTATATTCTGGAGGGCATATATTTTTACAGCGGCTTCATGTTCTTCTATAATCTGGCAAGAAATAACAGAATGCCCGGCTCCGTACAGGAGATACGCTATATCAACAGGGACGAGAATACTCATCTCTGGCTCTTCAGGAATATGATTCATGAACTGATGAAGGAAAATCCCGAGCTCTTTACCGAGGAAAGGAAAAATATTTACAGGGAAATGATCGCTGAGGGCTGCCGGCAGGAGATCGCCTGGGGCAAATATGTAATCGGAGAGGATATCGAGGGGCTTACCGGACAGATGGTCGAGGATTATATCATGTATCTGGGCAATCTGCGCTGCGCAAATCTCGATCTTGATCCGATCTATGAGGGCCATGAGGTGGAGCCGGAGACGATGTCATGGGTAAGCTATTACAGCAACGCAAATATGATCAAGACGGATTTCTTTGAGGCAAGAAGCACGGCATACGCAAAGAGCTCCGCTTTGGAGGATGATCTGTAAAATACAAAGATACCAAGAAAAAAATCAATAAAAAACGATCGGAGAGTGAAAACTTCGGTCGTTTTTTTTACCTTCCGATCGGATAAGGGATCGGAGAGATTCATTTTCAGTCATCAATAAGTTGGATAAATCTATTGACAAGCAATATTGCAGAGGAATATAATTATACCAAAGTTAGTACAAGCTAACTGCATAACTGCATATTCTGACCGATGCATATCATAAGGAGGAATAGAAGGAGGAAAAATGGATTTATACAAAAGAATTTTGCGACACACTCCGGAAAAAAAGGCGAATGCATATATTTCGCTGCTGTTTTCGTCAATAAGCGCTTTTTTATCGGTTCTGCCCTTTTTATTTTTATGGAGATTTCTTGAGGCATTGATTGAAAAAGAGGATCTCTCGGCGGCAAGCGATTATGCCGTGCTCATTATCCTGCTCATGCTGGGATATTCGCTGTTTTACTTTCTCAGCCTTTGGGCTTCTCATATTCTTGCATTCAGATTGGAATCCAATTTAAGAAAAGAGGGAACGAGGCATCTGATGAATGCTTCCTTCAGTTTTTTTGATCAGAATCAATCCGGAAGAATCAGAAAAATTATCGATGATAATGCGGCGCAGACGCATATGATCGTTGCCCATCTGATCCCGGATATCTGCATTGCGGTTTTGACGCCGATTTTTCTTTTGTCCATGATCTTTGCCATTGATTACAGAATGGGAATTCTGCTGATCATTCTTTTCATCCTGGGGCTCTTACAGATGAAGATGATGATGGGGGGGCAGGAATTTATGAAGACCTATTATGATGCACTGGATCGAATGAATGCGGAAACGGTGGAATATGTGAGAGGAATGCAGGTGGTGAAGATTTTCCGATCGACATTGAGCTCCTTTAAGGTTTTTTACGGAATGATTATGGAGTATTCCAAAAACGCTCTGGACTATTCGATGTCCTGCCGCCGCCCTTATGTGATTTTTCAGATTATCTATAATATCGTGGTCGCTTTTTCCATACCATTTGCCGTTGTCTTAATCAACGGAGGAGAGAGTAAGGCGTCGATTTTGGCAAAGACGGTATTTTTTGCGGCATATGCCGGCATTTTATTCGTGACTTTTATGAAGATCATGTATGTGGGGATGTATTATTTCCTCGCGGATCAGTCAATCGGGAAGCTTGAAACCATCTATGAGGAAATGGAATGCAAAAAGCTTTCTCACGGAAAGGAAGAGCATTTTGAGAACTATGATATAGAGTTTGAACATGTTTCTTTTAAATATGATCAGGAATTTATCTTGAAGGATTTCTGCCTGAAATTAGAGGAAAACAAGACCTATGCCTTTGTGGGTTCCTCAGGAGGAGGAAAATCCACGATCGCAAAATTAATATCCGGATTTTATGCGATTGAGGAGGGCAGGATACTGATCGGAGGAAAGGGAATCGATGAATACAGCGAAGAAGCTTTGATGAAAAATATTGCCTTCGTTTTTCAGAATACAAAACTCTTTAAGACTTCCATCTATGAAAATGTAAAGCTCGGAAGAGAGGATGCATCCGAAGAAGAGGTTATGGAGGCGCTGCGCCTTGCCCGCTGCGAAGATATTTTGGATAAGCTGCCCCAGCGGGAGCATACGATGATAGGAGCCAAGGGAGTACATCTTTCGGGAGGCGAGATTCAAAGGATTGCGATCGCAAGAGCCATCCTCAAGAATGCAAAAATTATTATTCTCGATGAAGCGAGTGCGGCTGCGGATCCGGAGAATGAGTATGAAATCCAGAGAGCATTTTCCAATCTGATGAAGGAAAAAACCGTAATCATGATAGCGCATCGCTTAAGCTCCATCAGGAAGGTCGATGAAATCATCGTAATCGAAGAGGGAAAGGTACTGGAAAGAGGAAGTGACGCGGAATTAATGGCAAAGGGCGGAAAATACAGAGATTTTCAGGAAATGTTTTCCAAGGCGAATGATTGGAGGGTTTATGATCAACAAAATTAAAGAAGCATTTGCTCTTACGCAGAGCGGAGCAAAGGGAACGTTTTGGGCATCAATAGCATGCTTCGGAATGAATATCGCATACATGCTTCCGATTACGGCGCTGATGTTTTTCATAAGAGATCTGCTGGGAGAAGGAATCAGACCGACGATAATATATATCGGCTTGCTTGCGCTGATTGCGTTGCTCATGTATCTCCTGATCAATACGGCGTATTCCACAACATATAATGAGACTTATAAAGAAGCGGCAAATCTGAGGATAGAGCTTGCCGAGCTTTTAAGAGAGCTCCCTCTTTCCTTTTTTTCGAAGCATACCTTGAGTGATATTTCTCAAACGATTATGAAGGATGTTTCCGATCTTGAGCATGCGATCAGCCATGCGGTACCCGAGCTGATCGGATTTATTCTGTATTTTATGATTATTGCCCCGCTTCTTCTGATCGGCAATGTCAAAATGGGGCTTGCGATCATCCTGCCGATTTGTCTTAGTCTGCTTTTGCTTATTCTTTCCAAGAAAATACAGATCCGGGAGACGACGAAGTATTTTGAGAGGCTGAGAAAGAATTCCGATCTCTTTCAGGAAGCGATAGAGATGCAGCAGGAAATTAAAAGCTACGGGAAGAAGGATGTTTTTAAAAAGAATATTTTCAAGGCGATAGACGAGAGCGAGAAAATCCATATTCGTTCCGAAATCGCACAGGCTCTTCCGACGGCAAGCTCGCATTCTCTGGTCAGGTTTTCTCTGGGCTGTACGGTATTGACGGGCGCCTTTTTGTATCAGAGAGGAGAGGTTTCTCTGCTTTTCTTTCTGGGATATTTGATCGCGGCGGCAAGAATCGTAGACGGTATAGGAGCCGCCTATATGAATATTGCGGAAATCATGTATCTGGATGCCAGAATACAGAGAATCAAGACTCTGAGGAATGCCAAAAAACAGGGCGGAAAAAGCCTTGAACTGAAAAATTATGATATCAGCTTTGAAGAGGTGGAGTTTTCCTATAACGAGGAAAGCAAGATCATCGACAAAATATCCTTCACCGCAAAGCAAAACGAGGTAACCGCACTGATCGGTCCGAGCGGATGCGGAAAGACGACGGTGCTCAGGCTGATGTCCAGGTTATATGATTATGATAAAGGAAGCATTAAGATAGACGGCAAGGATATTATGGAGATCGATACGGATACGCTTTTTCAAAATATTTCCATTGTTTTCCAGGAGGTTGTGCTCTTTAATACTTCCATTATGGAAAATATCCGGATAGGGAAAAGGGATGCTTCCGACGAAGAAGTAAAACGGGCGGCAAGGCTTGCATGCTGTGAGGAATTTATAGAGAAAATGCCGGAGGGATACAATACTTTGGTCGGAGAAAACGGAATGCGGCTTTCCGGAGGAGAGAGGCAGAGGCTTTCGATCGCCAGAGCGATTCTCAAGGATGCTCCCATTATATTGCTGGATGAGATCAGCTCTTCTTTGGATGTGGAAAACGAGATGAGAATACAGGAAAGCCTGAACCATTTGATCCGGGGAAAGACCGTCGTGATCATCTCTCACCGCTTAAAATCGATAGAAAGAGCCGATAAGATCGTGCTTTTCGATAAGGGAAGAATCGATGCGATCGGTACACATGAGGAATTGGCAAAAAGCTCCGCGCTTTACCGTACGATGCTGGAAAGAGCGGGAATGATAGAGAGCTATTCCTATGTATAAAAGCAGGGGATAAATAAAATTTTCGGATAAAGAAAATGAAGGGGAAGAAAAATGAAAAAGGGGTTAACGATAAAGGATTTTATCAATGCGGCAATGTTTTCGGTACTGACGATAGCGGCGTTTTGGACGGCGGGCATGCTGGGGTTTATCCCCGTTTTAATGCCCTTTGTTCCCTTCGCCTGCTCTTTTGTTGCAGGACCGGTATTTATCCTGTATTCAACAAGAATCCAAAAATACGGAATGCTGCTGATCCTCGGGGCGCTTACGGCATTCGTATTTTCACTTTCGGGACACGGGCTCTATGTTTTTATCGGAGCTGCAATCTGTTCTCTTCTTGCCGAAGAGATATTAAAGAAGGGGGGATATCGGAGCATAAAGCATGCTCGGTGGGCGTATACGGTATTTGTCGCGCTGACCGGTTCCGTCATGCTTCCTCTTTTTATTGCGAGAGATGCGTATGTACAGAAGCTCATTGATCAGAATTATGGCGAGGAGTATGCGAGGATACTGGTTTCCGTCCTGCCCTACTGGTCCTTTCCCTTCATCATCCTCGGTGCATGCTTGGGAGGATATCTGGGGGCAAGCCTGGGAATTAAACTCTTAAAGAAGCATTTTCAAAAGACGGGAATGGTGTAAAGTATGATGAAGATAGATTTCAGAACAAAATTTTTTATCGCGATGGTCGTTTGTACGGTTTCAATCAGCGGCAGTTTCCAGCAAAAACTGCCGCTGCTTTCGCTTTTTATCACCCTCTTTCCTTTTTTATGTCTTTTATCGGAAAAAAGATACGAAATCTTTGGAAAGGGGAGCCTGATGATGCTGACGGCATGGCTGGTTGAGATTTTTCTGCCGAAGGATTTCGGGAATCCTTTCTTTGTACTTTTTAATATTGTTGCGGCGATCCTCCTGCGAATGGTGCCGGGAATGATGGCGGGATATTATGCGATGATGACCACTACGATGTCGGATATGGTATGTTCCTTTAAGAAAATGCATTTGCCGGATGCCTTCATCATACCGATTTCCGTAATGTTTCGTTTTTTTTATTCGGTGAGGGAGGACTATCGCGGCATCAACGAGGCGATGAAGATGCACGGGCTCGGTCTGCGAACCTTGTTTCGTGATCCGATGAAACTGCTGGAGTTTAAGCTGGTTCCGCTTCTGATCTGTTCTGCGAGGACGGCGGACGATGTCGCGATCTGTGCGATGACGAGAGGGATGGTGCCGGGACAAAAAAGAAGCAGCATATCCGGTGCCCGTCTGAGGGCCGGAGATTATTTCCTTCTTCTTGTTTTCGGCATGATATTCTGCTTACAATATTTTCCTCCCGGCATATGGGAGAGGATATAAGAACTGCAAATCAACAAAGCAAAGAAGAGGGAGAGGTCATGCTCGAAATTAAAAATCTCAATCTAAGCTATGAGGGAAGAGGGATATTTTCAAATCTCAGCGCAATCTTTCGCCCCGGAGAAATTACCGTGATCAGCGGCGCCTCGGGCTGCGGGAAAAGCAGTCTTTTAAAGCTGATCAACGGGATTATCCCGCAGTTCGAAAAGGCGGAGATTGAGGGAGAGATTCTGTTTAAGGGAAAAAGCATCAGGAATGAGGATGTGGCAGAAAGGAGCGCTTACATTTCTACGGTTTTTCAAAATCCCAAGAACCAATTCTATGCGATCGATACGAGGGATGAAATGGCTTTTGCACTGGAAAACCGCAATCTTGGCACAGAGGAAATTCTTGCATGCATCGATAAATATACGGAGCTCTTAGGTACGAAATCACTTCTCGATCGGAATATTTTTAAGCTCTCCGGAGGAGAAAAGCAGATGGTTGCGATCACTGCGGTATCCTGCATGGAGCAGGAAATATATCTTTTCGACGAACCCTCATCCTCCCTGGACAGAAATGCCGTTGAGCGTCTCAGGGCTGCATTAAAAACCTTGAAAGATCTGGGAAAGATCATTATCATAGCGGAGCATAGGCTTTTTTATCTCAGAGAGCTGATGGATGCCCTACTGATCCTTCGAGGAGAAGATCCCGTCATACTCGAGAAAACGCAAATCAAGGAGGAAAGCATAGAGAAATACGGCTTGCGAAGCCTTAGGGAGCATTTTGTAAAAGATCTGAAAGCAAAGGGGATGGAATATGAAAAAATAAAGGCGGGAGGGAATACAGATACAAAAAATGAGCTTTTGCGCTGTGTGGATTTTAAGTATCCCTATTTTTCAAAGAAAAGAATTTTTGATTTCAGCATAGGATTTGTTCCCGGGGTGCATTTTATCATCGGAGAAAACGGAGCCGGAAAAACGAGCTTTATCCGCTGCCTCTGTGATCTGAACCCTTCTTTTTTCGGAAAAATCTATTACAAAGGAAAGAAGGTGGGCAAGCCGAGTGATCTGATTTCGCTTGTCATGCAGGATGTGAATTATCAGCTCTTTACCGAATCGGTATGGGAAGAGCTCTCTCTGGTCAGCGGAGACGATGAACGAAAAAAAGAGGTTTTGAAGGAATTCGGACTCTGGGAAAAGCGGGAAATGCATCCGCAGAGCCTGTCCGGAGGAGAGAAGCAAAGGCTTGCGATTGCCCTGTGCATGGCATCGGATAAGCCGGTTGTCGTTCTGGATGAGCCTACCAGCGGACTTTGCAGAAAAAACATGGAAAAGACGGCTGATTTTATCGAAAAAATGAGAGAATGCAAAAAGCTGATCATCGTGATATCCCACGATTTTGAGTTTATTTCCTGCTGCAAGGGAAGGATTCTCGAGTTTTAGGAAAAGGCGGAGCATAAAGGATATTGAGATGCTCCGTCTTATATCATAACATAGATTATATAACAGGAGATATATAACGAGTCTTATGAATTTACAGGGGGAGTTTTTATGCCGCCGAAGGCAGAAATTACAAAAAAGATGATTGTGCTTGCCATGATGCCGAAGATGAAATCGGGACATGGACCGAGGGCGCCGATCGACAATGCATTAAAAATGCTTGCGGAATCGAGGATTTGGAAAGAATTCCGGATCATGATAGCGCGTCGATGAAATAAGAAGAGGTGTTTGATTGTTCGGAGATTTTATTTTGGAGCGGGTTTCGGATCAGGCAGAGGAATTTGTTTATTGTTATTTCGCGCTCATTATGGTAAAATATTTTCATAAAATATGAAACAGCTGTAATCATCAGCCGCTTTCCGATATATTGCTTGAATATTAGGAAGGGCGGCTTTCCTTATAGGCAGAGGAGGTGTGAGGATGAGAAGGCTTTCCAAAGATGAAGTTTTATGTATTTTAAGAGAAAATCCGAACAGAAAATCCAAGCTGGACTTAAGAGAGACGGAAATACTCTCCGCTTGCTTCGATCATGAGGATTTCAGCAGGGTAGATCTTTCCTGGGGAGATTTCAGTCATGTCAGCTTTGAGAATTGCTGCTTTGATCATGCGGTTTTGGATCATGCGAAGTTCTCGGATGTGAGTTTCAGGGGCTCCTCTTTTCGTGACGCCTCTCTCTTCGGAACGGATTTCAGAGAATGCTGTCTGGCGGATACCGATTTCGACGGAGCGGATTTTACCGCTTCCATGCTCAGAGGAGCGGATTTAACGGGACTTCGGCATACCGAGAGAACGATTCATTTCAGAAATCACTGTCCGCAGGAGGGGTATTTCTTCGGATATAAAAAATGCTTTAATAACAGGCTGGTAAAGCTCCTGATTCCCAAGGATGCGAAGAGATGCTCCGCGACAACCAGCGCATGCCGCTGTGATAAGGCGATTGTTGTGGCAATCAGCGATTTGGACGGAAGCGGTTCCTATTCGGAGGCGATTTCCTTTGTCGACGGAAACTTCATTTATAAGCTGGGAGAAATGATTTATGCCGACGGGTATAATGAGGACAGGTGGCTGGAATCCTCAAACGGAATTCATTTCTGGCTGACCGAGGAAGAAGCGATAGGCTATATGTAAAGCATGGCATCAAAGGATTTCGCTTGAAATTTACAGTGTTTTGTATCATCATGAAACGGATATGGCAGATTTTATTTTAAGTATAGGAGAGGACTATGGAAAAATTTGAATTTTATACACCTACAAAAGTTGTTTTCGGAAAGGATACCCATCACAGAGCGGGGGAACTCGTGCAGGCGGAGGGAGCGAAAGCGGTCTTGATCGTATACGGCGGAGAGAGCGCAAAAAAATCGGGTCTGCTCGGGGAAATAGAAAAGAGTTTGGAAGAAAAAGGAATCAGATATCTTTCGCTCGGCGGAGTGGTGCCGAATCCGCTTCTTTCGAAGGCAAGAGAGATGATTGCAAAGGCATTGGAGTTCAAGGCTGATTTTATTCTTGCCGTCGGCGGAGGAAGCGTAATCGATAACGCAAAAGTCGTTGCACACGGGGTGGCAAATCCCGATACGGATGTATGGGATTATTATACGGGAAAGAAAAAGCTCGAAAAAAGCATGCCGCATGCCGCAGTGCTCACAATCAGCGCGGCAGGTTCGGAGATGAGCAATTCCGCAGTGATTACCAATGATGAGATTACGCCCCATAGCAAGAGAGGAATCAATACGGATTTGAATCGATGCCGTTTTGCGATTATGAATCCGGAGCTTACCTATACTCTGCCCAAATATCAGATCGGTGCGGGTGCGGCGGATATTTTCATGCATACCTCGGAGCGCTATTTTGCAGAGATACTCGGCAATCATCTTTCGGATGAGATTGCGGAGGGCTTATTAAGAACCATTACGAAATTCGGGGTAGAGGCGGTGGAGAATCCGCATGATTATACCGCGATGAGCGAGATCATGTGGGCGGGAAGCATATCCCATAACGGAATCACGGGCTTGGGCAGCAAGGGAGATACGGCAAAAGACGGGGATTGGTCCTGTCATCAGCTGAGTATGCCGCTTTCGGCAATTTATGATTATACCCACGGAGCCTCCCTGACTGCCGTATGGGGAAGCTGGGCGAGATATGTGCGTCACTGCAATATGGCAAGATTTGCCCAATTTGCAAGAAAGGTGTATGAGATCAGAGAATCCGATGATGCAAAAGCTGCGGAAGAGGGAATCCGCAAGAGCGAGGAGTTTTTCAAAAAACTCGGTATGCCGACGAGCCTTCGCGAGCTCATGGGAAGAGAGCCGAGCGAAGAGGAGCTGAGGGCGCTTGCATACAGCTGTTCCTTTGAAAAGACCAGAAAAATAGGCGGATTTATGATTTTGGATTATGAGGATATGTATAATATCTATAAGGCGGCGGTTTAATGCCGGGAAAGCGGATGGCTTATCATAGAAGAGGATAGGAGAGAGCATTATGGATTTTAAGTTTGGCAACATGAAAAATCCTTTGGAACAGGATTTGGAAGAGGTAGGGCAAGAGGGGACGGAGAAAAAAAACAAAGGGAAGAAAGAGAAGAAAAAGACAAATATAAAAATTCCCAAAGGCGCTATTTTCTTTGTGCTTCTGCTCATGATCGCTTTTTCGTTGTTTTCCAACGCGTTTTATACGGTGAATGAATCCGAGTATGCGGTTTTAACGACATTCGGTCAGCCGAGCACGATATCCACGCCGGGAATGCATATGAAGATTCCCTTTGTTCAGGAGGTGAAGCTGGTCAGCAGGAATATCAAGGGAGCCGCAATCGGGTTTGATGACGCTACGATGGCGCCGGTAGAGAAAGAATCCCTGATGATCACCCTGGATTATAATTTTATCAATGCGGATTTTTATATAGAGTATCAGGTGACGGATCCGGTGAAGAGCCTCTATCATTCGGAAGATCCCGTGCTGATTCTTGAAAATCTGGCGCAGAGCTATATCAGAGATACGGTCGGTCTGTATAATGTGGATGATGTGCTCACTACGGGAAAGTATGAGATACAGTCCATTATCAAAGAAAAGCTCATTAACAGGATGGACAGCGAGGATCTCGGCATACAGGTCGTGAATGTAACGATTCAGGATGCGGAGCCGCCCACGATAGAGGTTGCCAATGCATTTAAGGATGTTGAGACGGCAAAGCAGGGCAAGGAAACGGCAATCAATAATGCAAATAAATATAAAAATGAGAAGATTCCCGGTGCAAACGCGCAGGTGGATCAGATCCTAAAGACGGCGCAGGCAAATAAACAGGCGAGAATCAACGAGGCAAACGGACAGCTTGCAAGATTTGAGGCGCTTTATGCGGAATATGCGAAATTTCCTCTGATTACCAAGAAGAGGATGTTTTATGAGGCGATGGAGGATATCGTGCCCGAAATGAAGGTCATCATAGATACCGGAAACGGAACACAGACGATGCTGCCCTTGGAAAGCTTTATGCAGATGCCGCAGGAAGAAGAAAGTGCCGAGCAGGCGCAGAGCAATTAGCATATTCGGGAAGGAGATAAAAGAAGATGAATAAAAAAGGAATGAATCCGGGTGCAGTGATTCTTATTCTTGCGCTGATCGCATTCATCGTTTTGCCGATGACTTTGGTTTCCACTTATCCAAATGAGTATAAGCTGATTCGCCAGTTCGGAAAGGTGGAGAGAATCATCTCCGAGCCGGGGCTTTCTTTTAAGATACCTTATCTGCAAAATACGATGAGCATACCGAAGTCCACGCAGATTTATGATATTCCGCCCAGCGATGTGATTACGAAGGATAAGAAAACCATGGTGGCGGACTGCTTCGTGCTTTGGAGGGTTAAGGAGCCAATTCGCTACCTGACCACCTTAAACGGACAGGAAAGCGCTGCGGAGGCGAGAATCAATACGATAGTGTATAACTCCTTGAAAAACGTTATTTCTTCGATGCCGCAGTCCGAGGTCATCAGCGGCAGGGACGGGGAGCTTGCCCAGGCGATTATGAATTCCATAGGAAGCTCGATGAATGAATACGGAATTGTGATCACCGCGGTGGAGACGAAGTCTCTCGATCTGCCGGATGATAATAAGGCATCCGTATACGAGAGAATGATATCCGAGAGAAATAATATAGCGGCTTCCTATACCGCCGAGGGAAATTCGGAGGCGACAAAGATAAGGACGGAGACGGATACGAGTATCCAGATCCAGCTTTCGGAGGCGAGAGCGGAAGCGGAAAAAATCGAGGCTGAGGGAGAGGCGGAATATATGAATATTTTGTCAAAAGCCTATAATGATGAATCGAAAGCGGATTTCTATGTATTCGTCCGCGCGCTTGACGCCGCAAAAAACACGATGAATTCGGGAAATAAGACATTGATCATAGACAGAGATTCGCCGCTTGCGTCTATTTTCTATCCGGAATAGCCCGGATAAAGGATCTCTTCATTGACTTGATGCAATGATAGTAATATAATCTCATTACCTGAAAGAAAAGAGGACGCAGCAGTGATACGCAGCATGACAGGATTTGGCAAAGCTTCGGAGCATAATGAAAGATATAAGGTAGATATTGAATTGAAATCGGTAAATCACAGATATCTTGATCTGAATATTAAGATGCCGAAAAGATTTAATGAGTTTGAAGCGGATATCAGAAATGAATTGAAGAAACATATTCAAAGAGGAAAGGTTGATCTCTATATTACTTATGAGGCATATGAGGGCGGTGCAAAAAAGCTCAGATATAACAGCTATGCCGTTTCCGAGTACATAGAGTATGCAAGGCGCATCGAGCAGGAATTCAATCTTTGCAATGACCTGAGAGTTTCTTCGATTTTGAGGCTTCCGGAGGTGATCAGCGCAGAAGATGACGGAATCGATACGGAGGAATATCGAAAACTGATCTTGGCATTGCTGCTTAATGCAAGTGAAAAATTCGTCGAAGCAAGATCCGCGGAGGGAGAAAACTTAAAGGCGGATATGCTGGCAAAGCTGGAGGAGATCTCATCCAATCTTTCGCTGATCGAGGAAAGAGCCCCCGAGATGATACGGGAATATGAAGAGAGGCTCAGAAGCAGACTCGAGGAGCTTTTATCGGATAAGCTTTTTGATGAGGGAAGGATATTGACGGAGGTTGCCCTCTTTGCGGATAAGACGGCGATAGATGAGGAGATCGTCAGGCTGAAAAGCCATATCGATGCGGCAAAGAAGGAGCTTAAAAACGGAGGCGCGGTCGGGCGCAAGCTCGATTTTATCGCGCAGGAGATGAACAGGGAATCCAATACCATTCTGTCCAAGGCTACGGGAGCGGATATTTCCGAAAAGGCGATCTCGATTAAAACCGATATCGAAAAGCTCAGAGAACAGATACAGAATATAGAATAGGAAGATGAAATGAAGAGGGGAGTATTAACCGTAATATCGGGATTTTCGGGAGCCGGAAAGGGAACATTGATCAGGAAGCTTTTGCAGACCCATCCGAATTATCAGCTTTCCATATCGGCGACGACGAGAAAGCCGAGAGAGGGAGAAAGGCACGGAAAAGAGTATTTTTTTCTCGATAAAGCGGAGTTTGAAAGACGAATTGAAAAGAATGATTTTATAGAATATGCAAACTATGTCGGCAATTACTACGGAACGCCGAAGGACTTCGTCTTGGAAAGGCTCAATGCCGGGCAGGATGTGCTTTTGGAAATAGAAATACAGGGAGCAAAAAAAATCAAGGAGAGCTTTCCCGAAGCATTGCTGATCTTTATCGCTCCTCCCTCCGCAGGGGAACTGAGGAAGCGGCTGATCGGGAGAGAGACGGAGAGCGCGGAGGAGATTCATAAACGCCTGCTGCGCGCCGCGGAGGAGTCAAAGCATATCGGGGAATATGAGTATCTGATCATCAATGATGATTTGGATTCGGCGGCTTGCCGGCTTCATGATCTGATCAGGAGCAGGCAGCTGCGCATCGAGGATAATCAGGATTTTATTCGGGAAATCTGTGATGATATATTGAAGTTTAAGGAGGAAAGATAAATGTTGCATCCGTCATATAATGATCTGATTGAGGTAGTAAACAGCGAGGTGGAGCCGGGGGAGCAGCCCGTCGTGCAGAGCAGGTATTCCATCGTAATCGCTACGGCAAAAAGAGCAAGACAGCTCGTGGATGAGGAGATCAGGAGCGGAATCAGCTTGAAAAAGAAAGCGCTCTCCGTGGCGATAGATGATTTGTATAAGCAGAGGGTAAAGATCGTATCCGATGATAAGGAATAAATTCGATTAAGAAAAAAGCCGTCTTATTACAGCCGTAGTAAAGATGGCTTTTTATAAAGAAAGGCATTGATGAATGAAGGTTTGTTTGATTTCGCTCGGCTGCGATAAAAATCTTGTGGATTCCGAGCAGATGCTCGGACTGATGTCGGAGAGGGGATATAGCTATACCGATGATACGGAGAAAGCGGATATTATTATTATCAATACGTGCTGCTTCATCCTCGACGCAAAGGAAGAGAGCGTAGAAGCGATATTGGAGACGGCAAAGCTCAAGGAAAAAGGAAGGCTGAAAGCCCTGATCGTGACAGGCTGTCTGGCGCAGAAATACCGGGAAGAGATCAGGGAAGAGATACCGGAGGTGGATGCGCTTCTCGGTACGAGCAGCTATGATAAGATCGGCGAGGTTCTCGACAGAATTCTCGAAAAAAGAGAGGACAAGGATAAGAAGAGTCCGGATGAATTTCTTGATCTGGACAGGCTGCCCCCCTTAGCCGCAAAACGTGTGTATTCCACCGGAGGATGGTATGCGTATTTAAAGATTGCGGAGGGCTGCGATAAGCATTGCACCTATTGCATCATTCCCTCCCTGAGGGGAAGGTTTCGGAGCTATCCGATGGAAGCTTTGGTGGAAGAGGCGAAGCAGCTTGCAGAGAGCGGGATCAAGGAATTGATACTCGTTGCGCAGGAGACGACGGTATACGGCAAGGATCTCTACGGTAAAAAATCATTGGCGGAGCTTTTAAGAAGGCTTGCCGCGATCGAGGGTCTGCAATGGATCAGGATTTTGTACTGTTATCCGGAGGAGATAGACGAGGAGCTTATCGAGGTCATGGCAAGCGAGGAGAAGATCTGCAAATATCTGGATATCCCGATACAGCATGCCTCCGACCGGATTTTGAGAAGGATGGGAAGAAGAACCGATAAGGCGGCATTGATCAGAGTGATTGAAAAACTCAGATCGGCAATCCCCGATATTACGCTCAGAACTACGCTGATCACGGGCTTTCCGGGAGAGAGCGAGGAGGAGTCCGAAGAGCTTCTCGATTTTGTTTCGAAAATGGAGTTTGAAAGACTCGGCGTTTTCTGCTATAGTGCAGAGGAAGGGACTCCTGCGGCGGAGTTCGAAAACCAGATAGAGGAAGAAGTAAAGGAAGAACGAAAGGCTTCTATCATGGAGCTGCAGCAGATGATCTCCGCCAAAAAGCTCAAAGCGATGGTGGGAAGGGAAATGGATGTTTTAATCGAAGGAAAGCTCAGCGATGAGGATGTTTATGTAGGAAGAACCTATATGGATATCCCGGGAGTGGACGGATATATTTTTGTGAACTCGGAGAGAGAGCATATGTCGGGAGAGTTTATTAAGGCGAGGGTGACCGCCTCATCCGAATATGATCTCATCGGAGAAGCGATTTGATACAGAGGGGGAGCTGCGATGAATTTGCCGAATAAATTAACTGTTTTACGAGTTTTGATGATCCCTTTTTTTGTGTTTTTTCTCCTCTATGGAAAAGGAGAACTGCCGAGCTATCGCCTGATTGCATTTGTGATTTTCACGGTCGCGGCGCTCACGGATACATTGGACGGAATTTTGGCAAGAAAATATAATTTGATTACCAATTTCGGAAAATTTATGGATCCGCTTGCAGACAAGCTTTTGGTCGTATCCGCTTTGATCTGTTTTATTGAACTTGATCAGATTTCCTCTCTCATCGTGATTGCGGTTATTGCAAGAGAGTTCATTATCAGCGGATTTCGTCTGGTGGCTTCGGATGCGGGGATCGTCATTGCCGCAAGCAAATGGGGTAAGCTAAAGACCGTTGCACAGATGATTGCGGTGGAGCTTTTGATTCTGAATATCCAAAGCCTCCGGCTTCTTAGCGATATTATGGTTTGGACCATGCTGGCGCTTACCCTGATCTCACTGATGGATTATATTGTAAAAAATAAAAATGTTATAAGCGGAGGGAGTGTGAAGAATTGAATTCCGGAATGATAAAAAGAAGAAAAACGATAAAGCTTCACCGGATTGCGAAGGAAGAAGTCGAGAAGGCAATCGGGGCGCTTTTACAAAAAGAAAATCCTTTGCTTCAGTTAAAGGAGTCGGGCGGGGAGATTCATATTATCGTAAAGGCGGAAGCGGAGACGGAAGAAGAAGCAAAGACGATGCTTAAGGAGATCGCAAAAGATCTGAAGAAAACCTTTGCCGATTATATTGATACCGTAAAAGAAACGGAGACGCTTGAAAAAACGCTGATCAAGCTTCTGGAAAAGCATGAGCTGACGGTGGCTACCGCCGAATCCTGTACGGGAGGGCTGCTCGCGGCGAGAATGATCAATGTTCCGGGGGTTTCCGATGTATTTAAAGAGGGCTTTATCACCTATACCAATAAATCCAAGAGGAAGAGGCTGGATGTGGCGAAGAGCACCTTAAAGAAATACGGAGCGGTCAGCAGGCAGACGGCGAAGGAAATGGCGATGGGAACGGCTTTAAATGCGGATACGGATACTGCGGTTGCGGTAACCGGAATTGCCGGTCCGGACGGAGGAAGTGAGGAGAAACCGGTCGGTCTGGTTTATATTGCCGCTTATGTGAGCGGCGATATCGCAGTTGAGGAGCATCGCTTCAGCGGAGACCGCCAGACGATAAGAGCGGAGGCGGCGGAGGCGGCGCTTTTGCTGCTGAAAACCCTTGTGGCGGATAAGTATTCATAGGCGGCATGGTAAGAAAATTTTTGGATGGAAGAATAGACGAGGTCGGGGATGGAGTGGTATCAAAAACTCTATTTAGGTGAGAATGCAAGGAAAAATCCTGAGCTGATTCTGAAAATAAAAAAAGGCAAGCCCGTGCTTTCCGCATATTTATTGATTCTGAAAGAGGAGGGAGGGGGCTTGCTCGATATCGTGCATAATATCGCTTTTTTTCATTCTCTCTATCGCAATATGGAACCGGGGATGCTGATTCTCGGTGTGGGGATAGGAAAGCAGGATGCGATGAGGCTTGCACGGGATATTATTGAGGAGGTCTATTCCGCAACGGGAGGCTTTGATCTTTCGGCATATTTTAATTCGAATTGAGTTTGGTTTGTTTATTTTCTGCAAATTGAGGAAAGGAAGGGAGTATGCTGGCAATCATAGTCGGAATTGCAAAAATCACGGGCATTATCCTGCTATGCCTCTTCCTCTTGGCATTGGTTCTGCTTTGCATGGTGCTTTTTATCCCGCTCAGGTACAGAGGAAGAATCGTTTATCGGGACGGGCTCCTGATCGATTCCGGAATCAGTTGGTGCCTCGGTCTGCTTTCTCTCGAGATCAAGCTGGAAAAAGGGCTTGATATGGGCTTTAAGGTATTCGGCTTCAGACTGAAGGGGAAAAAGAAAAAGGAAGACGAATCCAAAGAGGATCTGAGAGAGGAAGAGACAGGAGGGGAGGAAGCAGAAGGAAGAGAGCGCGAAGAGGATGCGATTTCACCGGAAGCAGGGAAAAAGGAGGAATCTTAGG
>JAUMWW010000035.1 GCA_030529445.1 Johnsonella sp. | reverse complement strand
TGTGCCGGAGAGCGCACCCCAGCAGTCAGGTTTCGGATCTGCACCGGCAAGCGAGCCGCAGCAGTCGGGATTTGGTGCTGCACCGGCAGGCATGCCGCAGCAGTCGGAGCCGATGGGCAAAGGACAGCAATCCTTCGGCAGTCAAGCCGAGATGCCAAAGAATAATACCGAGAACAGCCAGAGTCAGGCTTTCGGCATGCCTCGGGCAAAGCCCGCGAAGAAAAAAGGAAAAGGCGGTCTTTTTATCGGTATCGGTGTGATCGCGGCATTGATTGTATTGTTTGCAGCTTATATTATGGTAAGCGCGGGAGGATTCAGCAATTTCTTTAAGAGATCATTCTCATCGGCGAAGGATTACTATAAATATATAGAAAATAAAGAGATAAGCGAGAACAGCAAGAAATTTTCCAAGGTATACGGAGAATGGAATGCCATCTTGCAGGAGGCGACCGAGGGCTCCTATGAAGGACAGATAAAGCTGGAATTGGGAGAGAGCGCAAAAGAGATGATTTCATCCTTCATCGGAATCATGGGACAGGGAGATATCAGCTGGCTCGACAGCATTACCATAGATGCAAAGACCACATATATGGAAGATTCCGTAATGCTTTGGATGAGCAGCATGTTAAACGATACGGATCTGGTATCGGCGAATCTGATCATGGATGATACGGATTTCTATGTAAATATTCCGGAGATTGCGGAAGATTATTTCTACGGAGATCTTGAAGAAATGGGCGTTTCGATTGGACAGATCAGCGGAACGAAGGAATTGTATGAGAACCTGCCCAGTTCCGAGCAGGTGGAGACGTTGCTGAATAAATACTGGAGCATGACCCTGGACGGCGAGATGGAAGTCACAAAGAGCAAAGAAAAAGTGACCGCAGGAGAGATCAGCCAAAATGCATATAAGCTTGAGGCGGTTATTTCGGGAGAAGATGCGGCACAGATCTTTAAGAATATGGCGGAAGCCGCAAAAGAAGACGAGGATCTCGAATCCGTTATCAGAACGGCTTACAGCGCTTATTACAATATGTACAGCACCACGATGGTGTGGCTGCCGACCGAGGATGAAGCATATGAGGGCTTCATCGATTCGCTCGATCAGTTTATCGAAGAGGCGGACAGCTATGATGCAATCGAGGAGATCACAAGTACCATATGGGTTGACGAGAAGGGCAATGTGATCGCAAGAAGGATGGAGTCCGTTTCGGAAGATCAAATCGTAACCACCGAGATTAAAATTCCGCGCAAGGGTACAAAATTCGGATTTGTTTACGCGGTATCCGCGGATGATGCGGAGGAGATCTCTTTGACAGGAGAAGGAGAATATAAGGGCGGAAGCGTCAGCGGAGATTTTACCGCTTATGTTAAAGAAGAGGAAGCATTTGTCGTGAATCTGAGCGCTCTGGATCTGAAGGGACTGGAGAAGGGCAATCTGAACCTTTCGGCTATGATTACGCCGAGCTCGACCATAGAAGGAGCGGAAGAGCTGCCTTTGGATCCTACGGCATTTACGATTTCCATTGATATGGCACAGGAGGGAGTAAAGAAGGCGGATTCAAAGATCGAAGTATTATATGATGAGGAGAACTTCCTGACTCTTACGACAAATTCCCAAAAGGTCGATACCGAGGAAATAGAAATTCCCGAGGATACAATCGACATGATGGATGAAGAAGCGATGATGCAGTGGATGCAGGAGGCTGACTGGGGATCCTTTATCGATCATTTGAGGGAGACGGATCTTCCTTCCGAATGGATTGATGAGTTTGAGTCAACACTTGAATATTTACAGATGTAATCGGTATGGATGCAATAAGGATTGAAGGAATTAAAAAAAGTTATAAAAATAAGGCTGTTTTAAAAGATATCAGTTTTGAAATGGCAGAGGGAAGCTGTGTGGGAATTCTGGGAGGCAACGGAAGCGGAAAGACCACACTGCTTTCCGTTTTAGCGGGAATATTGAGAGCGGACGGCGGGGCTTTTTATTACCGGGGCAGGGATCTCCTGAAAGAAAGCGCACTGAGAAGGGCTTTGGTCGGATTGATTCCGCAAAGCAATCCGCTGATCGAGGAATTAAGCGCCTGGGACAATCTTTTGCTTTGGTATGATAAGGAAAGCCTGAAGAATGAGTTAAAGACGGGAATACCGGCAATGCTCGGTATTGAGGAGTTTTTAAAGAAGCCGGTGTCCAAAATCAGCGGAGGAATGAAAAAGAGACTTTCCATAGCCTGTGCGGTAGCCAAGAAGCCGAGAATTCTTCTGATGGACGAGCCCTCCGCCGCGCTTGATCTCGTCTGCCAGGATATTATTCATCGATATATTACGGAGCATAAGAAGGCGGGGGGATCGGTGATGCTGGTGACTCACGATGCAGCCGAGCTCTCTCTTTGTGAAAAGCATTATCTGCTGCGAAAAGGCATGTTTGAACCCTATCTTTATGATTATGATATTCCCGGGCTTGCGGCATTGCTGCAGTAGGCAGAGGAATATTCGGGATACGGAAGGGGATGTATGAGTAGAAATTATTTTATTTTGCAGCTGAAACGGGCTGCAAAAATCTTTCCTTCGCTGCTGATTTCCAGCCTGATTCTGCTTTTGAGCCTCGGTTTTCTTGCCGTTTTAATTTTTTTTATGGATGATTCGGAAGAAAGAAATCAAAAAATTACCATCGGCATGGTCGGAGAGGCGAGAGATTCTTATCTGGGAATCGGAATGGGAATCATGAAAAACATGGATGCCTCCAGATTCAGCATTGCATTTTCGCAAATGGAGGAAGAGGAGGCAAGAAGGAAGCTTCGCTCGGGAGAAATCGCCGGATATGTGCTGGTGCCCGAAGAGTTTATAGAGGCATTGGGCAGGGGCGAAAACATCCCTCTTACCTATGTGAGTACGGGGGCGGGAGGAGCTCTCTCGGATCAGATCATCAAAGAGATCTCCGATATTATCTCCGTTACGATCATGAACTCGGAGAAAGCGATTTATGCGATGCAGGAGTATATGCTCGATCATGAGCTTGAAAGCCGGATGGGAGAGGTGACGGATCGTATGAATCTGCGGATCATCGATATGACACTCAACAGAAATCGAGGCTATAAGATTCAGCGCCTCGAAGCCTTTCAAAAAACCCCGATAGCGGTATATTATTTTTGCGGAATACTGATCTTCTTTCTTTTGATCTGGGGGATCAATGCAAGCCTTCTGCTCTTGAAGAAGGATAGCGCGCTCTACCGCTTATTAAACGCCGGAGGATGCAATGCTTTCTTTCAGGTATCGGCGGAATACGGAGCATTTTTTATCATGCTTTTCGGATTGCTGCTCTTTTTGATTCTGATGCTGAGGGGGCTTGGCACCATGCTATGGGGAGATCTTGAACAATGGGGATTTTCTATAGGTACGGGAAGGCTGATTCTGCTTTTGCTGCCGGTCATTCTCCTGATTGCGGCATTGCATTTTTTGCTGTATGAATGGATAGAGGGGCTCATTCCCGCCGTTCTTTTCGAATTTATTCTCTCGGTGGGTCTGGCATATATATCGGGCTGCTTTTATCCGATCGCTTTTTTTCCCGAAGCCGTGCAGAAGCTTTCCTCCATGCTTCCGACGGGAGCGGGCATGCTTTACCTTCTGGACGGAATCCGCTTCGGAGAGGGGGGAGGGGGAATTGCTCCGCTTCTTTTATATACTCTGCTCTTTTTGGGCTGCTCTATGCTGCTCAGGGAGAGAAGAATAAGGGCTTCCTCCTAGCAGACTTTAGGGAGAAAGCGGACAGGGTGAATCTATGAGGGAAAAATTACCGGAAAGAATATTCCGATGGTATTTATTATTAAATAAAAGGCTGCTGAGAAAGCTGAGTTTTATCGCGGTGCTTCTTTCTCTGCCGCTTTTAACCTTTGCCATGCGAAACGCGGCAAAGGAGGAGAGCGGGGTCTTGCATATCCTGCTCTTTCAGGAGGATAAGAAGGACAGCCTTTCTTCCTCGATCGCAAAGGAGCTTCTGGAGCGGGAAAGCGTAATCCGATTCAGCCGGATAGAGGATAAAGAAGAAGGGCTCGCGCTGCTGCGGCAGGGGAAGGCGGATGCTCTTTGGATTCTTCCGGCAGAGCTCAAAGAAAAGCTGGAGAAACATATCGAAAAGGGAAAGCCCGTCTTTGAGATTTGGGAGAGGGAAGAGAGTTCCGTGCTCCGTCTTTCCAGGGAGAAGCTGTATAAGGCGGTATTTCCTCATCTTTCCTACCTGCTCTACCTGGATTTCATGGCGGAAAATGTTCAGGAAGCGGCAAAGAGCGAAGCGGATCTTCAAGAGGAGTTCAAGGAGTATTATGAAGGAATCGAGATAGAAGGAGAATTGCTTCAGTTTGCGCTCTTACAGGGGAAGGATTATGTGAAGAAAGATATTGCAGAGAATTATCTGCTTTCCCCGCTGCGCGGAATCATGGCAATATGGCTGGTGCTTTGCGGTTTCGCTGCGGCGATGTATTTTCTTAAGGATTTGCAATCGGGGCTCTTTTCGCTGATTCCTGCCGAACATAGGATATGGGTCTCGCTTGCCTATCAGCTGAGCATTATGCTCAATGCAGGGGCGATCATGCTGATTGCGCTTTTTGTCTCCAAGACGGCAAGAGGCTTGCCGCGGGAGATCGGAGCAATGTTTTTGCTCATTATTGCGCTGATCGGTTTTTGCAATTTATTTCGCCTGATTTTTTCCAATATATATATATTTTGCTCTTTGATCCCCTTTGTGATCATTGTGTTTCTTGTGCTGAGCCCGATCTTTGCCGATATAGGGATGAGAGGGCTGCAATATCTGATTCCTACCTATTATTATTTGAATCTGGTACATAGCACGGAGCTGCTGCCGGCATGGCTCATCTATATCGCGGTAATTTATCTCTTAAATATTGCGGCGGAGATGGCGGGCTCGCAAAGGGTAATGGGATTGAAGACTTAGGAGTTTGCAAAGCGGATGAAGAAAAGACCGCACGGGCAGTTTAAGGTTCGTGCGGTCTTTTGTTTCATACCCCAGTTTTTAAAAAATAATTTCGTAATCTATTAAAAGAGGAGAAACTATGGATAATCATCAAATTACGGAAAGAGTAAATAAAGCAAAGCAGAGCGGCGAAGAAGCTGATGCGCTGATTACTTCGTATATGCCCTTTATCAAGTCGGAAACCTCCAAATTTATCAAGCGGATGCCGATGGAAGGAGAGGACGATGAACTGAGCATAGCGATGTTTGCGTTTTATGAGAGTATTTTGGCATATCAGCCCGGAAAAGGAGCGTTTTTGAAGCTTGCGGCTCTGCAGATTCGAAACAGGCTCATTGATCACTATCGGAAAGAGAAAAAGCATAGCATGAATCTTTCGCTGGATCAGCCTGCTTCGGACGGAGATGAAAAGGGAAGCATTCTTGACAAGATAGAGGACAGCCGTGATGAAACGGAAGAATTGCTGCATTTGGATGCGAGCAGGAAGGAGATCGAGCTTTTTATCAAGGATCTTGCCGCATTCGGAATCGAGCTTTCGGAAGTGGCGGATAACCAGCCGAGACAGGACAGAACCTTTTTTTCCTGCATAGAGGTATTGGAATATGCGAAAAAAAATCCGGAAATCATCGAAACGATGCTTGCTTCAAAGAAGCTGCCGATTGCGGCTCTTTCAGAAGGGAGCAAAGTGGGAAAGAAGATATTGGAAAGGCATAGGAAATACCTGATTGCAGCCTTGCTTGCATATACGAACGGATTTGAACTGATCAGAGCACATTTGGATCAAATAAGAAGGAAAGAGAGGTAGAGAGGGAGATGAAATACCTTGTAATGGAATGTCATAAAGCATATGCACTTGTGCTGAGCAGCGAAGGAAAATTTTTGAAGGTCGCAAACAGAAACTATAAGGTAGGACAGAGGATAGATTCCGTCATAGAGCTTTCCCTTCCTCAGAATCATATAGGAGGTCTGATTTCGATTCGGGCACTCAGATTCGCTTCTGCGGCGGCAGCATCCCTGCTTCTTATCGCAACGGGGTGGAGCGGGCTTTTACGACCTTTCGGATATATTCATATGCATATTAATCCGGATATAGGAATTAAAACCAATCGTCTGGGATATGTACTGGAGGTGGAAGCCGAGGATGAGGATGCAAAGCTGCTCCTGAAAGATTATCGCTTCCGCTTCGCAAAGTCGGATCAGGTTATTCGGGAAATTGCGGATCTTTGTGTGGAACAGGAGTTTCTGCAAAAAGGAGGAGAGATCCTGATCTATGCAAAATCCTCCGATGAAAAATGGGAAGAAAAAGAGGAAAGCAGAACCAAAGCGATGCTGGAGGAATACTACGGAGGAGAAATTCGGATTAGGATAGAAGATGAAAAAGCACAAGAGATAAGAAGAGAAGAAAAAAAAGAGAGTCAAGAGAATACTTCCGTGCCCCTTCCCGCAACAGAGCGAAGCATAGAAAGGAAAGACGCCGATCAGGACTTCGATCTCGAAGAGGAGAGAGAGGAGCGGGAGGAGGAAAGCGATCTTGAGGAGCGGGATGAAGACGAGAGGGAAGAGGAGCTTGAGCAGGACGAGAGAGAAAGCAAGGAGAGAGAAGAGAGCGAGGAGATAGAAGAAAGAGAAGAAAAAGAAGAAAAAGAAGAGCAGAAGGATACGCCGGAGGAAGAAGAAGAAAAAGAGGAAGATTCCCAAGAAGAGGAAAGCAAGAAGCGCGAGCGCGAGGACGAAGAAGAACAGAAAGCGGATGATGAGGATGCCCGGGAGAGGCGCGAGGAGGCTGATAACCCGGGAGAAGATGCGGATGACGAGGATTAGAAATAAATAAAAATAAAAAATATCGTTTCGACCCCGGTTTTCGATTTTGAGATTCGTATACTATATATGAATCCAAAAAATAACAGAAAAGGAGAGATGAAAACAATGAAAAAACTTTATATCAAAAAAACAACGATGGCGGCAATGCTCGGTTTAACCGGTCTTTTATTTACAGCATGTGCAAATGTCGATAAAGCAGCGCAGATGACTACGGCAGCGATAGAGAGCACAACTGAGGCGGCAAGCATTGCGGAGATGGTAAATGCGGCAAGCACGGTATACGGAAGCCTGCATTTAAGTGTGAACCCGGAAATTGAGATAGGGTATGATGAAAAAGGAAATGTCATTCATGTACACGGACTCAATGAAGAAGGAAAGAGAATCGTTTCTTCCAGTACCTCATATCTGGGAAGACCGAGCGAAGTGGTTGCCAAGGAGCTGGTAAAAGCTATTTATGAAGGCGGATATTTCAAAAACCGTTTCGAGGGTCAGGATAAAAACATTGTATTCAAGCTGGAAAAGGGCTCCAAGCTGCCGAGCGAAAACTTCCTCGATGAGCTTGCGGACGAGGTTGAAGATGCGGTAAGAACAAGCGGTCTGAGCTCCGCAACGATTATTGTAAACGAGGCGGATCTCAATCAGCAGGGCATGATATCCTCGACGAAGGCAAGAGAGATCGCGCTTGCACAGGTCGGTATCAAGGATGCGGTATTTACCGAGGATCAGTATGACTTGGATGACGGAGTTTATGAATTAGAGTTTACTCATAACGGTGTAGAATATGAATACGAGCTGGATGCACGCACCGGAAAAGTCAGAAAAGCGGACTATGACAAAAATGATGACTGGGATACCCAGGATCTGGATGATGATCTGGA
>JAUMWW010000034.1 GCA_030529445.1 Johnsonella sp. | reverse complement strand
TGTTATATATAAACCAAGGGTGAAAATCCTATTTCTAAGATTTTCACCCTTCATTGAATCTTGATGATGTTTTTAATCCTGATATCAGGAATTTGAACTATTTCATTCGTGATATCGAGGATGTAAAAGCCTTTTCAGAAAAAGCGAAGAATTTTATAAGAGTCTAGGATCAGTAATAATCCCTTAGGAACTGAGGGCACACTTCCATACTTACTTTAAGGCAGGCATGAGTGTGCCTTTTCTTATGCGAAAAGGGATTGCGGGATAGATCCCGGAAGACTATGAAGAAAACGGAGAATTGAAATATTTAAAAATGAATAATCAAGTTTTCGGAGACAATAGAGTACAGATTGCACTATAAGATGTATAATAAACTCAAGTACAGCTTGAGTTGATTCTTTCGTCTTCTATCCGTGCTTGCTATACATGTATGGTTCTGAAAGCTATTATAGTATGTAAGGAGGTTGTGGCGATGAAAGAGAATGATGGGAATAGACCTGAAAAAACACAGGGCTATCAATGCTCGTAGTTTTGTATTTATTGATTAGGAGCCCGTATTTTCAACAAAAAAACTTGATTATATGAGGAGGCATAAATGAGCATAGGAAAAAATATACGCAGCTTAAGAGAAGAGAAAGGATTTACACAGGAAAAGCTTGCTGAAAAGCTTAATGTTTCGTTTCAGGCGGTATCTTCGTGGGAAAGGGATGAATACAAGCCGGATCTTGATAACTTGATGAAGCTGGCAGAGATTTTAGATGTGTCCTTATCAGCTATCGCTGAAGAAAAGGGAAGGGTTTTTAAAACAAGGTATGCTATATATAACTGGGAACATATGAAAACCTATGTTAAAACAACCGCCAAGAATTTTAAGATGACAGATACATTAAAAGCGGTGGATTTTGCAGTAGAAGCACATGAGGGGCAGAAAAGAAAGAAATCAGATACGCCGTATATTTACCATCCGCTTAACATGGCATGTCATGCCCTGGCTATGGGAATAAAAGAAGACGCCCTTATAGCTGCGATTTTACTTCATGATGTGATAGAGGATTGTCAGAAAACCGTGAATGATCTTCCGGTGGGAGAGGACGTAAGAGAGATAGTGCTTCTTGTAACACATGAAAAGGCAGAAGGTAAAGATCGAGATAAGATAATGGAGAAATATTACGAGGGGATTGTGGCTAATCCGAAAGCTGCACTTGTTAAGTGCATTGACAGGTGTAATAACCTTACAACCATATCATGGGGATTAAGTAGAAACCGGATCTATCGAATGATAACAGAGACGGAGAAGTATTATCCTGAGCTCCTTAAATCTATTAAATCCACAATGGAGTATAATGATGCAGCGTATTTGCTGCAGTATCATATTGAGAGTATGTTGGATATTTATAAGCGATTGATGTAGCGGGAAGACGATGGGGTGAAGAAATACTATGTAATAATCTTTGCGAAAGCTAGTTGGACGGATATGAAACGGATATTTGATGATATGGATAAATCTAAGATTGATATGGCGGACAGTTTACAGAAAAGGATTCACAGACTCGACCTGGAAATTCAAATTCGGTCGAGGGGGTTTCATCCTTTAATTGCTTACTGAAAGCCCTGATTTTCGGTTGAAAAAATATAGAGGAAAGCTTGACTTCTCCACTGTTAAAACTCATCAGATGCATTTCACCCGCTGATTTATACCACTTGCCCAAAAAGCCGAGACATCGGGTTCCATACCGAGTATACTGAGCATAGCAAAAACGAAAGTCGGAAAGGAGGTATTCGATTGAAAGCTGAACTAAAAATTCAGGAGTGCTCCGAGCCGTATGCTGTTATTTACACAAAGGAAATCACGGATGAAGTTCAGAGGGTGCTGAATTATATGCGTGAGAATTCCGATGCCATTATTGGATCAGCGGATGATAAGAGCTATGTCATCGGTATTAATGAAATCATCAAGGCAACCGTGCAAAACGAGCATACCTATCTCCATACCGGGAACGGAAAGTACACGACCAATAAAAGGCTTTATGAGATCAAAAACATTCTCGGCAATTCATTCGTTCAGATTTCAAAATCCGTCATCGTGAGGATCTCGGCGTGTAAAAGCGTTGAGGCAGATTTCGGAGGGATGCTGATCCTGCATCTGAAAAACGGCAGTCGGGAATATGTGTCACGCCATTATGTTCCCGAATTCAAGAAGAGTATTGGACTATAAACGGAGGTGTTTGAGATGTTTAATATGATGAAAAATATGATTAAATCAAGCTTTATCGGTGTTGCAATTTCCATCCTGATTTTCTGTGTTGTTGGACTGGTCATAGATATCACGAACAAAGGAATATTTTCACTGGCTAACTATCAATTTACAAAAATGGTTCTCGGAGCAATCGGAGTGGGATTAGGCTTTGGCTTGCCCTCGTTTATTTACGAAAATGACCGGATACCTTATCCTCTTCAGATTGTTTTCCATATGGGAATAGGCTGTGCAGTCATGCTGATCATCGGATTTGCAGCTGGCTGGATTCCCACAACGGCGGGGTTTGCTCCTGTTATAGCAACGGTTGCCGGAGAGATTTTAGTGGCATTCATTATTTGGAAATGCCTTTCCGTGCATTATAAAAAAGAAGCAGAAAAAATTAATGAACAGCTGAATCTGCTGAATAAATAAATTTCCGCCGGGAGGGCTCTATCCTTCTCGGCGAGTCTGTAAATCTATTTTAAAGAACATCTGAGAACGAAAATTATAAAACAACTTATTTCAGGCAGGTCTTATTGACTTGCCTGAAAACTCCTGTATAATGCAGATATGGGCAGAGGCCGAAAAATTGGCTCTGCCCATCAGTAGCTATTTACAAATTTTATATCAGTTTTTAAAGTTTAGACAAAGCTTGAAGGAGTCCCGAAGATGTGTTCTGCGCACCATTTTGCAGTATTTTGCAAAAAGTGCGGTAATTAACAAGAAAAATAAGATACCCTGAAAAGCCGATAAATCGACGTAAAATTCGGCATTACAGGGCATTTTGAGATAGGAGAAATTTATGATTAGAGTTTTATTCATCTGCCACGGCAATATCTGCCGTTCCACGATGGCGGAAAGCGTAATGAAGCATTTGGTAAGAGAAGCGGGAGCTGCGGATCGCTTCGAGATCGATTCGGCGGCGACAAGCACCGATGCGATAGGATGCCCCGTACATCGGGGGACGAGGAGGGTGCTTGAGAAGCAGGGCATAGAAGTGAGCGAGCATTATGCAAGGCAAATGAAAAAATCGGATTATCGAAGCTTTGATTATATCATAGGGATGGATGAGGCAAACCGCAGGAATATACAGCGGATCGTCGGGGAGGATGCGGAGTCGAAGGTATATCTGCTGCTTGATTTTGTCCGGGAGAAAGGAGAGATCGCGGATCCCTGGTATACGGGAGATTTTGACCGTACCTTCGAGGATGTATTGAGGGGCTGCAAGGCGCTGCTGGGCGTTTTGCTCTAGGAATCGGGGAAATAGTATGTTATAATCGGGATAGAGTCAATATATTAAGTGAATTTTCGGGGATTTGCAATCATAATATGATGAGGAGGGTTCAAGAGGATGAAACATACTTTTATGAAAATCAAAAAAATCGTGGGACTTATTCTATGTCTTGCCTTACTGCCGGCATTTATGCAGATCAAGGTACTCGATACATCTGCGGAGGTATCGGGCTTCGGCGCAACCTATACCGCATATTATCCCGGAGCGGGATGGAACCCTTGGATCAAGGACAATTATGTGCTTTCAAGATACGGGGCATATCCGACGGCATTTAAGATCGGGCTGAACGCGCAGCCGGAGGGAATGACGGGAACCGTGCTTTATCAGGTGAATTTAAGCGCAACAGGATGGCTCGATTGGGTGGAAAACGGTGCGGAAGCGGGAGATGTCAATGGCAGCATGCCCTTGGAGGCGATCCGCGTTAAGCTCAACGGGCAGTTGGAAGAAAACTATGATATTTACACAAGGGTTTATCAGTCCGGGGCATGGACGGATTGGGTAAAGAACGGAGAGCAGGCGGGAACGGAAGGAATCGGAACGCATATCGATGCGATCAGAGTGGCGGTTATGCCGAAGAACGCAGGAGTTCCGGAGGAGATTCAGAGCAATGCCGTGGATCCGAGCAGACCGATGATTGCGCTGACCTTTGATGACGGACCTTCCGCAGCCAATACAAACAGGATTCTGAATTCATTGGAGGCAAACGGAGGAAGAGCCACCTTTTATGTGGTAGGCTCCAGCATACACGGAGCAGGAGCGGATGCGATGAGAAGAGCACTTTCTCTCGGCTGTGAAATAGGGAACCATAGCTATAACCATGAAAATCTGGTCAAGCTTTCTTCTCAGGGCGTCAGGGATACGATAGGGAAGACGAGCGCGAGAATACAGGAGACGGTCGGGGTTGCACCCGCAACGATGCGGCCTCCTTACGGATCTTATAATTCCTCGGTGCTCAATACGGTAGGAATGCCGGCGATATTGTGGAGCATAGATACTTTGGACTGGAAGACGAAGAGCACGAGCGGGACGGTCAACCATGTGCTTTCGAATGTGAAGGACGGAGATATCATATTGATGCATGATACTTATGCGACTACTGCGGCTGCCGCGGAGATTCTCATCCCCGAGCTGATCGGCAGGGGTTACCAGCTTGTTACCGTTTCGGAGCTTGCGGCGATAAGAGGAGGAATGAGCGCGGGAAAAACCTACGGATCATTCCGATAAAGTACTATGCAAAACCGGTATTTTCATATAGAATAAAAAAGAGTATGCAAGGGGGACAGCGGCTGTCCTCCTTTGCTGTGAACGGATATAAGAAAGAAGTTTCGGAGGGATATCAATGATTAGTGCAAACGGAATTACGCTGAGATTAGGGAAGAAGGCCTTGTTTGAAGATGTAAACATCAAGTTTACCGAGGGAAACTGCTACGGCTTGATCGGGGCTAACGGCGCGGGAAAATCTACTTTTTTGAAGATTTTGTCCGGGCAGCTTGAATCGACGAGCGGGGATATTGCGATTACGAGCGGACAGAGGCTGTCCTTTCTTGAGCAGGATCATTTTAAGTATGATGAATTCAGTGTTTTGGATACTGTAATCCTCGGCAATAAGAGGCTTTATGAGATCATGAAGGAAAAGGATGCAATCTATGCAAAGGCGGACTTTTCCGATGAGGACGGGATCAAGGCTGCCGAGCTGGAGGGGGAGTTTGCCTCGATGAACGGCTGGGAGGCGGAGTCGGATGCGGCAAACCTGCTGAACGGACTCGGCGTCGAGACCGAGCATCATTACAGTTTGATGAAGGATGTGGGAAGCGCGTTGAAGGTAAAGATTCTGCTTGCCAAGGCGCTGTTCGGAAATCCGGATATCCTGCTTTTGGACGAGCCGACGAACCATTTGGATCTCGATGCGATCGCTTGGCTGGAGGAGTTTCTGATCAATTTCGAAAACACCGTTATCGTCGTATCTCACGACCGATACTTCCTGAACAAGGTATGCACGATGATTGCGGATATAGATTACGGCAAGATCCAGCTTTATGCGGGAAACTATGATTTCTGGTATGAATCCAGTCAGCTCATGATCAAGCAGATGAAGGAGGCAAACAGAAAGAAAGAGGAGAAGATCAAGGAGCTGCAGGAGTTTATTCAGCGCTTCTCCGCAAATGCTTCCAAATCCAAGCAGGCGACCTCGAGAAAGAGGGCGCTGGAGAAAATAGAGCTGGATGATATCAAGCCTTCCTCGAGAAAATACCCCTATATCGATTTCCGTCCGCAAAGAGAGATCGGCAACGAGGTGCTGACCGTCGAGGGGCTGAGCAAGACGATAGACGGAGTAAAGGTGCTCGATAATATCAGCTTCGTCCTTAACAGGGAGGATAAGGTCGCTTTGGTGGGACCGAATGAAAAGGCGAAGAGCCTGCTCTTTAAGATTCTGGCAGGAGAGATAGAGCCGGATTCCGGAAGTTATAAATGGGGTCTGACGACGACACAGTCTTATTTTCCGAAGGATAACAGCAAGATCTTCTCGGGAGATGAAAACATCGTAGAATGGCTGACCCAGTATTCGGAAAATAAGGATACGACCTATGTAAGAGGTTTCCTCGGCAGAATGCTTTTCGGAGGGGAGGACGGGCTCAAGAAGGTCAAGGTGCTTTCCGGAGGGGAGAAGGTCAGATGCATGCTTTCCAAGCTGATGATCAGCGGGGCCAATGTGCTCATGCTGGACGAGCCGACGGACCATTTGGATATGGAATCGATCACGGCGCTCAACACCGGGCTCATTAAATTCAACGGAGTCCTGATCTTTTCTTCCAGAGACCATCAGGTAGTGCAGACTACCGCCAACAGAATCATGGAAATCATCGGAGGCAAGCTGGTTGATAAGATTACCACCTATGATGAGTACCTGGATTCGGATGCGATGGCAAGAAAGAGATTTACCTTCTCGGTATCGGCTGAAGAAGCGGTGGATGATTAAGGGCGAAGAAAGAGAAAGGACAAAACAGAGATGATCAAAAAAATGATCTCATGGAATGTCAACGGATTGAGAGCCTGTGTAACCAAAGGTTTTCTGGATGTGTTCCGTGATATGGATGCCGATATATTCTGCCTGCAGGAGACCAAGCTTTCCGAAGGGCAGATAGAGCTGGATCTTTTAGGATATTATGATTATTGGAATTATGCGGATAAAAAGGGATATTCCGGGGTGGCGATCTTTACGAAGGATAAGCCGCTTTCGGTAAGCTACGGGATAGGAATCGACGAGCATGATCACGAGGGAAGGGTCATTACCGCGGAGTTTGAGGATTACTATCTGATGACCTGCTATACCCCAAATGCGCAGAGGGAGCTGACGAGGCTCGATTACCGAATGAAATGGGAGGATGATTTCCTTGCCTATATCAAGGAGCTGGATCGAAAGAAGTCTCTGATATACTGCGGAGATCTCAATGTTGCGCATCAGCCCATCGACCTGAAGAACCCGAAGGGAAACAGGGGGAATGCCGGATTTACGGATGAAGAGCGCGAGAAAATGAGCACTGTGCTCCAATCCGGTTTTACGGACAGCTTCCGCCATCTTTATCCGGATGCGCAGGATCAGTATTCCTGGTGGTCATATCGTGCGGGAGCAAGAGGCAAGAATATCGGGTGGCGCATCGACTATTTTATCGTTTCCGAGCGGCTGCGGGATAAGGTGAAAGAGGCGAAGATTCATATGGATATTCTCGGCTCGGATCATTGCCCGGTAGAACTTTGCATTGAGGTATAGGAGAGATGGGATTTCTATCATGGTTCAGTTTTGAGACGGCAAAGGAGAGAAAAAAAAGAGAAAAAGCCTATTTTAAGAAGCTCTACCCCTTAGGAGAAGAGCAGCAGAACCGGGAGAAGCGCTTGATCGGAGAGCTCTTCGGAGAGGTGAAAAGAGGCGGAAATCCGATGTATCATTATGAGCTTCTCGTCCTTAGGGAGGCGCTGATCGATGCACAAAATCCAGAGGAGGATGAAGAACCCGCGGACAGGGATGAGGTGATTTCGGGATGCAGGAGAAAAGCGCTCGCAGGCGGGCTTAAGCCGGAGGAATTTGAGCGGATTCTCGCCTTGGCGGAACTCATGCTCCTTGCGAAAGCGATGGAGGAAATGCCGACAAAGGAAGAAGTATTGCAGTATCAGGAAAAACATTGTGCAACATAGAAACAGATAAGAGCGGCGCGCTTTTGCCTTCGGTTGAGTAAAGGCAAAAGCGCCGTTTTTATTTTAAAAACCGGAGTAAAAAAGCCATTTCTTAAGAATGGAAAAAGCATCTTGACAGTTGAACGTTTATTCAACTATAATAAGCTTAGAATAGTTGAACAAACGCTCAACTATAAAAAGAAGAAATAGAAAAGAAATA
>JAUMWW010000001.1 GCA_030529445.1 Johnsonella sp. | reverse complement strand
GGCTCTTCGGGCTGCTGGGGTTGCTCGGGCTCTTCTGGTTTGATGATGTCCTTGTTCTTGTATTTTTCCAGTGCATTTACTATTGCCATATGGAATATATTGCAGCTGATGGTTGCTCCGGAAACCGCATCTATGCCGAGATCTCCCGAATTGCCTGCGCTTAGGACCTCATCCACGCTCTTTCCTTTGTATTTTACCAGAACCGCCTTGCTCGCCTCAAAATATCCCTTATTATGCGCATGATCCTCGCTCGGATCATCGGTAACCGTTCCGTTATCCTGAATATAAACGATCTTATCATCCTTGATCCATACTTTTACCTTGATCGTATAAGGCTCGATATAATGAGTCTTCGGCATATCCGCCTCGCCCTCATAGGCAAGCGCGCCTTCCATATCGTCCGCAGCGAGTGCGTTTAATGCAAGCCGCAATTCATCCGTAAGCTGAGCGATCCTATCCGCTCCGACATTGATTGCCATAATGTATTTCTTTGCCGATTCATAGGCAGTCTCTACCTTAGCCCATTTTTCCTGATCATAGCTGTCTTTCTTCTCATCCAGAACTTCCTTTTCCTTCATCACAAAGCTTAAGTCTGTTCTTTCCAGCACGAAATCAAGCCTGCGGATCAGAGAAAGGACTTGAGCCTTTGAAGCATTCTTTGCCTCATAAACCTCTTTTGCCTCCTTCAGCTCCTCTTCGTAAAAGAGCTTGAAGTCCTCGCTGAGTTTTGACTCATCGACTTCCTCCGTCTTTGCGATTTTATCCGCCAGCAGATTAAAATCTTCCTCTCCCGCCGAAATATCGGGATCGATTACATAGCTTCCTCCCTGGTCATCGCCCAATTTATTGATATTCTGGGCATTCCTGGTATGTATGATTACCGCCTTCTTCTCCTTGGCAACCACGGGATTGTTTACAAAGGTCTGGAAACCGAGAGATTCCAGAGAATCCGGAACGCTCAGCTCTCTGAAATTATTTCCGCTCTCAATATTGATCTCGGAGTTTCCGAAAGCCTGATTGCCTACGGTTTTCAGTCCTTCCGGAAGCGCTATTCTCTCCAGCTGATTATCCGCAAATGCGAGACCCTCTATCCTCTCCAGCCGATTGCCGGCAAACTCCACCTCCGTCAGGGAGCAGCTTCTGAATGCCGCATTCATAATCACTTCGAGAGAC
The DNA here is from genome assembly GCA_030529445.1 of Johnsonella sp. Lineage (GTDB taxonomy): Bacteria > Bacillota > Clostridia > Lachnospirales > Lachnospiraceae > Johnsonella. The sequence goes on along the minus strand of JAUMWW010000001.1, from coordinate 150,947 downwards.
TCGGGAAGCCTGATCTTCTTAAGCGGGCACATATAAAAGCATGCCTGGTCTACAAACTTAAGCTTATCGTTAAACTCCACCTTGCCAAGATCCGGGTTGCTCATAAAGACGCCCATTCCCAGACGCTCCAGATCTTTCGGCAGCTTCACCTCTCTTAAATCGTTGAACTGCAATGCATAGTCTTCTATCTCTCTTATCGTATCCGGGAGACTTACGCTTTCTATTTCATAGCCTTGATTTAAGTTTCTGAACGCATCCGTACCTACTTTGAGCAGAGGCTCTCCCTCCGGAGTCAGCGCGGGAAGTTCAAGCTTCTTGTTTCTCTTAATCTTCTTTCTTCCGATTTCCGAAAAGCCTTCTATACTCTGTCCCTGATAAACGAAGTCCTCCTTCGTCCATTTTGTATAATCTATATTATCCTGATTTCCCGATCCCTTCGGATCTATAATATAGTTCTCTTTGTCCGGCAGATTCTTGGGATTATTTCCCGACTTCGTCCTGAGCACGACCTTATCATACGCCGAATTTCCGGTATTGGTCGTAAATGCCTGCTCTCCGATGTACTCAAGAGAATCCGGAATATTGATATTTTCCAATCTGTTCTCGGCAAAGGCAAGCCTTCCGATAGAGGTGATTTCTCCTTTAAACTCTATCTTGGTCAGGCGGTTTCCCCGGAAAGCAATCTCCTCGATCTCCGTGATTTTTTCGGGGAAGCTGACTTCCGTGATTTCATTTCTGAAAAATGCTATGGAGCCGATATATTCCAAGCTGGAGGGCAGCTCCAATTTTCCGCTGATTCCGCAGAATCCGAAAGCAAAGCTTCCGATTCCGATATAGCCTTCGGGGATTTTAACGGAATTGATCGTCTTCTGATTGAACTTGCCCTGAAAAGCCCTCTCATTGACGATCTCCACTTTTCTTCCCTGGGGATCCTTTTCGGGAAGCTCAAGATCCATATCTTTCTTGATCTTTTCTTTTCCGCTCGCACTGAATCCGTTTACCGCATAAAGCTTCTGATCCGCGTTTCCTTCGCCTGCCTCGACCTCCGTATAAACAAAGTCTTCCGGCTTCCATTTCTTATCTTCGTTTTCCGGCGGAGTCGGCTGTGTAGAATTGAGTTCAAGCTTTACATACTGGCTCATGTTTTCTATCTTATCCAGCTGCTCGGCACTTGAAACAATACCCTTCACTTCATTTCCCGCCTGGTTATAAAATACCATGGTGCCGATGACCAGAAGGCTCTCCGGCAAGACCATCTCTTTCACATCTCCGTCCCAAAAGGCGAATTCCTCTATCTCTTCATAGCCCTCCGGAATGACGATCTTGTCCACTTCCAAAACATCGTCCTGGAATGCATAGCTGTCTACCCTGGTAATTTTCTCCCCCTTCGTATCTACGGCGGGAAGCTCGAGCACAACGCTTCTTCCCAGCTTTTTACACTTTTTTTCTCCCGCAGCGGAGAAGCCTTTCAGCCTTCCCTTGCTGATCTCAAAATCCGCCGCCACATACTTCATATTATCCTCGGAGGGATCTACCACATAATTTCCCTGGCTGCGCAGATTATTCGGGTTATTCTTATTCGGCGTCCAAAGAATCACCTTAGTCTCCGAAGGCTTCTCGGGATTTGCTTTTCCCGGATTGCCGTCGAATGCATTGGGATAGATTCCCTTTACTCCGCTTTTAAGGTTCTTCAGGCTCAGAGGGATATTCACCTCCTGCAGCTGATTGTTTGCAAAGGCTCTCTCATAAATATGCTCCATCCGATTTCCCAGACTCAGCTCGGATATCTGATTATCCATGAATGCCTCGGGACCTACCGCCGTGCTTTCCCCGGGCAGTTCAAGACGCCGGATCTGATTGTTCTTAAAGGAGGCTTTGGATGCGTACTTAAAGCTTTCCGGAAGATTCAGCTCCTCTATCTGATTGTTTGCAAAAGCAAAATCATTGGCATACTGCACGCCTTCTTCCAAAACAAGCTCTCGAATCGCATTGCCTTCAAATGCATAAAACTGTATATGGGTATAATTGCCGGGAACGGTGAGGCTTTCGATCCCCTTTCCCCGGAATGCTTTTTCTTCCACCCACTCGGGAGCTCTCCCTTTTTTGTCCTCAGCGGGCAGAACAAGGGTCTTATTTGTCTCCGCCTTCTTTAGCCCCTGAGCAGAAAATCCTACAAGGCTGTATACCACATCCGGATATCCTTCTTCGTCCTCGGTACCCGGGATCGGAATATCCTTGAATTCAAAGTCTTCATGAACCCAATTTTCCGATGTTTCCGATGAAGCTTCCGATATCTCTTCCGCCTCCGCACTGATTTCAATATCCTCCAACAGAGAAAGCTCTTCCTTTTCCTCCGTTTCAAGACTCTTGTGTTCAAGCGCCTCTTCCTTTATGTTTTCCGGTACCGCATTTTCTTTTTCAGGCAGAGCAAGCCCCGTTTTTACAGATATTTTTTCTTCCTGATTCCCCAAGGAATCAGCGTAATCAGCCGAATGCCCGATTCTTTCTTCCGCTGCTTTTCCTTGCGCAAAAGCCGGAGTAAAAGAAGAGAGCACTAAAGACAAACTCAGCATAAGGCTGATCACTGTTTTAGATACTACTCGCATAACCCAGTCCTCCTAAAATATATTTTTAAGTTCCCTCATGGTGTTACGCACAGTATTTTCAATCCCTCTTTTTCTTTTAGCTATAGCTTAAGTTAGGTTTCGCTAACTGTCAATACTTATTTCAATATTTTTTTGTATATTTTGGCAAAAAATATAGCGCTCCTCCCGGGAGCGCTGTACTGATCCTTTTAACCTTATCTTTTTAGCCTTATTCCTTCATCTGCTTGATCCATGCGATTGCCGTCCTGACCGGCGGAAGCTGGAGAATAATCAGAGTAATCAGAGCCTCCAAAAAAATATAGGCTCCGTTATACGCCATGGAGTAGGGCAGTGCCCCCCAGCCTTCCCATGCGTACTCCGCAAAAAATACATAACCGGAAAGAACCGCGAAGAAATATCTTCCCAATACTCCCAAAATATACCCCAGACTCATTCCCGCTTTCTTTTCGCTAAAAAATCCCGAAAGACCGAGTGCGGTGAATGCAAGCCCGTAATCTACCACAACCTGAATCGGACTGTAAATATAGGGCTTGAGGACAAACTGAAGAATACCGTAGACCAGACCGCATTGCAGCCCGTGCCGCAAGCCGTACAAATATCCCGTCAGGCAGATGAAAAGCATGCTGAATGCGGTAATCGATCCTCCGAAAGGAAACTCATATACTTTAATCATCGAAAGAACCGTCGCAAGCCCTATGCATGCGGCGGAAACGACGAGCCTCCTGACATTGAAGGCAGAAGCCTTTCCGGCGCTGCTCTTTGTTTCTGAATTAAACATAAACCCCTCCTCATTTTGATATTATTCGACAGGGGTTTTGATCCGCTTCCTTACGTTGGTATTAACCAAATCAAGTTCAAGGGTCGATATCCGGGATATCTCTCAGCAAACTGCCCCCCTAGCCGATATTATGTTCCGTATCAATATATCATATCTCCCGCCGCTTCCGCAATGCTTTTTTCATTTCCATTTTCCAAAAAATTCCAGATTTCACCTTCCGGAGTATAGGAAAATACAAGCCTTTTCCCGCTTTTCGGATGAAAAAATTCCAGCCCGACCGCAGCAAGCCCTATCCCCCTCCTCTTTTCCTCCCGGGCAAAATCGGGATGATATTTTTTATCTCCCCATATCGGCATCCCGCAGTATGCAAGCTGAGCCCGGATCTGATGAAATCTCCCCGTGAACAGTTCTATCCCCAATATGCTTAAGACCAGAGAATCTCTTTTCTTCATATCCAGGAGCTTATAGGAAAGCAAGGCCTCCTTGGCATCCTTTTCTTTTTGTTCAAAAATCTCCGCTTTTTGAAGCACTGCATTCCTGCGTATAAAATGAAAGAGCTCGCCTTCTTTGCGGGAAGGGCATCCATGAACAAGGGCAAGATAGCGTTTTTTGATATCCTGCCCCTGAAAATCCCGGCTCAATACGGCAGCGGCTTTTTTGCTCTTCGCAAAGACCATAATTCCTTCCACGGGCTTGTCCAATCTGTGCACTATCCCGAGATAAGGTTCCCGATTCGAAACCGCAAGATGATTCTTGAGCTCGCTTACCATATCCTTTTCAAGCCCTCTCGAGGATTGTGCGTCCATTCCCGCAGGCTTGATGACAACGATGATTTCTCCATCCTCATACAATATCTTCATTTCTTTGCTCAAAGCTCCTTATCAGATCTTCCTTTTGTCTTCTTCCCAGAGCCTTGATGCTCGCTTCTCTTTGCATCGCCTCTCTTTTGGTTTCATGCGCTTCATAATACACCAGCCGAACCGGCAGTCTCGCTCTGGTATATCTGGATGCGCTGCCCTCGTTATGCGCCTTCAGCCTGCGAGCCAGATTATTGGTCCATCCGCAGTAATAGGTCTGATCCGCGCAGCAAAGAATATAGGTATAATTAAGAGCCTGTGCGGGAGTCTCCGCTCCTTCGCACAGGCCGTTTTTTTTCTCTTTTTCCAATTTGACCGACATAACTATCGCCTCTTGATTCCCTTCGGTATGGCGCTTCGGCAATCTCTTCCTATCTGCTCTCCGATTCGCTTTCAGAAGCCGCCTCAAGCTCCTCCGCCTCGATCATCGTCACCTTTGCATTCTCCAAAAGGAAGTCTCCGACCTTGTTCTGTTTTGCGAACCTGTCCGCCTCTTCCCCGTATTGCAGTCTGAGCTGAGCCGCCGTCATTCCGCTTCCTACGGCAAGCTTCTCGTAATCCGCATCTTCAATCTTAAGATTTTCCGACGCAAAAATCGTTTCAACGATGAGCTCCGCCTTAATGCTCTGCTCCGCACCTTTTCTGATCTCTCCTTCAAACTCTTCCTTGCTCATTCCGTTCATGCTCGCAAATTCCTCGATGCCTACACCGAGCTGCCCGCCCATCTGGGTATAATAAGAAAGCATTGTCTGATATTCTTCTTCGACCGCCTCCTCGTTGAGTTCAAAGGTCGAAGACTGCATGACCTGATCGAAAAGTCTGCTCTGCGCTTCACTCCTGGTCTGCGCCTCCCTGGTCTCTTCCAGCTGCTTTCTTACAAATTCACGATACTCCTTCACGGTCTGAAGCTGTCCCTGCGGATTCTCCTTTGTAGTGTTTTGTACCCACTCATCCGTGAGCTTTGCCGGCTTTGAAACCTTAATGGCATTGATCTTTACCTCGAATACCACCGGCTTTCCGGCAAGGCTCTGCTCATGGTATTCCTCCGGGAAGGTCACATTTACCTCTTTGCTCTCCCCGATCTTTGCGCCGATCAGCTGTTCCTCAAATCCCGGGATAAAAGAACCGCTTCCCAGCTCGAGATCGTAATTCTCAGCAGTTCCTCCCTCAAAGGCAACTCCGTCAAGCTTTCCGGCAAAATTGATGTTTACGATATCCCCGTTTTCCGCCGCTCTGTCTTTAACCTCCGTAATATCGGGATTATAGGTGAGATTATTCTTGATTGTATCCTCTACCTCCTCCTCGCTGACCTCGCTGCTTACCATATCCACTTTCAGCCCCTTATAATTGCCGAGCTTTGCCGTACCCTTCTCTACCTCGGGAGCCTCGCTCTGAGCCGAAGCGCTTTCTTCCGTGCTTTCGCTCTCCTTGCTCTCACTGCTTTTTGTATCTTCGGTGCTGCTCTGCGTCTCCTTTTTCGCCGTAGAGCAAGCTGCCATAGAACCTAAGCAGAATACCGCTATGGCTGCTATGATGATTTTTTTTACTCTCATTCTTTTTACCTCTTTATTTATTTAATTTCATAAAACGCTCTAAATGCAAGATATGCATTGTAGATATCAAGCTTTGCGGATATCTCGAAGGGAGCATGCATTGATAAAACGGGAACTCCCAGATCCACGACATCGATATTCATCTTTGCTACATATTGTGCGACGGTTCCGCCTCCGCCGGCATCTACCGCGCCGAGCTCACCGATCTGCCAATACACTCCCGCTTCATCCATAATCCGGATTACCTTTGCCATAAATTCGGCGCTGGCATCCGAAGCCCCCACCTTTCCTCTGGCTCCCGTGTACTTGGTCAGCACGCAGCCGTGATTGAGGTAACAGGAATTCTTTTCCTCATACACATCGGGAAAGGTCGGATCATATGCGGCATTGACATCGGCGGAAAGACATGCGCTTTTGGCACAGACCTCTCTGACATCCGCAGACTGATTATCCGCAAGATAGGAAATAAAATCATACACAAAGCAGGAATTTAATCCGGTATTTCCGCTCGAACCGATCTCTTCCTTATCCACCAGCACGGTGAGCGTGGTATAGACCGGTTTTTTGGTGTCGATTTCCGCCATGAGTGCCGTAAATGCGCATACTCTGTCATCCTGACCGTAAGCTCCGACCATGGAGCGATCCAAGCCGCAGTCCCTTGCCCTTCCTGCCGGAACAAACTCGATCTCCGCCCTCGCAAAATCCCGCTCCGTCATCCCGTATCTCTCATGCAGAAGCTCGAGGATCCGAAGCTTAAAGGGCTCGACAATCTCCTTTTCATCAACCGGAAGAGAGCCGAGAATAATATTGAGCTCCTCTCCCTTGATCCCCTCGCTGAGCTTTCTCTCCGCCTGCTTCGCTCCGAGATGGGGAAGCAGATCGCTGATGCAAAATACCGGATCCCGCTCATCTTCTCCTATGCAGATCTCCGCCCGGCTTCCGTCCTTTTTAATCACGATACCGTGCATCGCCAGAGGAATCGTTGCCCACTGATATTTTTTGATTCCTCCGTAATAATGCGTTTTAAAAAAAGCCAATTCCTTTTTTTCATACAAAGGATTGGGCTTTAAATCCAGCCTCGGCGAATCAATATGTGCGCCGTTGATCCTAAGCCCTTCGCTGAGCTTTTCCTTGCCCCAGGTAAGGGCAAGAATCGCCTTGCCCCTGTTGATCTGGTATACCTTATCTCCCGGCTTGTATTTTTTCTTCACGTCAAAAAGCTGATATCCCGCCTCTTTCAAAAGCGCTTCCGCATGCTTAACCGATTCTCTCTCCGTCTTGCTCTTATCGAGGAAATCCTTATATTTCAGAGCAAGCTTATCGGCCTTTTTAAACTGCGAGGGATCCGCTTTTTGAATATGCGGGCAGACCCAGCAAAGCTCGGAATCCGCTTTTTTCTTCTTTTCTGCCATCCTTATCTCCCCTGTTTCATCGCAATGATTATAATTTAATATCCTTTAAAAGCCCGGCAAGGCTGGTCGATGCTCTTCCCTTTTCCTCATATTTGAAATGCTCGGCATTTCTCTTTTCTTCCGCTCTTGCGGTTTCCTCCTCCAATGCCTTCTTGGAAAGAGAAATTCTTCCCTCTTCCATGCCGATTACCTTTACCTTCACCTCATCGCCGACATTGAGCAGAACGCCGGGATGCTTGATGCGGTTATGAGAAATCTGTGAGATATGCAAAAGCCCGTCAACTCCCTCATCCAGAGAAATAAACGCACCGTAATCCTTGATGCTGTCCACTTTTCCGGTAATGATATCTCCGACCTTGATTTTGCTTAACTTTTCTTTCTTTGCCTCATCCTCCTGCTGCTTTTCAATTTCCTTATGGCTGAGGACGAGTCTTTTCTTCTCGGGCTCCACATTGATCAGCACCACATCAAGGCTCTTATTCAAATACACCTCCAGATCCTCGACATACTTTAAGGAAAGCTGACTGGCGGGAATGAAAGCCCTTACTTCATCTAAGAATGCAACACAGCCTACCTTTACCACTTCAACGATCTTTACTCTGGATACCGTCTTTTCCTCCAGCATCTTTTCAAATATTTCCCATTTTCCGCTGTCCGGATCGTTATACTCCTTCATATTTTCCAGCGACTCCTTAATTTCCTGTTCAAAATCCTTCATGCTTTCCATTCTGTTTTCCTCCGTAATCTTTCTGAATATATGCTATGCTCACATACTAATGCCGATTATAGCATACTTTTTTCTGATTGACAAAGATTTGTGGGAAGCTTATACTAAATCAATAATAATTCTTAGTTTTAGAAGGAGATTTCATGAAAGAGTTGAAGTATAGCAGACAGCGGGAAGCTGTTTTGGAGTGCCTGAGAAAGCGATGTGATCACCCTACCGCCGATGCTCTGTTTCAAGCATTGAGAAAAGAAAACCCGAAAATCAGCTTGGGTACGGTATACCGAAACCTCGGACTGCTCACCGAGCTCGGTAAAATTAAGCGCATATCATGCGGAGACGGGATAGAACGATATGATTACATCACGGAGGAGCATGATCATTTTGTATGTCGGGAATGCGGAAAAATCATCGATCTTGAGGAGAGCGCCCTTCCCGATCTCAAAGAAAACAGCCTCAATCCGGATATCGGAAGCGTGGAATCCCACTCTCTGATTTTTTACGGCTGCTGCAAGCAATGCCTCGGGAAAAGATATCCCTCCTGATTCCATTTTTGCATTGATTCCACTTAAAATTAAGATATAAGATTAAGAAAGCAGGGCTTCCTTCCTCCTGCCAAGCACGGAGGAAGGAAGCCCTGCTTTCTTATTTTACTCCGAAGAGATCTCTTTTTATGCCTTCTGCTTTTCCGTCTTCTTTGCACGGTAGCTCTGATATGCAAAGATTCCGATAAAGGAGATCAGACCGATCAGATCCGAATAAATACCGGGATAGAGCATTGCAAGTCCCATGATAATCGCAATCACCCGAAGAACGGGATGCATTTTTGTTTGCAGATAACCCACCACGCCGACCGAAACGCTGGTGATTCCCAGTAATGCGGTGATCGAAATAACGATCACATCCGAAATTTTCGCATTGACAAAGAGCATTGTCGGGTTCATCACAAAAATATAGGGAACGATAAACGCCGCTATCGCAAGCTTTGAAGCCGTAAATCCCGTCTTCATGGGATTTGCTCCCGCTATCGCGCTTCCGGCATATGCCGCAAGTGCAACCGGAGGGGTAATATCGGCGATGATTCCGAAATAGAATACGAACATATGCGCCGCCAGAAGATCCACGCCCATACCGTTGACCAGAATCGGAGCGCAGGTCGTCGCCATAATTACATAGGTCGCCGTCGTCGGGAGACCCATGCCGAGCACGATACAGGAAAGCATCGTAAAGAAGAGCCCGATCAGAAGATTGCCGCCGGAAATTCCCGTGATTGCGGTAATCAACTGCTGTCCGAGTCCCGTCATCGTTACCACTCCCGCGATGATTCCCGCAACCGCACAGGCTACGGATACGGCCACGGTGCTCTTTGCGGCTGCGGAGAGCGCATCCAGTGCCTTTTCTCTGGTGATTCTGGTATCTTTTCTGAACATGCTGATAGCGATTACCGCAGCCGTCGCAAAAAGCGCTGCCCTGGACATCGTAAAGCCTCTCATAATCATCCATACCAATACCGCCAGCGGAGTAATCAGATAGCCTCTGCTGAGCATAATACTGCCGAATCGGGGAAGCTTATCCTTATCAAGCCCTTTGAGCCCCAAACGCTTTGCCTCCAAATGCACCATAATAAAAACGCCGACAAAATAGAGGGCGGCAGGAAGTATCGCAGAAATCACGATATCGCTGTATTTCTTGCCGATCATCTCCGCCATCAAAAACGCCGCCGCTCCCATGATGGGGGGCATGATCTGTCCGCCCGTGGATGCGGTCGCCTCCACGGCACCGGCAAATTCCGGCTTATAGCCGGTATCCTTCATCATCGGTATCGTAATACTTCCCGTCGTTACCGTGTTGGCAACGGAGCTTCCGGATACCATACCGCATAAGGCGCTGGATACGACCGCAACCTTCGCCGGACCTCCGCTGGTTGCACCGGCTACGGAATTTGCCGCCTGAATAAAGAAATCCGAAATGCCGGAACGCTCCAAAAATGCGCCGAAGATAATGAAGAGAACGATATAGGTGCAGCAAACGGCGATCGGTGTTCCGATCACCCCGTCCGTTGTATAAAACAGCTTATAAATAATTTTTTTCAGAGAAATTCCGTTCGCAAACGCATAGAGGATAAAGCAGCTCACCACCACGATAATCGGAATTCCCACACTTCTTCTGCATGCCTCCAAAAGAATTAGTATTCCTACGATCCCGACCAGCATATCCAGAGAAGAAATTCTTCCCGCATCCATAACGATTCTGTCCAGATTCCATACAAAATAAAAATACGAACCCGCTCCGCAAATTCCGAGCAGCACATCATACCAGGGCAGATAATTGTTTCTGGAAATATCTTTCTTCCTTGCGGGATAAATCAGAAAGACGAGCAAAACGACAAAGCCCACGAAGAGCGCCCGCTTAAAGCGCTCGTCCAAAAGAGCAAATGTATTGCTGTATACCGCATATAAGGAGAAGGCAGCCAGTACAATCAGGACAATAAACGCATATTTTCCGTGAAAGACTCGGACATTCGACTCCTTATCATATTTTTTCATAATCGCATCCAGATCGTGCTCCGCATCCTTAACTTTTTTTGTCTTTTTACTAATATCCGTCAACGCTATTCCTTCCTAATCAGATCTTATATTTCGAAAGCCGAAAATCTATCTGATATATATATTGATCAGCCTTCCTCTGCCGCAGGCATCTCCCAGGCTGTGCTCTTTGCCGCCGATATGCAGCAAATGATCGCTTACTTTTCCGACAAGATAAGAAAGCTTGTCGATTTTTCGATTGAATCCGCTCACCATCATGGCGCCGTCTTCGGTATAACTGAGTTCCTGCCCTTCTTCCAGAGCGCTTTGCACCCCCGCTCCGAACGCATAATATATGGTCTTGGTCACATAGATTCCATCCGATCTTGCTTCATAAAAGTCGATTACCGGGCTTTGATTTACGGAATGGATAAACTCTATCGAGAATTCCTCGTTTTCTGCAATCTCCAGCTCCAGACAAATCTCCCCCTCTTCCGCCTCAAAGACCAAATACCTCTTTTTGTTCTTTCCCGAACAGAAACTCCATAATAATAAGGCTACAGCAGTCAAAAGGAGCACCATAGCCTTAATATTAATATGTTTTTTTTTAAGGCTTTCCGATCCTATTTGAGCGCACCCACTTCTTTATAGTATTTTTCCGCACCGGGATGGAAAGGTATCGAAATGCCGGAAACGGCATATTCCGCACTCAGCTCTTTTGCCTTATCATGTACGATCTTGTCCTTTGCATCCGCATATAAGGATTTCGTTATCTTATATACGGTATCCTCGCTCAAATCATTGGATACGATGAATGTCGCTTTTACCGCAACGCTCGTCTTATCCGCATCGATTCCCTTATAGGTTCCGCCGGGTATCGTATAATCGGTATAAAAAGGATATTTTCCCTTCAGCACCGCAGCCTTATCCGCATCTATGCTCAGCAGATTGATCTCATTGGTGGTCGCAAGCTCAACCACTGCCGTTGTCGGTGCGCCCGCAACACAGAAGAAGGCATCGATTTTTCCGTCCTTAAGCGCTTCCGCACTGTCTCCGAAGCTGAGGTTCTGCTTCTTGATATCCTCAAAACTGAGCCCGTAAGCTTCGAGTATCTGTCTTGCATTAAATTCGACGCCTGAACCGGCATCTCCTACCGACACCACCTTGCCCTTAAGATCCTCTATGGACTGGATCTCCGTTTTCGAGATAATCTGGCATACCTCCGCATATACTCCGCCGAGTACGGAAAAAGACTGTACCTTTTCGGAATCGAAAAGATCGGTTCCGTTATATGCATAATATGCAACATCATTCTGAACGATCGCAATATCCGCGTCCTTATCGGCTATCTCAAGGATATTCGCCTTGGAAGCGCCGGAAGAATGCACTCCTATCTTGATTCCTTCCAAATTCTCGGAAAGAGCCTGTGCAACCGCTCCTCCATAGCTATAATAAGTTCCCGTCGTTCCTCCCGTAGCCATTTTTAAGCTCTCACCCGATGAGGAACCGCCTGCATTCTGTCCGCCGGAACATGCCGCCAGACTTATTGCCGCCGCAACCACCAACACTGAAGCAGAAAATATTTTTAATTTCATCGTCCATCCTCTCCTCGTAAAGTTATTAGTATTAAATCTACCATATGTATAGGTGTATTGTAAAGAAAATCTAAAAATAATTTTATCACTTCACCTCTTTTGCCGGGCTTATCTCATCTCCTCCAAAGCCAGACGGATACAGCCCATGATTCCCTGATCTCCTCCGAGAGCCGCAGGCACGATGTATTCTTCGATCTTCTCCATTTCCTTCGTATTGATATAGTCCTTATTCAGCCTTAAGACTTCCTCTCGAATCATCGAAAAGAGGATCTCCTGCTTCATCACCCCTCCTCCGAGAATGATGCGCTGCGGAGAAAGCGTCAAGATATAACTGTAAATCGCCTGTGCGATATAATATGCTTCCATTTCCCATACTTCCCTCTTGCCGGCAAGCTCCGCTCCTTTTTTGCCCCAGCGCTCTTCCAGCGCCGGTCCTGCTGCCAGACCCTCGAAACAACATTTATGGTAAGGGCATTTTCCCTCATACGCATCCTTTTCATGGCGCAGCATCATGATATGTCCCGCCTCCGGATGAAGCATGCCGTGCAAAAGCCTGCCCTCCGCCATCACTCCGACACCGATTCCCGTGCCGATCGTGATATAAATCGCACTGTCCAGATCTTTTGCCGCTCCCCAGGCAGCCTCTCCCAAAAGCGAGGCATTCACATCCGTATCGAAGCCGACCGCTACGGAAAGTTCCTTTTTAAAATACCCGACTATATCGCAGCCTCTCCACGCCGCCTTCGGCGTGCTGGTTATAAAGCCGTAGGTGGGAGATTCCCTTCTTAAATCAATCGGACCGAAGCATCCTATTCCCAGCGCTTCTATGCGATGCTTCCGAAAATACTCCGCAATCTGCGGCAGCGTTTCATCCGGTGTATTCGTCGGAATGGATATCTGCTCCCTGATCTCCCCCTTCTCGCTTCCGACCGCACAAACCATCTTGGTTCCTCCCGCCTCAAGTGCCCCTATCAACATGATTTTCCTCCTTGATTAATTGGGATTGGAAAAAGCGATTTCCAATTGCCCTTTGAATTTTGCGCTCTTTTTATGTTTCGTAATAATAAAATGATCTCCTTTTTTTATCGGAATCCTGTCGATCTGCCCCTCTCCTTCCAAAACGCTTGCGCAGGTAAAATAAGAATCAAATTCCAAGAGCGCTTCTCTTTCTATCCTAAGCTGATAAAAAGAATAATATTTCGCATCGATATAATGGATCCTGCTTCCGAATTCCGTTTCCGCCCATTCGCAGCTTTGCGCAGCTTCCTCATAGGGCACGCTTATGCAGGCGAGGCTTTCTTTCAGGTGAAGCTCTCTTGGCTTCCCCTCAGAAAGCCGGTCATAATCATATACCCGGAAGGTTAAATCACTGCTTTGCTGTATTTCCAAAAGAAGGGTTCCCCCCTTGATCGCGTGGAGGCAGCCTGCATCAATCTGAAAGAAGTCCCCCTTCCTGATCGGAACCTCCCTGATCAGATCGGACCATCTCTTCTCTGAAATCAGCTCTGCAAGCTCTTTTCGGCTTTTTGCATGATGCCCCACGATAATGCTCCCCTCCCTTTCGCAGTCGAGAACCAGCCAGCACTCGGTCTTTCCCCTCTCCCCCTTCTTATATCGGTTTGCATACTCATCATCTGGATGTACCTGAATCGAAAGATCCTCTTTCGCATCGATGATTTTGACCAGCAGAGGAAAGCCGGAGGAAGGATAAGAACCGAAGCTCTCTCTGTCCTGATCCCAAAGCCCGCTCAGCGTCATCTCCTTCGTAGGTATTTTCTCTCCCTCTGTATCATAAAGCGCCCGCAGCGGGCAGTCTCCCTCCGGATGCGCACTGATCGCCCAGCATTCTCCTATTCTTTCTCCCTCTATCGGATACCCAAATCTTTCCCCGATCTGATTTCCTCCCCATATCCTCTGCTTAAAGAGCGGCTCCGGAAAAATAATGCCAATTTTTTTCATGCTCCCTCCTTGCTCTGCAATTCTTTGTTTCGATATAAAATCAAGGTCTTTTCTCCGCCTTATCCTAGTATAAATCAAGACCGGTTCTGGAGCAACCGGTCTTGACGATGATTTTGATATTTACTTTCTCTGCTTTGTTCCGAGATGAAATCTTATTGCTTCTTGATTACCGAAACACCGGTATCCGTTACCGCTCCGCCGAGGCTCTCTCCCTTTACCGCCTTTACCGCAGCTTCAACGCCCATCTCTCCCATTACATCAGGGTTCTGTGCCATCGTGCAAAGCAGGAATCCGTCATTGATCAGATTCATGATCGCATCCGATTTATCAAATCCTACTCCGATGATGCCGGTCTTTCCGGATGCCTTGATCGCATTTCCCGTTCCCGTCGTAGATCCCTCGTTGCAGCCGAAAATTCCAACTACGCCCTGGGTAATATAGTTCTCCGCTATGGTCTGGGATTTTGCGGCATCACCCTCACCGTACTGCGTTTCGAGGAGCTTAAACTCCGTATTCTCAAATGCGGATCTGAAGCCCGCCTCTCTCTTTACCGTAGAATCCGTTGCCGCATTTACATTGACAATTCCGATATTTCCCGAAGTGATTCCTGCCGCCTCGAGAGCCTTTATCATCTCTTCTCCCGCCGTCTTTCCTGCCGCCTCGTTATCGGTAGAAAAGGTTGCTTCCGCATCTACGTTTGCCGGAGAGTCTACATATACGAGCTTGATTCCCTTTGAAACCGCTTCCTTGAGCGCGGAAGAAATCGCATCAGGTCCGTTTGCCGCAACGATGATCGCCTGATAATCTCCTGCCGCCGCGGTATTCACGCTTTCGATCTGCTGCGCGTCGTCCTTTGTATTCGGAGACATGAAGGTTACGCTTACGCCGAGCTCAGCCGCTTTTTTCTGTGCTCCCTCATTTAGGGTAACCCAGTGCTGATCTATGGAGTCCATCGTGATCAGGGCAATCTTGACATCGGAAGCGGGAGCCGCAGCCTCACTCTTTTCGGAAGCCGCTTCCGTTTTTGCCGCCTCCTCTTTCATTGTTTCCGCCGCCGTGCTTGCCGCGGTTGTTTCCGTTTTCTGGCTCGCGCATCCGCTCAGCGATGCAGTCGCCAAAACAGCAGATCCCAATAATGCCAGTATTCTTTTTTTCATATTCTTCGTCCTCCTTAATGTATTAAAAATTTTTTATTATATATTAAAGCCTTTTTGCTTAATATCTCTCCTATGCCGCCTTCTTTGCCTTGCCCGTTCCCGATCTGAACACCACATCGACGAGCACCGCAAGCACCACGATAATGCCGATTACCAGTCTCTGGATTCCGACCTGTGCGCCGATCATGCTCAGACCGTTTTCCAAGGTCTGCCATACAGCGGAACCCGCAAGCGTTCCCAGAAGAATTCCCGATCCTCCCAGAGGAGATACTCCTCCGATTACACCGGCGGCTACTCCGTACATCTCATAGGTATTTCCCGCCTCCATATTTCCCATCCCCGCCTGTGCGCAAAGGATGAAGCCGACCACGCAGGCACAGAATGCACCTACCGTATATGCCTTGATCGTCGTTGCCACGACGTCCACACCGGAAAGCTTCGCCGCTTCGATATTCGAGCCGATCGCATAGATATGCCTTCCCGTCCTTGTTTTTTGCAGGAGGAAAAAGCAAAAAGCGAAAATGATAAACGCAATCCAAAACGCATTATATATACCGAAGCTCTTTCCGTAATAAAAGAGATTCTGGAAGGCATCCGCCGCTTCTTTTCCCACTCCCTTGGAGATCGCATCGGTGTTTCTGTTATTATTGATCATGTATGCGATTCCCCTCGTGACAAACATCGTGCCCAGAGTGGCGATAAAGGGCGGAAGCTTAAATTTTCCGACCAGAGCGCCGTTGATGACGCCGATGATGAGGCAGCACAAAAGTGCAATTCCCATGGCTACCGCAGGAGAGAACCCCCATGTCATGCAGGTTGCGGTAATCATCGCGCTCATCCCCACCATGGATCCGAGCGAAAGATCAATATTTCCCGTAATCAGAAGATAGCTCTGTCCCACTCCGATCAGCAGATACTTTGCCATGGAGCGCAGAAGATTCATATTGTTTTCTAAGGAAAATACATTTTTATCGATGATGCCGAACACCGCATAAATTACGAAAAGTCCTGCAAATGCGGTAAGCGCGGCACCCATTCCTCTCATTGTACGAATTCTTTTTAATATGCTTTTCTTTTCCATATCCGTCCCGCTTTATCACTTGATTCTAAGCGATATTTCCTTTCTTCTCAAAATCGGCTGCCATCGTCAGGATCGCATCCTGCGTCGCATCCTCTGCGCTGAGCTCGCCGGTGATTCTTCCGTCGCACATTACGATGATTCTGTCCGCAATCCCCATTACCTCGGGCATCTCCGATGACACGAACATAACCGCAATTCCCTGTTTTTTTAATTCATTCATCAGATGGTAGATTTCCACTTTTGCACCGACATCGATTCCCCTCGTCGGTTCATCAAAGATGACCACCTTCGAATCTCTCGCCAGCCACTTTCCCACTACAACTTTCTGCTGGTTTCCTCCGGAAAGATTCCCGGAATTGATTTCTACATTCGGTGTCTTGATTCTCAGGTTTTTTACCGCCTGATCGCAGATCTCGTCCTCTTTTTGCGAGCGGATGATTCCCAGCTTATTGCAAATAATATCGAGATTCGGAAGCGCGAGATTATGCCGAATGCTGAGCTTGGTACAGAGCCCGTCTTTCTTCCTGTCCTCCGGAGCCAGCACGATCCCCGCCTTGATCGCATCCATCGGGCAGTTGATCTTGAGTTCCTTTCCCTCTAAAATAATCTCCCCCGAGGTTTTTTCGTCCACACCGAAGATCGCTCTGGTCGTTTCCGTCCTTCCCGCTCCCATCAGCCCCGCAAAGCCGACGATCTCTCCCTCATACAGAGAAAAATTAATATTTCTGACCATATGCCCCGCGTTGAGGTTTCTCACCTCAAAGAGCTTTCTGCCTTTCTCGCAGCGGACCTTCGGGAACTGCTCCTTGATCTCCCTTCCGACCATATTCGCTATGATCTGCTCCATGCTCATCGCCGAAAAATTCTCTCTCTTGATAAATTTTCCGTCCCTCATGATCGTAACACGATCGACAATATGCCTTAGCTCTTCCAGTCGATGAGAAATATAAACGATGCCGCAGCCCTCTTCCTTAAGCTGCCTGATGATTCTGAAAAGCTCTTCGATCTCCTTTGCCGTCAGGGAGGAGGTCGGCTCGTCCATGATCAAAATCTTGGCATTTACCGAGAGCGCCTTGGCAATCTCCACCATCTGCTGCTTGGAAACCGGCATGTCTCCGACCACATGATCGGGATCGATATCTATCTTCAGTGCGTTGAGGAGCTCTCTTGCCTCCGCATCCATTTTTGCATGATCCAACACCCCGCCCCGCATCAGCTCCCTGCCGAGAAAGATGTTTTCCGTCACCGTAAGATGCCTGCACATATTCAATTCCTGATGAATAATCGCCACACCCGCCTCCTGCGCGGATTTCGGATTCAGATCCTTATAATCTTTTCCGAAGATCTTCATCTCTCCCGAATCCCTCGTATAAACCCCGCTCAGTATCTTCATCAGCGTCGATTTTCCGGCTCCGTTCTCTCCGAGCAGAGCCATGACCTCTCCTTTGCAGAGTTCAAATTCCACATTGTCCAAAGCCATAACACCCGGAAAACTCTTGGTGATATTTTTCATTGATACAATGATCTCTCCCATTTAGACACCCGCTTTCTATCTGTAGTCCTTATCTGCTTTATTATAGCATCGCTTCCTCTATCTTTTAATGCGGCAATCCTAAGAATCTGCGTGGCAATCTTAAGGTATTTTTCCTTCCTTCCCGCTTATTTTATAAAATTCTTCTTTTTTATACTCCGCCATGCACCTTCCTTTCTCCGCAAAGATAATCCGATCCGAAATATCCGGGGTATCCGAAATATTCGTCGAAATCAGAAGCACGGCACTGCCGGAGCGCAGAAATCCTCTGATCAGATTCAATATATGCATTCTGCAATGCACATCCCCTTTTTCCAAGGGCTGTATGCATACCAGAAGCTCCGGTCTTAAAAGCTCGGTTCTGTAATAGACCAGACTGATCCTCTCCTTCAGTTCCAAGCCGCCGATATTTCCCAGATCGATCAGCTCTCCCGCCTTTTTCCTGTATTCGCTGCGTATGCTTTTTAAAATCTTCTTTGAAAGTATGCTTTTTCCCAGCTTGCGGTCCAATAAAAATACGAGATTATCCATATAGCTTCTTTCCGGAAAAATCATCGTATTTCCGGCGTCTTCGGCAATCAGCCCCACCTTATGGCTAAGATAGTTCTTCGCCTTTTCCCTCGTATACGGCATATGCCGATAGCTGATGCTCCCCTTTTCACATTTTTTCTCCCCCCTCAGCAGAGAGCAGATTTCTTTTTTCAGCACATTATCAAGATCGATCAGCGTCAGACACTCGCCCTTATTGAGTACGAAATCCATTCCTCTGAGCAGATCGGTGAAAACGTCCTGAAAGCGCAGTACCGTATCTTCGTGCTCTATCTGCTCTCCCGGTTCGGAAAGCAGATAGGGAAGCACATAGGGTTCCATCGCCCGATCGCACATCTCGCTTCCGCAGAATATTTTCTTAATATACCCGTCCGAAAAAAGCGCGGTTCTGTCCGCGATCCGAAAGACCTCCTGATGATGATAGGCAATATAAATAAAAGAAAATCCTCTTTTTTTCAATTCCAAAATCTTCCTCTGCAAGACCGAGAGCTCGTTATGGCTGAGAAAGTTTGCGGGATTATCGATAATGATCAGCTTCGTCCCCATAATATATGCCTTAAGCAGCTCGATTTCGCAGCGTTCCAGATCACTGAGCCTCTTTACCGGCTTTTGCAGATCCATCTCCATCCCCAGCTCGTCCATATGCCTTTTGATCTGATTTTCCAGCAGGTTTTCATTGATGATGAGCTTTCTGAAGCCCTGGCGCAGCACGAAGATGTTTTCGGCTATGCTCAGAGAATCCGCCAGCCTGCTCTCCTTTTGAATCAGATAAACCTTATTATGAGAATAATCGCTGTAGGAATAGCGGTTTACCGTCCTCCCGCAGAATCGAACCACCCCGAAATCTATGCTCCTGTTGATCCGGATCAGCTCGATCAGCTTATCCGCCCCCTTATCCTCTCTTGCCACCAGACCGAGAATCTCTCCCTCGTAAATATCCAGGCTCAGATTATTCAAAAGCAGCTCTTTGTTTTCCTCTAAGCTGATATGGCTCAGGCGCAGCAGTTCTTTCTTCACCCTCTCTCCTCCCTGCTCCTAAGGAGATTTTGTCCGCTTTCCACTCTGGGCAGACTGATCTCCACATCCGTTCCCGCTCCGATATGGCTATAAACATAAATCCCGTATTCCTCTCCGAATAAAAGCTTGATTCGATTATTCACATTGACGAGGGCGATTCCTCCCGCCGCTTTTTCCTGCGGCTCTCCCTCCAGGGAAAGGGATTTCAGCCTGTTGTTTAGGCGCAGCAATCTTTCCTGTTCCATGCCGATTCCGTCATCGGAAACCCTTAAAATCAACCTCTGATCCGTCAGGCTGATCGTAATCAGCAGGCTTCCCCTGCCGGGTTTTGTCTCCAAGCCGTGGTAAATCGAATTTTCTATGATCGGCTGCAGCGTAAGCTTCGGCAGGTAAAGCTCCAAGGCTTGCAGCTCGTCCTCTTCTTCCCCGACCTCATACTCTATCTTCAGCGAAAGCCTGTCTCCGAAACGAAATTGCTGTATATAATAATAATTTTCTATATTTTCGAGCTCTTCCTCCAGCGTTACAAGATGATCGACCTTGGAAATCGTATAGCGAAAAAAGGTCGCCAAAGCTTCCGTCATTTCCGCGATGGCGTCCTCCCCCGCTAGCAGCGCTTCGCTTCGTATGCCCTCCAGCGTATTATAAAGAAAATGCGGATTAATCTGATTTTGCAGCGCAAGATATTCCGCCTCCTTTTTATAGATATTGATCAGCTCATCTCTGTTGATCATCTCTCCGAATCTCCTGATCATCGCTTCGCTTTGAAGGGAAAGCGGATAGCGCAGAGCAAAGATATCACTGAGCACATATCCCCCCGAAAACTGTTTATAGATGCGCAGCGTCTCCCTCAAGGGCAAAACAAGATAGCGATAGGCAAAGAGCAAAAACAAAAGCTCGGCAAAAATTGCAGCCAGAGCAAAAATCCGGATTCCCGCCTCTCCCGCAAAAAGCAGCAAAAAAAGAGCCGACACAAAAAAGGCGGATAATTGGATTAAAAAGATCCTCTTGATTCTTCTTGAAATATATTTTTTCTTTTCGCTTCCCATTCTTTTCCATTCTCCCCCTGCGCGCATAATAATAGGCGCAGATCCCGTTCCGACAGAGGCTTGCGCTTATGAATAGATCTTTCGATATTCATTCGGCTTAAGACCGCTGTTTTTGATAAAGAGCTTCGTAAAATGCCTGAGATCGCTATAGCCGACCTGTTCACAGATGCCCGCAATCGGAATCTGCGTATCTTTCAGCAAAGCCTTCGCCTCCTCCATCCTCTTTTCGGATAAATACTCCAGAAAGGTCATTCCCGTATCCTTTTTAAATACCGAGCTGAAATAAGTCGGAGAAAGTCCGACCTGCTCGCTGATCTCCTCCAGCGTGATCGGCTTGGCGTAATGAAGTTGAATATACTCCTTGGCAAGCCGGATCGGCTTATTATCCTGGCTGCGTTTGATTTTGCAGAATTCCTCAAAGGAGTCGCCGATTACCTCCTCCAAATAAGAAAAAAGCTCGGCTGCGCAGCTGCAGTAATTTGCGCCGAAGGTATAGCGCTCGAGAAAGCCGTCCTCTTCCGGAATCCTCATGCTTTTTCTAAAGAAGATATAAAGATTGCATACCTCCTTTGTCATCTGCAAAATCTCATATCCGCTGATCTCCTCCATCCCCAGAAGATCCTGTCTCAGCTTTCTAAGCACCTCCAAAACCCTGCTCTTATCAAGGCTCTCCAAGGCTTTCATCAAGCTTCGGTTCAGCTCTTCAAAAAGAGCGCTCGAAGCAATCTCGTTTCCCCTCCGGATCTCTCCCTCTATGATTCTGTCCGATCCCAGAATCAGCCTCTCCTCGATCAGCCTTGAAGCGTTTTTCAGCGAATGCTCCAGCAGCTCCATCTGATCAACCGCAATCCCCGCCGCTATGCTGACCGCCAGATCGGCAAACATCGCCTTCTGTACCAAAATCTCGTCGAGCAAAAGCCTGAGCTCCTTCTTGATCGCTGCGTAGCGCTTGGCTTCAAAATTAAGCAGAAGATAGAGCGTATTTTCCTCCTCATAGATCTCCTGCTCATAAATATGGCTTTGCAGCCTCTCCTTGAGCAAGGTCTTTATCCTGCTCAGCAAAAGCTGCTTCGTCCTCAAGTCTTTCAGAATCCTTCCCCCCGCCTTCAGGATCACGACAGACCATGAAGCCTCACAAAATGCGTACCCGTATTCCGCATTGATCTCTTCCCTGCTCTTTTCCCTGTCCTGCCTGCGCTCCCGAAAAATCAAGCCGGAAAAATATGCGCTTCGCAAGGCTTCCCTGCTGCTTTCCAAGCCGGAGTTAAATGCTCTTGCTTCGGAAACGCTTTCAGATTTGAGCAGAAATTTATCTCTAAGCTTCTCGAGGGTCTGTTTCAGTTCCGATTTTTTAATCGGCTTTAAAAGATAATCGCTGACCCCGTATCTTATCGCCGATCTGGCATATTCAAAATGCCTGTAGCCGCTGATAATGATAAACTCTGGTCGATGCCCATCCTCCACGGATTTGGCAATCAGCTCGATTCCGTCATATCCGGGCATGCGGATATCCGTAATCACGATATCCGGCTTTCGCTCTCTGATCAGTTCCAAAGCCTCGATTCCGTTGGAAGCGCGGGCGATTACTTCCATCTCCATGCTTTCCCAGTCGATTAATTTTTCGATCAGCATGCAGATTCTATGCTCATCATCGGCAATCAAAACGCTTAACATCAATTTCCTCCTTTATTCTTTCCGCTCCAAATGATGAAGCGCCGCACAAATTGCTCCGTAATCTCCGATCCTCTCCGATAAAAGCGCAGCCCTGATGCTTACCGCCTCATAGGAAAAGCTTAAGGATTCCTTTCTCAGCTCCTCCTCCATCCTCTCTCTGAAGAGATCTTCCGCTCTTACAAAAATGCTTCCGAGCACGATCGTATCGGGATTGAGCAGATCAACCAATATGCTGAGCCCCCTCCCCAGGTATTTTGCCGAAATATCCAGGATCCTTTTTGCCTCAGGATCTCCTTCCCTCGCCAAGCTTATGATCTCCTTCGCATCCGGATCCCTCTTTCCCTTTTCCTCCCCGCCTTCCCCTCCTCGGTCGCCGAAGCCTTCCAGCTTTGCCAGTTTGGCGATTCCCCCGCCCGAAGCATAGCCTTCCAGGCTTCCTTCCTTATAATAGCCCGGGGGACCGCTCTCGCTCATTCTGATATGGCCGATCTCTCCCGCCATTCCGCTGCTGCCCCTGTACAGTCTTCCGTCCAGTATCAGACCCGCTCCGAGACCTGTTCCGAAAGTAAGAAATATCATATTTTTTGAGCCCCTGCCCGCACCGTAGCGATATTCCGCCAATGCGCATGCATCCGCATCATTCTCGAGCCAAACCTTGATGCCAAGCCTCTCTTCCAAATAAGAAACAATGGGGACTTCATCCCAGCCGGGCAGATTCGGAGGGGAGAGAATTCTTTTGCGTTCGGGATCCAGCGGACCTCCGCAGGATATTCCCGCGCCGGCAAGAGCCGAGCCGAGTTCTTTTCTTCTCCCCATGACCCAGCTTGAAAGAACATCCATATCTTCCTTCCAGTCCCTCGTCGTCGCAATCTCTTTTCTGTCGATAAACTCAAGCATGCCCTTCCGAATGCAGGCAATGAGCGCCGCCGATTTTGTTCCACCGATATCAAATCCTGCCAGATACATAGAATCCCTCCTCATATTTGTTCACTAAAACGATTATAGCACAGCCTCTCTCTTCCTGCGAGAGCCGGGCAAAAGATCCCTTTCTTTGCGGAAGGGGCAGGATAGCCGGACATACAAAAAGTGCCGCTCTAAAAGCGGCACTTAAAGATTTTCGTTCTTCTTATTTAATCTTCATGCTTGATTACAAGATTATTCAGTTTTCCGTCCATTACCCAGAGAACCAAAGCCGCAACGATCAGTATCACCGCGATGGTAAAATATACCGGTGCAAAGGGAAGGTTCGAGGTAATATTGTAAAGGTATCCGTAAGATTTTCCTGCGATAAAGATTGAGAGGGTCCAAACAGCCATCATTGCCGAAAGGAGTTTCGCAGGTGCAAACTTGGAGATAAAGGAGTTGCCCAGGGGAGAGAAGGTCATCTCACCTGCCGTGAGCAGGAATCCGAAGAGCACCATCCAAAGGATAGATGCCGGCTTTCCTCCTCTTAATACATCCGCAAGAGCAAATACAACGAAGGCAAGTCCCTGAATGAACATACCGAGCGCGGTATGCTTGAATATGCTCAGGCCTCCGCCGGGACGCTTCGCATCCTTTGCCCAGAGCGCACCGAGGATCGGTCCGAGCGCGATGCACAGGAAAGCATTCTCCGAGTCAAACCATGCCGAGGGGATCTGGAAGCTTCCTATCATCCAGTTCATCTTTGCCGGATCATCCCAGTAATAGTATACCGGAAGGTATGCAAGATACCAGAATACCCAGAAAATAGCGGAAAATGCGGATACGAGAACGATCGCTGCAACTCTCTTCTTCTCGATCAGAGTCAGCGGCTTCTTCTCTACGGATTCTTTCTTGATGTCTACCTTATGCTCGTCAACCTTGAAGGGCTTCTTTCCCGCTTCTCCGAGGAATCTCCAGCCGAAGGTGAACCAAATCGCATTCAGAAGCATCATTGCCGCACAGATCAGGAAGCAGAAACGATATCCCTGAACATTTGCAATAACTCCGATAAAAGTCGTTCCGATGAAGGATCCTACGTTTACCATTGAATACTGGGTCGAGAACGCTGCATCAAGAAGACCCGGATCATCAAAGAGACGTCCCGTGATCGAGTTGGTCTGCGGCTTAAAGAGTCCGGTTCCTATCGATACCAGCAAAATCATGAGGTTTACGCTGTTGAGGCTGCTTGCCTTCCAGCCAACCAAATATCCCGCCGCCATAAGACACATGCCCACGGGTACGAGATAACGCGCACCGACCAGCTTATCCGAGATATACGAACCGATCAGCGGGGCAAGATAGGTGAAAGCAACGAGATTCGCCGAAGCGATCGCTCCCGCACTTTCATCCAAACCGAGACCGCCCTCCGTAATGCCCTTTACAATAAACACTGCAATCAGCCATTTTGCGGAATAGAATGAGAATCGTTCCATGGTGAATGCAAAATTACAAACCCAAAAACCCATTCCTCCTGGTACTTTCTTTGTTTCCATATACATTTACTCCCCGTTTTATAATATTTTTATAACCATTCCTTGCAAAAACTTATATTCCCCCTCGATTTATAAGTTTTTACTTAAAATTATTATAATTGATTTCCATATCTTATCATACTTTTTTTATTATGTATATGAAAATTTTATATTTTTATTGTATACATGAACGAATCTGATGAAAGATCTTTCTTTCCTACCCTATCCATATGTTTTATTTCACCATAAGCTTCTTGTTCTTCCTTTTTTTCATCTTCCTCATTTTCTTTTTTTCGTTCTTTGTTTGTTTTGCATAATAATCCATCCCGCAATATGTTGAATATGCCCATATATAAAAATTAAAGTTGACTAAATATAGAGAAACATTATAATATATCATAAACTTAATACAAGCTCTTCTATAAAGTAATATAAACTTTGAAGAGAATCCTTCTCTTCGCGCTTGATTTTTATTAAGTTAAAAAATTTTTTATTGTTTTAACAGGAACAGAAAGGAAAAAACAAGAGCATGAAGGCACTCAGTCCGGCAGAACGCAGGCATTATTCGGATCTTCTCAGGCACACCGAACAATCCTCGGTCATCTCCGAAATCCCGCAGTTTTTTGAGGCAGAGATTCATCCTCTGCGCTCCGCTTCGGAGCATGCGAGGGATAAACTCCGTGTTCTCGTATTCAATATGGAAAGAGGGGTTCACCTGGAAGAAATCAAGAACTATCTGGGATCCCATCCCCTGCTTTCGGATACGGATATCATCATCGCCAATGAACTTGATCTGGGCTGTATTCGTTCCGGATCGAAGGATACCGCAAAGGAAATTGCGGAGTTTCTCGGCATGAATTATGTGTACGGACTTGAATTTATCGAGCTTGTTAATGAAGAGGATCCGAAGGGATTTCACGGCAACGCGATATTTTCCCGCCTTCCCATTGAAGAGACGAAAGTTCTGAGGCTTCCGGAAAAGTATAATTGGTATTTTGACCGCCAGAAGAGAATCGGAAGCCGGAATGCGATACTGGCAAAGATCGATCTCGGAGGGAAAAAAATTGCTCTGGTTTGCACCCACCTCGAAAATCGTACCGACGGAGAGGGAAGAAGGGCGCAGATGAGGATGATCTTTGAAGAAGCCGAAAAGGCCTTTCCCGGTATTCCCCTGATTATCGGCGGCGATCTCAATACAAACGGATTTGACGGCAGAGATATCGATGCCATTGAGGCACTCGCCAAGCTATATCGGGATAAAGAAAGGATTTTGATTCCGGATATCTTTGAGCTTTGCGAGAAAGAAATGCTTCTTTCCGATGCTAAGAATCTGGGATATCTGAGAGTACCCGAAGATTCGGGCTGCACGAGGCGCAAGCCTCTTCCCTGCGGCTCTTATCTTCCTTTATCGCTTGATTGGATTCTTTACAGAGGGCTTAAGCTTCTTGAAGCTCGGATACTTTCTACGGAAACTAAGGATTTCGGATTTGCCAAGCCCGATTCCGCCCTCGCCGCCTTTTCGCTTCCGGAGCTTTCCGATCATAATGCGGTATGGGCGTGCTTTCAGATATAGAAAAACAAAAATACTTACGGCAAAGCGCTGTATGATGATAAAAATCAGATAAAGGAGATTATATTTATGATGAAGTTTAAAAGATTAGCATCTGTATTACTGGGAGCCTCTCTCGTATTCGGAATGCTCGGAGGATGCGCTTCCAAAGAAACAAAGAGCGGAGAGTCTGCGGCTGCGGGTTCGGAAGCGGCTGCAAAAAGCGATGAGGCAAAGGAGCAGGGCGCAAGCGGAAACATTACCGTATACACTGCATTCCCGGAGAGCGAAGTCGTATATTATTTCAATAAATTTACCGAAGAAACAGGCATTAAAATCGACTATATCCGCCTCTCTGCCGGAGAAATGCTTACCAGGGTGGCTGCGGAAAAAGAGAATCCTCAGGCATCACTGATGTTCGGCGGATCTACCGATAACTATATCGCCGCGGCGGATCAGGGACTTTTGGAGCCTTACCAGTCTCCGAATCTTTCCTCCACTCCGGAAAAGCTTCTCGATCCCCAGAAAAACTGGAATCCCATCTATGTCGGCTGTATCGCATTTGCCTGCAATAAGGAATGGTTCGAAAACAAGGGCTATGAATATCCGAAGAGCTGGGAAGACCTGCTCGATCCGAAATACCAGAATCAGATCATTATGGCGCATCCCGCAACTTCGGGAACCGCATACACCGTTCTTGCCACTTTGGTACAGCTGATGGGCGAGGATAAGGTATGGCCCTATCTTGCGGAATTAAATAAAAACATGACCCAGTATACAAAATCCGGTTCTGCTGCTCCCAATGCGGTTGCGCTCGGAGAGGCTTCCATCGCGCTCACCTTTTCGCATGACGGGCTTCAGCCTACGGCAGAGGGCTATCCGATAGAGCTTTCTTTCCCGACGGACGGAACCGGTTATGAGGTCGGCGCGGTTGCTCTGATCAAAGGCGCTCCCGCCGCAGAGCAGGAAAATGCAAAGAAATTTATTGACTGGATCTGCTCCGCCGAAGGACAGAACCTCTATGCGGAAAACAATTCCTTCCGTGTTCCGACGAATAAGGAAGCAATGGTTGCAGAAGGTCTGGTAACTTTGGATAAGGTAAGCGTTATCGATTATGACGCCGTATGGGCAGCCGAAAATAAAAAGGATCTTGCCGGCAAATTTGAATCAAATATCACAAGTGCTCCTACGGAATAAAATACATCGTATCAAACGGCTTTGAAAGAAATACATCAGGCTCTTTCTCAGAACAGCTGGAAAGAGCCTGAACTGCATTTATTTATATTTCGACACAGGAGGAATCCAAATGGAATATTCCAAACCCGGAAGCAGGAAGCTTGGTGCCGGAATCAAAAAGCGCCAGGAAACAAAAATGATACTTCGCCAGCCCTTGCTTGCGATAAGCATTGTTTCCGTCATTATGCTCCTGCTCCTATTCGTAGTATACCCCCTGATGAAGGTGCTCATTTTCAGCCTGAGCGATGAAAGCGGAGCGCTTTCTCTTCAACAGCTTAGGGAAGTTCTGCATACCGGCGCCTATATCAGAACCATGGGAAGAACGCTCAGACTCGCCCTGATCGTATCCGTACTGGCTACCCTCATCGGCTATGTCTTTGCCTATACCGTCACCCGAACCAATGTACCTTTTAAGAGGCTTTTAAAAATCATCGCAACGCTTCCCATTCTTTCACCGCCTTTCATCCTCTCGCTCTCCATTATTTTCCTTTTCGGAAAGCAGGGAATGATCAGCAAGACCTTGCTCGGCATTACCGACAGCAATGTCTACGGGATGCGAAGCCTGATCATCGTTCAGGTTATTTCTTTTTTTCCGATCGCCTATCTTACGCTTTCGGGAATCCTCTCCTCCATCGATGCCTCCGTGGAGGATGCCGCCTGCAATATGGGCGCAAACAGGCTCCACACCTTTTTAACGGTGACCCTTCCCCTCTCCCTCCCGGGAATCATCTCCGGATGCCTCCTGGTTTTCATCCAGTCTCTGGAGGATTTTTCCAATCCCGCAACGATAGGAGGGGATTATACCACGCTCTCCGTGGAAATTTATAAGACCATCACCGGAAGCTATGATATGAGAAAGGGCTCCGTGCTTGCCATACTTCTGCTCTTTCCCGCAGTGAGCGCCTACCTGCTCAATAAATACTGGGTCAATAAAAAGAGCTTCGTCACCGTCACCGGAAAACCGACGCAGGCGAGAAAGCTGATCGACGAGGGCTATATCAAATACCCTCTGCTCGCCTTCTGCCTTTTCATCGGTCTGATCATTCTCATGCTTTACGGCACGGTGGTATACGGCTCCTTCGTTACCACCTGGGGATATAATTATACCCTGACGCTGGCTCAGTACACGAAAGCGCTCGCATACGGCTGGGACAGCCTGAAAAATTCCGTTTTCCTCGGAATTATCGCAGCCTTCATCGGCGGCTTCCTCGGTATGGTGATTGCCTATATTACCGCAAAGAGAAATTACTACGGCAAGACCTTTATCGAGGTTGCTTCCGTTCTGATGTTTGCCATCCCCGGTACGGTGCTCGGCATTTCCTATGTGCTCGGCTTTAACAATAAGCCTCTTGCGCTCACCGGCACTGCATTTATCCTGATTATCGTCTTTACCTTCCGCAATATGCCCGTTGCGATAGAGTCCGGCACGACCACGCTTTTGCAGATCGACAACTCCATCGAGGAAGCTTCGACGATACTCGGAGCAAACAGCGGAAGCTCTTTTCGGCGGATCACGCTCCCGATGCTCAGAAACGCTTTCTATTCGGGAATCGTCTATGCATTTGTCCGGGCGATTACCGCAGTCAGCGCGGTGATCTTCCTCGTATCCCCGAAATGGAACCTCGTCACCAGCAAGATCTATACTCTGTTCGATCAGGCTAAATACAGCCAGGCGGCAGCTTTCGTCACGATGATGGTCGGCATTCTTCTTCTCTTTATCGGGTTGTTCAATACCCTGATCCAGAAGCTTCTCGCACCGCATTCCCGCGTACCCAAAGAGCTGCTGGAGGAGGATGAAAGGATTGCACAGGGCGCAGAGCCAAGAGATAAGGACTCGGGACTTCAGGAAAGCCCGAAAAACAGGGAGGAAAAGAAATGATGCAGGATCATAAAAACAATACGGAGCTTGGGCAGAAAAGCTCGGGCGTTCTTCTTCAAAAGATTTCCAAGATATTCAAACAGCCCGATACCGGAAAGGAATTTATGGCGGTCGATAATATCGACCTCGAAATCAAGGAGGGGGAAATGGTTACTCTCCTCGGACCCTCAGGCTGCGGAAAAACCACGACGCTGCGAATGATCTCGGGATTTGAATATCCGAGCAGCGGGAAAATCATGATTGGCAACCGGGATGTGGCAAAGGTTCCTCCCAATAAAAGAGGAATCTCCATGGTCTTCCAAAGCTATGCCCTCTTCCCCCATATGAATATTTACGAAAACATCGCATATGGATTAAAAATTCAGAAGCTTGATAAAGAAGAAGTCATCCGCCGCACCAAAAACGTCATCGAACTGATGGAGCTGAAGGGAATGGAAAAACGCTTTCCCAATCAGCTCTCCGGAGGACAGCAGCAAAGAGTCGCGCTTGCAAGAGCGGTCGTAATCGAACCCAGCGTGCTCCTCTTTGACGAGCCGCTCTCCAACCTGGATGCAAAGCTCAGAGAGAGCATGAGGGATGAGCTGCGCGCGCTGCAAAAACGCCTGGGCATTACCTCTCTTTATGTAACGCATGATCAATCCGAGGCAATGGCAATTTCCGACAGAGTCGTAATCATGAATAAGGGAAAAATCGCGCAGATGGGAACTCCTACGGAAATCTACGAGCAGCCCAAGAGCCGCTTTGTCGCAAACTTTATCGGAAAAGCGAATTTTATCGAGGGCATCTACAGAGGAAGCAGCGAAGGCAAGGCGATTGTGGAGATTGAAGGCAAAAATCTCGAATTTCCCTCTCCCGGAGAAATGATCGATGTGGTAAAGGATCAGCCCTGCTGCATCTCGGTAAGACCGGAATCCGTCTGGCTCTCTTCGGAAAAAGGAGAATTTAAGGGGCATATCAGCCGCGCAACCTATTACGGCACCAAGATCGAATACGAGGTCATGATGAATGAAAAGCCCATCGTCGTTGAAATTTACAATCCCCAGTTATCCGAGGATTTCAAAGAGGGAAGCGATGTGTTTATCAGCTTTCTCGCCCGCTGCGTGAGAGTTTTAAAATAAATCCCTTGGTAATATTGCAGAGGAAGGCGATTTTTGATTTTCTTTGTCAATTTTTTTCTTGTATTTTTTATATATTTTTTATCTTTTTTACAAGTTTTATTTGATAATTATGTAGGGGTGTGCTACAATACAATATGTTTAATATTTCTTGAACTACAGCAGGATTTGATTCCTGCTGTAATTACATTCTAAAACAGGAGGTGTGGTCAAATGAACACAAACAAACTCAATCGCATCCTTTCCAGAATGAAGGATAATGATTTATCACAGATGATCATCTGTGATCCGGCAGCAATCTTCTACCTCACAGGAAGATGGATTTTCCCCGGCGAAAGGCTTCTGGCTCTTTATCTCAACGTAAACGGAAATCATCAGTTTGTAATTAACAAGCTTTTCCCGCAGGAAGGCGATCTCGGCGTTCCTCTCACCTATTATGACGATATCGAAGACGGTGTAGAGATTCTTTCCCGCTTTGTCGAAAAAGATAAGACCATGGGCATCGACAAGATCTGGCCCGCGAAATTCCTTCTCAGACTGCAGGAGCTTAAGGGCGGAAGCGCATTCGTAAACGGCTCGGTAATCGTAGATAAGATCCGTCAGATCAAGGATAAGGAAGAGCAGGAGCTGATGATCGAATCCTCCAGAATCAATGACGAGGTTATGGCGGATCTCATTCCCTGGGCAGGCAAGGGGCTTACGGAAAAAGAGCTCAGCGCAAAGACCAAGGAAATCTATCAGCAGCACGGCATCACCGATCTTTCCTTCGAGCCGATCACCGCTTATGCAAAGGGCGCCGCAGATCCCCATCATGTAACCAATGATTCGAAGGGCAAGTACGGCGACTGCGTCATTCTTGATATCGGAGGCTTCTACAAGAACTACGCTTCCGATATGACAAGAACCGTCTTTATCGGAGAGGTAAGCGAGAGACAGAGAGAGATCTATAATATCGTTCTCGAAGCCAACTTAAGAGGAATTGCAGCCGCAAAGCCGGGCGCAAAGATGAAGGATGTGGATCTTGCCGCAAGAAACTATATCGAAGAAAAAGGCTTCGGACAGTATTTCACCCACAGAACCGGACATTCCATCGGACTCGAAGATCATGAAGTCGGCGATGTATCTTCCGTAAATGAAGAGATCATCGAGGTAGGCCAGTGCTTTTCCGTAGAGCCCGGCATCTATATTGCCGAGGAAGGCATCGGCGTGAGAATCGAAGATCTCGTGCTGATTACGGAGGACGGCTGCAAGGTGCTCAATAACTTTACAAAGGAAATCATCGTAGTTCCCGAATCATAAGGAGGAAAAGATTTTGGCTAAGATAACGGAAGGCTATATGCCCTATCTGGGTCATCAAACCTATTACCGCATCGTCGGTGAAAAAAGCGATCATAAAAAACCGCTGGTTCTCCTGCATGGCGGTCCCGGATCCACACATAACTATTTTGAGGTGCTTGACCGGCTTGCGGATGAAGACCAAAGACAGCTCATCATGTATGATCAGATCGGCTGCGGCTTATCCTATCTCGACAAGAGGCCGGAGCTTTGGACAAAGGAAACCTGGATCAATGAGCTGAATGCGCTCAGAGAACATCTCGGACTGGAAGAGATTCATCTGCTCGGTCAGTCCTGGGGAGGCATGATGTGTATCATCTATGCCTGTGATTATAATCCGAAGGGAGTCAGGAGCTATATCCTCTCCAGTACGCTTCCTTATAATGCCGTCTGGGAAAGCGAGCAGAGAAGGCGCGTTGCCTTTCTTCCGGAAGATATGCAGGAAGCAATCGCGGAGGCGGAAAAAAGCGGCAACTACAGCGGAGAGGCATATGAGAGGGCAATTGCAGAGTTTATGCGCAGGCATTGCGCAGGCGATGTGACGCAGGATTCTCCGGAATGCCTCAGACGTCCGAAAAAAGCCGGCGCAGAAGCATATGTCGCAGGCTGGGGACCGAATGAATTCACCCCCACAGGTTCCTTGAGAGATTATAATTATATGGATCAGCTCAAGAATATTAAGACTCCCTGTCTCGTCGTAAACGGTCAGGAAGATCTTTGTTCCCCCCATATTGCCAAGCTGATGTACGATGCCATTCCGAATGCGAAATGGGAGCTCTTCGTGCATGCAAGGCATATGTGCTTTGTGGAAGAAAATGATAAATACATCGAGATGCTCAAAAAATGGCTGAATGAGAACGATTAAGAAAGCTTCCGTATTCTTTACTCTCATTTTCTCCCGTCTCGAAGGAGAATAAGAAAGCCCTCCGCCTCCTTTTTCGATTTCGGTCGAATCAGGAGGCGGAGGGCTTTTTCTCACCGCTCTTATTTCCCTCTCTTCTTTTTTCTCTTTTCCGCTTAAAATCCCTGTGTAAAACTCGTAAGATCCTGCCCCTTCAATGCCTTTTCCAATAAGAGAGGAAGCTTTTCGGGCGCGCATGCGAAGCAGGGAATTCCCGCCGCCGCGATTCTTCCCGCCATTTGTGCGTCATAATAGGGCTTTCCTCCCTGCCCTATTGCAAGGAGGCAGATCAGGTTCACTCCCGCTCCCTTCATCTCCTCCAGCCTGCGCATCATCCCCGCCCGGTTTCCTCCCTCCATCAGATCCGAGATCAGGAAAAAAATCGTTTTTTTCGGGTTTTCAATGTATTGGCTGCAATAGGCGAGCGATTTATTGATATCCGTTCCCCCTCCCAATTGAAAGCCGAAGAGCAGATCCACCGGATCCTCGGTTTTATCGCTCAGATCCACGATCTGGGTATCGAAAGCGACAACCTTGGTCTTGAGCGCATTCATGCTTGCCAATATACAGCTCATGATTGAAGAGTAAAGCACGGATTCTCCCATCGACCCGCTCTGGTCGATATCCAGAATTACCGTATATTTGCTGGCGGAGGTTTTTATGCTCCTGTCAAAAAAATAATATTTCTCCGGAATAATCGTTTCCAGATCGGGATGGTAATTCTTGATTCCCCTGCGTATCGTAGTCTTAAAATCCAGCGCGGAGGCGGAAGGGATGGGGGAATGCATCCTCCGGTTGAGGGCGGAGCTTACCGCCCTTTTCAGATCGCTCTCCAAAAGCTTATTGATCTGCTCCACGATTTTTTTCATAAACTCTCTTACGCTTTCCTTGCTCTTGGAGGGAATCTGCTCCTTGAGCAGCATAATCGTGGTGGCAAGATTGATATCCGGCTCCATCTGTTCCATAATCTCAGGCTCGAACATCAGCTGCTTCAGCCCGCATCTTTCCATCGCATCCGCCTGCACGACCTTGACCAGCTCCGGATCAAAGAGAGTTCTGACATCTCCAAGCCAGCGGCTGACCTGGGGATTGGAGGCTCCCCTTCCTCCCCCCTTGCCGCCCATAAAACTGCCGGAGTTATTATATATTGCCGCCAGAGCCTGATCCATCAGCAGCTGCTCCTTCGTAAGAGATAATTCGGGATCTCCCATCTCTTCAAAGCTGCTTTGGCTTTCCTCTCCCAGAATCAGCCTCCAGCGCCGCATTCTTTCCTTATTTTCCATAGCCTCTCCCCGCTCTTTTTCTCTTTGGCTTTCTTAAATATCTCCGAAATCAAACTCGTTCAATTCGGATAAGGCTTCCATCTCGCTCCGATCCAGCTCTCTGTTGAGCGCTTCGCTCAGCTGATTTGAGCCGACCTGCCATATTTCCGCAAGATTTTCCGCAATCCGATGCTTCTCTTCCGCGTTAAAATCTGCAAACGCCCTGCGCAAAAAGACCAGAGAGCGCTTAAATTCTTCATCGTCCAGCTCGTCGAGATAGGCGCTCAGCTTTTCCCAAAGCACCAGTCTGGCAATGAGCGCATAATGGTTCTTCATCGAGAGCCCTTCAAACCATCCCGCTCCCAAATCCGCCGGGATGCCTTTTGAAAGCCTTCTCTCCATCTCCCTGCCGAGTTCCTCCTTATCCATCTTCCCCGCTTCCAGAAGAATCGCCGCAGCAAGCCCGGATATCCTCGTGTTCAGATCATCCCTGCCCGCCAGCTCCGAAAGCAGCACATACCATCTCCCGCTGTCTAAAAACTCATGGTTTACCACGACGCCGTGCAGCACGATCAATGCCTCGGCAAGGAGCTTTCCCGCCGCATCATCACAGGCGGATTCCTGGGGAAGCACCAGACATACCCTTAAAAAGAGCTGTGAGAGGATGGGTTCCAGAGGAGAACGGTCGAGCTTTCTGATATCGCCGAAGCCCAGAATCATCGAAAGGCTTGCGCATGCCGGCGCGATTTCCGTAATCGCGACCGCATCGACCGCGGTCTTTTGCAATGCATTCACCGCTCTTTCCAGACTTTTGGGCATTCCGCAGTAGAAGGCCTCCTCTATCATATGCGCAAGCTCCGATATCGATGACGCCGCCTCAAGGTTTTCGTTAAAGACGAAAGCGAGCGCCTGCTCTATCGTATCTCCCTTAAGCACAGCCTCAATAAGCTGAATCTCGGCTTCCGGCGTCCACTGAAGCATCCAGTTCTCAGCCCAGGTCGCCTTATCCTGTGCAGAAGGAAGCAGCTTTGCAAATCCGATCTTCAAGACCCTGAGCCGATGCAGAAAAAATGAGCGGTTCAAATCCAAAAACGCCGATTCTTCACTCTTGACCCTGAGGTTTTCACGAAGATCCAATGCCAGCTCCTCCGCCGTAAGCGATTTGTATTTCTCCAGCTTAAGCGATTTTAAGCTCCCGTAAAAATCAGACTGAATCGAAGTTCTGCTCACGCCCTCCGGCACGGAACCGATCTTCGTTCCGATCTGCGCCGCCGCGCTTGCCTGCGCGAGCTTTCCAAACTCTCCCTGCGCAAGGCAGGTCAGAGCCGCATCATTGAGATCTCTTAAAACGGGAATGCGCCCTCCCTGCAGCCTCGCCAGCTCCCTCGCCAGCCTCAGCGCTTCTATGATCTGCGCGGAAGAAACCAAAAAACCGTATTCTCGCTGAAATGCTCCCAGCTCGGAAAGATAGGTGAGCGAGGCATATTCGCTCTCTCCCCTGCAAAGCCCTTTCCAAACCAGCTCATAATATGCCGGCGCCCTATTGCCCGCTCCGTATCCCGATCTTTGCGAAAGCCTGTAATAAGAATAAGGCATCAGAGTGCTCTTTGCCGGAAGCCTCGGCAGGGAAGCCAATTCTTTGTCGCTCATCGCGGGGAAGTCTTTTTTTAGTCCCTCTATAATCCCTTCCACATGAAATGCACCCACGAGCATGACGATATCCTCCGGAGCGATCCCCTCTGCAAGAGCGGCTTTCAATATCCTGCGCATATAGGCCTCCCTCACCAGATTTTCCGCATCTTCCCTGCTTCTTCCCAGACTCAGATCCCGAAGATTTGCCCCGAAGCCCGCAGCTCCCCGGATATATCCGTACATATCCCCCGCCTGCTCCAGCGTGCGCTCCCAAAAGCTCTCATGATCCTTATCTTCACAGAGCCCGTCAAGCATCGCATAAATATCCTCTCTCTTCTCCCCTTCTTCTCCCCCCTCTTTGCCCTCATTTTTCTTCTCAAGCTCTTTAAGAAAGATTTTTTCGTTTTCCGCTCCTATCCCCAGAAAAATATCCGAAGGAAGATCGCAGAAAAGGCATTTGCAGCCATGCTCATCCGCCCAGCGCATCGCCTGATATTCCGGAGAATATTCCGCAAAGGGATAGAGTATTGTTCTGATCGGCGCCTCCAAAGTATAGGACATGATCGCAATCGGAGGAAGAACATCGCTGCGGATTATTTCTCCGATAAAAGGATTAAAATCCGAAGGCCCCTCAATCAGGATCCGCTTCGGCTTGCATCGATCTAAGTACTTGCGCAGATAAAATGCTCCGGCGGGAGAAAGATGCCTGATTCCGAAAACTTTCGGCATGGAGACCGCATCGATATCATAAGAAAAAAAATCTTCCGCTTCTGTCTTTGGCATTTCTTTCACGGCATTATCCTTTCATTATTTATTCAACTGCCTGCATTCTCTGTAAAGCCCCAGCCAGTCGGAGCCTCTTTTTTTCATGATATTCTCAAGATACTCCTCCCATGCCTTCCCGTCCTTGGAATCCTCCTTGACAATCGCCCCCTGCAGCCCCGCCGCAAGATCCGCTTCGGATATAGTGCCGTTGCCGAAACTTCCCGCAAGCGCCATGCTGTTTGCCAAAAGCGAGATCGCCTCCGCCGTGGAAAGCACTCCCGTCGTCGTTTTTAATTTCTGCTTCTTATCCAAGGTATTGCCAAGCCTCAGCTCCCGGAAAATCGTGCACACCTTTTCCACAACCTCATCCTCGGGAAGCTTCGCATTCAGATCCAGACCTCCCGCAAGCTGCTCTATCCTCGTCTTTACGATATCCATCTCCGCCTCCAGACTTGCCGGACTCGGCAGCACGACGATATTGAATCTCCTCTTGAGCGCCGCGGACATCTCGTTGACTCCCTTATCTCTCGTATTTGCGGTGGCAATAATCGAAAATCCTTTCTGCGCAGGCAGCTCGATATTGAGCTCCGGAACGGAAATCCTTTTTTCGGAAAGCAGGGAAATCAAGGCATCCTGTACCTCCGAAGCGCATCTGGATATCTCCTCCACTCTGGCAATCGCCCCCTCCTGCATCGCACGATAGACCGGACTGGGAAGCATCGCCTCTTTTGAGGGACCTTTTGCAATCAGCATCGCATAATTCCATGAATATCGGATATGCTCCTCCGTCGTTCCGGCAGTTCCCTGAATCACCCTTGTCGAGTCCCCGTTGATTGCCGCGGCAAGATGCTCGGAAAGCCATGATTTGGCGGTTCCGGGCTCTCCGATCAAGAGCAGCGCCCTGTCCGTAACCAGAGTGGATATGGCGATTTCCACCAGCCTGGAGTTTCCTATATATTTGGGAATGATTTTTTTCTTTCCCGCATTTCCTCCGCAGATATAGGTCAAGACGGACTTCGGAGACATCCTCCAGCCCGTGGGCACCGGGTACTGCTCCGCTTCCATCAGCGCCTCCAGCTCTTCCTGAAACATCTGCTCCGCAGGCAGTCTCTGCAGTTTTTCTTTGCTCATCTTCTTTCCTCCCTAAAGTTTTTTCGGTGTTTCGGGCTTTTTCTTTTCCCGCGCCTTCATTTTCTTCTCCCGCAGCTTCACTTTCTTCCGCTTTCGAGCTTTTTCCACACATTTGCCCGGCGCCGGAATCAGGAGAGATCCCGGGGATCTATTCCGGATCTGAGATCATCCGCCCATTTTCCCCATAACTTCAAGGTATTCGGAGAAATTCCCTTTCCTTTCTTCATCAATACCTCGAGCTCCCCGGCAAGCTCTTCTCCTCTCAGCGGAATCTCTCTGAGCAGATAGAGCAGAGAATATGCCATACTTCCCAGCCTTACATTCTCTCTTGCAAGCCCCGAGACAATCCCCTTGTACCGCGTCCATCCGTAACGCTTGAGCAGGCGGATATCATGGGCGCTCACCTCTCTTTCAAAAATCCTCCGATAAAAATACTCTCCGTAT
Organism: Johnsonella sp.; assembly: GCA_030529445.1. Lineage (GTDB taxonomy): Bacteria > Bacillota > Clostridia > Lachnospirales > Lachnospiraceae > Johnsonella. Next base: position 113,196 of record JAUMWW010000001.1, on the reverse strand, counting down.
AAGGCATCCATGCCCTTGATATGCGGATTATAAATCCTTGCCAGCATCATATCATAAGGATTTCCGTAATAATAAAGAACATTCCTTTTTTCCTCTCCCTCCCTGCTCTTCTCATACTTCATCAAACTCTCATACCAGCGCGGATCCAATCCGAAGGGAAGCACGGAAAATCCGCCCTCCGCTCTCCCGTCTTCTATTCGGTAACGCTCTTTCTTTTCATCATAGGAGATCGTGCTCATCACGGCGATGATTTCCTTGCCCTCCTTGCGCTTTCCTTTGAGTTTCTCCAAAAGACCCGTTTTTAAACAGGGCGCAAAGCTTCGATAGGTTGTTTCCGCGCTCTCCCTCATCAGATATTTGGCAAAGCCAAGCTTTTGTACCGCTCCCTGATGCTTTCCGTACATCCTCTCCGCAAATGCGCAGATTCCGTCCCGGGGATCCGAGATGAGCGAAAGATATGCCGCCCTCTCCACGCTCTGCGGAAAATCCGCATAAGTATTTTCCAAGGCTTCTATCATTTTCTCGGAGTATTTTCCGACTGCGGAAAAAAGCAGGGTTTCCATTTTTCCCTTCATCTTTTCTTGTGCTTCTTTTCCCTCTTTCCTGCTCTTTAGGTACTCCGCATATTCCTTTTCCAGTGCTTCGGCAAGGATATCGGATACCCACTCCTCCTTCGAAGCATAAAGCAGGGGCGCAACCTCCTCGCTCTTTTTTAACAGAGCGCCTCTGATATATTCTCTCGCATTTTGGCTGTCCATATAGGAAAGCGCCTTAAGCGCCGCTTCTTTGCACTTTCCCTTCTCCGTTTTGGCAAGGCTGAAAAGCAGCTCTTCATTGCTCTTCTCATGACGAAGCGCAAATATGGCGGCTTCACGCACTTCCTTATTCGCATCCCCAATCATTTCGCGGTAAAACTCGTTCTCTTTTCCCCCGAAGAGATGATCGATGATCTCCATTCTTCTGGTCATCTCCTTCTTTCCCTTGGGATCAAAGCCCTCCTTAAGCAGGGGAAGAAGCTCCTCCCCACCTTGACAGAGCCAGTTCTTTGCGAGATCTCCGATCTCACTGTAGCTGTCGCCGAGCGCAGCCACCATCCTCGCCTTCATCCTGTAATCCCTGAAAATTTCCGGCTCGTTTTCAAGCGCCTCCGAAATCACCGCATGACGCCCGCTCCCGCTCGTGCTCAATGCCTCCAGCACCGGCTTTATCCTGCTGTAGGCGATCTGCTGATAAAGATCTTCTTTCGCCTCTTTCCAGGCGATCTCCTTGCTCTCTCCTTCAAAAATCTTTCCCTGGGTGGTGAGCACGGCATCAATCAGCGCGAGCGCATCCAATAATGCCGCAGAAGGGTCTGCTGCGCTTCCTTCCAGCAGCTCCAGACATAGCTTATGAATCTGTGCAAATACCGCCGCCGCTTTTGTATAGGGCTCGATTTCTTCAACCGCTCTCTTCAGCCTGAAATCCTCTCCGACCAGCTGCACACCTGCAATTGCGGCATTTTCAAGCCTCTCTCTCAATGCAAATAAAGCATCCAAATTCATCTTCCCTCTCCTTTGTCTTTTAATATTCCAGTCTGAATATGCCTCTCTCGGTAAGGATGCTGCAGGGCTTCATACAGATTTTTCCCCTCTCCTGATCATAATATATCTTTCCGAAGAGCAGCTGATCTTCCATCAGCTCCCGGTATAAAATGAGCCCGAGCGCATTCTGCACCTCTTTTCCCTCTTTTTCTCTAAGCTCTATGCACTGTCCCTTGCTGTCCTGTGCAAGAAAAACCTCCTCGTCTTTTTCATCTCTTCCCTTTACGATCCTCTTAAATGCGATCAGCATTGCCGCCTCTTCTTCCGAAAGAATATTTTTCAGCTCGTTTTTTGCGATTTTCACCGCGCTTTCAATCTCCTGATGCGCATGCCTCCTCGCAGTTAAGAGCTCCTCTTTTCCTATTTCCGAAAACTTGGCGCTCTCCCAGCGGATTCTTTTATTTAAGCCGCCCGGATAATAACAGAGCCCGGGCACGAGGAGCAGATCGAAGCAGGAATCTTCCTGCTTTACATATTTCAGCGCCTTAATCGGGCGATAATTTGCGGTATAGGATATCTCTCCGCTTTCAAGATCCAGCCAGTATGCCTTATCGATATATTCCTTTCTCGCCTCCTCATAAACTTCTTCAAAGGAGAGCTGAATCAGCCTTGCATTTTTCTTTTCCAGCCCGAGCGCGGCAAGCTGTTCCAGCTTCCAGACCCCGCCCAGCCCTTCAAAAAGAATATCCTTATCCAGCTCGGGATTGTCGTTTTCCAGCTTTTCTTCCAAATATGATTTGGATTTCTTCTCCAATGCCCTAAGCCTCTTGAGTACCTCCACCGCCTTCTTATAATGCCCGCTGTCCTGATCCTTGCGGTAGCGCTCCATCTCTATGATCAGACGGTTAAAGAGAATCTGCGGTCCCGGCAGATAATAATCCCCGAGCTGCTTGGAAAGATCCTTATAGCTTTTCAGGGAAATGCTTCCCATGGAGGCAAGCCCGGAAAGCAGGAGCTGATCCGTCATTTTCTTCATTAAATCCAGACCCTCGAGCTGTTTTTTGATCTTCTTGATTCTTGCCGATTTCGAAGACTTTGCGGATTTTGCCGCCGCCGCCTTTTTTTCGTCCTCGCTCATATTGGCAAGCTGCTCTTTTTTCTGTTCCTTCTTTGCCTCTCTCGCCTCTTTCTTCTCTCTTTTTTCAAGAATATCCTGCGGAATCTCTCCCTGCTTGAACTCTTTGCCTGCCGCGATTTCAAACATCAGCGCAAGACTGTGCTTGCAGGGAAACTGCCTGCTCGGGCAGCTGCAGCGATAAACCGGATTATCTTCATCGATATAATCTCCCGAAACGATGTAATTGCTCTTCCCGCTCCCCTTGCATTCTCCCATATAAAAGCTCTCATCCGCCGAACGCATTCTCCGGATGAAGCCTCCTCCCGAGGATATCTTTCTCGCGTTGCTTAGCGCTGCGGCATTCGGCGCCATGGATAGGATCTCCTTTTCACTCAAGCTTCTCATCGGTATGAAACCTCCTGCTTTCTATATGTTTTTATTAAAACTATCATAGCACGGTTTTCAAAAAAATACATAAAAAATTTGGCTGCCTCCCTATGGAGACAGCCAAGGTAAAACTTCGGTTTGAGCCTATCAATCAGAGCTTTGCTCCCGCTCCTCTGAGCACATGCTTTGCCAGCACGGATGTGGTTATGCTTCCGATTCCTCCCGGTACCGGGGTAATGAGGGAGGCATTTTCTTTTGCCGACTCGTAATCCACATCTCCGCAAATATTTCCGTTTTTATCCACATTGATTCCCACATCTATCACTACTGTACGGGGAGAAACCATATCTCCCCGTACCATTCCTGCAGAGCCCGCCGCGGCTACCAGAATTTCGGCATCCAGACAAGCCTCCTTTAAATCAGCGGTACGGGTATGGCAGATCCTCACCGTCGCATTCCTGTTTAAGAGCAGCATGGCAAGCGGCTTCCCTACCACCATGCTCCTTCCGATCAGCGTCACCTTCTTTCCCTCTATCCCGATCCCGTAATGATCGAGAAGTTCAAGCACTGCCTGTGCGGTGCATGGAGGATAGGCGGTACTCTCTCCCGCAAAAAGCCTCGCCGTATTGAGTATCCCCATACCGTCCGCATCCTTTTCCGGAAAAATCATTTCCCTGAGCGGTTCCTCATCCAAATGCCCGGGCAGAGGACGAAATACGAGTATTCCGTGAATATTCCCGTCCTGATTGAATTTCTTAAATTCGCTCTCCAATTCCTCCTGCGTCACGCTTTGAGGAAGCTCGCAAACCTCATACTCGATCTGCAGCTCTTCCATTCTTTTTTTAACCGCCTTTTCATAGGCAAGATCGTCTTCCCTCTTTCCCACACGAAGTATCATCAGCTTCGGCACGGTGCCTGCCGCTCTGAGCGCCGAGGCTCGGGCACGAAGCTCTTCCTTCATTGCCTCGACAACTTCTCTGCCTTTCATGATTACTGCCATTTTTTCTCTCCTATGAGTTTTCGATCTTTTTCATCACGATCTCCATAATCTGCCGCTTTAAACAGGCAGACTCCCCGATCAGCTCCTTTGCCCTTTCTTCCAGCTCTTTTGCCCTCTCTCTTTTGCTCATCATCCCGGCATTGATGAAGATATTGAGCGCCGCGGCTTCCAGCGCGGCATCGGCAAGCAATGCGGAGGCTCCGGCATCGCTGATCGCAAGGCGGCTTCCCTTCCGCGCTACCTCCCGATCCAGCTTCATTGACTCCAGAATGCTTTCCATGATTCTGAGGGGAACCAGACTCGCTCCTTCCAGGGCCTCTTCCATCACCTCATCCCGGTGTTTTTTTTCTTCCTCCGTATGCTTGGGAAGCCGGTATGCCTTGGAAAGAGGCTCGAAAGCGAGCGCATCCTGCTCACAAAGCAGGATGAGCTCCTCCATCCTTTTCTCCAGCCCCTCTCTCAGCTCCACCATCTGCTCCTCGACATCGGCATATCTTTCCTTCCCTATCGTTAAATTGGCAACCATTGTCCCCAATGCGGCTGCAAAAGCTCCCACCGCCGCAGAAGCTCCCCCTCCTCCCGGAACGGGGGCGGACGAGGCAAGCCTTTGCGCAAACTCTTTCATCTTCATTTCAAACATCATCGTCTCTCACCCGCTCTCCAAGCTTTTAAAACAGTCCGCTGATCACGCCCTCGGCATTTACATCAATCTTTTCCGCCGCCGGAACCTTCGGAAGCCCGGGCATCTTCATGATATCTCCGGTCAATGCTACGATAAAGCCTGCTCCCGCAGAAGGCGTCAAATCCCTGATCATAATTCTGAACCCGCTCGGTCTTCCCAAAATTTTCGGATCATCCGTAAGCGAATATTGATTTTTTGCCATACAAATGGGTAATTTCCCCAGCCCTATCGCTTCCAGCTGTGCGATTTCCTTATCGGCTTTCAATGAATAATCCACGCCATCCGCGCCGTATATTTTCTTTGCGATCGCCTCTATTTTTTCCTTAATCGTAGAGTCCGTATCATAGGCAAATTCCATGCGGCTCTCTCTTTCACAAAGCGAAACCACTTCTTTTGCCAGCTCCTGCCCTCCTTCTCCTCCCTTCGCCCAGACATCGGAGATCTCCGCTTTTACGTCGTACTCCCTGCATTTTTTGCGGATCAGCTCCAGCTCGGCATCGGTATCCGTCGGAAATTTATTGACCGCAACAACCACCGGCAGCTTATATACGGCGGTCATATTCTCCACATGCTTCAGGAGATTGGGCAGACCCTTTTCCAATGCTTCAAGATTCTCTCTTCCGAGTTCGCTTTTTTCCGCTCCTCCGTTATATTTGAGCGCCCTTACGGTAGCGACCAGAACCACTGCGGAAGGCGCAAGCCCCGTCGCTCTGCATTTAATATCGATAAATTTTTCCGCTCCGAGGTCCGCACCGAAGCCCGCCTCCGTAACCATATAATCCGCAAGCTTCAGCCCCATTCTCGTTGCGATCACGCTATTGCAGCCGTGAGCGATATTGGCAAAAGGTCCTCCGTGAATAAATGCCGCCGTTCCCTCCAAGGTCTGTGCCAGATTCGGCTTGAGCGCGTCTTTAAGAAGAGCCGCAACCGCCCCCTGCGCTTTGATATCCCCGGCTCTGACCGGAGCACCGCTTCGGGAATATGCAATAACAATTCTTGCAATCCTGTTTTTCAGATCTTCGATATCCTCCGCCAGACAAAAAACCGCCATAATCTCCGAAGCAACCGTAATATCAAAGCCGTCCTGCCTGGTCACGCCATCCGCCTTTCCTCCCAGACCGCTGACGATGGATCTGAGCTGACGGTCGTTCATATCCAGAGCCCTTCTCCATACCACTCTGTTGGTATCGATATCCAAGGCATTTCCCTGATGAATATGATTATCTAAAAGTGCGGCAATCAGATTATTCGCGGCGCCGATGGCATGGAGATCTCCGGTAAAATGAAGATTGATATCCTCCATCGGAATAACCTGAGCATATCCGCCTCCTGCCGCTCCCCCCTTAATTCCGAAAACCGGTCCCAAGGAAGGCTCTCGGAGGGCGACCATCGTCTTCTTGCCCAGTCTGTTGAGCGCATCCGCAAGACCTATGGTCGTAGTCGTCTTTCCCTCTCCCGCCGGGGTGGGATTGATCGCGGTAACGAGAATCAGCTTCGCATCCGGCTTTTGCTTGAGCGATTCCCGGTAATACCGATAATCAATTTTTGCCTTATATCTTCCGTAATTCTCGACATACTCTCCCGGAATCCCCATCTTATCCGCAATTTCATTGATTTCTCTGATCTTTGCTTCCTGTGCGATCTCAATATCCGTCTTCCATCCCATCTTTGATTGCCTCCGCTTTCTTTATTTGTCTGTTTTCCGGTGTATTCCGCTCCCGATAGAAGAGGGGCAGCATGCCTTATCCTGCCAAATACACCTTTTACGCCTTTATTATAGTATCAGATATAAGAAAAAAAAGCATCTCCAAGTTTATCCGAAATCCCTCTCCTCCTCCGAGGCATTCGCTTCCTTCACCCCGCAGACCGCTTCTATCTCCACCTTCGGGCTTCCCGTCTTTCGGGCGATCTCGTCCATATCCATCTTTTCGCGGTAAAGCCTTCGGATCACGGCATGCGCGCTCTCCGCGATTTCGATCAGATGATGATCCGGATCAAAGACTCTGATCATCCTCTGCCCCCATGCCCGCTCTCGGAGCTCGGAAAAAACCTTCACCCTCTCCCCATATCCATAGAGTCTCTTTAAAAAGAAATCCAGATCCTCCGTTTCAAAGTAAAGCTCGCAAAAAGCATGCCCCTGAGAAACCTCCTCTCCGAGCACCTCCTCCCAAGCCCCCCTCTCCTGCAAGACCAAAGAAGAGCTCAGCACGATATTTCCCTCAAAGCTGCTCACCGTCTCCAAATCAAAAAGCTCCTTATAGAATTTCTTCGATTTTTCGATATCCCCAACCACCAGTAAATAATTCTTCAATCTCATCTCCCGCCTCCTTACGTTTGCCGATCGTATACCGGGTTTTCGATGCATTCCATCTTCCGTATCCGCTTTCTTTTGCCAGGCTTTTATACCTTTATCTATAGCTTATATAAATCTTTTGCACTTCGCAAGATGATAGGGAAAAAACGGATAAAATATGTTATCATGCAGATAAACAGGATGGAATTACAAAAACCAAAAGGAGGCTTTCATATGCTGTACATCGGGATTGATTTGGGCACCTCGGCGGTAAAACTGATTTTAACGGACGAGAAGGGGAGGGTGCTCAAAAGCATTTCCAAGGAATACCCCATCTCTTTTTCACATGCAAACCGGGCGGAGCAAAATCCCAGGGATTGGCTCGATAAGACCCTCGAAGGGCTTGAGGCTCTGAGCCTCGGCATCAATAAACAAGAAATTGCCGGCATCGGCTTCAGCGGGCAGATGCACGGTCTGGTCATCCTCGATAAAAATGATGAGATCATCCGCCCCGCCATTCTTTGGAATGACGGAAGAACGGGAGAAGAAACAGAGTATCTGAATACGGACATAGGAAAAGAGCGCTTATCCGAATATACCGGAAATATCGCATTTGCCGGCTTTACCGCCCCGAAATTGCTATGGCTTAAGAAGCATGAAGCGCAGCATTTTTATGCCATCCGTAAAATCATGCTGCCAAAGGACTATCTCGTATACATGCTTTCCGGAGTGTTCAGCACGGATTACTCGGACGCAGCCGGAACTCTCCTCTTAGATGTAAAAAACAAATCCTGGTCTCGGGAAATGCTTAAAATCTGCGAAATCGATGCCGATATGCTCCCTCCAATTCATCAAAGCGATGAATTGGTCGGAACGATAAGACCGGGCATCGCAGAAAAGCTCGGCTTCCCTCTTTCCGTAAAAATCTTTGCCGGTGCGGCGGACAATGCCGCTGCGGCAGTAGGTACGGGCACGGTAGGCAACGCCTCCTGCAATATATCGCTTGGCACCTCCGGCACCGTATTCATCTCCAGCGAGCGCTTTTATGCAGATCCGAATTATGCCCTGCATTCCTTTTCTCATGCAGACGGAAACTATTATCTGATGGGCTGCATGCTCAGCGCCGCCGCCTGTCATCAATGGTGGATGGAAAAAATCCTGGGCTCCGAGGCATTTGTAAAAGAACAGGAAGCAATCTTTCCCCTTGGCGAAAATCAGGTTTATTTTCTCCCCTATCTTATGGGAGAGCGCTCGCCGCATAATGATCCCTATGCCAAAGGCGCTTTTCTGGGGATGAATATGCGCACGGAAAGAAAGGATATGTATCAGGCGGTTTTGGAGGGCGTCGCATTCGGATTAAGGGATTCTCTCGAAATTGCCCGCAGCCTCGGTATTTCGATCCGAAGCAGCACAATATCGGGAGGAGGGGCAAAAAGCGCCTTATGGCAGAAAATTCTGGCAAATATATTGAATCTCGAATTAAAGCTTAGCTCGACACAGGAAGGACCCGCTTTCGGCGCGGCAATCCTTGCCGCCGTCGGATGCAGGGAGTTTGCCAATATCAAGGAAGCCGCCGAAAAATTGATTCGGATCACCCATCGCATAGAGCCGGATCAAGCTCTCGTGCAAAAATACGAAGAGAAATATCATATATTTACCAAGCTCTATCCCGCCTTAAAACCGCTTTTTAATGGCGCGCTGAAAGAATAGATCCTGCATTTTGCGGCATCATTTCCTCTGCCGCTTTGCCCTTGCCTTTATATTCAAAAAAAGTAGAGTCCCGCCTGATCGGCACTCTTTGATTTCTCTTTTATCTTTTCTGTAAAAAGACCTTCCTGCATTCCTTATCTTCGATAAGAGTCGGAAAGGTCTTTTTTTCTTCCTTGACTCAATCGGAATGCTTTCAAACACGATATTTATGCTTTAACAAAAGCAAAACCTTGGTACAAAACGGAAAATCATTATTGTAGCATTTTATGTTTGACTTTTATATCTTCATCATTTATTATATGGAAATGATTCCTTTCTCTTTTATTAAAATTAATTTAAGGCAGGATTAAGATTATTGAGGAGGTGAGTTATGTTAATAAGCGGATTGATCATTGGTATTTTATTCGGCTTTTTGCTTAAAAGGTCGAGGTTCTGTTTCACCGGAACGATTAGAGATATCTATTTGGAAAAGAAACTCTACAATCTGGTGATTCTATTTGCCGTCATCTTTACGCAAGCCTTTTTGTACCATTTAATGGTATTTTTCGGTCTGGTTCCCGAGCCGGATCTTTTCAGTTTTTCCTTACCCGCCGTCATCATCGGAAGTTTTATTTACGGTTTCGGTGCCGTTATGATGAACGGATGCATGACTGCCAGTCTGGTGAAATCGGGCGACGGAAGAATCATCGGTTTTATTTCGATTCTGTTCTTTATTGTGGGGACTTATTTTGCGACAAACAGTTTCTTAAAGCCCCTGACGGAGTATTTGGACTTCGGTCCGTCCGGGTTTGAGAAATTTTATAATGCCCTCCCCAAATATGTTCCGGTTCTTGCAAGTTTTATCATCTCTGTGCTTATGTATTTCATCATGTACAGGCATTACAAGAAAAATAAACTGAACTTTAAATTGCCGCAGCAATACACGGGCATCAGACATTTATTATTTGAAAAAATTTGGTCTAAAGAAGTTGCCGCTGTCCTGATCGGCGTTTTAATGGCTGCCGGATTTTATTTTCATAATCTTACCGGCGCAAATACCGGCTTTGCAATATCCACTCCGATCTTGACCTGGGCAAATGCCTGCGGTGCAAATATCGACCTTTCGGGCGGCTGAGCTCCCGGTGGCCAAGGTCTTGGCTGGGGCAGCTTATTCGTGCTGGGTATAATCATCGGTTCTTTTTTAACCACATTTTTCAGCAAAGAATTTGCAATTGTTAAGATAAACAAATCTGTTTTGATACGCTCCGTCATCGGAAGTACGCTGATGGGATTCGGCGCTCGTTGGGCAGCCGGCTGTATCATAGGAAACGGAATGGTTGCTACCGCGCAATGGTCTTTCAGAGGATGGATCGCATTGGGATTCCTTGCCATCGGTATCTGGCTGAGCGCGTATATATTTATCGCAAGAGATTTGCGCAAAAACTCGTAAAACACAGGAGGAAATCATGGATAGAATTAAAGTGAATGCAATCGGTTTGGATTGACCGGCTCCTTTAGTTGAACTAAAGAAAGCATTAGTTAATGCTAATACAGGAGATATTATTGAACTGGCATTTACATGCCCCGAAGCCGTAACCAGCTTACCGGGACATTGCATAAAAAACAATCATGAAGTTTTGGAGTTTAAGAAGTCCGATAAGGCCGGTTGGGTGATTGTCTTAAAAAAATAAGGCAGATCCGATAAGGAAGAAAAATCTGTAAATAAGATTTGATCATGAAGGGGGAAGGTCTTTGAAATAGGACTTCCTCCCGGTTTTTTATAAGGGTTAAAAAGGCTTATGCCCATATCCGCTCCCATAAATAAAGTGACCCTCCCGTAGATCTTATTCTCATCAATAAGCTCTACAGGAAGGTCCTTTATTCTCATTTATTCGGGATCGCTCAAGTTTGATCTCTCCGTTTCCGATTTTATGGAATCCATCAGATTCCCCGGGCTATATTCCATACAGAAAAATTGTGCTGTTTAATCCCTGTCGCTTTTAGTTTCCTTTATTGTTTTTCTTTCCAAAGAAATAGGAAACAAGCAAAACCAGTATAACCGCTCCTATAATAGAGGGGATCAACGCCATCCCCGCAAGAGAAGGTCCCCAGCTTCCCAGCAAAGACTTCCCTATCCATGAACCGATAAGACCTGCCAAAATATTTGCGATCCACCCCATAGAGCTTCCCTTATTCGTGATCGCTCCCGCAATTGCTCCGATTATTCCGCCGACGATTAATGACCAGATTACTCCCATCTCTTCACCTGTCCTTTCTTTCTCATCACTGTTTAGTTTAACTAAGAGTCTTATTATAGCAAAAACATGGCTTGCTTGAAATTACTTTTCGTTTAATTTATTGAAAAATTATAAAATTAAATGATTTTCGTTCTATTGAATATATTTTTGTTAAAACCCTCCTTTATATTCTTCTCATCATGCCCTCATGGAGCTTGATACCATACGGCAATCCATATCTTGATGATATATTTTTTTCAATCCACGAGTTCTTCACAGAGCTCGACATATCCTTGTTTTCTTAGGAAAGTTCCATTTCAATTCAAAAAACCGATAAATAAATGTTCCGATACAAAAATACTTCCCCTATTATTTTTCTCTTGCTTCTTCCATCCGGCAGATATCTTTCCCATCTTTTTTATAAAAAAAGATTACATATTTCTATGCAATCTTTTTACTGCCGCTATTAGAATTCTTTGATTTCCACTCCGATTTTCCCATCCTCCTCAAACCATATCGCCCAAAAAAGATGATCGGCCCATTCTTCTCCATCAATCTTATCGTCCAGGAAATCCTTCTCAAACTTATCAGCCTCCGGAAACGGAATCAGCCATCCGCTTAAATCCGACACCGACAAGCTTTCTGTTTCGATTTCTCGACCTTCTCCACAGTCCAAAAAGAATACAGCGCCTTTTTCTCCGGCAGCATCCTGCACAATTTTGAAAAACGCTTCAAATTTAGAACCTTCTTTCGTTCTTAAGCCCCGCATTGCTTATATCTCCTTTAAAGATTGAAATAAAACTTCCCGATTTCTGTGGTAAAACTACATTATTTTAATTTATCCGGCTCTGGGAAATTTCTTATCAAATCAATGAGGCATATAAAATGGCGTCTCATTTTCACATATAATCAAGGATCCTTTATATTCGCCGTTTTTTATCTTTTTCGATATGATTCACCCTCATCTATATGCCATTCTTCATATCTGAATACATCCGCAAGCATCATTGCCAGCTAAGCCGCAGAATAAGACTGCATCTCCTTCCCCATTTTCTTGCTTTCTTAAAAGGGAGCATCAAATTTATTCTTGCTTATCCCATTCTTGCTTCCTTTTTTCTATCAGCTCTTCCATTCCTTGATATCTTCAGGAGTTGCAAAAAGCTTTATAAAGCTTCTTGCGGTAGAGCGATTCCGAAGATATCTCGCTTTTTCTCTATTCTTTTCCTGCCACTTCTTATTCGCCTCAGTCTGTTTATTTTTATCTTCTTGCATTGAACAACCTTCCCCTCTCTGTTTTCTATTTACTCACCGCCTATATCATTAACCTCATCCCGAAAGCCTGCCTTCCGAAATAATAAGAAGAGGTGTTTCTTTTTTTCTGTCATTATTGATATTAAAATGCACGTCCCAGCTGCATCGCCATCTCCATCTTATGATCCAGGCTTTTAGCGGCATTCAGCACCCAGTTCGGGTTTTGTAAGAGCCCTCTTCCGATCGCCACCAGATCCGCATCCTTATTTCCGATCAGTGAATTGGCAAGTGCAAGATCCCCGAGCTTTCCTACGGCAATAACGGGCAGACCGCTTTCCTCTCTGATTCTCCTCGCCATCGGAACCTGATAGCCCGCATGCACCCCCGGTCTGCCCCCGGAACCTACCAGCGGTCCCTCTCCTCCCGAAGTGATATGAAAAATATCCGTTCCCGCAGACTTATATTGCTGCGCAAGCTCTACGGCATAATCCAAATCATAACCGCCTTCCACATACTCGATTGCGGAAATTCTAAAGATCAGCGGCATATTCGCCGGCATTTTCTTTCGGCTCTCGCGAATAATCTCTTTTCCGAAGAGCGCTTTATCTTCTCCGAACTTATCCTTCCGCTGATTGGTCAGCGGGGAATGGAACTGATGAATCAGATAACCATGCGCTCCATGGATTTCTATACTGTCTACTCCCGCCTTGATTGCTCTTTCCACTGCCTCGGCATACTTCGCAATCATCTCCTCCGCCTCTGCCGTACTCAATGCGCGAGGAATCTTATATTCCTCGGAGAAGCGGATTGCGGAGGGCGCCACCGTATCAAATGCATTATCCGCCTTTCTCCCTCCGTGCCCGATTTGAATTGCCACCTTTGCCCCGAACTTATGGCAGGCATCGACAATTCTTGCAATCGCTTCGATCTGCTCATCCGACCAGAGTCCGAGGCATTTCTTGGTCAGCCTTCCTGCCGCCTCTACATTTGTCATCTCAAGGATAATCAGCCCCACTCCGCCCATCGCTCTGCTGACATAATGCACATAATGCATATCATTTGCTCTTCCGTCCTCCGCTTCCACAGAAAACTGGCACATCGGAGGCATGACGATTCGGTTCTTCAGTTCCAGTCCCTTGATGCTAATCGGTGTAAAAATATTCTCCATCCTCTTCTCCTTCCTATCCTTTCTTTATAAAATACTCAGCTTCCCAAAAGAGGCTGATCATACTGAAAGAGCACTTCATTGATCTCAAAAATATTATATTTTCCTTTTTTAATGAAGTACTCTATAATAACATCGGATTTCACCGCATGGGAGAGCGCATATCCCGCTCTTTCCAAAAGGCTTTCGGTCTCCCCCAAAGATAGCTCAAGACCGACCGCCAATGCAATTACGGTTCGCTTGCTCGGCATATATGCTTCATTGCTCCTGATCTTAGAAAATAGCTTTCTGTCGAGATTGGCACGTTTATACACTTCCACGTCCGTTTTTCCCTTGCTATCTATCAAATCCAGAAGCATACGGGAAAAGGGCTCCTCCAAATTATCCACCAGATGGTCAAGAGGAAGCGAAGAAGCGGGCAAATTCATGGGCTTTGCTTCAAATGCCTCTGCCATATAAGGAACTTTCTCCTCTTCCCCCCTCCTCAATATTCTTTCCTCTAAGGCAAGCAGCTTTCTCTCTTTGGACTCACAGGCTTTAAGGTAATGTTCATCGATATAACTTTCTATTTCTCCCAGCAAGTCCTTACCGATAGAAAAGGATTGCTTATCATAGATTACAAGAAATACCTCTAATTCATTCTCCCTTAAAATTTCTTCAATCGCCGAGACCGCCGTTTTGAAGGCTTCCTCTTTCGGATATCCGTAAATACCTGAGGAAATCAGCGGAAATGCGATAGATGAGCATTGATATTCCAATGCTTTTTTCATGGAATTCATATATGAGGAACGAAGCAGTCGCTCGCTCTCTTCTTTATTTTTTACGGAATATACCGGTCCTGCTGTATGAATAATAAACTTTGCCGGCAAATCAAAGCCCGGTGTAATGACCGCCTCACCGGTTTGAATCGGTGCAAGCTCCCCGCAGGCTTTCTCCAGCTTTTTCTTTCCTGCTGCCTGAAAAATCACACCGCAGACTCCTCCGCCCATTTTTAGTTCCGTATTGGCGGCGTTGACGATGGCATCCGTCTTTATTTTTGTGATATCCTGTCGAATGATTTGAAACGGCATCTCTAAGCCCTCCCCTCCTCGATAAGGTATAGAATCTATTTATGGATACATAACTCCCTATATCCACTCCCTCCTTCTTTAGCTTCTTTTCCCTAAATTCCGTCTCTTCTATAAGCTGATTCTAGCAGATCGATTCCTCCAAATGCAAGAAGATTTTTGCTTTTTCCTCTGCTTCCTGCGCTTTTTCCGATCTCTAAAAAAGGTAATAAAAATTCCTCTTTTATCCTCTTTCCTTCTACATAAAATCTTGTGATAAAAAATCAATTTTTCCTTTTATTTTCTCTATGCTTGTATTTCGTAAGCAGTTCTTATAAAATATCCTCAGATATTATTTCTTCATTCTCTTTTTTAATTTTCCAAAAAAAAAATAATTTTAATGCAACCGATCTCATTTCTCATTCGTTTTATTGATGGAAGGTCAAAGCAAGAGAAAGGAGAATGAGAGATGATTGCTAAAAGAGGCAGCGGGAATATCCCGACAGCAATTCCATCCTTCCCGATGAACGGAATAAAGGAAAGCACATCCAAGAGAGGAAGGATGAATGATAAAGAATTTAGGGAGGTAAAAAAGATGCATTGTACGCATTGCGGGATGAAAATTTCCGGAAATTCCGGATTTTGTACCCATTGCAAAAATCCGCTTCAAGGCTGCGGATATATCGAGATTCCGGCAGAGCTGGTAGCGCAAGCCAGAAACGGTGATCAAAATGCGCTCGCCGGATTATACGAAAAAACACAGGCTTCGCTTTGCTCTTCGATAAAATACATGATACGGGATGAGGATGCGGTATCGGATATTCTGCAGGACTCTTATATCAAGGCGTTTGCCGGACTTGAAAAACTGGAAGGCAATGAAAAATTCTTTCCATGGCTTAAGCAAATCACCTTAAATACCGCCAAAGATTGGCTAAAAAAGAAGAAGCCTCTGCTTTTTACAGAGCTGGAGTATGAAGATGAGACCGGACAAAGGCTCCCTGCAGAAGATCGCTTCCTCGAAGAACGCAGCGAATTTATTCCCGAGAAGCTCGTGGAGAGCAACGAAACCACGAGACTCCTCCGGGAGATTGTCGATACTCTCCCCGAAAATCAGCGCGCCGTCATCGCCATGTTCTATTATGAAGAGCTATCGGTAAAGCAAATCGCCGCTCTTACGGAAAGCTCCGAAAGCGCAGTCAAGAGCCGGCTGATGTACGGACGTCAAAAAATTGAGAGCAAGGTTCGAGATTTGGAAAAAAGCGGCACAAAGCTTTACGGTCTCGCTCCCATTTCTTTCTTCCTCCTGCTCTTGCGCAGTGAGAAATCCCATGCCGCAGAGCTTTTCCCAAATCAAGAGCTCCTGCAAAATATCTTGGAGCGCAGTGTAAGTGCTCCTTTTGCAACCGAGGCGCTTCCTTCAATGAAAAATACCGCATTGAACGCGGGTGCTCCGCAAAGCGCCGCAGCCGGCATAGGCAAAGCCGTCTCATCCGCCGCAACATTCAGCGCCGCAAAAATCGCCTTGTTCACGCTCTCTGCCATCGCATTGATCGGAACCGGCGCTTTCGGATTGTCCAAGCTTTTCCAGCACAGTTCGGATCCGATCCGCTCCGAGCAAAATGCCGCTCCCTCCGAAAAGCCGGCAAAAAAGAAGACGGAAAAGAGCAAAAAGCAAAGCACAAAAAATACTCCTCGGGAAAGCTCTGCCAAAGCAGAAAGCAAAAGAGAGCCTTCCGACCCGGAAAATAAGGCTCAACCCCAAAGCGAAACAAAAAAAGCATTGGAACAGTATCGAAAGATTGTCGCCAAAGCCGAATCCTATACCTATGATCCCTATGGCGAAAGCACGCCCACCGGAAATTACAGATATGCCTTGGTGCAGATGCAGACCGGCGATCGCGTACCGACCCTGCTGCTTTCACAGGAAACAACCGATTCCTTGTATTTTGTCCGCATCTTCCGATATGATCCCGACAGCGATATCCTCCTCGAACCCTCCGAAAGCCTGACTGAAGGCGTAGCGATGAGCGGAGGATATCGGGGTGCTCTGTCTATGATGGAGGACGGCAAAGGAATTCGGATTGCGGAGGCAAGCAGCGGAAACGGAAGCTTTACGATTCTGCGGGCACTTGCAGAGAAAGATACAATTAATATTTCTGTTCAATGGCAGGGCTTCATCGGCGATCCTGTTCCGGAAACATTCAAGGCCAAAGAAATCGAATGGCATGATATCAAGGAAACCCGACTTTTAGAGGATGGCGGCATCCATATACCCTCCCCTATAGAAACTCCGCCCGTATCCGAGAGCCCGACAACAGAAGCTGCTCTCCCCGATGACGGAGATCGAATCGTATTTAGAGGCATCATCCGGGAATACAGCTATGCAGAAGTTCTTGCCTTGCAAAACCAAGCCGATCCTAACCCCTCATCGGGAAACCAATCCGAAGTATTTCGCCTGATCGTGCTGGATACCCCGCAAAATATGAAACTGAGAGGGCTTCAAGATCTGAGCGAGCGCGAAGTGAGCCTGATCGATGTTTCCTCTGCTCCGGGGCTTGAAAGCTGTTATAATCAGCCTCTGACCTTCAGCATAGATCCTCAGAGCACATATTGGCCGAGCGATACCTCTTTGCCTCTCGGGCAACCGCGTACCGGGGATGTGAAAATATTGAATTAATTTCTCTAAAACAAAAATAAGCGATTTTCTTCCGTTTTGATGACAAAAGTGCCGTACCCTTATGATCATATGGGTACGGCACTTCTCTCATCCGCTAATCAAGAACCCTTCTCTCGGCTCTTTTATCAAATTTTTGCTCTTGTTTTTGAATATACGGGATATTTTATACCGCAGGCAAACCTTAAAATATTAAGCCTCTCTTCTCCCTGTTTTGCACATCCTGCCTTGCGCCAATACATATTCGCGGGCAATCCGGCGCATGGTATTCCGGAAGAATCTCCTCATCCGTATTCTTACTTTTGCTTTCCGACAGCCAATTTATCAGCCGGGTATTCTCATTGGTACTCATCCATGCTCCGCTTCTCATAAAATATGTATTACTATAACAAGGGCGTTTTTTAATTGCTACCCCGATACCTTCCACTCTTTCAAACTCAGTTTTCCTATGCCAAATGAGATTGCAATTTCCTGTATCTGATGAATTCTTGTCATCGATGCAGCTCGTGCCTTTGCATCAAATAGTTTAATAAAACCGGTTTACTTGTCAAATGGAAGTTTTATACGATCAGCAATATTTTCCATTTCCATCAGATTTACCTACAATAAAATAATTAATTTTTCCTTGGAGCAATCTATTCATATACCCAACAAACACTCGGCGAGAATATCATCTTTTCAGAAAAACAATGATAGACCACCATTAATAGGATTCCATCCCTTTAATTTTTTATTGCCTTGGAAATATTCTAAGACTAAGTAGCGATAAAGTTTTTCTGATGACCACATATGTTTTTCATCATAGTAATATTGCATTTCCCACTCCATCTTCGGAATATAAGAATCAGTTATTCCAATAAAGCTAAGACTTATTTCGTCTCTATATCCAATATATCCTTCATGATTCATAGATATTTTTCTATCGCGGTAAGGTTCAAAATCTAAAGCATTGCAATAGGGAAGTAAATGTTTCATTTGTACCTCCGACAGTTTAAGAGCATAAGAAAAAGCTACACTTTGGATGTACTGTTCATCCGGCAATAATTCCGGCTTAAAACCATTACTGCCCGATCTAACTTTTTTGGCAGGATAACCTTTACTATAATGTATTGTTTTATTATTAACTTCATAAGATTCCTCTCTAAGAATAGCAGGCATCTGTTTCTTCCATTCATAGACTTGATATGATAATTCTCGCTGAGCCACATTGAGTAGTATGGAACTATGCGTATTTCCATATCCAATTCTATCCCTAAATTCAACCTTTGAAAAATAAATCGGTGTAGACATAGTTTTCAGCCCTTTCTCAATCACCCAATCCCTGTACTTTTACTATCTTAAGATTCTCTCTATGATTCTACTGTATCCTTAACTTCAATTTCTTTAAGAATTCTTCCATCTTTCGTCTTCCAAGTCCTTGGACCGCTTACACTATAACCAAGTATAAAATCTGCTGCTGCAGATGAACTGGAAAACAGGATATCCTCTGTAGTTATCAAGTTTTGAACTTTTCCAGAATCAAACAATCTTTTCCTTTGCTCTTAATCTCTACAAAACGATTTTCAAGATATCGGATAAGAGCTTTATTTAAATCTCTTCCAACAAAAAATAACTGCTATATTCCAATAATGCTTTTCTTTCTCAGATTGATAATCTCTCAAATGCTGCATCAGTCTTTCTTTTACATTTTTCACTTTGCTGATATAAACAGAGTCAGAACCATTATCTTTCTTAACAAAATTTAAAATAAACTACTGCCTGAGTAATATCTTCCTACTCACAGGATACAATTTCAATACGCGGTACCTTAATTGCCTTTCCATTCCAATTTGACAGTTCTGCAATAATTAAGCTATCTGCTGTTCCATTTACAAGAAAAAGTTCTATTGTTTTACCGTGCATATATTTCCACCACAATATTTTTGTATATTCAGCTATCAAATTAAGCCAAGGATGTTACAACATTAGTGTATCACCTCAGGGATCAACGCCATCCCCGCAAGAGAAGGTCCCCAGCTTCCCAGCAAAGACTTCCCTATCCATGAACCGATAAGACCTGCCAGAATATTTGCGATCCATCCCATGGAACTCCCCTTATTCGTGATCGCTCCCGCAATTGCTCCGATTACTCCACCAACGATTAACGACTAGATTACTCCCATATCTTCACTTGTCCTTTCTTTCTCATCACTATTTAGTTTAACTAAGAGTCTTATTATAGCAAAAATATGGCTTACTTGAAATTACTTTTCATTATAATTTCATTGAAGATTTATATGTTGGATAATTCTAGATATTATCTGACAGAAGAGAACATTTATTTAGCATAGTTTTATTAGCTTGACGATTAAACTTTTAATAGTACGAAAAAGGTTCTATCTAAACTGATGTTTTTTCTTCTTATTCGTAAGAAAATTCTCTGCATATTGTTTTTTAATTTTCTACATCTTACCATCTAATATTCTCCTGAGTTTTCCTACAATCCTATTTCTTCTATTTCCGATGGCCGTATAACTCCTGTTCTTTCTTTGACCAATAGAATATAAGCTTTCTTCTATAAAAAATATCGAAATAATGAGTTCTCGTTCTTCCTCTGTGAGTTCATTCAATGCTTTGTATAATTTTTCTATTTTTATTTTCATTTCGGTGATTTTTTCTACATCATTTTTTTCATCAATAATGCTTTCCGAGAAATTTCTGTCATAGTCAAGTGAGGAAAATGGCAATACCTTATGCTTCCAGTCCTTTCGTTGAAGATATCTTTCATGTTCCGTTATTTTCCAATATGTTTTATAAATATCTTCGCTAACCTTAACTTCTTCTCCATTAACATAAAGACTATATTCTTTTTTCTCCATTTTATAATTCTCCTTTTCTTATTTTTAAATGCAAGAGAAAGCATTTACTATCTATTTTAGTTCTTTTAATTCATGATAACGCCTATGTTAGAAAAGGACGGGGTATCAATTTACAATCTACTCTAGTTCTTTTAATTCCCACAGCAAGGGATCTCAGGCAGACAAAAAATCGATTTTACAATCTACCCTAGTTCTTTTAATTCTTGAATTAGAGCCCATGGGGTTCACTAACAACGAAGTTTTACAATCTACTCTAGTTCTTTTAATTCCCCCTCATAAATGTACATCACAATATCAAGGCTGTTATTTACAATCTACTCTAGTTCTTTTAATTCACTTGCTTTACTACGATCCTCCGGTTTAACGAAAGAATTTACAATCTACTCTAGTTCTTTTAATTCCTTAGATACACGATTGTTTAATTACATGAAAGGGCAATTTACAATCTACTCTAGTTCTTTTAATTCCAAGTTCCCTAAAGAAATCGATCTGACTGATGCCGTAATTTACAATCTACTCTAGTTCTTTTAATTCCGAACCACGAAGCCGCCCGGTATGCAAGCATAAGCATTTACAATCTACTCTAGTTCTTTTAATTCAATTCACAGAGCCTAAAGCAGTAGCTGTACCGATCGATTTACAATCTACTCTAGTTCTTTTAATTCTTACCGAGCTTCAGAAATATATCGGCGTTCCGGTTGATTTACAATCTACTCTAGTTCTTTTAATTCGTGTACGCAAGCTCCATGTCACGATTCTTTGATAATATTTACAATCTACTCTAGTTCTTTTAATTCTGAGGGACAACGATCCTCTATTGGTTCTCTTAATGAATTTACAATCTACTCTAGTTCTTTTAATTCATTCTGGTCCGGATAAGAAAGACATCAACTGGAATGATTTACAATCTACTCTAGTTCTTTTAATTCGCTATAGGACTGGGGAACGAGGCGAAGATGGTGTACATTTACAATCTACTCTAGTTCTTTTAATTCAGGTCCTTTTTTCGACCAATATGATGGTTACTCTTGATTTACAATCTACTCTAGTTCTTTTAATTCGGGCGACGTCATATCTGCACTGAATAATGAAGGGTATATTTACAATCTACTCTAGTTCTTTTAATTCTGAAGATAACTTAAAGAAGACCATGAGTATTTGTAAGAATTTACAATCTACTCTAGTTCTTTTAATTCAGTATTGCAAGTAGAATCTGATGGTTTAATAATAAATTTACAATCTACTCTAGTTCTTTTAATTCCGTATTTATCGACACTGAGGGAAGCACGCACAGCGATTTACAATCTACTCTAGTTCTTTTAATTCAAAATTCCTGTGGAGAAACTTATGCTCGGAATTATATTTACAATCTACTCTAGTTCTTTTAATTCCTTAAAGCTTGATTCAACATCATATTTTGATTCCTGATTTACAATCTACTCTAGTTCTTTTAATTCAGTTTAGTAATCTTTATGTCACAAGATCCGATGTATATTTACAATCTACTCTAGTTCTTTTAATTCAAAAATATTATATCCAATTAAATGATTCCTCTGAATATTTACAATCTACTCTAGTTCTTTTAATTCGAATATTCTTTGAAACGAAGTGCTTTGCTTACATTAATTTACAATCTACTCTAGTTCTTTTAATTCAAAAAGAAAGGTGCTCGAGCATCAGTATGATGATTACATTTACAATCTACTCTAGTTCTTTTAATTCTTTTTGATTGTGCTTAGTAATTTCGCTTTTTCGCCCATTTACAATCTACTCTAGTTCTTTTAATTCCTCCGATCAGCTTGTGCTGGTCTACAAGACAGATGCGATTTACAATCTACTCTAGTTCTTTTAATTCAATCCTCTCTCCCCCAATCATACCAACCATTTCGAAATTTACAATCTACTCTAGTTCTTTTAATTCAGCGGGGGCGGTCGCAAGTGTTTTTGATGATATGAGATTTACAATCTACTCTAGTTCTTTTAATTCGAAAAATCAGTGTAACTGGTGTAAATGTGTAACCAAATTTACAATCTACTCTAGTTCTTTTAATTCCATCCGAGAGATACCTAACCAAATTCTTTGCATTCTATTTACAATCTACTCTAGTTCTTTTAATTCTCGTTGTCAAAGGCTCGTTCAGCTGCTGCCCTCCGCATTTACAATCTACTCTAGTTCTTTTAATTCAAGGAGTATATTGAGAACACCCTGAAAGATATCCAATTTACAATCTACTCTAGTTCTTTTAATTCGGTTTGTTCGATCATAGTATAGTAGTAACTGAAGCATATTTACAATCTACTCTAGTTCTTTTAATTCATCATGCCTTACTTCGTCGTTGCGGTCATGTTCCTTATTTACAATCTACTCTAGTTCTTTTAATTCAGATTTATAAAGATCCTAAAAATGAGAAAATCTTAGATTTACAATCTACTCTAGTTCTTTTAATTCAGGCCAGAAGAGCGATTAAGCAGTTTTGCTTTTCAGATTTACAATCTACTCTAGTTCTTTTAATTCGATCTGTCGCAGACGGACGACAATACCGCGGTTGCGAATTTACAATCTACTCTAGTTCTTTTAATTCAGTTAGATTTCATATCTATAAATGAAGATATGCTTAATTTACAATCTACTCTAGTTCTTTTAATTCTAAAAACTCTGTTTAACCACAAGCATAGTTGCTGTGGATTTACAATCTACTCTAGTTCTTTTAATTCTGGCGGTTCAAGCATTACATTTTTCCGCGGGTTAATATTTACAATCTACTCTAGTTCTTTTAATTCCTGCTCGTTGAGCATCGCAAGATTGGCTACATAATTATTTACAATCTACTCTAGTTCTTTTAATTCGAAGTGCTCCTTAACCCATCCGTGTCCGATTCCGCCATTTACAATCTACTCTAGTTCTTTTAATTCAAAGCTCTGTAGATGCCGGAGCGTGTAGAAGAAATGATTTACAATCTACTCTAGTTCTTTTAATTCATCTTGGCGAGGGACTACAAAATCGAAAAAGCATCAAATTTACAATCTACTCTAGTTCTTTTAATTCCCACGAAGGTAAGAGCGCTATACAGCCAGATGGTCATTTACAATCTACTCTAGTTCTTTTAATTCCAGTCTGCCTATCGTAGCATTAACGACCTTGATGACATTTACAATCTACTCTAGTTCTTTTAATTCAAATGCTGCTTGACCCATCCGTGCCCGATCCCGCCATTTACAATCTACTCTAGTTCTTTTAATTCGGGAGCGCGGGCGCGATAGTTGGGGTTGTCACATCAATTTACAATCTACTCTAGTTCTTTTAATTCTATGGTATTTTTTCTTGTTTGCCTGCATGTTACTAGATTTACAATCTACTCTAGTTCTTTTAATTCGTTGGAGATCTTTATCGGCAGATCGAGAGAATCCGAAATTTACAATCTACTCTAGTTCTTTTAATTCAAGAGCGGCAAGGGGGGAGATTATAGGATTTTAGAAAATTTACAATCTACTCTAGTTCTTTTAATTCGGAGATTCGGTCAATCTGACACCGTTTCGCACTGTCATTTACAATCTACTCTAGTTCTTTTAATTCGGTTCCTTTGTAGTCCTTTATATAGGCTCCGTCATTATTTACAATCTACTCTAGTTCTTTTAATTCAGAAACTGCTTTGCGGCGGGTATTCACAATTTACGCATTTACAATCTACTCTAGTTCTTTTAATTCTAGGTGATCTTTCACCAAGGACCTGCGTCCATGATTATTTACAATCTACTCTAGTTCTTTTAATTCGTGCCTTTTTCTGATCTGCATTTGCTTTTTGCAGGTATTTACAATCTACTCTAGTTCTTTTAATTCCTTGACGTGGATGGAAAGACTTATTACTTGACGAAAAGATTTACAATCTACTCTAGTTCTTTTAATTCAGTTTTGAAAGAGAATGGTATACTCTCAATAGAAGAATTTACAATCTACTCTAGTTCTTTTAATTCTCCTTTAATCCATCATTAATGAGCTTCTTAAAGACATTTACAATCTACTCTAGTTCTTTTAATTCAATACTGCTCTACATCTGATGTAGAAAACCAAAACGCATTTACAATCTACTCTAGTTCTTTTAATTCTCTCTCATCACAGAATAAAACCAATAGACAAATCAGATTTACAATCTACTCTAGTTCTTTTAATTCATTCCAAGCTGGAGAATATCCTTAAGACCTCTACACAATTTACAATCTACTCTAGTTCTTTTAATTCGCGCTGCCTTGGGACAAGAATGATCAGCGGAGAGAAATTTACAATCTACTCTAGTTCTTTTAATTCACAGTCTCTCGCAATGAAAATAATAATAGAAATGAAATTTACAATCTACTCTAGTTCTTTTAATTCCCGTCAATCCTGCGAGGCTTAGTGGTGTATTTAAGGGATTTACAATCTACTCTAGTTCTTTTAATTCATCTCTGTTGCTCCTGCCGAATTCTGCATCTGATCGATTTACAATCTACTCTAGTTCTTTTAATTCGGCGATTCCGAGGAAATCTTGATAAATTCTTTATCATTTACAATCTACTCTAGTTCTTTTAATTCTCAGGACTTACCACCCCAAAACAAATCAGATTTTTAGATTTACAATCTACTCTAGTTCTTTTAATTCGCGAAGAACATTAGTTATAGAGTTCGAGTCCTCCCATTTACAATCTACTCTAGTTCTTTTAATTCAAAGTCGAGCTGGACGGAGTGGGAGGAATGGATCGAATTTACAATCTACTCTAGTTCTTTTAATTCTCAACAGCGGGGATCGCAACAGCGGTAATTGCAACAGATTTACAATCTACTCTAGTTCTTTTAATTCCAAACTTCCGTGGTCGTGGGTGACAAGGTCTTCACGCATTTACAATCTACTCTAGTTCTTTTAATTCTGGATGACGTGAAGAGCAAAATATATATCTTGTCCATTTACAATCTACTCTAGTTCTTTTAATTCTTTATATTGCCGCAGAGGATATTGACGCGCTCCCGCATTTACAATCTACTCTAGTTCTTTTAATTCAAGTTTTCATATCCCATTTCGCGCCCTGCCATGCGGATTTACAATCTACTCTAGTTCTTTTAATTCTAACCTTTCAAGAAGTTCATCAAAGTTTCTACAAATATTTACAATCTACTCTAGTTCTTTTAATTCGTTTTTACGTCGTGAAAACGCGACGTATATTAACAAATTTACAATCTACTCTAGTTCTTTTAATTCAAATAATCCCAGTTTGTTTACGGGGTACGTTTCGAGATTTACAATCTACTCTAGTTCTTTTAATTCGTTGATTCAAAAGGGGGGAAAACTGCGAAAGTTAAAATTTACAATCTACTCTAGTTCTTTTAATTCTCGATCATTTCGTTTGACGCGGAGTCAAACGGTCTTATTTACAATCTACTCTAGTTCTTTTAATTCTAGGACGTTGCCCTATAGAAGAAGCCGTAAATCCGTATTTACAATCTACTCTAGTTCTTTTAATTCACATATAATGTACTTTGTTTCCCGAAGTCATATTAATTTACAATCTACTCTAGTTCTTTTAATTCAGCTAACAGCCATTTATGCCGCCCGCGCCATCCGAAAATTTACAATCTACTCTAGTTCTTTTAATTCAGTTCACGATCGACGAGAAGCAGGCGATCTTGGGATATTTACAATCTACTCTAGTTCTTTTAATTCCGAGAAGCTAAGCCGCTTTGAAGCACATACATTCTCATTTACAATCTACTCTAGTTCTTTTAATTCTATGACGTTCTCTTCTCTGCTCTCTTCCTTTCGTGTCATTTACAATCTACTCTAGTTCTTTTAATTCCGGAGCTGGAAGAGCGGAATAAGGGCGGAATAAGAGATTTACAATCTACTCTAGTTCTTTTAATTCCCGGCGTACCTGAGATGGTCGGCAGGTGGGGTGGCATTTACAATCTACTCTAGTTCTTTTAATTCTCTCAGCTTAAGCATCCTTTTCAACTCGCCTGTTGTATTTACAATCTACTCTAGTTCTTTTAATTCCAACCATCAACAAATACAGATATAATATGCTTTCATATACCCTATTTTGTCGATCGCCTTGCTTCATTGCTTTTCCTCAGGCATAAAGCGTTCAAAAAGTATAAAATCTTCTCCTTGCTCTCTATTAATACAATGATTGTCTAACTCCAGCTATTTTTACATTACCACAATTCGACAGATTTTTCCATCAAAAAAAATTAGAAGTTTTTTCGTCCTTAATTCCCCAAAACTCTTTTTCCATCCATCTTTCACTTCTGCTCTTAAAGGTTATTACAGAATCTCTATCCTTACGTATATATTCCCGCAATTCACTCTCTAGCTTTAAATAGTTTAACTCTGTTATTTCCCCTTCAAAAACAGATTTTTGAATATGAGTCAGATATTTTTTGCATATTTTAAACACATTTCTCGAAACTCTTGCCCCTGCCTTATCAAGCATTATATCATATACCAGTATCATATACAATTTTAATCACCACCAAATCACAAATCCTTTATATTCCTTCTCTTCCAACAGATGTTTTATTATTTTATAACATTCGAGTCTGATTAAATATCGATAGGAAACGTCGCGACCAAGTATCTTATGCATAATTGTGCGTTCCAAGCGCTTGTCATATTCTTCCAGAATCTTCCTTCTTGACCTTTCCTTTAGATAAATGAAATTACTTTCTTGTTCAAAATCATTTTCGTCTATCTGCCTCTTATTCAGCATTGAAAAGATCATCCTATCTCCGATCAATGGCTTAAATATTTCGGCAATATCCAAAGAAAGAGAAAATCGCTTTTCTCCCGGCTCATGCAAAAAGCTTATTCCCGGATGCAAATGTGTTTTATAAATTTCACTCAGCACTGTAGTATATATCAGACTGTTTACAAAAGAAATCAGAGCATTAATCATATTATCGGGAGGTCTGCGTACTCTCTTTTCAAATTCTATCTCTTGATTAATAATCTTATTCCAGCTCTTATAATATATTTTATGAATATTACCCTCTATTCCCATAAGTGCAGGAATATCTTTTATTTTTTCTATTTTTCTTTGAAGAGTTTCCATGTCCAGCATTTCCGTTTGGAGATCCGTTCCCCTTCCATTATAATACCTCAAATTTCTATAGATATTTGCAGAAGCGGAGTTGACAATTTCTCGCGCTAAATTCATTCTTTTATCCTGTGCGTCATAATGCTTCACCTGATTTACCAAAAGATTTCCACTTATTTTCTTTTCTCTGGGAAAGAAGCTTCCGCTGTAAAACCCATAATAGTTGAATATATGTATTGCTACCTGATTTTGAGCAGCAATATTTAGAAGCTTTGTGTTTAAACTTACTTCTCCGAATAAATAGATTTCATCCAAAGCCTCTATTTTTAAGTTTTTTTCTTCTCCATTTTCATCTACCATCAAAATATTATTATCTTTTCTCTTTAATGTTCCGTTTCTGAAAATATATACGCTCTCGCCCATAAATTCACCTAAATATAGCATAATTCATAATATGCACATTTTTTACAGTATGATTTATTTAAAACTTCTGGTGCTTTTTTCAAGTTTATTATTTTCTCTATCTCCTCCAATTTTTTGATCAGCTCCTCTTCCTCTTCTTTGGTAAGATACACCTCCTCTCTCTGCTTTAAAACGGGATAGTCTATAATGCCTTTTTCAATCTCCACCCCTTTGTTCCTAAGTATCCAAATATAATATTTCAGTTGCCACTTTCCCGCTTCATCAAGTTTTCTTGATTTTTTTACCTCATGTATGATCTTCCATGAACGTATGAAGTCTATATTGATGATCTCATCTATCATAATACTCTTCTTTTCTCTGGAATAGCAGTTTTCATCTATCAGCTTCCCCATCCCTACCAGACTGTTATCCTCTTCCATTTGAATATCTCTTGTAAAATACCATAGCTTTCTGGGACAAACAAAATAATAATTTACCATCACTCCACTGATTTTTGTTTTCATGGCATTCCTTCATCTTAAAAAAACTTGCTTTCCTCGTCGGATTTCTTATCTTCCCTATCCTTATTCTTAAAACCTTTTTCAAAGCTATACTCACAATCATATACGATAATCGATTCATAGCGATTCAGTTCGCAGCTTTCGTTTGTTTTCTCTGTTTCCCTGTATCTTCCGATCTGCAAAGATAACATATACGATTTCAAATCCATCTTCGCTCTGGTACGTCTGATGGCAGGCTGCTTATGATCCTTAATACATTCAATCAACGAATTAATTTCCTCTCTCTTGCTCTGATATACCGGCAATGGAATAATATCTACCGAAGCAATATTTCTGAACATCTTTGCTGCTTCTGCTTTGGAATAAAAATTTTGAAATTGTACTTTGATATAGTTCATCGTCTTTTTAACTTTTTTATAATAGTCCGTCTCTGACAGATTATTTGTAGTATATACCGTATTGATGATCTCTTGCTTCTTCGCTTCACCGAGTCTCCCGTCCAGCTTAAGTATTTCTTCTCTCGATTTTCGAAAAATATCCCGATCTACGACATAGCCTATCCCTCTGATATCTTTTTCTTTATTCCCCACAAAAAGATAACAATTATAATCCCGTTCCTCTTCTAAAGCTCTCTTTCGATATACTCTTCCCAGCCTTTGGAAAAAACTGTTAATATCCGAAAGTTCCGTAATCAGCACATCAAAGTCGATATCTAAAGAAGCCTCTAGAACCTGCGTCCCTATCCAAATACCCTTATCCGAAGAGTTGCTTCTTCCAAATTCAAGAATGGATTTTTCCTTTTCCTTTCGGTCTGCTTTGATAAATGCGCTGTGCAAGAGGTTTACTGAACCATATTCTCCGCACTCTTCCAATCTTTCCCTTACCCCGTCATAGATCTCCTGCGCACTCTGTATCGTATTGCATATGACCAATATTTTATTATGCCTTTTATACTCTTCCATGATGAAATCTGCTTGGATAGTAGCTTCCTTAACCTTTACGCTATGCCTTATTCTTTCATCAATAAAGTCCGGAGATCTGGTGAATCGTACACCCTCCTCCCGCAGAAGATCTTCTATCAAAGGCGGAAATGTCGCCGTAATAATCGCAAATTTCCCTCCCAAATCGGCTATTTCTTTTAATCCTACGATCAAGTAGGCAAGGAGGTCCGGAGTATACATTTGAATCTCATCAATAATTATTTTAGAATATGCGAGTGTAGCAAGCTTATATTCATATCCTCTGTATCCGAATACAAAGGTAAAAAGCTGATCCAAGGTCGAGAGTGTGAGGGGAAGAGACATCAACTTCGTCCTGTCATAATGCCTTTCCAAACCCTCGAATTTATTTTCAGAATCTTTATTATCCTGTTCCGAAAACCTGAGATATTCATTGAACGTTTCCGAATGATTAAGTCCCACTCTTTTTTCGATTTTCTCTCTCACTATTTTTTGAGTAATTCTGGCATAAATATCATTGATCGCAACACGAATAGGAAGCGTGAAAAATCCTTTGTGATCCCCTATCCATAAAAGACCGGCTTCGGTCTTACCTTTGCCTGTCTGTGCTATTGCAATCACATTTTCTTCTTTATGACAAAGCATATAGTTTTGCAGTTCATTCCAGTCTTCAATACCCAAAACCTTCGTTTTATAGTTTTCCATAGCCTCTTCCAAAAAATCTGCCGGATACTCTATTTTTTCATCGGCACTCGAAGCATAATCTGCCTTATGCAACAGTCCCTTGGTCAGAATATGATATCTATAGTAACGATCGCTTTCCCCCTTTGCTTTCCAGTTGTTTTTTATCTCATCCTTTGTTATGCCTGAGGAACAATAATATTTGTGGGGAAAAATAAATTTATGATCCAAGTCAATATCATATGAAAATTCCGAAAGCTTATTTTTTATCCCTTCGAGTTCTCTTTCCATCTGCTCTCTTTTCTCTTCTTCTTCGACCATAAATGCTCTGTCATGATGAAACACTACGGAATTAACCAGAATTTGGATTTCCCTTTCATCCAGTATCCCTTTATTAAGAAGATCATCTATCGGAAGCATAGCTGCACTCAGATACGCATGAGGAATCTCCTTTTGGATCTCGCCCTTCTCTTTGTGCTGCTCGCGATCCAAAGAGAGCTTCTTCTGAAACTTATCATTCATTTTTCCCATATCATGATATTTCGCGGCATATTCCAAAAGCTCCCAATGATAATTTTCGATGTAACCCAGGCTCTTCAAGATCTGTATATTGGCACGCAGCTTATCTGTATGCTCCTGTATCGTTTCTCTCGGATTCGATTTCGCCCAAAAATCCATTTTCCTCCTGTCTGCAAGAGGGAGAACGGATCCGCTCTCCCCTTGCTTTATACCATTTTTGTGCTATTCAGTTCTCGTTTGCAAGCTTCTCTTTCGCTAATCCCTAGGGAATATCCAAATATAAAATATTTCCATCCTCATCTACCGGCAGCTTCTCATTTATGACTCCCATCAGATTGCCGGAATAGATAACAGGAATTCTCTTCCATTTTCTGATGGTTTTAGGCGCTTTTGCAGTCCCTATATTTACCACCTCGTAGCTTTTATTCAGAAGATATTTTGTGCCCTGAATCGAGGTGGTACTTGCAAGTCCATGCTTTATCATCAGCACCTTTTCATCAAGCATTTTTAGGGGTATATATGCTGCATATCGAGGATGCAAGTATTTCTCAAGTATTTTCTCTTCATACTCGACTCGCTTTACCTCTTCAATGATCGCAAGGTCTTCATGCCTCCCCAAACACGGATACTCCGGAGGATGCATAAAAGCATATTCGATTTCTTCGAGTTTGGACGCGTCCTCCGGAACAATATGAAGCAGAAGTTCCACGTCTACCAGAAGTTCCGTCATTCCTGTTCCTCTTGTGATTCCGTAACCGGATACTTCGAGCTGATGCCTCGTTTCATCAAACTTCATCTGCGGCTTAAACTCGTACCTCGTATACAAATCATTGGTTTTCGAAAAATATCTTCCCTGTATCGAAACCTCCATCGGCTCATATTGCCGATAGCCGCAAAGCCTGTGAACCAATCCGATGACCGTCGAAGGCGGAGGCAGAGGATAACTTTCCTTCAGCTGAAAGCTCGTCGGAATTTTATAATTAGCGGTATTCTGAACCAGCTTTACCCTAATTGCTTCCATAATATTTATCTACCCTCTCTCTTATCGCTTCAAAAAAGTCGTTTATATTGCTGCTTCCAAGCTCAGCTCTGATTTTTTCCTCATTCTCGAACACTCCGGAAACCATACCTGTCAATGTTTCTCTTTCCAGATCTTTTGTCCTCGTATCCTTGATCTTTTGGAGATTCAATCTATCTTTATGCATCGATATCGCATTCTGATAAATGGGATTCTTAATATCATAAACTCCGCCTATGATAAACAACGGCTTCAAGTCCTCTCTTCTCCCCTTGATATCCCTGTAAAGATATTGCACTGCCTTCAGCAATGACTTGATACGGCTCGCCTTTTCACTGTTTTCAATTTCTATATCATCGTTTTCATCGATCCCCACCTTCTCCAGATCGACAGTTATTGTATACGTGTAGAGAGAGTGGTGAATCTCGCTCTGTGCAATATTGCCCCCTGCCTTCTCATCCTTACTTTGTCTGATATATCTGTCATACAAACCTTTATTCGTCAGAAAATCCAAATCTCCTCTATAAGGTTCCAAAGAAATCGCATTTGACAAGCGTACCACTGCCGACCTGATCTTGCTCGGTTTTGCCGTCTTCATATACCCGAACAAGTCAATTTCTGCATATTCTTTTATCGTCGCCTCCGGAGCAAACTGTAGAACCGAGCCGTCAAGTCCGATCTTGGTATGATCAGCCCCCATCTGGTTTACAATATTATACCGCAATGCCTGTCTCGATATATAGGTATACTGCTCCCCCTTTCCTCTCGATAATTTTTTCAGAGAAGCCACATTTCCTATCGCTTCTCCATAGTTTGCGCTTTCCGCTTCAAACAACACCGTTAATGTTAAGCCTTTGTTTTTCATCTCTTCTCTCCTGCCCGAATGCTCTTTAAGGGCTCTTTCCTTTCCTTCGTTTTTTAGTATTTATTCGCTTTTTTCTTTATTCTCTTTTAGTATGCTTCCTGCAAGTCCGGTTACAAATGCATACCCCATCTCGCCGAGCAGTTCATCATCACATAATACTTTTTCTATATCCTTAGGAACCGGCTTGCCAATATACATGTAGCAGCTCAATAAAGTATGCATAAACAACTCGCTATTTCTCGTCTTTAGTGCGTTTAATAATCTGTATGCAATTCCGTTGATCTTGTTCTCTGCATTTTTAGCTTTATATGCCTCCGCAAGATAATATCCGCTGTTCTTTGCACTGTCCACCATTTTTTCAATTACTTCATATTCCATACTCGTACTCGAAACTCCTTCCATAAATTTCAGATTTATCTTATTGATTTTTTCTATATGAGAAACTCGATAATAATTTTTATCCTTCTGACTCTCATCCAACTTCCTTATCAAGAGTGTATGAATCAGATTAAATAAATTTGTTCGGTTCATCAGATGATCAATGACAGTCGGATATAGATAGGTATACATCTTTCCTTCAGAATATCCTGCTGCAATAATTGCGTTGATATTTGTTCGTGCATCATAAAGCACCTTTAATATATCCTTTGATAAGATATTAAATTTATATCTCATCTCCCCCTTATTCGACGCACTCATCCTGACCAGCTGCACATCGGA
The DNA here is from genome assembly GCA_030529445.1 of Johnsonella sp. Lineage (GTDB taxonomy): Bacteria > Bacillota > Clostridia > Lachnospirales > Lachnospiraceae > Johnsonella. The sequence goes on along the minus strand of JAUMWW010000001.1, from coordinate 80,530 downwards.
GAGTTCATACCTTGTCCCCCTCGGCATTTCCTGCTTTTGTATGGACTGTATTAAGGCTTTATAGGTAAAAAATCCTGCTTTCTCCCGTATCTCAGAAGCCGATTTGTCGATCTCCTCATACATCTCTGCATTGGTTCGAATCAGATTATGCATATTCTGATTTGCATTGACAAAGATCGCTTCCTTAAACCCGGAGTAGATCAAACCGCAAGGCATACAAATATATACCAGCCTTGCAAGATCGCAAATAAAAATATCATTATGATAAGCCCATATATTCGACGGCTTCCTGTTTATATCGAATCCGGTATCATTCAGAAAAGAAAGTTCATATGCATAGCTGGCACCTTTTATCGGCAGCCCCGTTACAAAACAGTTCAGCTTATATTTGCTCTTATCCTCTCTTAAATACTTTAAGGTTTTATCGGTAAATTCTTTTTTAAAGTCTTGATACACGTCAAACTCTTTTGTCTGTGCATTTAAAAATGATATATCGCTCCACGAATTATTAATAATATTATAAATAATATTTTTAGCGAAAAGATAACGCTTTCCGCTTGCAGAAAAAACAAACTCATATATCTCTCGGATTAATTCATGCTGCTTCCTCAGCTCTTCAAGCCCTTCTTCTCCCGCTTGGTTTTTTACAATCTTTATTGTTTTCAGCCTTTTCTCAAGTGCTTGAATATCGGTTTCGGATTCAATAAACGGATATACCTTCTTGTAATTCTCTTTTTTCAGATGCTGCTTAAGATCGGAAATAAACTTACTTACTTTTTCCAACTCTTTCTTTCCGAAATCCACATAATCATCCTGAGCACAGTCATCCAGCCAAAGCGCCATTTCTTCAAGCCTTTTCCAATGTGTCATCTCTCCATATCTTTCGATCAGAAAAGAAAAGTATTTTTCCTCAAAATTTTCCAATGCCGACTGCTCAAACTCAATATAATCCTCTTCATACTCTATGTGTTCTTTGGAAAAGTGCAGAATATTATAAAGTCCCAAAAGTCCCATATTGAATTGCCAGTCTTTTAAATGCAGTCGGATTTTTTCCCCCACCTAGACCCCTCCTTCCATTACATCTATAAAGCCAAATCCTCTCGAACGATTTGCGCCTATCCCTGACTTATAGAAATAGTCCAATATATACGGCTTTGCACGGAGCTTGAATATTGCATGATTGCAATTCACTACGATATCATAATGTTTAATCTTAAGCATTTTATTCTTAATCAATTCAAATCCGATCTCTTCAAAATCTCTTTTTTCTTCGTCTCCGAATACGATTTCCAGTTGATTTTTAAGATTCCTTACAAATAAATCCCTTCCCTCTTCATTCTCCAGACTATGATACCATGTTCTCTTGTTATCCCCTTCATGCTGCTTGATAACGATCGGCGAAAGCGTCTTAAAGATCACCTCATCGTTTTTAATTACCATCTCCTTTAATAAATCGATATGCTCCGCGATTATCTTATACCCCTTATAATCATGTTCATTTCCCCTCATGGAGGTAAACGCATTGAAGATCTTAATTCCGTCCCTGGTGTCATATGTAGAAATAAAGACCTTAAATCTTTTATCGTGGATCTTGATCTCTTCCCTCATGATCTCCGGTTTATAAAAATATACTGAAAATACATAGCTCTTCATCTTATTTACTTCGTCTTTATACAATTCGGAAAAATATTCAGGATCACTCTTCTCAAATGCTTTTTTGAAAAATGATAGTATCATCCTGTGATAATCAATCGGAATGCTTTCCTGTCCTGTACTAAAGCTTATACTAAATCTCATTTCCTCCTTTTTCCTTTCTTGCAGATAAATTTTTAAAATAATTTTCCCATATAGAAATTGCTTAAAATATATCTTTCCCACCATCAAAGCATTTTCTCTATCAAATATAAGGAATTTTCTTTCCAAAATGCAATGCACCATTATGTCTTTATCTATGTTTTATACCTAACTCCGGCATCATCTCATACAAATCACCTCTTTCCTCATCCCGAAAGCCTGACTTCCAAAATAATAAGAAGAGGTGTTTCTTTTTCTGTCATTATTGATATTAAAATGCACGTCCCAGCTGCATCGCCATCTCCATCTTATGATCCAGGCTTTTAGCGGCATTCAGCACCCAGTTCGGGTTTTGTAAGAGCCCTCTTCCGATCGCCACCAGATCCGCATCCTTATTTCCGATCAGTGAATTGGCAAGTGCAAGATCCCCGAGCTTTCCTACGGCAATAACGGGCAGACCGCTTTCCTCTCTGATTCTCCTCGCCATCGGAACCTGATAGCCCGCATGCACCCCCGGTCTGCCCCCGGAACCTACCAGCGGTCCCTCTCCTCCCGAAGTGATATGAAAAATATCCGTTCCCGCAGACTTATATTGCTGCAAGTGAGCCTGATCGATGTTTCCTCTGCTCCGGGGCTTGAAAGCTATTATAATCAGCCTCTGACCTTCAGCATAGATCCTCAGAGCACATATTGACCGAGCGATACCTCTTTGCCTCTCGGGCAGCCGCGTACCGGGGATGTGAAAATATTGAATTAATTTCTCTAAAACAAAAATAAGCATCTTGTATTCTTACCCCCCAAATATCCCGATAAAACAAGGTCTTTCCAAGCAGGAAAGAACGTTTTCGGAATAAAAAAAGGAGGGAGCGATCCCTCCTTTAACTCGTACAATTTATTTTTAAATATCAATTGTTTCTTTAATCGCGTCAAAAATAAACTCGCTGATGGATTTTCCTTGTTCCTCCACAGCCGCCTTTATTGCTGCCTTCGTGCCTTTCGGCAGAGCTAATTCTATTCGGTCATAATTCTTATCCCTATAGCGTCGCTTGGCTTCGTTTGCAGCTTTTCCGTGCGGAATCGGATATTTCTTTTCTTCCATGCCGCATTCCTCCTTTTTTAGCTGATTATAGCACTTTATCTTTTTTAAATTCGTAAAAATCAACAAAACATACTCCCAGTAGTATATAGTGTTATCTATAAGGAACAGATTTAAAAAATAAAAATGAGCAGTAAAAAATGTAATTAATCTATAAATGTTTTCGGAACGAAAGGGACAGAATAAAGCCGGATTGGAGCGAAAACAGAACGAATACACCCCGTTACAATCGCTTACAAGCCACCTTTTAAAATCAAAAAGAACCCTATTTTCGGATGCTAGGTGGATAAATACGTGGATTTCGCGGGGTACTGTCAATAGTTTTTCGCAAATTCATTCTAAACAATAACCGCCCACGTGTCAGCACCTTTGTAGGCGCGAATGACACAGTTTTCAATCGGGAAGGAATAGTAGTTACCCGGCTATGATTTCCTCCTCTTCGGAGATGATCATCGATTTAAGGTGCTCCATGTTGAGATAGCGCTTCATTCTCCAGTTGGATGAGGCTACATGGCGGAGACGTGCACACACGAGCGTGAGTGCGGATTCTCCATCAGGGAAAGTTCCAACAACCTTGGTTCTGCGTTTAATCTCATGGTTGATATGTTCAAGGGTATTATTGGTGCGTATGCGCATCCAGTGTTCTGCCGGAAAGCCATGTATAAGTAGCCAGTCCTACAACTGACCGGTCTTCTTTCGTAATATGAATATCGCCATTAACAACATCGAATTTATTTTTACTATATCTTGACATTGTAAATTTCCCCTCTCATCGCGTCACTTCATTATTTGAACACGCCCGACGATGACAGCCTTGAGACTTATCTCTTTTTGCTATCCCTACGAACCTCTTCTCTTAAAAGCGCGTACTCAATCAATTGATACGCAAACTCTGATACCTCTCTATCATCAAGATAAAGCAGCTTGTCAGTATGCAGCATACCGAGTTTAATACCTGTGTCTGAAACAATCAGGCAATCTCCGTATTTCTTAACCTTATCAATGACATCGGTGCTTTTTAAGCTTCCTATTTTCCCGTTATGAGTGAATTCCATAAGACTGCCCGGATGAACTTTGGCATATGTATCAACATTGTATTGCAGAGAATTGTGGCTTGTCTTGAATCTATCGATCGAAACTACTAATGAAGTGTAGCTGCTTCTATTTTCATCCCGGAAATTTGAATCCGCTCCAAATATACATATTGACGCTATTTGTGTTTCGCCAAACCTATCATTCACAAGAAACGAGCGATAAAAACCAAAATAATGACCTCCTCCTACATTACCATAATCCATGAAGCGCTGGCCAAAATCTTCTAATATTTCAAATGTCTTAAACTTCTTAGCAGGAAGTCTATGTTCTACATCTAATAATGCCTGATAAAAATTAATAGCAAAGCTTCTTACTTCCGAAGATGAATCTGAACCAAAGACCCTTTTTCCTTGCTCGTTATAATCCGCAAGAACCTTCTGGTCTTTTAGTTCTTCCATACTTAGCCTTATGAGCTTTTCCGCCTTAAAATCCGGAATGACATAATCGTCACTAAGCATCTTCTTATATGGCAAAATCTCATCAAGGAGAGCATAGGAATTGCTTTCATCTTGATAGACGAACATCTTCATTTTGATACCGTTAGTGATTACTATATATTTTCCACCTAAAGCATCACAATATCTCATGGCCTGCTCTACCACATTATCAGTCAGTAAAACATCTTCCTTTTTACATTCAATAATGGTGACCGGGTAGATGCAGTCATTTTCTGAATCATAAGCATGAACGATTATATCTGCTCTTCCAACAACACCCTTTACATAGTATGACATAGGTACTTCCAAAGATATCATCTCTTTTGGAACACCGCATTCATTTTCGAATTATGCAGCTACTCTCTGCCGGACGGTCTCTTCAAGCGTAATTTCTATTAACTTTTTTCTGTATGTATCATAATAGCATTCCTTACCTTCACGCTTATAGATAGCCGGTAATGGGATTGCCTTTAGCTCTTTTTCTATTATCAAAAGTCCCTCCTCTGTCATCTATTCCATTGCCTCAATTTGCGTTATCTAATCCGAGGTCACAACCTAACACACATTCTCTCAGTAGATATGTTTCCGTATAATACAACCGATTCATTTTAGGAGTCAGACCTTATATCCTCACTTCCGAAAAAACCTGGAAATACGCCACTTTTCAGATTTTATTTATCTTTCTTTGACATCAAAACCACACTCTCCACATGCACCCCATGCCCGAACATATCTACCGGCTGCACCTTCCTCAGCTCATAGCCCTCCTCGCACAGGTATTTCAGATCCCTCGCCAGCGTTGCCGGATCACAACTCACATAGACGATGCGTTTCGGACCCATTTTCAGCATGGTATCCAGGCATTCCCGGTCGCAGCCCTTTCTCGGCGGATCGACCACGATCACATCCGGAGAAAGCATATCCTCGCAGAGCGGCTCCTCAGCCCCTCTTTCCGATACTTCTCCCGAGGGCTTCCCCTCTTTGATCTCTCCCGCATTCTCTCTTCTCTTTAGGCTTTCATATATCCGCGGCAGCAGCTCCTCCGCCCTGCCCACGAAGAAACTCGCGTTTTCTATCCCGTTTAACTTTGCGTTCTCCCTCGCATCCTCTATCGCCTCTTCTACCACCTCTACTGCGTACACCTTCCCCGCCTTCTTCGCCAGAAAAAGAGAAATACTCCCTATTCCGCAGTAAAGATCCCAGACGATTTCTTTTCCGCTCAGCCCGGCAAATTCGAGGGCTTTTTCATAAAGCTTCTTCGTCTGCAGAGGATTGATCTGAAAAAAGGAAAGCGCGGAAATCCGAAACTCCACCTCTCCGATATAATCTCTGATATAGCCGTCTCCGAAGAGCGCGAAAACTTCCTTTCCGAGTATCACATTGCTTCGCTCCCGATTGATATTGCAGACAATGCTTTTGATTCCCTCGATTTTCTTCAGCCTTTTAACAAGCTCGGCGGCATGAGGAAAACTCTCTGCATTGATGATGAGGCAGACCATGATTTCTCCGGTAAAAAATCCCTTCCGGATCAGCACATGACGAAGCAGTCCTTTTCCGCTCTCCTCATCATAAGCGGGGAGCTTAAACTCTTCCATAAATGCCAGAATTTTTTCCAGAATATGCCGGTTCTCCTCTATTCCGATGAGACAGTCTCCGCATTCGATAATGCTATGGGTGCGCGCGGCATAAAAACCGGCGATCAGCCTTCCGTTTTTTTCTCCTATGGGATAAATGGATTTATTTCTGTAACGCCAAGGGGCCTCCATGCCGATGATAGGATAAAATACCGCCTTTTGCATGCCCTCTTCCCCGGATTTTGCCTCCTCCTTCCCCGATCCCGCTTCCTCGGCAGCGTTTTCTTTTACTCTCTCTTCCTGCAAAACCGCTCCAGCGCCGCCCCTTTTTTGCTCCTCAGGCTCTTCCCGGCGCAGGATGCTCTCCCGCGAAAAACCGCCGATATGCAGGAGATTGCGCAGAACCTTTTCTTCTTTAAAGCGCAGCTCGGCACGATAATCTATGCTCTGCAGGCTGCATCCTCCGCAGGCTCTTGCGATGGGACAGGGAGGCTCCACCCTGTGCGGCGAGGATCTTATGACCTCCAAGAGCCTCGCATATCCGTAATTTTTCTTGCATTTCATGACCTTTGCCCGAATCCGGTCGCCGATCAGCGTATCCTTGACAAACCAAATAAAGGCATCGGTTTTTCCGATGCCCTCTCCTTCGCTGCCCAGATCGGTGATCTCTATTTCCAGCTCATCACCTTTTTTATATAATACAGGCCTCATTTTCTTCTCCAAACCTTATCTTGCCTTTTTTCCTCACCGGATCCAATGCCGGCAGAGCAATATTCTCTATTCCTTTAAGCTCGTCTTTCTGATATTGCTTTCAAAAAGCTTGCTGTAGCCGAGCCATTCCTTATTATCGTTTGCAGAGAGCAGGATCTCCTTCATTGTCTGAATCTTCGCATCCGTATTATCCGCCAGACTCAATGCCAGAGCTTCAATCAGTGCCGGTCTCTTGGGGGATCCGTATTCCAGCTCTCCGTGATGCGCAAGAATGCAATGCTTGAGCTCATCCAGGAGCTTCGGAGGGAAGCCCTCTATCTGCTTCGCTTTTTCATTGATGATCTCCACCCCGATGATGATATGACCGAGGAGCTGCCCCGTGTCGGTATAATCGTTTTCCGGAAATGCCGATATTTCTTTGGTCTTTCCGAGGTCATGAAAGAGAGCCGAAGTAATTAAAAGATCATAGGAGAGAATGGGATAGGTGCTGCAATAATATTTACAGAGCCTCGCCACGCTCAGGCTATGCTCCAAAAGCCCTCCCACGAAACTGTGATGAACGTTCTTTGCCGCCGAGGAATACTTAAACCTCTGCGCCAATTCCTTATCCTCTACAAAAACAGCCAGCAGCAATGCGTGAAGGTATTGATTTTTTACCAGAGAAATCTCTTTTTTCAGCGCCTCATACATATCATCGATATTAAATGCCGATACCGGCAAATAATCCGCCGCTATGTATTCTCCCTCTCTTGCCTTTCGTATTCTCCTGATATTGAGCTGGAGGCTTCCGTTAAACGAAGTCACATCCGCTTCCACCGCCACATACTCGACCGCTTCAAAATCCTCTATTCCCGGAGACCGCAAATCCCAGATCTTTGCATCCGCCAACCCCGTCTTATCCTGCAAGGTCAGGCTCCCGTACTCCTTGCCCGCCTTGGTCAGCTGTATCTGCTTGCTTTTGCAAAGATAAACCTCTGATATACGCATTCCTTCGCGTAAACTTTCTATATACTTCATCTTATACCTTTCTATCGAAGCTTTTAGGCTGCACTCTTCCTTATCTTGAACCGATCGGAATATGAAAGCGCAATTCCTTATACTCATCCTTTCCGTTATTTCTCATAATCAGCAGCTCGGTTTCTTCTCCTGCGGGAAGCGCATAAAGCGTATTCCGAAACTCGACCAGACCTTTGATCCGGCTTCCTCCGAGCCGCACCAGCACATCTCCCGGCTGAATTCCCGCATTATATACCGGGCTGTTTTCCAAAACTTCTCCTATATATATTCCCTCGGGCATGCCCCCCTCCAGCATCTCCGCCGAAACCTCGGCTCCCTTTATCCCGAGATAAGGAGTGGGCAATGCGTTAATCATATTCTCCAAAAGCAGCTTATAATCCGATATTCCGTATGCGATATTGCTGAATCTGCTCTCGTCTTTTGTATATTTCCGCGTCATCCACCCGATTACCTCCCCTTCGGTATTGATGATAAAGCTGCCCGCGGAGGCATCCGCCTTCATATCGGTATGGAGGATTCGGGCTACTCCGTCGGTTACGCTGATATCCCTGGCTATATAGGAGATGCTTCCGTATACCGAAGAATAGGGGCTTCCGCTCGGGCTTCCCACCGCGATAATGATATCCCCCCGATTTGCCTGATAGGAATTTCCCAGAACCGCAGGGCGTATTTTCTCCCAGGTTTCTTTTTCTATCTCTTCGGAAGATACGGAAATTACCGCAAGCCCGCTGATTCTGTCAAGCGCCCTGAGAGCCGCAGATGAGAGCTCTCCGTCCAAAAAACGCACCCTGAGGGAATCCGCCTCTTTTGCCGCATCCGAAGGACAGAGTATGATCGCCTCTGTCTGCGTTTTTGCCACAATGATTCCTGAATAATGCCCGGATTTTTCAACGGGATTATCAAACCAGTCCTTCGCATTTTTTACCGAATCCACGGAGACCGCGCAATGATCGAAATCCTCGCATAATTCGGCAAGGTTTTGATACATCGTCTTAAGCTCTTTGACGGAATAATCATAATGATCAATAATGGAATGAACAATCTGCTCTATAGATTCCGTTTCAATTGTCAGCTCCGAGGTTTCCGTGCTGGAAAGCGTCTCCGTCAGCTCCGGCGTATCCTTCGGAATGCTTATACTCTCCCTCGTGCTCTCGCTTTCTTTCAGCATCAGCTTTTCCAGCCCCGGTCTTGCAAAAATCGCGGTCATTGTCGCAACGAAGCCGAAAATAACCGCAGAAACGACAAGCTTAATCAGCTGCCTGATCATTCTTTCCTTTCTCTCCGGTTTCTTTACGATATTCTCACGAATAAAATTTTTTTTCTCATTTTTATCAGAATGGTTGGTCGGCATTATAAGTCCTCTGCTTTCGCGTATTATTCTATGCCTTGATTCTGCGCATATAAGATTGAGCGATTCAAACTCTTGATTGAGGGCATTTTCCTGTTTTTATATTTGTATATTATACTATATCCTCCCTGATGTGGAAAGAGTCTTTCAACTTATCTTATCTTTTGATATAATACCCGCAAAGAGAAAGGACAGCCATGAACAAAAAAGCCCTTAAAACACTGGAATTTTATAAAATAACGGAAATGCTTGCAAGCTATGCCGGATCCGATCCGGGAAGAGCGCTCTGCAAAAATCTGCTTCCTCTTTCTTCTCTGTCGGATATTCTCCGGCTTCAGGAGGAATGCTGCGCCGCTCTTTCCAGAATCCGGATGAAGGGAAGCATCAGCTTCGGCGATACGAAAAATATCGGCGAAAGCTTGAAAAGGCTGCAATTGGGCTCCGGGCTAAACCTAAGGGAGCTCAATCATATCCGGGCTTTGCTCGATAATGTGCTTCGGGTTATCGGATACGGAAAACATGAGGAAGAAGACTATGATGCCTTGGAAAGGTATTTTTGGATGCTCGATCCTCTCTCCTCGCTCAGAGCCGAGCTCTCCCGCTGCATTCTGTCGGAAGAAGAAATCGCGGACCATGCCTCCGCAGAGCTTCTCGGCATACGAAAAAAACAAAAGCAGATCGACTCCCGCATGCATCATGAGCTGCAATCCGTGCTTCACGCACATAAGCCCTATCTGATGGATGCGGTAATTACGATACGAAACGAAAGCTACTGCCTGCCGATCCGTGCCGAGTTTAAAAACAAGGTTGCGGGAATCATCCATGATCAGTCTTCCACCGGATCTACGGTTTTTATTGAGCCGATGGTGATCATACGCATGAATAATGAACTCAAGGAGCTTGCCCTTCTGGAAAAAAGAGAAATCGAAAAAATACTCGAACTGCTCAGTGATCAGGCAAGGCCGTATGCGGAGGAGATCGCGCAAAACATCGAAAACATGAGCTATTTGGATTTTACCTACGCAAAAGCCAAGCTTGCCGCAGCGATGAAGGCAAGCAAACCGCTTTTTAACGATGAAGGTCATATCCATATCAAGGAGGGGTGCCATCCCCTCATCGATCCTTCCCGGGTCGTTCCGATAGAAATCTCTCTGGGAAAGGATTTTGATCTTTTGATCGTAACCGGTCCGAATACCGGAGGAAAAACCGTTTCCCTCAAGACCGTCGGGCTTTTTACCCTTATGGGACAGGCGGGGCTTCATATTCCCGCATTTGAAGGAAGCCGGCTTGCCGTATTCAACGAAGTCTTTGCGGATATCGGAGATGAGCAGAGCATCGAACAGAGCCTTTCGACCTTCTCCGGGCATATGAGAAATATCGTAGAGATTTTGGAGCAGGCAGACTCCTCCTCTCTCTGTCTTTTTGACGAGCTCGGGGCAGGCACCGATCCTACGGAGGGAGCGGCTCTTGCGATTTCGATATTGAGTTTTCTCCACCGCATGAGGGTCAGGACGGTCGCCACTACGCATTACAGCGAATTAAAGCTTTTTGCGCTCAACACGCCCGGAGTGGAAAACGCAAGCTGCGAATTTGATGTGGAAACACTCCGTCCGACCTACCGCATCCTCATCGGCATTCCCGGCAAATCCAATGCATTTGCCATCTCCAGGAAGCTCGGGCTTCCCGATTTCATCATCGATGAGGCAAAGAAGCATATCACGGAAGAAACCGCTTCATTTGAGGATCTCTTGGTAAAGCTGGAAGGAGACCGACTTGCCATCGAGCGGGAGCGCCTGCATATCGAAAAAGATCGAAGAGAAATCGAAGAGCTGAAAAAACATTATCAGGCTCAGGATGCAAAAATAACGGAGCGCAGGGAAAAGCTTCTGAGGGAGGCGAGGATAGAAGCGGAGAAAATACTCTTTGAAGCGAAGGAAACCGCGGATACGGCAATTCAAAACATCAATAAGATCGCTTCCGGCGCCGGACTGGGCTCCACTCTCGAGAAAGAAAGAGATGCGATACGCAATTCGCTTAAGAAAAGCCGGGAAGCGATCGCAGACCGCAAAGCCGAAAAAAAAGGAAATCTCAAGCCTCCCAAGAAACTCAAGCTTGGAGATTCGGTATTCGTACACAGCATGAATGTCAAAGGCGTTGTCAGCTCTCTTCCGAACGATAAGGGCAAGCTCTTCGTTCAGATGGGAATTCTTCGTTCTCAGGTCGATATCAAGGATATCGAGCTCATTGAGGAAGAAAGCGCCGATAAGCCGACAAAGCATTTTACGGGTAGCTCCGCTTCTTTTATGAAAGCGGCGACGATTTCTCCGGAAATCAACCTGATCGGCATGAATGTCGATGAAGCATGCTCCGAACTCAATAAATATTTGGATGATGCGATGCTTTCCCATCTGAACCAGATTCGAATCATACACGGAAGAGGAACGGGCGCATTGCAGAAAGGGATTCATCAATATCTGAAAAAACTTCCCTTTATCAAGTCGTTTCATCTTGCCGAATTTAACGAGGGAGGAACGGCGGTTACCATTGTCAGTTTTAAATAGAAAGGCGGAAAAGCTATGGCAGAAAAGCAAAGAGTGCTGATCGTCGATGATGACGAAAACATCGCGGAACTGATCTCTCTTTATCTGATGAAGGAATTGTATGAAACATATATCGTATATGACGGAGAATCGGCGCTTTCGGCACTGCAGGATTTTAACCCCCATCTGATCCTTCTTGATCTCATGCTCCCGGGAATGGACGGATATCAGGTATGCCGAGAGGTACGATCAAGATCCTCCGTGCCCATCATCATGCTCTCCGCCAAAGGAGAGGTCTTTGATAAGGTGCTCGGGCTTGAGCTGGGAGCCGATGATTATATGATGAAGCCCTTCGATTCGAAGGAACTCGTCGCCAGAGCGAAGGCGGTAATGCGAAGATATGCACAGACCGCCTCCCCCTCTCCTTCTTTAAAACCGGGGGGGAACTTTGTCGAATACCCCGATCTGCGCATTAATCTTACCAATTACTCGGTCAGCTATAAGGGAAAGCCCGTCGATATGCCCCCCAAGGAATTGGAGCTTTTATACTTTCTTGCCTCCAGTCCGAATCAGGTATTTACCAGGGAGCAGCTCCTCGATCATATCTGGGGCTATGAGTATGCGGGAGATACACGAACGGTGGATGTGCATATCAAGAGGCTCAGAGAAAAGATCAATGAACACCCCTCATGGGAAATTGCCACCGTATGGGGCATAGGATATAAATTCGAAGTTCGCTGAAAAGATCCGCGGATCCTGATCTGAGGGCTTTTTGCTCTCTCTTCGGATATTTCTTTTGAAACAGGACGGAAAACATGATGAAACGCTCGCTTTATCTTAAATTCATTCTTGCATATATTGTATTCGGAGTAGCCGGTTTTATCACGATCGCCACGCTTTCGTCCAGACTCACCTACTCCTATCTGATCGAGGCAAGGAGCAAAACCCTCTATGACGAGGCAAATCTGATTGCCTCCACTTACTCTACGGTATATGCCGGGCAAAATATCGCTCTTGAAGATGCCTATCCTCAGCTGCGGGCGGTAGCCACTTTTTTACGTTCTCAGATCTGGATTATGAGCAGAGACGGGACGATCATCGTCGATTCCGACGGAATCAGGGATAAGGATGTGATCAAGGATTTCGATCCGACCGCGACCGGCAATAAATCCTTTATCACCGGCAATTATTTCGGCAGCTTTCCCTATGAGGTATTGAGCGTTTCCGCCCCAATCACCGGCAATTACAGAACCTACGGCTATGTTGTCATTCATCTGCCGATCGAGAAGGTCATCGCAAGCCAGAATCAGATTCTCAATATTGTATATATCACCTCTCTGATTGTATTTCTGCTTTCGATGCTTGTATTATTCGTCTTTCATTCCATCGTATACCGTCCTCTCCGGACGATTACGGAGGCAGCCAGACAGTATGCCGCCGGCAATCTCTCGCATCAGGCGAAGGTGGATACCCATGATGAAATGGGCTATCTTGCCGATACCCTCAACTTCATGTCCAATGAGCTTGCCAATGCCGAAGACTATCAGCGGACCTTTATCACCAATATATCCCATGATTTCCGTTCTCCCCTGACCTCGATCAAGGGATATCTCGAAGCCATGCTTGACGGGACGATAGCCCCCCAGATGCAGGAAAAATATCTGCATATCGTAATCGCCGAGACGGAGAGGCTGACCAAGCTCACGGGAAGCCTGCTGACGCTCAATGATCTGGATGCAAAGGGGAGGCTCAACCGCACGAATTTTGATATCAACCGGGTGATCAAAAATACCGCCGCAAGCTTCGAAGGCCAATGCGCAAGCAAAGATATCGGAATCGATCTGACCTTTTCGGATGAGACCGAAATGGTCTATGCGGATCTCGCAAAAATTCAGCAGGTTCTTTATAACCTGATTGATAATGCGATTAAATTCTCTCATCCGAGCTCCCTCATCTATATCAGCGTGGAAGAAAAGAGAGAGAAAATACTGATTTCCGTCAAAGATACGGGAATCGGTATCGATAAAAAGGATCTTAACAAGGTTTTTGACCGCTTCTATAAATCGGACGCCTCCAGGGGAAAGGATAAGAAGGGCACGGGGCTCGGGCTTTCGATTGTCAAGGATATTCTTCAGGCGCACGGGGAAAACATCGATATCATCAGCACCAAGGATGTCGGAACGGAATTCGTATTCTCTCTGCCCTCTGCCGCCGAAAATTAAGCTCACAAAAAATACCCTCCTTATCGGCTTAGCCGATAAAGAGAGTATCGCAAGATGCTAATACGGGAGGCATTTCATCATATCCTCCATTACCTCCGCAACGCTTTCTATCCTCTCTGCTCTCCATGCATTCGCACCGGCAAAGAGCAGAGCATGCTCTATATCTCCCTTCGCCGCCGCCAGCAGGGCTTCGGTAATGCAGTACGGTATCGTCTGTCTGTCGCATTTTCGCAAGCAGTCATGGCAGGCTTTCACGGGTATTCTTCCCTTTTCCAGACTCCTTAAGAAGCTGTTTCTGATCGCTCTTCCCGGCATTCCCACCGGGCTCTTGGTGATGACGATATCCTCCTGCTTTGCATCGATATAGGCTTGTTTATAGCTTAGCGGGGCATCGCATTCATGAGTGGTTACAAATCTCGTTCCTATCTGCACGCCCTGCGCTCCCAGCTCCAGCACATGCTTAAGATCCTCTCCCCCATAGATTCCTCCCGCTACGATCACGGGAATTTTTTTGTTGAACTTCTCTTCCGCCTTCCTTACACGCTCCAAAATCCTCTTGATTTCCTCATCGAAAAGCTCCCTTTTATAGCTTTCGGAAGCTCTCTTTGTATCGGAGCCCAGATCGGAAAGCTCCTCGGCGGAAAATCCCAGATGCCCTCCCGCAAGAGGTCCCTCGATAACGATCATATCCGCCGTCTCGGCATATTTTCTGTCCCAAAGCTTCAGAATAACATCGGCTGATTTCGCGCCGGATACGATGGGCGCAATTTTAGTAACACGTTCGGGCTTGTCGCAGTAAATTTCCTCAGCCGGCAAAGCGGCTCTTTTTTCCATGCCTCTTTTCACCAGCTCCGGCAGATCCAGTGCAAGTCCGGCTCCCGAGACGATGATATCCGCACCATGCGCCGTCGCCGTCTCCACATAATGCTCATAGCCCTTTGTCGCCACCATAATATTAAAGCCGATTACCTTGTTTTTTCCGGCAATCTCTCTGGCTTTTTTGAGTTCGCTTTTGATCGCCCTGAGGTTTGCCCGCAGAGGATTTTTTTTGAAATCCTCCTCCCTGAAGCCGATCTGAGCGGTCGAGATCAATCCTATTCCGCCCTCTCTCGCCACCGCGCCGGCAAGAGAAGAGAGGCTGATCCCCACGCCCATTCCTCCCTGTACGATCGGTTTTTCGGCGAAGAGATCACCCATATGCAGTCTAATATCTCTGTCCATCTTTCCCTAATACTTTCTGTATCTTTGATATCTTTGCAGTACCAGATCTTCTTCCTTCATCTCCTGATATCTTAAGATCCATTCTCCGAATTCCTTCTCCAGCCTCTTGATCAGCTTCGGCAAGTTTTCCATGGAGGCAGGCTCATCTTCCGGAATGATTTTTTCGATAATCCCCAGCTTCAACAGCTCTTCCGAGGTGATTTTCATGTCCTGAGCGGCTTCCTTGCATTTTTTGGCATCCTTATACAGAATGCTTGCAAAGCCCTCCGGAGAAAGGATGGAATAAATCGCATGTTCGAGCATCCATACCTCGTTGCTCACCGCGATGGCAAGCGCTCCTCCGCTTCCTCCCTCGCCGATGACGAGAGAAAGTACGGGAACCCTCAAATCACTCATTTCAAAAAGGTTTCTTGCGATCGCCTCTCCCTGTCCTCTTTCTTCCGCCTCTATGCCGCAGAAGGCTCCCGGCGTATCGACAAAGCAGATAATGGGGATTCCGAAATCCGAAGCCGAGCGCATCAGTCTGAGTGCCTTTCGGTATCCTTCGGGTGAAGGCATTCCGAAGTTCCTTATTTTATTTTCCTTCAGATTCCTTCCTTTTTGCTGTCCGATCAGCATAAAGGGGCTTTCATTCAAAAATCCGATTCCGGCGATAAGAGCTCCGTCATCCGCAAAGCACCTGTCTCCGTGCAGCTGCGTAAACTCCGAAAAGATCCCCTCCATATAGTCCTTTGCCGTCGGTCTCTCTGCGCTTCTGGAAATCAGCACGCTCTCCCACGCCGTCTTCTTTTCTTTTGATTTTCCGGATCTTTTTTTCGATAGCGCTTCTCTTTCTTCCGGGCTTTCATAGGCTTTCTGATAACGGTATGCCCGCAAAATCCTCGCGATCATATCTCTCTGGTCTTTTCTTTCCACGATCGCGTCCACGAAGCCGTGCTCCAAAAGAAATTCCGCGCGCTGAAAGCCCTCGGGCAGCTTCGCCCCTATCGTCTGCGCAATGACTCTGGGACCCGCAAAGCCGATCAGCGCCTTCGGCTCGGCGAGGATAATATCTCCGAGCATCGCAAAGGAAGCCGTAACTCCTCCCGTAGTGGGGTCCGTCAATACGCTGATATAGACCTGCTTTGCCTGATGAAGCTTTTTTAACGCCGCCGAGGTTTTTGCCATCTGCATCAGAGAAATAATCCCCTCCTGCATCCGCGCTCCCCCCGAACAGGAAAAAATCACCAGGGGCAGTTTTTCCTTTGCAGCCCTCTCGATCGCATAGGTGATCTTTTCTCCGACATTATGCCCCATCGAGCTCATCATGAATCTTGCATCGCAAACGGCGATTACCAGCTTCATTCCCTCTATTTTTGCGCTGCCCGTAATCACCGCCTCGTCCAGCTTCGTTTTTTCTTTATTTTCTATGATTTTTTCTTCGTATCCGGGAAAATCCAGAGGATTGGAAATCTCCATCCGGGCATTCCATTCTTCAAAACTGTCCTTATCGCAAAGCATCTCTATCCGGCGGTAGGCATGCACTCTGAAATACGCCTCGCACTTCGGACAGATATAATGATTATTCCTTACATCTTCCGCATAGACCGCCGCATTGCATTTCTTGCATTTTCTCCACATTCCTTCCGGCGCTCCGCTCTTGACGGATTGATCGCTTTGCAGATGTTCTATTCTCGTATATGTTTTTTTAAATAATGACCTGAACATTGAAAACCTCCGATTCTATTTCAGATACTGTCCGAAAAAGCGTTCGATGAAGCGGGTATCCGTCTCCCCCGCAATAAAAGCCTCATGATTGATCAGCTCATATTCGAAATCGATATTCGTATCCGGTCCTTCTATGATAATCTCTCCGAGCGCGCTTGCCATCTTCGCAATCGCCTCCGCACGGTTTTCTCCATGCACAATCAGCTTCAGGAGCATGGAATCGTAGTTCGGCGGAATACGGTATCCGTTATAAATATGCGTATCCACCCTGACTCCGTTGCCTCCCGGCAGATGGAGATTGGTAATCAGACCCGGGGAAGGTCTGAAATTATACTCCGGGTTTTCGGCATTGATTCTGCATTCTATTGCATGCCCCCTGATTTTGACATCCTGCTGCCTCAGTTGCAGTTTCTGCCCGGCGGCGATGCGGATCTGCTCCTTGATCAAATCCACTCCCGTCACGAGCTCCGTCACCGGGTGTTCCACCTGGATTCTGGTGTTCATTTCCATAAAATAAAAATTCTTATCTTCATCCAAAAGAAACTCTATCGTCCCCGCACTCTGATATCCGCATGCCTTTGCCGCCTTGATCGCCGCCTTTCCCATGCGCTTTCTCAGATCCTCATCGATTGCCGGAGAGGGAGATTCCTCGAGCAGCTTTTGATGCCTTCTTTGTATGGAGCAATCTCTTTCCCCCAGATGAATGATATTTCCATGTTCATCCGCAAGAATCTGAAATTCGATATGCCTCGGCTTTTGAATATATTTTTCCAGATACATGCTGTTATCGGAAAATCCCTTGATCGCCTCCTGCTGCGCATTGATGAAATGATCCCTGAAATCCTTTTCCGAATAGGAGACGCGCATGCCCTTGCCTCCTCCTCCTAATGCCGCCTTGATCATTACTGGAAAGCCTATGGATTTTGCCTGCAAAAGCGCCTCCTCCACATCTTTTACCGCTTTTTCCGATCCGGGAATCACCGGCACCTTTGCCGAGATCATCGTCTCTCTCGCCGCAGACTTATTTCCCATGCGGCTGATGCATTCGCTCGGAGGACCGATAAATTTGATATTGCATTCCTTGCAATGCTTTGCAAACCTTGCATTTTCGGACAGAAAACCGAAGCCCGGATGTATCGCATCCGCACCTATCGCTATCGTCGCACTCAGTATGCGCTCCATATCCAAATAGCTCTTATTGGAAGGAGCCGGTCCTATACAGACGGCTTCATCCGCAAGCATGGCATGCAGGCTGTCCCTGTCCGCCTCGGAATATACCGCAACGCTCTTGATGCCGAGCTGCCTGCAGGCTCTGACTATACGCACCGCTATCTCGCCGCGGTTTGCGATCAGTATCTTTTGAAACATTGCCTCCACCTATTTTGAAAGCATAAAGGTCAGCTCTGCACTGACTGCAAGCTCTCCGTCCACGCTTGCCTTTGCGCTTCCTATCCCTACGGGCCCCTTCATCTTGATAATTTCACATTCCAATTTGAGTCTGTCTCCGGGTATTACCTTCCGCTTAAACTTTGCCTGATTAATCGCTCCGAAATAAGCAATTTTTCCCTTATTCTCTTCCATCGTCAGTATCGCTACCGCTCCCACCTGCGCAAGCGCTTCGATAATCAAAACTCCCGGCATTACGGGCTCTTCGGGAAAATGCCCTGCAAAAAAAGGCTCGTTATAGCTTACCGCCTTGTATCCGGATGCCAATTTTCCGGGGACGAGCTCTTCTATTCTGTCAATTAAAAGAAAGGGCGCTCTATGCGGTATGATTTCTTTGATTTCATTGATCCCGAGCATATAAAACCTCCCCTCTTAACGTATGCGGAATAAGGGCTGATTAAATTCCACCATGGTTTCATCCTCTATAAGAATTGCTTCCACCACTCCCTCATGCTCGCTTTCGATCTCGTTCATCAGCTTCATCGCTTCGATAATGCCGAGCACCTGCCCCTTCTTTACCCGATCTCCCACCGAGACAAAGGGTTTTGCGCCGGGGCTGGGAGCGGCATAAAATGTTCCTACAAGGGGAGAGCAGATCAGCTTTTCATTTTCGATGGCGCAGCCGTCTCCGATCTCCACCTCTTCTTTTCTCACCTGTACTTCTTGTATCGGCATGCCGCCTTCCTGGAGAAAGACTCTTCCCTCTTCTTTTTTCCTTTTGATGACGATTTTCTCGCTCTCATTCTTATAGGCAAAGCTGTCGATTCCGCTTTTTTTCACCGCTTCCATCAGCAGTATCATTTCTTCAATATTCATCAGATCTACCCTCTGTATTTTTTAAACACTATGCTTGCATTATGTCCGCCAAAACCTAAAGAATTGCTCATTGCCACCTCAAGCTCCGGAGCATCCGCGCTTTCCATACAATAATCAAGGTCGCAGCCCTCGCCCGGCGTCTGCAGACCCGCGGTCTTATGAATGAATCCTTCCTCAAGAGATTTTACACAGACCAGCGCCTCGATTCCTCCGGCAGCTCCGAGTAAATGTCCGATTAAAGATTTGGTCGAATTGATCTTCACCTTATATGCATGCTCTCCGAGCGCAAGCTTGATTGCCTTGCTCTCGAAAAGGTCATTATGAGGCGTGCTTGTTCCGTGTGCGTTGATATAATCCACATCCTCGGGCTTTAACCCGGCATCCTCTATCGCATAGAGCATCGCCTTGGCAGCTCCCGATCCGTCCTCTCTGGGGGAGGTAATATGGTAGGCATCGCAGCTTGATCCGTAGCCGACGATTTCCGCATAGATCTTTGCTCCCCTCGCCTTTGCATGCTCCAATTCCTCCAGAACCAAAACCCCGGCTCCCTCGCCCATGACAAAGCCGGCTCTGTCCTTATCGAAAGGAATCGAGGCTCTTGCCGCATCCTCCGTGGTATTCAATGCTGTAAGCGCGGCAAATCCCGCAACGCCGATAGGCGAAATAGAGGCTTCACTTCCGCCTGCAAGCATCACCTCCGCCTCCTTATATACAATCGAACGAAACGCCTCGCCTATGCTATGCGTTCCCGTTGCACAAGCCGTCACCACATTGATGTTCTTTCCCTTCAAACCGAACTGGATTGCAATATTGCCTGCCGCCATATTGGAAATCATCATCGGAACCAAAAGTGGCGCGACCCTTCCCGGACCTTTCTCAAGCAGCTTGCTATGCTCTCTCTCCATGGACTGAAGACTCCCGATTCCCGAACCCACGCTTACACCGATCCGGAAGGGATCCTCCTTCTCCATATCAATACCGCTGTCCTCCAATGCCTCTTTGCTCGCGGCTACGGCATATTGTGAAAAGGCTTCCATTCGCTTTGCCTGCTTCGCATCCATATATTCCTTCGGATCGAATCCTTTTAGCTCTGCGGCAAGCTTTACCTTAAAATCCTTGGTATCGAAATAGGTGATGGGAGCGATTCCCACTCTTCCCTCTCTGCAGGAATTCCAAAAGCTTTTTACATCTAAGCCGGTCGGGGTAAGCGCTCCGAGACCGGTTATCACTACTCTTCTTTTCATCATTTTCCTCTATGCTGCTTTTTAAGCCTCATCTTCCCTTTCCTTTTATGAGATTTTTGAATGAGTTACATGCCGGCATCTTCACCGCATATGATATACCGCTCTTTACATATACATGCCGCCGTTGACGCTGAGGGTCTGACCCGTAATATAGCCGGCGCTTTCACCTGCCAAAAAAAGAACCGCTTCCGCAATATCCTCCGGCTCACCGAATCTCTTCATCGGAATCATTTCCGTCATGCTCTCCTTGATCTTATCGGAAAGCTTATCCGTCATGTCCGTGACAATGAATCCCGGTGCTACCGTATTGACGGTAATCCCCCTGGATGCCATCTCTCTGGCTGCGGATTTGCTCATTCCGATCAGCCCTGCCTTGCTTGCGCTGTAATTTACCTGCCCTATATTGCCTGCTACTCCCGAAACCGAAGAAATATTGATGATTCTGCCGTACCTCGCCTTGATCATGTGGCGGCTCGCCGCCTGCATGCAGTGAAAGCTTCCCTTGAGATTGGTATTCATCACGGAATCGAACTCTTCCTCACTCATCTTCATCAGAAGATTATCTCTTGTGATGCCGGCGTTATTCACCAGTATATCCAGCTTTCCCTGCTCCCTGACAATTTTGTCTATCATTTCTTTCACCGCCGCAAAATCGGATACATCACATTGACAGATCTCCGCCCTGCCTCCTGCCGCTTCTATCTTTGCCTTGGTCTGCTCCGCTTTTTCTCTGGAGCCCGCATAATTGATGATGGTATATGCGCCCTCCTTTGCCAGTGCAATTGCAATTGCTCTTCCTATTCCTTTTGCCGCTCCCGTAACAAGCGCCACTCTATTCTCCAGCTTCATTTTTTTCTCCTATTTTATACGGAAAGAGCTTGGGCCACTCTTTCGATATCCTCTGTATTCTCTATATTCAAAATTCTTACATTCTGATCGATTTTTTTCACAAAAGCGCTCAGGGTTTTCCCGGGACCGATCTCAATAAAAGTATCCACTCCTTCGGCAATCATTTTTCTTATGCTCTGCTCAAACCTGACCGCCCCGGAAACCTGATCTCTCAAAAGCTCCCTGATCCCCTTTGCGCTATACACATAATCTCCATGATAGTTCGCCACATAGGGAAGCTTCGGATCCGATATCTCAAAATCCGAAAGATAACGATAGAGCGCCTCTCCCGCTTCCTTGAGCAGGGGGGAATGGAAAGGACCGCTTACATTGAGGGCGATCACCCTCTTTGCCCCTGCCTTTTTCAGCTCTTCCGAAGCTTTTTCGACCGCCTCGGCATATCCGGATATGACGATCTGGGCGGGGCAGTTATAGTTTGCAATCCATACGCCCTCTATCCCCTTGATTGCTTCCTGCGTCTCTTCCGCACTCAGCCCGAGCACTGCCGCCATAGCGCCTTCTCCCCTCACCGCTTCCTGCATGAGCTTCCCTCTCTCTCTTACAACGCGCAGAGCATCCTCCTCGCTCATCGCCCCGCTATAATAAAGAGCCGCATATTCTCCGAGACTCAGACCTGCACAAACCTCCGCCTTAATTCCGCGTTTCTCTACCGCCTTCAGCATCGCTATGCAGGTACAAACCAAGGCAGCCTGTGTATATTCGGTTATATTCAGCTTGTCATTTTCTGAAAACACAAGCTCTTCCATATCTAAGGAAAGCAGTTTTGAGGCATTGAGAAAAACTTCCCTGGAAAGAGGCTCTTCTTCATAAAAGCTTCTTCCCATCCCCGTCTTTTGCGCTCCCTGACCCGGAAATAAAAATGCTATGCTCATACCGGACTCCCTATCTTGCCTGCCAGCGCCTGCGCCTGTGCAAGCATCTCATCGATGATTTCTTTACAGCTCTGTCTCTTGCTGACCAAACCGGCGATCTGCCCCGCCATGACGGTACCGTTTACGGTATCTCCCTCCTGCACCGCCTTGCGCAGCGTTCCCAGAGTCAGGTATTCAAGCTCCTCAAAGCTCTTGCCCTCACTCTCCAGCCTCGCATATTCTCTGGTCATCGTATTTCTGAGCGAGCGCACCGGATGGCCGTGGCTTCTTCCGGTAACCGCGCTGTCTATGTCCTTTGCCTTGATAATTCTTTCTTTATAATTATCATGCACGATCGATTCATGGGCTACGACGAATCTGGTTCCGATCTGTACCCCCTCCGCACCGAGCATCAGAGCCGCCATCATGCCTCTGCCGTCTCCGATTCCTCCCGCCGCAATCAGCGGAATCTCTATCGCATCGGCGACTTGGGGAATGAGAGCCATTGTCGTAATTTCTCCGATATGCCCTCCTGCCTCACAGCCCTCGGCGATCACCGCATCGGCTCCGACTCTCTCCATCCTTCTGGCAAGTGCGACGGAAGCAACTACGGGAATCACCTTGATTCCGGCTTCTTTCCATGATTTGATGTATTTTTCGGGAGAGCCGGCTCCCGTAGTTACCACTTCAACCCCCTCTTCGATCACCAGCTGTGCAATTTCTTCCGCGTGCGGAGAAAGCAGCATAATATTTACGCCGAAGGGCTTATTGCTCAGACTCTTCGCCTTTCTGATTTCTTCTCGAACAACCTGCGCCGGTGCATTTGCCGCTCCGATCAGTCCCAGCCCTCCCGCATTGCTGACGGCAGCGGCAAGATGGTGTTCGGCAACCCAAGCCATACCGCCTTGAATAATGGGATGTTCTATGCCGAGTAGTTCTGTTATCCGGGTTTTCATGCTCTTCTTCCTGCCTTATCCTCTTTTTATGAAATATCCGCCCCTTTTTCCTTTAAGTACTCGATAACCGCCGATACCGTAGTAATCTGCTCCAGATCCTCGGAGGGAATCTCCACTCCGTACTCATCTTCGAAAGCCATCACCAGATTGAAAAGATCCAGCGAATCCGCACCGAGATCCTCTTTAAAATCAGAGTTTATATTAATCTTATCCACATCGATATTAAGCTGCTCCGCAATGATTTCCTTTACTTTCTCTGACATAATTTACCTCTTTTCTTTAATATTAATATTAATTATTTTCTTTTTATCTATCATAAACCTTTCGGTCTCATGATGCCTCTTTATTTAGTACCGGATCAGCATGGAGCCCCATGTAAGCCCTGCACCGAAGCCCGAGATCAGAATCAGCATTCCTTTTCTGATCCTGCCCTTTTTGAAGAGCTCATCCAGCAATACCGGAATGCTTGCCGCAGAAGTGTTTCCCATCTCGGAAAGATTCATCGGAAACCTCTCCTTAGGCAGTTCCAGCCTTTTGGCTGCCGCATCGATGATGCGCTCATTTGCCTGATGAAGAATGAAGAAATCCACCTCTTCCTTATCCGTCCCCGCCTTCTCCAAAACCTCTTCTATGCTTTTGGGAACCGTTCTTACGGCAAACTTAAAAACCGACTGCCCATCCATATGGAGAAAGCGATCCTCTCCGGCACAATCTCTGTAAAGCACCTCTCCTCCTTTTCCGTCGGAACCCAGGCTTGCGGCGATAATTCCTTTCTTCTCTTCTGCGCTTTCCTCTCTCGCGCTTAAGAGAACCGCTCCCGCTCCGTCTCCGAAAAGCACGCAGGTGCTCCTGTCCCCCCAGTCGATGTATTTGGAAAGCGCGTCCGCACCGATCACCAAAGCCTTTTTATAGGCTGAGGCTCTCATCATGCTTTCCGCTATATGCATGCCGTATACAAATCCGGAACAGGCCGCGCTGACATCGAAGCAAAAAGCCCTCTCTGCACCGATCAATGCCTGTACCTCACAGGCACAGGAGGGAAAACTCTTATCCGGGCTGGAGGTTGCTCCGATGATCAGATCCAGCTCTGAAGCTTCGACTCCGGCAGAGCTCAATGCTTTTTGTGCCGCTTTTGCCGCCAGAAGGCTCAAAGACTCATCCTCTCCGGATATATACCTGCTCGTTATCCCCGTCCGGCTTCTTATCCATTCATCGGAGGTTTCCACCATCCGGCTCAGCTCGTCGTTGCTGAGGCTCCTTCTTGGCAGCTGACTTCCGGTACTCTGAAGAATAATCTCCATCATCTCTCCTTGATATATTCTTTTGAATATTAAATATTTTGATTGTCAAACTATTTTAATTCCTTCTTCTAAGAATGTCAAGAAAATTTATCCCTTCCCTCTCTTCCCCCCGCTTTCTTTCTCCCTTACTTTCTCCGAAAAATACAGGCAGCAAAAAAGGCGGTCTGCATTTTCATCTTTGCATAACCGCCAATTCCCCTTCGAAAAGCGCAACAAAAGCCTCCCGCACTCTCTTCTTATTTTATTGTCTGATCTCCGTCCTTTATGACATAATGTGATTTTACGCCGAGCTCCTCCATCCAGGCTCTTACCTCAAGCGTAAGATAGGTTCCGCTCCCCTTGCCGGCACCGTTATCGTTATCCCAAAGCCATGAGGGTGCATTCCACATGCATACCTTCGGTCGGATCAGCTCATAAACATCCTTATTTACTCCATACTGCCCGTGATGTGCCATCTGCACATAATCCGCGCGCAGCTCCTCCGGAGGAAGCTCGTTTTTGAGGCTTTCTCCCGCCTCCGGTCCCATATCTCCGAGGAAGAGAATTCTCTTGCCGTTGATATCGATTCTATAGGCAACGGAAGAGTTATTGATCGCATTGACCGTAAACTGATAGGGATCGTTAAGTACATGGATCTTCGCATTTCCCACCTCGATCACATCGCCCTTTTTGATCTCTCCGTGTCTTACCGAGGGATCGAGCTTTGCAAAGGCTGCGGCGCTGTCTGCAACCATCTGGGAACGGTATGCCTCGTTTCTGATATACCAATCCATATCCATATATTTATAGTAGACTCCCTCTACGCTGATGCCGTTCAGCCCTTCATTGATCAGCTTTGTGATCGCTCCGACATGATCGCTGTGAGGATGGGTGATCAGCCAGGCGCTCACCTTCCCTCCCTTGCTTTTAATGATATCGCTCAGATGCTGCGCATCTTCGGGCAGCCCGCCGTCGACTACGATCAGCTCTCCGGTATTTGTGGTAATGATATAGCTCATCATCTGGCTGTCCGTCTGATTTTGCAATAACATAATTTCCGCTCCGCCGAGAGACTGCATCCCCGGTCCGTGCTGAGGAGACGAGGAGCTTCCCACCCTTATCGCGCTGCGCGTAACCGCTTTTGCCTGAACTGAAAATGGTGCTGCGGCAATCAGTGCTGCAAAGCAAAGCATGATCGCACCCGCTCTTTTTAAAATCCGCATCATTCCAACCTTCCTTTATCCGATTTTTATATTTTTTCCGCTTTCGCCTATTGAGCGGCGCTTTCCGCCACATTCTCCTGCTGCGTATGAATCAGCGGTACTACGGGATCGTTTGCTCCCGGGTCCATCTTTTGATTGACGTAATATCCCGAAGTGTCTTCGCTCAAAATCTCATTCAGCGGATATACCTCAAGCTCAAGCCCGTACTCGTCCCATAATCCTCCGTAATAATCCTCTCCTGATCTTGCCACCGAAAAATCCTGTGTTGCAATCGCATCATTAAACGCCTTGATGTATTTTGCCCCGTAAGTAAGGGCATCAATCTGATTTGCCTCATTTTTTAGTACCAAAATCAGACGGATGATTTTCTCATTCTCGAATACCACATAATCAATCTGATCGACGAGAGGATATTCCTCCGCATTCAGAAGCTCATAGCATTCGTCCTCTACCTGAAACCAGTCTATCTGAATATTTTCTTTGATGCTGAAATCTGGCTCTATGGCTATGGTTTGCGGAACCACAAGCTCTCTTTTTGCACAGCCCGATCCCAAAATCATCACCGCCGCAGCCAAAGAAGCAAATGCCTTCCTATATGATTTTTTCATTTTCTCTTCTCCAGTTTTTCTTCTTACTATTTTTTTCTAAGCATACTCCATGCCTCCAAGTATTTTATTATATATAATAAAGGATAAATTTTGTAGCTCTTTTTTATAAATGTCAGAAATTCTTAAGTTACGAAAGTTCTTGCAAAATACAGGGAGCCATGCTATATTGTGTTCAATATTTTATTTAAAGATGATTTTTTGAACATGGAGGCGCTTATGAAAGAAAAAATAAGAAATCCTCTTCTTAAACGAATTGATTTCCAGCTCAGCATCATCCCCTTTTTTTCCATTATCTTACTATGCCTGCTTTTTGTTCTGAAACCGCAGGCTTCTTCCTCTGCGCTGGAAAGAATGCGTTTCTTCTTAAGCGATCGGCTCGCAAGCTTTTACCTCCTGATCGGACTGGGCATGTTTCTCATTTCCCTCTATATCGCATTCTCAAAATACGGAAAGATCAAGCTCGGCGGCGGTGAAAAACCTGATTTTTCTTTTTTTTCCTGGGGCAGCATGATGTTTACCGCCGGTCTGGCAGCCGATATTCTCTTTTATTCCATCTGTGAATGGATGCTTTATGCCGGTGAAGGCCATATCGCAAAGCTCGGCGGCGTACAGACCTGGGCAAGCACCTATCCTCTTTTCCACTGGGGTCCCATACCTTGGAGTTTTTATCTCGTGCTTGCCTCCGCCTTCGGTTTTATGCTCCATGTCAGAAAATGCAAAAGACAGAGATATTCCGAAAGCTGCAGAGCATTATTGGGCAGGAAAGTTGACGGCCTTATCGGAAAGCTCATCGATCTTTTCGCCGTTTTTGCGCTGATTGCCGGTACGGCAACGACCTTTTCTCTGGCAACCCCCCTGCTTTCCGGCGCACTCAGCAAAGTGAGCGGTCTGCCGGAGGGCTCTACGCTGACAATCTCCCTTCTCCTGATTATCTGTGCGATATATACCTTCTGCGCCTATCTCGGAATCAAGGGGGTGGAATTCCTTGCCTCCTCCTGTTCCTATATTTTCTTTTCCCTGCTTGCTTTCGTCCTGATCGGGGGAGGAAAGGCGGTTTACATCATCGAAACCGGCATATCCTCTCTGGGCAATCTTGCGCAGAATTTCATCGTCCTTTCCACTTGGACGGATGCAGGCAGAGAAAGCGGCTTCGTCCGAAACTGGACGGTCTTTTACTGGGCTTACTGGATGGTATGGTGCGTGGCAACCCCTTTCTTTATCGGAAGCATCAGCCGCGGGCGCACCTTGCGCCAGACCGTACTCGGAGGATATCTCTTCGGCTTGGCAGGAACCTTCTCTTCCTTCATCATCCTCGGCAATTACGGGCTCGGGCTTGAACTCCTCGATCATAAGGGCATCCTCGCCCTCTATCGGGAAAGCGCGGACCTGTACGGGAGCATCCTCTTTATTTTCGAGCAGCTTCCCTTTCCGAAGCTTGCCCTGATTTTGCTTGTTCTTTCGATGATCGCATTTTATGCGACAACATTTGATTCCCTTACCCTGGTCGCCTCCTCCTATACTTATAAGGAGCTTGAAGAAGGAGAAATACCCGATAAGAGAATCAAGCTTTTCTGGGCTATACTGTTAATACTTTTTCCGATTGCTTTGATTTTTTCGGAGAATTCCATGAATCACCTGCAGACAGTTTCGATCATTGCAGCCTTTCCGGTCGGTATCATTATCATCCTGATTGTTGCAAGTTTTTTTAAAGATGCTGCTGCCTACCTCAGATGTGAAAAGAAAAATGAATAAAAAGATTAGGATTTTTCAAAAAGATCCGCGTCGAAAAAATCCCGGATATTCATTCCGAAGCCCTTGGCGATTTTTTCGACGTTTTTTATTCCCGTATTGGTAATCCTTCCCGCCGCGATATCCTTGAGCGTCGTTCTGGGTACCCCGCTCTTTTTTGAGAGCTCATACAGGGTAAGATCTTTTTCAAAACATAATAGCTGAATTCTTAAAGAGAATGCTTCCGAAAGATTCATATGCCCCCGCTTTCTGCCGGAAAGCGCTGCATGATCCTATCTTCCGATTATAAATTGATTTTTTCCTCAATAATATATATCGGTCTGTCCTTAAGCTCGGTAAAAAGTATCCCTATATATTCTCCTATGATACCGAGAATAATGAATAAAACCGCAAACATAAAACAAATCAACACAATAATGCTCGCATAGCCGTTTGGAGTCCCCACCGCCGCCCAGGACCATATCGTATAAATCATCATCAGCACTCCGAGAAGAGCGGCAAATCCTCCGGCATACATTCCGAGCTTTAAGGGAAGGTCGGAAAAGCAAAGTATGGTATTGATGGAGAAGCGAAAAAGCTTTGCAAGCGAATACTTGCTTTTTCCTCCCGCTCTTTCATTCGCCTCATAAAAAAGCCCCGTCTTCTTAAATCCCAGGTTCTGAACATATCCCCTGAGGAAACGTATTTTTTCCCGATAGGACTTTCTTAAAACCTCCGCCGCCCTCTGCGATATCCCGAAGAAATCCGATGCATTCTTTTCGATCTTGGCTTCGCTGAGAATATTGATCAATGCATAAAAGCCTGCCGAAGCGATATTTTTAACCAAACCTGCGGATCTGTTCCCCGTTCTGATCATACTGACAATATCATAGCCCTGCTTAAAACAGTCCGCGATCTCCCTGATGCAGGAGGGAGGATGCTGGAGATCCGCATCCATGCAGATCAGCGCATCCGAATCGGCATGATCGATGCCGGCGATCATCGCCGCTTCATGACCGAAATTTCTGGAAAAATGGATGAGCTTCACCTTTTCGTCCCGATTGCTGATTTCCGTCAGGATCTCCCTGCTGCGATCCGCGCTTCCGTCGTTGACAAAGAGAATCTCATAGTCCTCTTCCAATTCTTCCAGATTCTTTTTCAGCTCCCGATAAAAGAGCGGCAAGGCTTCCTCCTCATTATACACCGATGCGATAATCGAGATTTTTCTTAGCTTACTCATATTATTCCGTATCCGTCCTTATAATCTCTTGGCTTTGATGCGTGGGTTTTCTCTTATTCTTCGGAGGGAGCTTCATATAATCCCCGTAAACCAGGCTCAGTATTTCTTCATAATGATCCGATACGCAAAGCTGCGTATCCTCAAAGCTGATCCGGATCATTTTCTCGATCCATTCTTTTTTCAGCGTAATATGAAGATAATCCGGCTGATAATTGCTATAATACAGATTTTTGCAGGGAAAGCGCCGAAAGCAGCGGGAAAGGCTTTCCTGAATGCCGAATAAAAGGCGCATCGGCAAAAATCTTCCGATATTCGAAAAGATAAAGATAAGCAGCCGATGGATAATGCCGTACTTCCGATAATCGATCCGATACCTATGTCCCATCGAAAGGAGGTAGATTTTTTTCTGCCATAATCTGACCAGCCCCGCTAATATCCTGTTTTGAGGGATTTTGTCCAAAATGAAAATATCCACCCATACATGGTTCAGCCTATGCTCGTAATACTCATCCTCCGGCGCGGGCTGATGTCTGCGGCTATGCTTGTAGAGGATCCTGGGAGTGAAATCATAAAATGCTCTTCCTCCCCTCATGCCCTCCGGCATAAGAAGGCACATATGCGCAGGCAGCTCTTTCTTGAGAACCCGTTTAAAAATCTCCCAGTTCTCCCGGCTCATCGCGATATCCGCATCATCATCCCAGGGGATAAATCCGTTATGCCTGATCGCGCCGATCAAGGTTCCGGCATCGAGCATATAGGATATCCCGTATTTTGAACAGATGCGATCAATTTCCTTGAGTATTTCCAAATTCATTTCCTGAACTGCCAAAAGCCCGTATGTATTGTCCATAGCTTCCTTTCACCCTCGTTTTTTAAGAATCGGTCTTCACTCATCCTCGAAGCTTTGATGCAGACGCTTTTCTCTGCTTGCAAAGATCAGGCTCTGAGCGCCTCGATAATCGATGCCGCGATGAAATCAATCATCTCGAAGCTCATTCCCGGATACACCCCGACCCAGAAGGTATCCTTCATGATCCTCTCGGTATTCTTAAGCTCGCCTACGACTCTATATCCCCTCTGCTCTTTTCTCATGCTGTCAAAGCAGGGATGCTTGATCAGATTTCCGGCAAAGAGCATTCTCGTCTGGATATTCCTGCTCTCCAGATAATCCACGATCTTCTTCCTCTCCACTCCCTCCTTGCAGGTGATCAAAAATCCGAACCAGCTCGGATCCGAGTTTTCACATGCCTGAGGAAGGATGATTTTATCGCTTACTCCCTGCAGCGCCTCCCAAAGTCTTTTGTGGTTCTGCTTTCTTTTCTCGATAAAGCCGGGCAGCTTCTTGAGCTGGGCGCAGCCTATCGCCGCCTGCATATCGCTGACTTTGAGATTATAGCCGAAATGCGAATACACATATTTATGGTCATAACCGAAGGGCAGCTCTCCGTGCTGTCCCTTGAAGCGTCTTCCGCAGGTATTGTCTTTTGCGGAGGGGCATACGCAGTCCCTTCCCCAGTCCCTGACGGAGCGAATGATCTTATTGAGCTTGGGGTTATTCGTATATACGGCTCCCCCCTCTCCCATCGTCATATGATGGGGCGGATAAAAGCTCGAGGTGCCGATATCTCCTATCGTTCCCGTATATCTTTCTTCTCCCTTATAGGTATAGCGGCTTCCCAGCGCATCGCAGTTATCCTCTACAAGCCAAAGCTGATGCTTGTCGCAGAATTCCTTTACCGCATGCAGATCGTAGGGATTGCCCAAGGTATGCGCAACCATCACCGCCTTGGTCTTATCGGATAATGCGCTCTCCAGCATGCTTACATCTATATTGTACTGCGGTATTGTCATATCGACAAATACCGGAACCGCTCCGTATATAATCATCGGAGTTACCGTGGTCGGAAAACCGCAGGCAACGGTAATCACCTCGTCTCCGCGTTTGATTCTTCTTTCTCCGAGCTGCTCCGAGGTCAGAGACATGAAGGCGCAGAGGTTTGCGCTTGAACCGGAATTGACGAGGGATACATATCTCAGCCCGAGAAACTTTGCAAGCGATGCCTCGAACTCATCGGTATACCTGCCTCCGGTAATCCAAAATTCCAGAGAGGAATCCACGAGATTCACCATTTCTTCGCTGTCATAGACCCTGCCTGCATACGGTATCCTGTCTCCCTCTTTGAACTCCTTCTTGATATTATGGTATTTATCGCAATAAACCCTTACTGCTTCCAGTATCTCTTTTTCCGCCTCGGCTTTTGTTTTATTTTCAAACATCTCTCTTACTCCATATTTTATTGAACTCTTTGTCGAATGCTTCTATTTGCCGATCGCAGACCGCACTCATATCCTCCCCGTCCCGGTAACGCTTAAACCAGTCTATGGTTTTTTCGAGTGCATCGGCAACTCTGTACACGGGTCTCCAGCCGTAAGTTTCTTTGAGCTTCTTGCAGTTAAGCTTCAAAAAGCCCGCCTCATGCGGACCCCCGTCCGATTTGATTTCATACTCGAATCCTTCTCCCCAGTATTTTGCAAAAAGAGCCGCAATCTCTCCCGCACTCACGCAGTCTTCCTCATCCGGTCCGACATTAAACGCCCCCTCATAGCAAAGCCTGTCCTCCGCCTGCCTCTGCAATATCATCAGATAGGCATATAGGGGCTCCAGAACATGCTGAAAAGGCCTGATCGCATTCGGATTTCTGATCAGCAGAGTCTTTCCCGATATTGCGGCGCGGGCGCAATCCGGAACGATCCTGTCTCTTGCAAAATCTCCTCCTCCGATCACATTGCCCGCTCTTGCGGTGGATACCGCCATTTTTAAATCCCTGAGAAAAGATCTCTGATAGCTGTGCGTAACCAGCTCCGAACAGGATTTGGAATTGGAATAGGGATCATATCCGTCCAGGAAATCCCCCTCCTCATATGCCCGGTCCGTCTCCTGATTATCATATACCTTATCCGTCGTAACATTGAGAAAGGAACGCACCCCGGGATTCAGGCGCAGACATTCCATGATATTCACGGTTCCCATCACATTGGTTTCATAGGTATATACGGGCATCTCATACGAGGTTCTGACAATGGGCTGAGCAGCCATATGCAGTACAAACTCGGGCTTTTCCTGCGCAAATACCTTTTTGAGGCTCTCTCCGTCCCGGATATCCGCGATATAGGATCTGATATTCCCCTCCAGATCTATCGTATCATACAGAGAGGGAGAGGTCGGCGGCTCCAGCGCATATCCCGTGATATCCGCGCCGGCAAGCAGGAGCATTCTCGAAATCCATGCTCCTTTAAAACCTGTATGCCCTGTTATAAGTATCTTTTTTTTATAAAAAAAGTCAAGCATTATTCCCAAATCCTCCACGGCGCCTTATTGCTCTGCCAGAGATCCTCCAGCTTTTTCTTTTCTCTTTGCGTATCCATGCATTGCCAGAAGCCCTCATGATAATATCCCATCAATTCGTTTTCCTGAACGAGCCGTTGAAGCGGTTCTTTTTCAAACACCGTTTCATCTCCCTCTATATATTCGAAGATTTTCGGGCTCATCACCATAAAACCTCCATTGATGATCGCCCCGTCATTATCGCTTTTCTCTCTGAAGGATTTGATCTCTCCTGCATGATCCATCGTCAGGATTCCCTTTGCCTGCCCGATATTGACCGTCGTGATCGTTCCCACCTTCCTGTTTTTGCGGTGAAAATCCAGCAGCTTCTTCAGATCGACATTGCTCAGCCCGTCTCCGTAGGTCAGCATGAATTCCTCTTCGCCGATATATTCCTTAATCCGCTTGATTCTTCCCCCCGTCATCGTATTGAGCCCCGTATCGACGAGGGTTACCTTCCACGGCTCCGAATAATTATTATGCACCTCCATCTTGTTATTGGCAAGATCAAAGGTAATATCGGAGGTATGAAGGAAATAATCCGCAAAATACTCCTTTACGATATACTGCTTATATCCCAGACAGATGATGAAATCATTAAATCCGAAGCAGGAATAATACTTCATGATATGCCAGAGAATGGGCTGCTCGCCGATCTCTATCATGGGCTTCGGTTTCAGATGGCTTTCCTCCGTTATTCTCGTTCCGAATCCTCCTGCGAGTATCACTACTTTCATAAGACCTCCTTTTACTCCGCTCTAAGTGCTTCTTTCTTTTCCTCTGCAAAAATATTGAGCTGCCGATCGCTGAGAATCCCTAGCGCCTTCCTTATGCGTCCGGCATCATGTCTGTACTGAAAAATTCTGTTGAGCTCTTCATCGCTCAGCCGCTCGAAATCCAGCGCCGCCTCCGCCTTCTCCATAAAATTCTCCTTCCGGTATCTCGACATATGAATCTCATGGGCATCGACCCAAAAACTTCCCGCCGTAAAGAAGAGAGCAATGCAAAGAGCAATCGGAGTCGGTCGGGCTCTTTTTTTCTCCCCCCTCTCCCCGCAATCTCTCTTATCCAGATAGAGGCTGAGCAGGATGCCGATGACCCCCGCCTGAAACTGCAAGGCATATCTCGAACTCATTGCATAGCTGTCGTTTAAGAAAATCCATCTCGAAAGCGATACCAAGCCATGGCTTGCCATTCCGGAAAAGAGCAGAAAAAGCGGAAAGAGCGTTTTTTTATAGAGTCCCTTCCCCAGATTCAACCAAAGCGCATAGAGATAGAGCAGGATCATGAAAAGACCGAGGAGCATAAGCGCCGCCGAAGACAGACCGAGCTTTTTCAGGAGCTCGGGCTCCAGCCCGGCGGAAGCCAAGGATTTTAAAAGCAGGCGGAACAATAAAAATGGATCCGCTTTGATCACCTCTCCTATCGAAAGCCTTGTCGCTCCGGCATGCTCTTCCACCGAATTTGCCCTGCTCAAGAGGTAGAGCAGGGTGGGCAAAAGAAGGTTCAGCGCAAGAAGAAGCTCTCTTTTGATCTTTTTTCCCTTCTCCCTTCCTCCCTCCTTCCAAATCATGAATACCCGCAGGGCATAAACCGGCAGTACCGAGGCGGCATAGACCGCGCTGTACGGTCCCGCAGCCAGCAGTATCGTGAACCAGGGAAGGAGACTAAGCCGCAGCCCGTCCTTTTTTTTCCCTTCCTTTGCAGCATATCTGTCATAAAGATAATAATGATAATAAAAGAGAGCAAATGCAAAAAAATGCACCCATCCGCTGCCGTTAAGCAGCATTTCCCATTTATTCAGGGAGAAGCCGATGAATACAATGCTCGCAATCTCCAAAATTTCCATGTTTTTTTTGAGCGCATACCTTGCCGCAATAAATACGCTCACTCCCAGGAAGCATGCCCCGAGGAGCATATCAAAAAAAGTACTGTATGAAAAAAATCTGACATTGATCATTCTTTGCAGCCAGGTAATCGGCATTCTGGTAAAGATATCCGCCCCAAGATAAGGCTTGAGGCTGTAAGGATTTTCCAGATAGGAATTTACCAGGCGGATATAATCCGTATATACGACATCCACAGCCGATGATCTGATATATGCGGTGATAAAAAGAACCCCCATGAGAGGCAGCATCAATGCCGTAAGTTTCTTTCCCATATGCATTCCCTCTTTAAAAACGCTTTTTTGAATGCGAGGCGGAGTCCGCCGAAAAAAACGGCTCCACTTTCTACTCCGAAGAAATATTCATCAAGGTGCAAAGCGGTGTTTCCCCTCTGATCTCCTGTGCATCCGGAAGGTAGAAATTGCTGCTGAAGCGGATATTGATGACCTCATACGGCTTTGCATAAAAAGTCTGATAGGAGATATTATTCTTCAGCTCAAACGCGACGTATTCCTTTCCGTTGACCAGCATCGAGATCACCTCGTTTCCCTGTATCTCTCCGGGATAGAGAAATTCAAGATCGACAAGCCCCTCTTCTCCCGCCATAATATTGAGCTCCGCCTCCTGATCCAGCCAGCCGTCCTTATAATATCCCTTGATGACCTCGCATTTAATATCTCTGATCATTTTCGTAACATCAACAAAGCAATTTGCCGGGGCATCTTCCTTGATTACCAGAACCCCCTCGTCCACCTGCCCGAAATCCCTGTAAGAATCGACGAAATAAACTTCCGTTCCCTCCGCCTTTCTCTCCTTGTCAAAGACCTTAAAAAAAGTATCCGCATAGAACTCACTCATTTGGTAATAATTGCCGATGATGTAAATTTTTTTCCCGAATATATCGGATTTATACTTCCCGTATGTGACATCCGCAAGAGAATTGATCCGGGACTGATCCGGGAATAAATAAATTTTATTATAATGCGCTCTGTAATAAAGCTCCGCGGGCAGGAGCAAAACCGCCCATGCCAGCACCAGAGCAATCGGAATAAAGCCGCTGATTTCCAGCCTCAGCTCCTGCATCCTCTTTTGCCTTTTGATCTCCCTTCCTCTCTTGATCACTCCGTACATATGAGATAAAAAGAGAAGGGAAAGCAGGTAGGGCGCATAGATCCAGCGCATTTCCACCCTGATCGTAACGGCGGATGCCGCGATACAGCCGGCGATTGCCGCAAGAAGGAAAACGGAAAGGCAGATATCCTCAACTGCGGTCTTTTTATTCTTTTTCAGCGCATAAATCTGTGCGATCAGATAACGTATCACAAAAAGGAGAAGAAAGAGCGCCCCGAGCAGCACCGAAATCTTTATTTTGAAGTCCGTATCCTGCCAGGTAATGCCGTTTAAATGCTCCGGACCGGCATTGATTCCGAAAAGATAAAGAATCTCGCTGAATGCGCTGCGCAGGAAGCTTCCGAAAGAAAAGGTATTCTGTATATAGGTTTTATCCGTTCCCGCCGGAGAAAGGCTCCCTATCGTCATATAGCGGATCAGCTGGATAAAGACGAAGCTTGCACCGGAAGCGGCATAAAGCTTAAAATCCTTCGATCTTTTTGCGATCAGCACATAAAAGAAGAGGGGAAGCAAAACCATATATCTTTCATGAGTAAAGCTGATCAAAAGATAAAATACCAGCGCAAGCAAAAAGCTGATTTCATCGTTTTTCTCCCGTAAAAACTTATACAGCCTGTAGATAATGATCAGCAGGAAGAAGAGCGCAAGCGCTTCCATAAAGCCGAGCAGCTGCCCGATATTATAATAAGAAAATCTGGAGAGCAAAAACATCGCCCCCGCAATAAAGCCTAGGGTTCTCGAACGGGAGAGCCTCCCGCCGAAAAGATATAATCCTCCTGCCAATATTCCGGCAAAAATGATATTGAAAGGAATGATCCAGAGGATGCGGTTCTGAATCAGACCGAGCTGCACCCATGCGGCAAACCAGTACACCGGACGAAACCTCGTAGAGCCGATCGGAAAAATATATTCCGTAAAGCTCTGCTCTCCGTAACAGGACCACATATAGAGATCATCCATATAAAGCCCGGACATGCGAAGCCCGGAATTGATAATAAATGCAAATACGAAAAGCATGCCGATCAATGCCAGATCCTTTACGATTCCGTATTTTTCTTCCAAACTAAAACTGCGTTCAAACATAAACTCTCCCTATTTCCCCGAAATATAGCGGTAGAGGGTATTGCCGCCCGAACAGATCTCGGATACGAGGCTCCCGTCCTCTATCATATATCCCACGATATCTTTCGCCCTGCTGTGATCCTCGAGAAAGCTCTGCTCCGCATATACATACTCGGTTCCCGCAAAATCCAGATACTCCTTGAATTTTACCAGTTTGTTCACGATCGCCACATTTCCTCCGCTGCCCGCAATATCGGTATAGCTTTGGACATTGCAGGGAAACTCCAGATGCTCGGGCTGCCATGCGATGCTCAGTACTCTGCATCTCGGATCCGCGGCGAGGAAATCATAGATTTCGCGATTATCGCTTTCCTGCATTCTCTGTTTAATCTCCTGCCTGTGATCATAATATCCGTAATGGCTCAGGCTGATCGGCGTAAGACCGACGGCGCCCGCCCAGTTGGTAATCGAGGTCAGAATAAATGCCCATACAATAGTGGGAGAAATCGCCAAAAGCACGGCATGGAGAAATCTGCTTTTTCCGCCGTAATTTTTCAGCGAAATCATTGCGCTGATGATGATCAATGCATATAAAAGAATAAAGTAGTTTCCGTCCACCTGATAGATGATTCTGAGGATAATGACGCTTAAGAGGAA
Organism: Johnsonella sp.; assembly: GCA_030529445.1. Classification (GTDB taxonomy): domain Bacteria; phylum Bacillota; class Clostridia; order Lachnospirales; family Lachnospiraceae; genus Johnsonella. The sequence continues at coordinate 43,346 of JAUMWW010000001.1, read as the reverse complement.
AAATACCGCGCTTGCCCAGTAAATATACCATATCTGCAGATTTGCCCTATCTAGGGACATTATACCACAAATTCCCGCAACCACAATTAAAAGCGCAACGAGCACCGTGGGCGCGGCAATATGCACATGCTGCATTTCCTCTCCCAAAGGCAGAATATAGAGCGCCTTCAGCCTGTAGATCAGGTCGATCTTCTCATGGATTCCGCCGGTATTCATTCCCGTATTGAACATACCCTCTATCATAAAAGGATATTTCGCCTCCAGCCCTATCCTTCTCCAAAGCCCGGTAAATGCCGAGGTGATCGGATAGCCGCTCAGACGAAGCGTTCTGAGCGTCACCAAAACAAAGGCGCTCAGCTGCGGAAGAATCATGATCAGATTCCCTCTGCGGATACGAAGACGAAATCTTTTCGTAATCAGCAGAAAAATCATCGTAAACATAAAAAGAGTGCCGGAAAAGACGAGCGCCGTCGGCTTATAAATCAAGCTGAGCAAAGCGGCGGAGCCCGCCCAGATCAAATGCCTCCCGCTTCCCTTCTCCCCTTCTTTCAGATGGCTGAGGATATCGTCGATAAAGATCAGCTGAATTGCCAGGGTGATCAAATCCGTCTTTGCCGATACTCCCATATTCATAATTCCCGGCACCAAGGAGGTGATTGCGGCAGCGATCAGCCCGTATTCGGCATTCAGGAGCTTTCTGACAATATCAAAGACCAGAAAAAGAATAAAAACCGACATGCACCAGGAAAAGGCGAGCATAAATCCGTAACTCCGTGGAAAATTCAGCGGCAGGGTCAAAATCTCAAATCCCTTCGGGTAGAGATAGACATCGTTGACAAAGCCGAGGCTCTCGTAGATTCCCCTCCCGTTGTCGAGAATATAGGCACTGCGCAGCCCGTAATGAATGGAATCGTAATCCAGGGTAATATTTAATCTCCCCGCCTGCAAAAGAAGCATCATAATGATAAATACCGGCAATAGGGGAGAAATTCTTCCCTCTGTTTTTTTCTCCCCGCCCTCCACGATCGCAAAAGGAAGCCTCCCCGCCCGGTAAAGGTAGAGATAAATCAAAAGCGCGGAGGCGCAAAGACAGAAGCTGTAAATCTGAACCAGCCCTATGCCCCCTATCCCGAAAAGAGAGAGAACACAAAGCGAAGCGATATACAGGCTGCTTCCCGTCATAAAATTATGTGAAAAACGCAGGATGCCGCAGGACGCCGATATGTTTTCCTTCTTCCTGAGCTTTAAAAGCAGCAGCTCTCCCAGAACCGCAAGCGAAAAAAGAAAGCTTCCGCTCAGCAGGACGGGAAGAAAGGCTCTATGCAGCCATAAAAACAAGGAAATCACAAAGGTAAAAAAATATATCCTGCTCTGCTTATCCTTGATCAGAAAAACCGCCGCCTCCAAAATGATAAAGACCGCAAAGAGCTCCGCATAAAGCAGGTAATTGGGAAGAGAAAAGACTCTTTCCCCGATATAATTCCAGATAAAAATCTTCTCTATGCTCTTAGAGGTAAATAAAATGGAGAGCAGGGCAAAAAATGCGATTAAAATGTATTTTGTCCGATTACGAATACGCTCCATAGGATCTCCTGTAAAGTAATTTTACCAACATCGCCAGGGGCAGGGGAAGCAGCCGGTCAAACATCGCGCTCTCCTCCTCCTGTCTCGTCCTGTTTATGATGCTTTGCTTTGTCGCCGCCTCTGGATGAACCCTGTATAAAATCAGCGGTTTTTCCACGCAGATCCATCTCCCCTTTTTCTCTGCCAGCCTTAGGAGCAGCTCCCAGTCCAGCACAAAGCTGTATGCCGAAGAAAATATACTCTTTCCGCATAATCGCTTATCATAGGCGCAGGAGGGACAGATAATCGGATTGCCCAGACAAATGCTCAGCCTCTTGATGAGGCGCAGATGATTAAAAAACGGCAAAGAAAGAGGCAGGCGCAGCACTCTTTTTACAAACTCCACCTCTCCGAGTTTCTTTAAGCTGCCCTCTTTGACGGTTATGGAAGCGCTGGTAAATACGCTCATATCCGGATAGCGCTTCTTTGCCTTGAGAAGATTTTCCGTATAGGTTTTCGCATACATATCATCCTGATGGGCAATCGTCACCAAATCCGCATCCGCATGATCATAGGCAAAATTCCAATCCTCGGCGATACCCGGGTTCCCCTCCCTGATCAGCAGAGGAATCGAGTATTTTTCTGCTATCGAGGAAATATACTCACTCGGAGTCGAGGTTGCGATCAAGATCTCCGAAGGCACGCTCTGCAAAAGCAATGATCTGATGCATGCCTCAAGATAAGGAGAATCTTTATATGCCGATACCGCAAATATATGTTTCATCTTTCCCCCGTTAAAAAAAATATTCTTCCAGCTGCAAACAGAGCGCATGATAAATCGGCAGATGATATTCCTGTATCATAAAAGTTTCATCCGAAGGAGCGATCAGGCTGATATCCGCAAGCGCCTTCAGCCTTCCTCCGTCCCTGCCCCCGAGCAGTATGATCTTCATTCCTTTCGCTTTTGCCGTAAGCGCCGCATAATAAAGATTTTTTGCATTTCCCGAGGTCGAAATCGCCAAAAACACATCCCCCTCGTCTCCGTATCCGTTCAGCTGCTGTGCATAGAGCATCTCCGGATCCACATCATTGGCAAATGCAGTGCTTAAGGCGGTATGCGAAGTCAGGGCAATTGCGCGAAGCGATTTTTGCAGCCCCTCGGCAAGCTTTTTCCCGAGCTCCGAATCACATTCGCAAAGTTTTTGCTTAAACTCCTCATCCAATTCTCTTTTTTTGACGAATCCCTTCATCAGCTCTCCGACGATATGCTCGCTGTCCGCGGCGCTTCCTCCGTTTCCCGCGATCAGGAGTTTTCCTCCTCTATCATACGAGGCTCTGATCAGCTCAAATGCCTCCTCTATCCGGGTCCGGATGGGCTCCAATGCGGGATATCTCGCGCCTAACCGTGCTATATGATCTTTCATTGCAAAACCTTTCCTTGTTCTTTTGAATAAATTATATTTTGATATTATATCATATTTGATTCTTTTTAACTATATTCTTATCGGATAATCAAGTTGAGATTGAAGAGCAATCCCCGCTATGCTATGATATATCCGTCATACACGGATCAACTCCGGGCCGTTCACCGGAGGATAAATATTAAAAAGGAGAAATAAAATATGAACTCTATGGAAAAGCTTTTTAAATTGAAAGAACATCAGACAGATGTAAAAACAGAGGTGATTGCGGGCATTACGACCTTTATGACGATGGCGTATATTCTCGCGGTAAATCCCTCCATCCTGAGCGCCACGGGTATGGATACGGGGGCGCTGTTTACCGCAACCGCTTTGATTTCCTTACTCGGTACCTTATTAATGGCTTTTTTGTCAAACTATCCCTTCGCAATCGCTCCTGGCATGGGGCTGAATGCATATTTTGCCTTCACCGTAGTCATCGGTATGGGGTATAGCTGGCAGACCGCACTTACCGCAGTCTTCATAGAGGGTATCGTATTCATCATCCTCTCCGTTACCAATATCCGTGAAGCCATCTTTAATGCAATTCCGAAAAATCTCAAGTCCTCGGTCAGCGTGGGTATCGGACTCTTCATCGCATTCATCGGTCTGCAAAACGCAAAAATCGTTATCGGCGGTCCCACTCTTGTCAGCCTTTTTTCACTGGAAAATTATAATCGGGTCAATGCCGTCGAGGCTTCCTTCCATAACGTAGGCATTACCGTTTTGCTTGCGATTATCGGAATTTTAATCACGGCTGTGCTTGTTGTGAAAAACGTAAAAGGAAATATTCTTCTCGGAATCCTGATCACCTGGCTGCTCGGCATTCTCTGCCAGCTTGGCGGGCAGTATATCCCCGCACCGGAGCTCGGATTCTATAATCTGCTTCCCGACTTTTCCGGCGGTCTTTCCATTCCCAGCCTTGCACCAATTTTATTTAAATTTGATTTCACCTCCATCGCTTCTCTGGAGTTTATTGTCGTGATTTTTGCCTTCCTCTTTGTGGATATGTTTGATACGATAGGCACATTGATCGGTGTTTCCTCGAAGGCAAACATGCTCGATAAGGACGGAAAGCTTCCCAAAATCAAGGGTGCTCTTTTGGCGGATGCGATTGCAACGACCGTCGGCGCGATATTCGGTACCTCTACGGCAACGACTTTTGTGGAAAGCGCGGCAGGCGTTGCGGAGGGAGGACGAACCGGTCTGACCGCAGTCGTAACGGCTGTCCTCTTCGGACTTTCCCTCTTCCTTTCTCCGATTTTCCTTGCCATACCTGCCTTTGCGACAGCTCCGGCACTTGTTGTCGTAGGCTTTTATATGTTTACCAATATTACCCATATTGATTTTTCGGATCTGAGCGACAGCATTCCCTGCTATATCTGCATGCTTTCAATGCCCCTCTTCTACAGTATTTCGGAGGGTATTGCAATGGGAGTGATCTCTTACACCGTGATCAACCTGATCTGCAAGAAAAACCATAAGATCACGGTACTCATGTATATACTCACCGTCCTCTTCATCCTGAAATACGCGTTTCTCTAAAGCGGAGGCTTTAATACCGGGGGAATGATCCGTTTTCCCCTCATAAGACAGCCCGCATAATCGATCTTTTGATTCTTCCGAAGGGAAAGGAGTTTTATGAAAAAATATGATCTCATCGTTCTCGGCACGGGGGCCGGAAATATCATCTTGGAGGCGGCGCTGAAACAGGGATTGAAGGCTGCCCAGATAGAAAAGGGCAAGTTCGGAGGAACCTGTTTAACCAGGGGCTGTATTCCCACCAAGGTCATGGCAAGCTTTGCCGATAAGCTGATGGAATTAAAGGAGCTTCCCGATATCGGCATAGAGGTCGGTTCCGTCAAGGCGGATTGGGCTAAGATGTCCTCCCGCGTCTGGCAAAAAATCGATGAATCTCAGGAGCTGAGAGAATTCTATTTGCAGGAAAAGAATTTGGATGTGTATGAGGGCAGAGGCTTCTTCGTCCGGGACAAGGTCATGCAGGTCGAGCTCAATAACGGAGAGCTGAGCGAGGAAATTACCGCAGACCGGATCTTTATCGGAGGAGGGGGGCGCACCAATATCCCCCCTATCGAGGGTCTTTCGGAGGTCGGATATCTTACCTCCGAAAGCCTCTTCGGCGAAAGCTATCCTCTGCGCCCCTTCCAGAGCCTGATCATACTGGGCGGAGGCGCGATAGGAACCGAATTTGCGCATATCTTCAATGCAGTCGGCACCAAGGTGAGCATGGTTCAGCGCAATATCCGCCTGCTCCCCAAGGAGGATGAAGAAGTCTCCGCATTGATCCTCGAAAAGTACCGGGCAAGAGGCATCGAGGTTCATCTGCATTCCGATACTCTTTCGCTGCGCAAGGATAAGGGAGAGAAAGTTCTGCGCATCAGGGACAAAAAAAGCGGGGAGGAAAGAGAGATCTCTGCGGAAGAAATTCTCGTCGCTCCCGGGATTGCCAGCAATGCGGATACCCTCGGCTTGGAAAACACCTCCATTCAGACCGATGAACGCGGCTGGATCAAAACCAACGAGTTTCTTGAAACCAGTGTGCAGGGAGTCTGGGCATTCGGCGATATCAACGGCAGACAGCAGTTCCGTCATAAGGCGAATTATGAAGCGGATATCATCGCCTATAATTATTATATGGATAAGGAGCCGTCCGCATACCGCTGGGCAAGATATGATCTCGTGCCTGCCGTCACCTTCTCCTATCCCCAGGTTGCTCATATCGGGCTTACCGAAAATCAGGCCCGGGAAAAGGGCTTCGAGCTGCGGATCGGAAAGCATTTTTATCGTCAGACCGCAAAGGGCTTCGCCCTCGGCTATGAGGAGGAGAAGAACGATTTTGCCAAACTCATCATCGATAAAAACACGAAAAAAATTCTCGGCTTCCATGCGATCGGACCCGAGGCTGCAATGCTGATTCAGCCTTATCTGAATCTGATGAATGCCGGAAAAACAAAGCTGATTCCGATTCATGAGGAAATCGCCTCCGAAACGACAAAAAAGCTTAGAGCACAGAATTTATGCAGGGATATGGAGCCGGGCTTGCTGAGTACGGTCAGGGAAACGATGGTTCCTCACCCCTCTCTCTCGGAGGTAGGCATCTGGACCTATTATTATCTGGAATAAACAATTCATTCAAAAAGGAGGCGGGGTTTCCGCCTCCTTTTTTCTCTTCGATTTATTGACTTGCCGGTTTTTTGTCCCAGCTGCCGTCCTCAAGAATCCGCCATCCGGCTATCTTCGTATTCCTGAGCATGCTTCCTTGGGCTTCTCCCGGCGCTTCGCTCATATAGTACCATTTATCCACATCGATACCAAAATGTGATCTCAATTCTTTATCAGCGCTTCGCTCATATAGTACCATTTATCCCCATAGAGGATCCATCCCTTTACCATCTTTCCTTCTTCCGCTCCCTTTTCCGGATTCATATAATACCATTTTCCTCCGTAAAGGAGCCAGCCGGTCAGCATATAGCCCTCTTCATTAAAATAATACCATGCCAAGCCGCTGCTCTTCCATTCGGATTTCGGATAAGAGCCGTCCGGCTTCTTAAACCACCATCCCTTCTCCGTTTTGATCCAGCTTCCCTCTCCGAGATCGCTTTCTTTTTGCGATTCCTTCTTTTCTCCCGCAATTGTTACCGTGCCGCCTTCCGAAGAGGATTCTTCCGTGCTCTTCTTTTTCTTTTCTCCTGATTTCGGCGGGAGATTTTCTTTTGGGGACTCCTCTTCCTTCCTGTCTTCTTTCGGCTTTTCCTCCTTCTTCTCTTCTTCCTTCTTCCTCAAAAGACCGTCGAGATCTTCTGCGGCTTTTTTCAGGGCGAGCACCGCATCTCTTACCTGAACCTAGCTTAAGGGATGAGCCAAAATCTGCTTTGCCTCTTCCAGCCTCCGATCGAAGCTCTGCTTATTTTCTTCCGAAGCAAAGAGATAGCTCTCTTCTCCTTTCAGCCTATCACAGCGCTCCAGCTCCGCTTTTAAGCTTTCCGTATCGATCTCCAGCAGGATGATCTCATATTTATGATCCTTAAAGAGCTCCATATGAGGAGGATAATTGGTATAGACCTTCGTTCTGATGATTTCCTTTTTCGCATTCATATTATCGTTGAAGCTCTCCGTATGAAGCTTTTCCAAGCTGGAGGGAATAAAAATCTCTTCCACGAGAGAGCTCTTGAAGGCATTGGATCCGATTTCCTTTAATCCCTCGGACAGAATAACCTGTTTTAAATATCTGAATTTTTTATTCGAAGCAAATGCCTGCTCCTCTATTTTTTCCACCGAAGGGGGAACCACGAGAGTTTCTATTCGATGCGAAAGAAAAGCCCTCGATTTGATAGTCTTAAGCGTGGAAGGAAGCTCGATCGCTCTGATCGGGCAGCCTGCAAACGCCGCCTCATCTATGGACTCGATTCCCTCATAAAGCTCGATGTTTGCAAGATGGATGTTTCTGGAGAGAATTCCCGCCGGAACCGTCTTCATCCCTCTTGAAAGCTTCACGCTCCGGATATCATTGAGAGAAAACACTCCGACACCCATATTCGTTACGGAATCCGGAATCCCCACGGAGGAGAGAAGGTTTCCGTTAAAGGCAAGATCATCTATAAACTCCAGCCCCTCCGGCAGATTCACGCGGTAAATTTTATGATATCGAAAGGCTTCCTTCCCGATATGGGTAATCGAAGGAGGCAGGGTAAGGCTGTCCAGACCGTTTGGAGAATAGCCCGTATCGGTCTTCATGATATAATCCTCTCCTTCATATTTGAACGCCGCATCGCCTATTTTTTGATTCTTTCTCCGTCCTGTGCAAATTCGGGAATGACCAGATCCTTATTATACTTGAATTTCTCTTCTCCCTGTGCGCTGAATCCTTTTACCGTATCTCCCTCAACAATAAAATCATGAATATTGTATTTGGCTTCCTCTCTGAGTCTGAGTTCGGCTTCCGCCTCCAAAAGTCCGAGATTTGCGGCATTCACGCTTTCCTGATCTGCGCTTCCCGTATTCTCGACCTCCTTTGCCTTTAAAATGGCAGCCTGAAGCCTTCCGTAGCTTTCCTCCGTATAGAGCATGGGGTTGAGTGCTTCTAAGCGGCGGATATTGTCGATCAGCTCCTTTTTATTGACCCCTTCGAAGCGCAGAGCCGCTTCCGCCGCCTTAAGCTCCTCATCCGCCTGATTGATTGCCGCCTGGTCCGAATTATAGGAGGCAAATACCGCCTTTGCCCGATCCAGCTTTTCCTGAAGATTTGCCCAGCTTTCCGCCGTATAATCCTTTTTATCCAGCTTCATCGCCCTTTTTATGCTCAGCGCCAGAGGCTCTCTGTCAACCTCTTCTCCGATCAGCTCAAATCGATGATATTTACTGAAAGGATTAATATAGGTGGATACCTCCAAATGCCTTTTATTTCTCGTCCTGATCAATACCTTTCCGTCCGAAAGCCCGGTATTGCCGTGAAAAACTTCCGAAAGCAGCTTGAAGACGCTATAGGGAAGATCGACTTCCCTGATCCTGTTGTTTGCAAAGCTGTAAGAATCGAACTGAAAACTCTCCACCTGGTCGGATATCTTAAGCTCCGCGATCCGATTATTGGCAAAGCTCTCATTTCCTACCTTTAACATGCTCTGCGGAATCTTCAGTTTCTCGATCTGATTGTTTTTAAAAGCAAATGATTCGATATATTTCATTCCCTCGGGAATCTCGAATTCTTGAAGTTCATTGCCTTCAAATGCTCCGTTATCGATAATATACTCGCCGTAACCCTCGAGAATCCGGATTTGCAGCTTTTGTATTCCTTTCTTGGCAAAGGCTTTTTCGGCGATTCCTCCGATCTCTTTTTCGATGAGCAGCCCGCCCTCATCGGCAATTCCCCGCGCGGGAATCACCAGCTCCTTATTGCTGCCGAATTTTTCCAGACCTTTTTCGGAAAATCCGGTAACGGCATAATACCCGTTTGCCGAAAGAAACTTCTTCTCCACCCATCCGTAAGTAAAGTCCTCCGCCTTCCAGAGATTCGCATCCTCCTGTATGCGAATCCTGATATAGGGCTTGAGCCTTTTCATCGCCGGTTCCACCACGTCTTTTTTCGGCGCTTTCGAAACATATTTCTCATCTCCGAATAAAATAAAGCTGCCCTTGATCAGAGACCCGTCCTGCAATTCCTCGGGCTTAAACTGCCACTCTATGCCGCTTTCCACATAAGTATCGCCTTCCATGCCTCCCGCTCCGGAATTGATGACCGCAAATCCCGTCGTCAGCTTCACTTCGGCGTTAATCTTTTCAAGAATCTCCTCTTTGGAATCGGCAGAGCCTATCTCTATTTCTCCGCAATCCAGTGCAATATCGGAGTTCTTCGTGAAGGCTCTCGCAAAAAGCATTATCTCTCTGCCCTGGGGAATCCTCAGGCTCTCCTGCTTCTCGGCAAAAAGCTCGTCATGAAGATATAGCTTCTCTCCCTCTCCCTCTTCAATCGAGATCAGCAGATCATTCTTTTTATCAAAAAGCTTATGTCCGACATGCCCGAGTTTTCTTCCGAGCACAAGCTCTCCCTCAAGACCGCTTTTTCCAAAGGCAAGATCGGCAATTCTTTTCAGGCTGCGGGGAAGCCGGAGCGTTTTTAATGATTGACAATTGAAAAATGCCCTCTCCCCTATGATTTTAACCTCGGCTCCCCCTATGCTTTCGGGAATCACAAGGTCTTTTGCGCTGCCCTTATATTGTTTGATCGTCCCGCTCTGGGCATCAAACTCAAACTCATTTTCCTCTGCCGAACTTGAGGAGGCGAGTGTATGGACGGGAGTATCTCCCCGAACGAGACGCGGCTCTCCCTCCTCTCCCCTCTCTCCCTGCGGCAGGATGAGCAGGTCTTCTGTATTCTGCTCCTCTCCTCTTTGCGCATACACATTGCCCGGAATGCCCGTTGCCAACAAGGACGTTAAGAGCATCCATGATATCCATTTCCTCAGCTTCATTCTTCTCTCCCTCTGCAAGCATAATATTTCGAAACCTCTGTTTTTGCTTCGAAAGACTTCGTATTGTTTCATATTGCCATCATATTTTATTTTCCATCTATTGTCAATCTTGATTGAAAAAAGAGAAGCGGAAGCCTTTTTTTTATTAAAATAAGAAACGGAAAAGCTCTTCCGTTCCTTATTTTGCGAATATAGTCCGATCAGGCAAAATCCTCTTCGATAAGAGACCAGACCGCCTCCGTTTTATGATGCGTCTTGATATATTCGGAAGCCTTTATGCCAAGAGCCTGCGCCTCCTCCTCCCGACGGTAGAGCTGCACCATTTCTCTTGCAAACTCCTCTCCCGTCCCGGCAATTCGCATCACCTCTTCTGCTCCCGGTATTCCCTCCGCTCCCGTAGGTGTTGTGACTACAACCGAACCGTAATGGAGCGCCTCGATGATTTTTCCTTTTACTCCCGCCCCGTATCTGAGCGGAACCGCAACGATCTTTACTTTCCGGTAGAGCCGATCGAGCTCATCATCCGATACGAAGCCCTTAAACATGATTCCGTTTTCGGGATCATGCAGGGAACGGATCCTCTCATCCGCATTGGAGCCGACAATATAAAATTCGGCTTTTATCTCCTTTCTGAACAGCGGCCAGATTTCCTTGACAAAATAATGCACCGCATCCGCATTTGGCGGATGAGAGAAGCCTCCGACAAAGAGCACGCCCTCTCTCTTTGAAAAATCCCTCTCTATATCCTCAATGCAGTCCTCATACACATATGCCGTAATCGCCTTCGCCTCGATATAAGGATCGATCCGGTGAAGCTCGGCAATCTCGGTCTGCGAGGGATAATAAGAAAGATCCGCCTTATCGATAATTTCCAGCTCTATATTCCTCCAATAAGAGCTCGCCTCCTTGCGGCTCTCATCTCCGGTAAGCTCATACTCTCTCATTTCTCTCAAAAAATGCAGATCATGTCCGTAAAAGATTACTTTCAGATCGGTATGCCCTTTGATAAAATCTATGTATTTTCCGGCTATATGCGGACGATTTAAATATACGAGATGAAGATCCTTCGCATTCTCCGTGATCCATTCCCAAATATTATTCTGCATATCTTTGCCGTATAAGACCTCTATTCCCATCTGAGTGAGCGCCGAGGTATAGGGCTCCTCATTCAGGAAATTATCTCCCAGAAACTTTACCGCATAACCTTTTCTCAGCAGCATTTTGAGATATTGGAAGGTCGTCCTCGATCCGGCATCCCGATCAAAGGTGGGAACATAATGATCGACAAATAAAATAATCCTTTTTTCCCTATTCCTTTCTCTTGCCCGAAAGAGATTCCTTCCTCCCAGGTTTTCAAACTGATTCTTAAACTCTTCCTTCCATTTCTCCTTGAGTTTTTGAGAGTTCTCTATCTGATAACGCTTCAGACCGCTTCCGTGCACATCGGTTCCGTTGGAAACACCTTCAAAATGGATCACCTCGGATTTCGGCTGATAGCAGACTCTGTAGCCCGCCTTTCTGACCTCAAAGGCAAAATCGGAATCCTCGCAGTATGCGGGAGCAAATCTTTCATCGAAACCGCCTATTTTCTTCCATAAATCATGCCGAATCAATATGGCGGCTCCCGAGATATAATCGACCTCTCTCACATAATTATACTGGCATTTATCCGGATCATCTCCTCTTCCGTAATTCCAGCCGGATCCGTCGCTCCATATGATGCCTCCCGCCTCCTGAAGCTTTCCGTCCGGATACAGGAGCTTCGAGCCGGCCATGCCGATGCTCTCGTCCTCATCCATCATTTCTGCAAGAGAAGAGAGCCAGCCCTTCTTTACCTTGGTATCATTATTCAAAAACATGATATATTCGCCTCTTGCCAGCCTTGCAGCCTGATTGCAGTTTCGTAAAAATCCCTGATTTTCGGTGTTCCTGCTGATCACAAGATTTCCTGCATATTGATCCAGCTGCGCAGTCGCATCGGTGGATACGTCATCGGCTATGATGACCTCATAGCTGATATCTTCCGTATTTTCCAAAATAGAGGCGAGGCAGGCATAGGTATACTCTATCTGATTATATACGGGAATAATAATGCTGACCCTCGGCGATTCCTCCTTTTTGAATTGCAGCCTCCCGTATTCCTTATATATGCTGCCGATCTCATAATCTCCCTTGATCTGATTTCTTCCTTCTTCGGTAGAAATCATCTTCAGGTATTGCAGGGGATGGCGCAGCCCCAGATAAAGATAGGAGAGCTTCTTCCTTCTCCTGGAATCTTTCGGAAAAACCGCCCTGAGCTTTGCGGCAAGCTTTCTCCTGATCTTATAAAAGACCGCCTCATGCCTGTTCAAATATACGAGAGTCTTTCCAAGCTCCGCATTTTCTTTGCGAAGATTTTTTATAATGATTTCCAGATTGGCAACATGATTGTCCGTAAGCTGCTTAATATGATTTCCCTGCTTTAAGGCAGCCCTCTTCATCTCCAGCTCCGATTTAAGCGCTTCGATCCGCCCCAGAGCATATCTGTATTCTCTCTCATTCTTGATCAGCTCTGCCGCGGTTTTCATCTCTACCAGATAATTATCCAGATAGATCTCCTGAAGTTTTCCTTTGACCTTCTGCTGAAAGCTTTCCTCCTCTTTTTGATAAGCCTCTATTTCCTCCGGCTTAATCGAAAAGAGTTCCATAAATTCCTCTTCCCCGCATCCCATGCGCGCTCCGAACTTGAGATAAAATTCGTGCAGCGCCCTATAGCGGGTATAATTGAGCGGCAGTCTCTCCTCCTCCACCCACTCATAATCTATTCCGTAAACCTTCTCTCCTGAGCAGAGAAAATTATCCAGTATCGCATCTCGGTTTGCGGTGCCTATCCCTCCGTCTATCAGCTCGAAAGCCTCTTTGATCTCCTTAACCGGAATATAGCCATCCCGAATCAGCTTTCCCAGCCTCTCGCTCAGGCTCTCCCCCTCAAGGTATTCAAATTCCGCTCTCAGCTTCTTTCTGTCGATATCTGCCTGCAGATAGACGACCTTCTGTCCTTCCTCCAAAAGCCTTCGGTATTTTGTTTCGAAGCTTTCGATATGCTCCGCCCCTTCCTTCCTGAGCGCGGATTTTCGGACGATTCTCTTTCCCTCTCTCTCCCTGATGCAGGTGCTGATCTGATAGATCTCTCTGCGGTTCCTGTTATACTTGATATATACCGTTTCCGGCGGCTTTCCGCTGACGGCGATATAGGAATTGGCAAAAAAGGGGAAATCTCCCGTCTCACAGATTTCATCCATCTTATCTCTGATCGGAATACCGGCTACAAAGGGGTAATCGTATGCGGGCACATCATGGGAAAGCTCTCCTCTCCCGGGCAGATAGCGGTCCGAATACAGGCAGAGAGGAAGCTTATGATCGGTCATCGGATAATACATGCTGTACTCGTCAAATCCTCCCTCGCAAAGCATCTCCTCCAATTCTCTCTTTGAAAGCGAATTTTTCTCCGCCGCTTTCCCCAGCAAATGCTTGATCCCGTAGCGATTGGATGCGGCAAGCACCAATCTTCCCCCCTCTGTCAGAAGTGCGCGGAGCATTTTTAATCTCCTTGCATCTGGTCTGATATATTCGGCATTTAAGATGATATAGTCAAAAGAGCCGAAATGCCTGCTTCCTTTCTCCGCCTCTTCAAGTTCTTCTTCGGAAGAGGAGGAAAGGAAGCTTTTCAGAGAAAATCGGCGCAGGGTCGGGGGGGTTGCAAAACGAAGATTCAGCGCTTCCATAAATCCCTCCTGCGCATCGATATCTATCCATGCGGATTTTTTTAAAAGAAAGCCCACCAGGGGCAGATTCTCAAATCCGGCAAGAAGGATTCTCGACCCCTCTCCGATATCCAGCCATTCGACCAATCCCTCTCTTTGATTGGAAAAAAGATAGAGATTCTCCAAAGAAGGATTTTCCTCCAATAAAAGCTTCTCATCCTCTCCATAGACCTTGATTAAATTTTTTACCGCCTTATACGCATCTTCCATCTAAGCTCTCCTTCATCATTGCGATACAGATCCGATTTTTGATTTTCTCGTATCTCCGAAAATTTCTCCGTTTTATCCGCATATCCCGCTAGGCTCTTTTCAGGCTTACCTTCACTTTTGGCTCCATATCATAAACCCCTACCGTATTTTTATTGGAAACCACCGTGATTCCCGTAACGTCATAGAGCCTGTGGTATACGGTATGCTTCCCGTTCTCATAGCCGGTGCAGCTCATCGAAAGCAGATACTCTCCGCCTTGCAGAGTCATTTTCTGTCTGAATTCAACCTCATACTCATCGCCCTTCCTGACGGGGTGAATATCGCAGCCCTCGAACATGGTATTGGTTCCGGTCAGCTCGCTTCCCTTTTTATCCTTAATCGTATAGGTAAAAATCGGCATATGAATATCCGCAAAAAAACGGATTTTTTCCCTGATGATAAACTCCTCTCCCTTCAGGATCAGATTGGATATCTCTCCATTGCTGTCGATGATGCCGAGATCATAAATCTTTGCCCTCTCATCCCCGTATTCGGTCAGATTCGGATTCAGGCTGAGCTTATCCTTCATCAGCCCTTCTTCCTCCCTCTGCCGCTTCTGATCCAAGGAATTCAGCCTTCTTCTCTCTTCCTCGTCGGGAAGCTCCAGATTCAGATCCTCCAATCTGTTTGCAAGAATTTTCTTATAAAGGTCCACCATCTTTCCGGGCTTTCCCTCCGCCACAAAAGCACCCTTGTTCAGGAGCACGACCTTATCGCAGTATTTGATGATGCTGCCCATATCATGGGTAACCATCAATATGGTCGTCCCCTTCTTCCTGATTTCATCCATCCTTTTATAGCATTTTGCCTGAAAAAACACGTCTCCTACACTGAGCGCCTCATCGACGATCAAAATTTCCGGCTCCACATTGATTGCCAAGGCAAATGCAAGCCTGACAAACATTCCCGAAGAATAGGTCTTTACGGGCTGATACACGAAATCTCCGATATCGGCAAACTCCAAGATCTCCTCCAGCTTCCAATCCATCTCTTCTCTGGAAAATCCCATCATCGTTCCGTTCATATAGATGTTTTCTATCCCCGTATAATCCATATTAAAGCCTGCGCCCAGCTCGAGAAGGGCGGATATATTGCCTTCCACCTCCACGCTTCCCTCCGTCGGGTTCAAGACGCCGCTGATGATTTTTAAAATCGTAGATTTTCCGGAACCGTTCGTCCCTATGATTCCGACCGTCGTGCCTTTCTCGACCTCGAAACTCACTCCCTTCAACGCATAAAAATCCTTATGATAGCTTTTATGGCTCAGGCTCATCGCCTCTTTCAATCTGTCTATCGGCTTATCATAGAGCATATAAACTTTTTTAATATTCTTCAGCGATATCGCAAGCGATTTTTCCATAATACTTTCTGCCGCTTTCCTTTCCTCTATCCATATTTCGGCTTATAACACATCGGAAAAATGCGGGCGCAATTTTCCGAAAACCCTTATGCCCAATACCAGAAGGAGCAGGGTAAATCCCCAATAGTAAAGACCGAGCATAGGTCTTTCCCAAAACCAGTTCCCCGATATCATGCTGTCTCTGTACCCCGCCGCAATATAGTATATGGGGTTGATCTTAAGCGCAGGCTCCAGCCATGCCGGTGTTTCCTTAAACATCAGCGGGGACCACATGATGGGCGTCAGCCACATCCCGAACTGCAGCGCAATACCGATGATTTGAGACATATCCTTAAAAAATACGGTAATGGACGCACTGATATAGGTGATTGCAAGCGCAAGCACCGAGAGCGCAAAGCTATAATAAAAAATCTGAATCCAGCTTGCCATCGGCAGCCTGCCGTATGCAAAGAAAAGCCCTATCATAATGAAAATAAAGACCATATGCACCATCAGACAGGACAGCAGCTTAATCATCGGAAGAATCGCGACATTAAAGACCACCTTCTTTACCAGATAATTATATTCATAGAGGCAGTTCGTTCCCAAATTCAATGCCTCCGCAAAATAAAACCAAGGTACGATACCCGGAACAAGCCAAAGCACATAGGGCGTTCCCGGTATGGGAGGGGCGCTTTTAAATCCGAGCTGAAAAATAAAAAAATAGATCAGAACGGTAACCACCGGCTGCACGAACATCCATGCCACGCCGAAATAAGAGCCCGCAAAGCGCTTCCTAAAATCCGCCTTCGCCAGATCCCAGATTAAATACCTTTTTTTCAGGGCATCCTCTAATAATTTCCACAGACTGCGCATTATTTTATACCCGTCCCCGACCCGAAGGTATCGTATAATCCAAGCCATTTTTTATCTTTTTCCGAAATATTCAGCTCCATCCCCTCGCCGATCGGCCAGCGAATACCGATATCCCGATCATTCCAGATAATCCCTCCCTCATCCTCCGGATGATAGAAGTCTGTGCATTTATACGCAAACTCCGCTTCTTCGGAAAGCACCAGAAAACCGTGTGCAAAACCTTCGGAAATATAAAACTGCTTCTTGTTTTCTCCGCTCAGAAGCACTCCGTGCCATTTCCCGAAGGTTTTGGAGCCCTCTCTGATATCCACCGCAACATCAAAAACCTCTCCTCTGAGTACTCTGACCAGCTTGCCCTGGGGATGCTCCTTCTGAAAATGCAGACCTCTGAGTACTCCTCTCACGGACATGGACTGATTGTCCTGTACAAAATTCATCCTCAGCCCTTCTTCATAGAAATCCTTTTGATTATAGGTCTCCGTGAAATACCCTCTTTGATCATAAAATACTTTCGGTTCAATAATATACAAACCCTCGATTTCACATGCGCTTACTTTTATCTTTCCCATCTTAACTCCTGCCAGATTTTTATTGATATACGATTTTACCATATTATGCTTTTAAATGCCATTCTTAAATCTTTTCTGCCGGAAAAAGCATTTTTCTCTTATCTTTTAAAATCTCTTGTTTTATCGAACATATGTTTGTATAATGGAGATATGAATCAGGAACTGAATTTACAGGAAAAAATCAAAATACTTGCCGATGCGGCAAAATATGATGTGGCATGTACTTCCAGCGGCATTGATAAAAGAGGGAAGAAAGGAGCTCTCGGCAATGCCTGTGCATCCGGCATTTGTCATAGTTTCTCCGCAGACGGCAGATGCATTTCTCTGCTCAAGGTGCTGATGACCAATCACTGCATCTTCGACTGCAAATACTGTGCAAACCGCTCCTCCAACGATATTCCCAGAACGGCATTTACTCCCGAAGAAATCGCCTCGCTCACTGTGGAATTCTATCAGAGGAACTATATCGAGGGCTTGTTTCTGAGCTCCGGCATCCTCAGATCCCCCGCTTATACAATGGAGATGATCTGCAGGGCGCTGATTTTGCTGCGAAAAAAATACAGCTTCCGAGGTTATATCCATGTCAAGGCGATTCCGGGCGCTCCCGAGGAGCTGATCTGCGCAGCCGGATATCTTGCGGACAGGATCAGCATCAATCTCGAGCTTCCCACTGCTTTGTCTCTCAAAAAACTCGCCCCGCATAAGAGCTTTGAGTCTCTCCTTCAGCCGATGCAAAAAATCGGCGCTACGATTGCCGGACAGCGCCTTGCACTGGGCAAATCCGGGCAGATGGAGCGCAGCCGCAGCAACCGATATCTTTCGGAGAGCATCTTTTTTCCCGGAGAAAGCCCGAGAGAGCAAATCACCTCCCCGCTTCCCTCTCTTTCCTCCTCCCCGGCTCTTCCCCCTCCCGCCCTGATCGAGCCCGAAGCAAAAGCCGCCTTCGCGCCTGCCGGTCAAAGCACGTAGATGATTATCGGAGCAGGCGATGAGAGTGATTACTGCATTTTGAAAGCAAGTCAAAACCTCTATACCTCCTATGATCTCAAAAGAGTGTTTTACTCCGCCTATATCCCGATCAACCGGGATGCCGCCCTTCCTCCTCCGGGCACTCCGCCTCCGCTGCTTCGCGAGCACAGACTCTATCAGGCGGACTGGCTTTTGCGATTTTACGGCTTTCATGCCGATGAGCTGCTCAGTCCGAAAGAGCCTTATTTCAATGAGCTTCTGGATCCAAAATGCAATTGGGCGCTTCGCAATCTCTCTCTCTTTCCCGTGGAGATCGGGCTCGCTCCCCTCTCCATGCTGCTTCGCATTCCCGGCATCGGTCCGAGATCCGCATATCGCATACTGGAGGCGAGAAAGCATGCGAGCCTCGATTTTGATTCTCTGCGCAGGCTTGGCGTTGTTTTAAAAAGAGCCCGTTATTTTATTACCTGCAAGGGGCGGATGATGGATAAAATTCCCATCGAGCAATCCTATATCGGCAAAGAATTAATCCTGGGAAACCGGAAAGAAAACTTCCGTATTTCTTCCCCCTCGCATCGGCAGCTCTCCCTCTTTGAGGATTTCGGGCTTGATTTTTCTTCCTCCCTCTCTTCTTCAAGCGGGGGAGGGGGGCGATGAAAGTATTTGTTTGCCGGGGCGGAACCGAAGATATCGCAAGCTGCATCTATGATGCATGGGAATGGTCGCTCTCGCATCGGGGCGAGGCTCTTCGCATCATAAGAGAGCCTCTTATCCAGCATTCTCTTTTTGACGAATACGTCTATACCCGCACCGATACGGAAAAAGCCGCCAAGGTGATCTCATCCGTTCAAAAAAAGATCTCCTTTGAGGCCTGTCTCGCCTTTTGTTACGGCACGCTCTGCCAATATGATGTATCGGACGATCTCTACCGCTTTTTGCAAATCGGTTTTCGGGAGGGAAAGAAAGTGATGGAAATGCAGACCGAGCCCTCGGTCCTGAGAATCCTCAAAGCATATCGAAATGTCGGAAATGAGCTGCATAAGACAAAGGGCTTTGCCAGATTCGATTCGGCGGAAGGGAAGCTTCTCGTCTGCCATCTGGAGCCGAAAAATCATATTCTTTCCCTTCTTGCGGAGCATTTTTCCGACCGGATGCCCTCCCTGCACTGGATGATCATCGACGACAAAAGAAAACTCGCCGCCGTGCATCCTGCCGACAGCGAGTTCTATCTCTACGGATTGAATGAAAAGGAAATCAAGGCGCTTTCCCGGACGGAGCGAATGCATGATCCCTGCCGCCTGATATGGAAGAGCTTTTTTGAAGCGGTTTCCATAAAGGAACGCGAAAATGATCGTCTTCAGCGCAGCCTCTTCCCTCTTTGGGCAAGGAAGCACGCCACGGAATTTCGAAAGCCCTGATCCCTTAAAAACAGCTTCTTTCAGGGCTTCTTCTTCCTGCAAAACATTTTCCTATATCTCGATTCTGAGACAGACAATCGAATACAGCCTTGCCAATGCATATGCATTGCTCCAGACAAAGACAAAGAGCAGTGCATTGACGTTTTTTATCCGGCTGATGATATAGGGATTATCAAGCAATAAGAGAGCGGGCATCAAAAGAGGAAGAAAATACCTTCCCTGCACTCCCAGTATCGTATCCGCATTTCTCGGCGTCCATGCGATAAACATCGAAAGCATGGCGGCGCCGATCACCGAAAGGATCAAAAGACCTATCCAGAGTCTCTCCCGAGGCTTCATCGGGTTTTTCCCCTCCTCCCCCCTCAAAGAGAGGAGCAAAAGCCCCATGCTGAAGACCTGTATCAATAAATAGGGGATATCCAGGGCTTCGATGATATTTCCCAGATATGCGCCTATCATCGTCATATGATAATACTGTGCCTGCCAAAGCAGGGTATGATAGAGCATCTTCACCGTAAATAAAGGTCTTTTGATCAGCTCTTTGATGGTATACCCCGCCTCCTTCGCCCATTCCAAATTATTGCTTCCCGCCGTGGCATAGCTCTGTATCGTCGCCGCATTCACCAGAAACATCGCCGCGATAAAGGAAAGGAGAATCAGGGCGAATCCTCCGTATTTGATTTTTTTATTTCCGAACTTATCCTCTCCTATGATCAGATAGCTGAAAATCAGAAGGGAATAAATCATCTTGCAGGGTGAAAAAATAAGGGTAATCAGAGCCAAAAGCAGAATATCCCGGATATTTGCCTTTGCTTTCCCGTATGCCATCGAAAAAACCTTTGCCAAAAACACGGATACCAGAGCGATGATCATCGCATCATAGGACATGGAAGCGCCAAGATGCATACTCATCGGAAGAAGTGCCGCGGCAAAAAGTATGTTTTTTCCGAAGGGCAGCAAATAAATCGCATAGCTTAAGAGCAATACATAGGCAATCAAATTAAAAAGCTTTCCCAGCGTAATCAGCCCGATCGTATTGAGCCTGAGCAGCCTTGCGAGGCTGATCCCCAGAATCTGCGGGATATAAATCAAGGGCGTCGTCCTCACCGGAATATGCCTGGATACTCTGATTGCTTCGCTTTTTTGATAGAGCCCGCTCCAATTCTTTATGATGTAGAAATCCCTCGCCTGCAGATCCCTTCCCAATATCTGCGGAATATAATCGCTGTTTTGGCTCTCATCCGCCAGATCCTCCAAATCCTCGAGAAAATAATCCTCTTCTCTGACGATCACATGACCGGTATCCACTACCGCCTTCTCTCCCAAAACCATGCTCGAAAGCTTATAGCTTCCGATATAATGGCTGATCTCATCCGGCGCGCTGATGCCTCGAAATACAAAAAGATACCCGATTCCCAAAAGCAGCGAAAGAAGCAGAAAGCGGATATGCAGCGCAGGGCTTTCTTTTCTTCTTGCAAAGCTCTCTTTCGCATCGGGGCGCAAAAAAAAGTATGCGGAAAGCAGCACCGTAAATAACAAAAAAATACAGAGAAGAAAGTATTCTCCCCGAATAAAGCGCATCTCCTCTTTCAGCGAGGCAACAAGACGGACGTCCTGAGCATGCCAAAGCATAAAAAATGAGAGCCCGAGCATGGACAGAACGATCTTATTTCGACACAGTCTCTTCAAGTTCTCCATAATTTTCCTCCGAATGCAACTTCCCCTCCTGCGCCTTCTCTCTCCCCGCTTCCTCCTTAAGTGCGATATCCTGCACCAGCTTGCTGATTTTTCCGTTTAAAGCGGATATCTGCAAGCTCATGGAAAAAATCTTTAAAATAAGCACCGCTATAATGATCAGATAAAGCAGGTTTGCCGGAGACTTGGTGCCGCTGAAAATCGCAAGCCTGTAGATAAGGCCGGGAAATACGGCGATCAGAATCAATGCTCCGCTGAAGCAAACCCAAAACAAAGCATCCTCTATCTGAAGCCTGGATTTTCGTATTCTATGGATCACCGATACTCCCGCCATGACCGAGCCGATCAGCAATACCGCCCTAAGCATTAAAGTCATCTCTTCTCACCTCGCTCTGTACTTTGCATTTCTCTTTCTGAAATTCTGGATCAGCAGAATGGAGGAAAGCATTCTGAACATATAGTTGATTGACCTTAGCGGAGTCAAATAACTCGTCCCTCCCTCTCTTTCATCCATCCTCGCCTGTACCTCGGAGATCTTCATCCCCTGCTTCAGGAGATAGGAGATGGTATCCGGCTCCGGAGCATAATTAATATTCAGTGCAAATTCCTCCATTGCCTTGCGATTATAAAGCCTCATCCCCGAGGTCGGATCGCCAAGCCTTGCCCCCGTCGTCAAAAAAATAGCGAAGCTGATCAGCCTGCTGCCGATCATTCTCATAGAAAAAGGCTTCCTTTCCTCGACGAATCGGGAGGCGATCACGATATCATAGCCCCGAGCACTCCTTTCACGCATGGAATGCACATATTCCGCCCTATGCTGTCCGTCTCCGTCAAACTGCACGGCAAAAAGATAGCCCTTTTCATACGCATAGCGCATTCCGGTCTGGAAAGCGCCTGCCAAACCGAGATTTACCGAAAGGCTGAGGATATGATATCCCCTCTCTTTGCATATCTTGGCGGTATCATCCGAGGAGCCGTCGTCGATAATGATATAATCCAGATCCGGATGATGATTTTTCAGCTTTTCTATCACTCCGGCAATATTGCTTTCCTCATTGAATGCCGGAATGATCAAAATCGTATCGCTCATCTTATTTCTCCCAATATGATTGATTTGAGCCCAGCCTGCGACAGAGCGCTTTCGGAAGCAGGCGACAGCTTTTCCCCAGCCTGTATCCGATATATTTGCATGCGCTGATATAAATCAGCTCGATGATCCGAAGCGGCGCTTTATTGCTAAGCAGATAGGAAGCCGTGCTTCTTACCAGCCTCATTCCCTCTCCTTCACTTTTAAGCTCCCCAAAAACCTCCGGATGGGCGGCATGAGAGCTTCCGATATCGAAATTCCTCTTCACCTGCTCCATTCCGCTGTAGCGATGGGAATGCAGCACCTTCGCCTCCGCCTCATACCTGATTTTCTTACCACTGTCCAAGACCTTCTTGGCAAAAAGCATATCCTCATTGAGCACGAGATCCCCCTCAAAGCCTCCCGCCTCATCAAAGAAGCTTCTCTCATATGCGGCGCATACATTGGAGGCAAAATAAAGCTTGATCCCGTATTTTTCTCTATCCTTTGCGGACTTTACCGCGGACTGCTCGGGATAATTATAGGATCTGGTAAAGCTCTCGATCAGTCCCGCATTATCATAAGGGATCTGCCTTGCATAAACGAGCTTAATCTCTTCATCCAAATGCCGAAGCAGATGCTCGATCAGCAATTCGTCATAGGGCAGCGCATCCTGCGTCATGCAGATAAAATACTCCGTATCGGAAAAGCCGACACCAAGATTCCGGCTTCTTCCATGATCAAATTCCGCTTTTGTGATATGATGCACT
Organism: Johnsonella sp.; assembly: GCA_030529445.1. GTDB lineage: Bacteria > Bacillota > Clostridia > Lachnospirales > Lachnospiraceae > Johnsonella. The sequence continues at coordinate 20,583 of JAUMWW010000001.1, read as the reverse complement.
CTGCATAAGCCCTCCAGACCTTCCTCCTTAAGTCGATCCTCGATTCCCGCTTCATCCCATATCTTTTTTTCCGTATTGATCAAAATAATCCTTTGCGGCCGGATGCTCTGCCTGCTCAACCTCTTAAGCAGCGGAATAAATCTTTTATCCGGTCTGTATACCGGAATGACAATATCTACCCTCTTATTCAATCTCATTCTCCCCGCTCAATGCGCTTTCCAAAAACGCTTTCCCAAAATATCTTCTTGATAAATACCGCAATAAACATAAGACTCAGCAGCAACATAAGAATCAGATAGGCGATCGCTCCCCCTTTTATTCCCAACTGCCGCACCGAATATCCGCTCAGGAAAAATGCCGTTACCGCGGCGATGCTGTATGCGATAAAAATTGCCCTTCTTGCTTTAATAATCACCAGAATATAATAAAAGAGATTCAGCAGCGCATAAAAGCCTCCTCCCAGGATCAGAAGAATAAGTGCACCCTCATAAGCCATCAGCGCTTCTTTTTCCCTGCCGACGATCAGAGCGAGAAATCTTATGCCTAAGATTTTTCCTCCTGCCGCCCCAAGCAGGGTAAATCCGATAATCCAAAAGAGAATCTTTTTTATTCCCCGAAGGAATCTCTTCTTTTCTCCCGTTTCATAAGCAATGCTTAACTTCGTCAGTGCCGGGCGGATGATAAAGCCCGCCATCAAATTGATGATCGAAGTCGGAATGAAGATCAGGCTGAAATACGCATTCGCCTCATTTCCCAAATAAGAGTTGACCGCGTATTTTGCCGCCGCAAATACATAAATATCGATGAAGGACGAAAGAAAGAGCCATTTCCCAAGATGAAACAGGGGCAAAAGCGTTGACTTTTTCTTTCGGTAATCCACTCCTTTCAGCAGTCTCAGCGGTATTATCGCAAATGCATATACGGAGAGCAGCCCCGCGCCTAAAAAGGCAAGAGAACCGAATACGACATTTTTGGAAAAAGCCAGGGTAAGCAAAAAAACCGCGGCAGAAAAAATCGTACGCAGAAAATTGGATTTTCCCGTCATATCCAGCCTTCCCTGCCTTTGATATTCGGTTTCATAGCAATCGGCAAAGCCGTCTGCAATCTTATATCCGACCATGGCTGCCCATATCAGAGCTATCGATCCCTGCTTTGCAAAAAGCAACAGATAAAGCAGCAGACAAAGCGCCGCCGCTCCCGCGCTCAGGAGGCGAAAGGCTCTATAATCCCCGAAGCTGAATTTCCATGACATATCCGTCATCTGGACGGGACGCATTCCGAAATAAGAAATAATATAGAGCTGCTGACCGAGGGTGGAAAATGCAAAAAATACAATGCCCCCCTCTTCGTCTCCCAGTATTCTGATTGCGGCAACTCCGAGCAGCATGCTGGTAATCGCATATACGGCGCTTCCCAGCATATTCCATATCAGATTTCTCCTCTCCGGATTTTTATCCCCTCCGAGCATCAGCCTGCCTATGATATCCATATTTTCTGTTTCCTTTATTCTTCCTTTGTCTTTCGTCCGGTGATGTATTCCGTATATTTTCTTGCAATATAAAGCTCTTCACCGAGCTTAAAATCTTCAATTCCGCCCTGAGCATAGCATCTCATATGATTGAGGACGCAGTCATACCCCGCCATGCAGGAAAAAACAACTCCCCCCGAAAATCTCGGATTGCATTCCATAAAATAATGCTCTCCCTCTCTGCTTCTGATAAATTCAAAATTGACGCAGCCTCTGATATCCAGCTTTTCCGCCAGGGTTTTACAGATCTTTTGCAGCTTCTCATCCTGAAAAACAAGGACGGAAAGCCCGGCGCCGTTAAAGGTTCTGAGCAGCTCCTGTCTCGGAATACAGACGGTATGATGATTTTTTGCATCTCTGATGATATCCGTACAGATAATCTCTCCTTCGATATAGGGCTGCACAATATAATGCTTTGTATTCTCCGTTTTTACAAAATGCTCCCATTCCTCCAGAGAACGGATATAGCGCAGTCCCTCGCTGCTCCTGCCGTTAATCGGCTTACATACCGCCGGAAAAGAGGGCGGCTCCTGCGGGGAAAGCATCGCCGTCGGAATCGTCCGAATATCGGTATGCTCCGATACATATCTCTCCAATGCAAGCTTGTTTCTGCATAATTCCACCGTATGCATAGAGGATATGCATACGGTGATTCCCTCCTGCTTAAGCCTCTCTCTGTGGAGGCTCAAAAGGTCAACCTCGATATCCGTCAAGGGAATAATATATTCGATTTTTTCTTTTCTGCAAAGATCGAGTATAAAGTTCAGATAGCTCTCTTTCTCTCTCACATAGGGTGCAATATAAAAAGCATCCGTTTCCAGAGAATTTGCGATCTTTTCCCTGCTGTTAATATCACAGCCGACAACAAAAAATCCGCCCTTTTTCAAATTCTTAATCACTATATCCGCAGCATAGGAACCTATTGCGGTCACCAATACAGAACTCATAAAATTATTTCCCTCTGCTCTTTCCTCAAGGCGCTTTCTCTTTCAGAAATCTCCCCTGATTACTCATCTGCAAAAATTATTTAAAAAACCTTCTTCTCCCACTCTAAGATCTGTACTTCTTCGCCGTTTTTTGCAGCCATTCATAAAATCTCGGAAATCTGTACTGCAGCTTGATAAAAAAAACGGTTCTGAAATTCAGCTCTCGGTAATATCTCCTGTATTTTTTATCAAAGATAAGATCGTACTTCCTTGTATTGACATAGGTCAGATAGCGTATTCTTTCTATTGCGCTCATCACAGCTTCATGATAGCGGTGATCCGTCTCTTTGTCAAACGCCAGATAGGTCGCTTCCATCCCGACTGCATATTCCGCCTGCTTTTTCTCATACTGACCTTCTTTCATCAGCACGCTCCAGGAAGCCTTTCCTCCGATTCTGTAGACGGACATCAGCTCATCCATATAATATCCCTCTCCGCAGGATGCCAAAATCAGCTGCATCGGAATATCTCCCACCGGGCAGTTTGTATAATACTCCGGCATGGTCTTCATGTATTTGCTGCGAAAGACCAGTGATGCCATCGGATATCCCTCCGGCTTGTCGATCACCTCCTGCGGACTGAGCTTCCTGCTGCAGGAATACGGTCTTACCAGCTTATCGGTGAAGGAAGCATCCACCACCTCTACTTTTGCGGCATGAATACAGAAGGAAACTTCGGGATGAAGATCCAGATAATCGACCTGCTTTTGGAGCTTTTGATCATCCGTCCAATAATCATCCCCCTCGCACATGGCGATATATTCCCCTCTTGCCCTCGGCAGATTAAATGCGCCGGTTGCATGCCTGATCCCGAGAGAATACTGATTGACCTTCTGATAAATCGCTTTGATGATATCCGGGTATTTCTTCTCATATTCTCTGATAATCTCAGCTGTTCTGTCCTTCGAGGCGTCGTCATGAATCAGGATCTCATACCGGAAATTCACTTTCTGGCGCAAAAAACTCTCCAAAGTCTTTGCGATATATTCCTCATGATTATAGGTCAGACAAGCAATGCTGAGCTTGATTTTTTCTTCCAATGCCATGCCTCCTTCATATTATTCCTCTTGCGTATTTTTTCTGAGCGTATGAATCTTTAATCTTAACATGGAAAAGCTTTCATTCCTGAACAGCCATGAAAGAGCGGGATATAAGACAATCCCTATGATAATCTGGAGCAGAAGGCTGATCCATCCTTCTCCCGCAAGCCTTCCTGCCCCGTATACGCAAGCTCCCATCAAAAACGCAAGCAAAAGGCTGGGGAAAATATCCCCGAGCTGCCTGTATACGCTGTATTCCAAGAGCTTTCTGTGCGGCCATGTATTGATCAATACGCAGATATAATCCGCAAGCACCTTCAGACCCACGAAAATCAGGGCATTATACCGAATACCGACAATCAGCACGATAGTCCCGAGTATTTTTTTTATGATCTCCAGCTTCAGGAAAATATCGCTTCTTCCGAGAGCGTTCAATGCCTGAAGATTGGTAACATGCAGGGGCCAAAAGAGGTAGCCCAGACACATCAGGCGCAGAAAGGGAATTGCCCCCGCCCATTTGCTTCCCAGCAAAAGAAGGATCAGCTTGTCGGCTATTGCGATCATCCCCGCCATCATCGGAAAGAGAAGATAGGAGCTGATCATGATCGACTCCCTGAGTATGGATCTGAGCTTTGCGCGATTATCCTGGCTCTGTGCCATAAGGGGAAAAAGCACGGATTGAATCGCCGCACCGATATTCGTGATGATGATTTTAGGAAATTGCTCTCCTCTCGTAAAATTGCCGAGTGTTCCCCTGTCATAGATCTTCCCCATCACCAAACCGTGCAGATTCGTAAACAGATTGTCCAAAACCGCGGAAAGTAAAATCTTCCAGCCGAAACCAAACATTTCCCTGAGCCTTGAAAGACTGAACAAACACATCGGTTTCCAGCTTATCGTCAGAAATAAAATCAAACAGAGAAATATATAATATATGATCTGCTGCCATACCAGCGCCCATACCCCATACCCCCGCATCGCCATATAAACGCTTACGATGCCGGATAAGACGGAAGAAAGGAAGGAGGCAAAAAACAAGCTGCGAAACTCCATGTTTTTGGAGATATATGCGTTTTGAACGGAAATCACTCCGCCAAAGAATACGATCACCGCCATAACCCGAAGCATATTTACAATATCCGGATTATCATAAAATGCGGCGATGGGCAGAGCCGCAAAAAAAATAACCATATAGACCAATGCCGAGAGCATCAGGTTAAAAAAGAATACCGATGAAAAATCCGTTTCATCCGACTCCTTTTTCTGAACCAGGGCAAGCGCGAATCCGTTCTGTACGAAAATATTGGCAAGCCCGGTAAATATCATCATAATAGCCAGAACATCGTATTCCTTGGGCGAAAGCATTCTTGCAAGCAGTACGGAAACGATAAACTGCACGCCCTGCGCCCCTCCGTTTTCCATGATTTTCCAAAAAAATCCTCCGGCTATTTTTTTTCTGTTTAATCCGTGTTCCATCTCAAATATTCAGCATCTCCCCTATCGTCATCAATACGCTGCTCTTGAAAAATTTATGCTTCAGAATGCTTTTTATTTTTCCTCTTCTGGAAAGCCCCTCCAGCTGCAAAAAAGCTTCAATTTTTCCGATCTCTTCCTCTTTCATCCTCTCCCGATGCAGACTGATCAGCTCTCTTGCCTGGGCAAAAATCTTCCGGTAATTTTCTCTTACCTCTTTCTTGCCGGAAAGGCGTTTCTTGATTTCTTCCCAAGAATATGCGTTTTTTGCTCCGAGCAGATTCTTGCCATGCTGTCTGTAAATCACCAGCGCTTCGTCAATATAGGATATCTTTCCGAAAGAAGCCGCCATCAGTCCGAGCCACCAATCATGCATCACAAAATGCCTCGGACGGATAAATGCTCTTTGCATGGCTTTATTGATCATGACCGTATTCCCCGTAATATTATTCTCCACGAGGAGGTGGCGCAAGTCCTTGCAATGTGCTTTCATCCGCATAAAGCTATGCATGCTCTCCCGGGTGATCTTTAAGTCGCCGTCTGCAAGCATAAGATCCGAGTGGATCAGAATCGGCTCGGACTTTCCGTATTTTCTTTCCATCTGCCGCATTCTCTTCCATGTTTTTTTGAGCTTATCCTTCTTCCATACATCATCCTGATCGGCAAACATCAGATACTCCGCCTCTGCATGCTCTAAAAGATCAAAAAAATTTTCCGTGGCTCCCGATGCCTTCTTTTTTCTCTCCAGGAGCCTGATCCGTCCCGGGTACTGCCCGATCAAGCCCTCTATCCGCTCCCTTGTATTATCCTCGGAGCCGTCATCCGCGACTAAAATTCCAAAGTCCTCTCCCTCCTGATCCAGTATGGAGAGGATCTGCTCGGCAATAAAACGCTCTCCGTTATATGCCGCCAAAAGAATCTCTATCTTCATCCTTCTACCTGTATCCCGAAAACAATCCCCAGACAAGTATTTCCAGCTCGACAATCTTAAACACGAGCTTGCTGATGAGGTATTGCAATGCGTTGATTTTTAAATACTTTCTGTAATAAATCAAAGCGGATCTTTCTCTCAGCCTCTGTCTTTTCAGCGCCGAGATAAAGCTCCTCGTGATGCTCTTGGAATGAATATGCCGATAGGAATGATCCCTCAGCAAAACGCTGCGATAATGCTTCGCCCTCAGTCTTCGCCCGAGAATGTTTTCCTCACCGTATAAGAATACTCTTTCATCATAAGCTCCGCAGGAAATCACTTTTTCGACATCGAGCATGACAAGCGCGCCCGCAAGAGCACCCACGGAAAGAAGATCCGATTTTTGATAAAACGCCTCACCATAATGCAGCAGGGAAGAAAACATTCTCCTCATGACGGGCTCGCTTTCCAGCAGATCATAGAGCCAAGGGCGCAGCGGCCATGCGGCGGGACCGCCTATCCTGTTTCTGCGGCTGCTGGGGATCGATTGCGCATCGTTTTCATTCCTCATCAGGGGAGCCGCCGCCGCAATCGTTTTGCTCCGCGAAAATGCCGCACGCATCGCAAGTACCGCCTCCTCCGAAAACTCCGTATCCGGATTGGCAATCAGTGCATATTTTGCGCGAAATGCCTTGGAGGCATAGTGAATGCCGAGGTTATTGCCGTACCCGTAGCCACCGTTCCTTCCCCCTCTGATCAGCACCGTTTTTTCTCCGACCAGCTTTGAGAGCTTCTCTGCCGAATCATCCGTGGAAGCATTATCTACAATAATAATCTTATCAATACTCTGATAGGGATGCAGCCGGCTTACCAGAGCCGCCGTCGTATCCGCATCGTTATAATTTAATACTATGCATACCGTATCCGCATATCTCATCGTCCCGCCTCTTTTCTCTTTTTCTTCTGCTCTTCCAGGTATTTTTTTGAAATCCACTTTCTCAGGTCGGGAAAGAGCAGGGTCATCCGGTTCATCACATGGTAGGCAAGCATAAAAAGCCGCTTTCCTCCCACATCGGGCTCTCCCTTCCATAAAGAACGTTCTTTATACTTATCATAAGCTCTTTTATAGTAATTCATGCAGCCCTTATTCCAAGGTCTTTCCTCGCCCGCAAAATGAATAATCACCGGATGAGATCTTGCGGATTCATACCTCTGCTTGGAAATGATCCGGTAATACGGCGATATCCTGAGCAATTCCTCATACTTCCAATACTTATAATTCGAAAAAAAATTATATTCGGGAGAGAGAACGGCTATTCTCCCCGCCAATGCTCCGTTGATCGCATCCTGATCGGCAAAAATGCTCCTTGCCCGAATATTTTCATAATAAGCAAGAATCCTGTCCTTGATGCCCTCTCTTCTCCAGCGCTCCATATCGATCAGAAGCACACCGGAATTGAAATATTTCCAATTCCTCCCCAGTCCGATATCTTCCCTCATTTCTTCCGAAACGGTAGGCTCCAAAACCGCTGCCAGCAAATTTCCCCGAAGATCTTTCTTCCATAATCTTTTCAGCGGTCTGAGCACGATCGTATCACAGTCCAGATAGATCAGCCTTTTGATCTTCTGTGGCAGGAGCTCTCCTGCAAAAAGCCTTCCCATTGCGCTGATATCAAACTTTCCTCCATCCCCGCTCTTTTTAAAGCGCTCTCTGATATCGGAAAAATCAATGATATGCAGTTTTCTTTTGAAAATTTTTGCCGTTGAAAAAAGCCTCTCCCGGGAGTTTTTCCCGATTCCCGTCGAGATGATGTATACCTCTAAATTCTCTTCCTCTTTATTGCTCTCATAGAGCGAATATAAGCTTACGCCGAGATAACCGGCATAAGCTTCGTTTGAAACATATACTATATTCATGATTGCTCCCGAATTCTCTCTCCTCAGCCGATACCGCAGCCGCTCTTAATAAAAGAGCCTGTTGATTGCGGAAAAAAGCCCTCTCAGAGACGCTCTTGTGATATTGCTGGAAATGCCCACGCCGTAAGTCGTCCTTCCGCTGTCCAAATCCAGAAGATGGATATAGGATGCCGCATTGGCGTCGGAACCTGCCTTCATTGCATGTTCCGTATAGTCCAGAACCCGGATCCGTATTCCCAATGCATTTTCGATCCCGCTCTTGACCGCATCGATCGGTCCGTTGCCGACCCCCTCAAATTCTCTTTCCTTTCCGTGATCAAGATAAACGACCTTAACGAGGGTGGCAAACTCTCCCTCCTCCGTCTCGGTATCGGTAATCAGGCATTTCTTAAAATGAATCGGCTCCTTCCTCTCGATATAATGTGAGAAAAACTCCTGATGAATCTGCTCCGGAGAAACCTCTCCCTGATTCTCGGAGATATCCTGGATAATATCGGCAAATTCCTTATGCATGCCTCTTGGCAGCTTATACCCGTAAAAACTGTCCAGAATAAAGGCAACACCGCCTTTGCCCGATTGAGAATTGATCCTGACCACGGGCTCGTATTCCCTCCCGATATCGCTCGGATCCAGCGGCAGATAGGGAACCTCCCAATAAGGATTATTGGTTTCCTTCATATGCTGGATTCCCTTATTGATCGCATCCTGATGGGATCCGGAGAAAGCGGTAAAGACGAGTTTTCCCGCATAGGGATGCCTCGGATCCACCAGCATCTTCGTGCATCGCTCATACACATCGCTGATTTCCCGGATATTACTGAGATTCAGCCCGGGATCGATGCCATGTGTATACATATTATAGGCGATCGTCAGCAGATCGACATTCCCCGTCCTCTCTCCGTTTCCGAGCAAAGTTCCCTCCACCCGGTCCGCTCCTGCCAAAAGCGCAAGTTCTGCGGCGGCAACTCCGGTTCCCCTGTCATTATGGGGGTGTACACTCAGGATAATCGATTCCCGATCCGAGAGATTCCTATGCATCCATTCTATCCTGTCCGCATAGACATTCGGCGTGCTCAGCTCCACCGTAGCGGGGAGATTGATAATCATCTTCCGGTCCTTTTGCGCTCCCCATGCACGCTTGACCGCCTCACAGACCTCCAGAGCAAAATCCGGCTCCGTTCCGGTAAAGCTCTCGGGAGAATATTCCAGTATGATCTCTCCCTCATGCTCCTTCTGATACTTCTTAATCATCTTTACGCCCGCCACCGCAATCTGCTTTACCTCTTCTCTTGTCTTGCGGAATACAACCTCTCTTTGGAGGGCGGAGGTGGAGTTATAAATATGAAAAATAACCTGCCGAATGCCCGCGATGGCTTCAAAGGTACGCTTAATCAAATGCTCCCTGCACTGACAAAGCACCTGCACCCGCACATCATCCGGAATCAGTCTTCTTTCTACGAGCTGGCGGAGGAAATCAAACTCGATCTGAGACGATGCCGGAAAGCCGATCTCTATTTCCTTAAAGCCGAGCTTAAGCAGGAGATTGAACATCTCTATCTTTTCTTCGACAATCATCGGCTCTACCAATGCCTGATTACCGTCTCTTAAATCCACGGAACACCATATCGGTGCCGAGAGAATCTCTTTTTGCGGCCAGGTCCTCTCCGCATAATTCTCAAAAGGCTGCTTTCTATATCTTTTTAAATTATACATTTCCTCTCCTCCGCTCGATATGCGCTCCGAAGCTGAAATCTCGGCTCCTATACCGAATCGACGAATCCCTTTTCCTTCATCAGATGATGAAGAATCTCTATATATTTCTCACAGAGTTCATCATTCTCCGCCTCAAGCATAATCCTGATCAGCGGCTCGGTTCCGCTTGCCCTGAGGAGGATTCGTCCGTTTTCTCCGAGCTCATTTTCGATTTCCTTTACTTTTTTGAGAATATCTCCATCCTTCTGCACCGCCTCCTTATCTCTCACCCTCACATTTTTCAGCTTCTGGGGATAGATTGTAACCTCGGAAGCGAGCTTTTTCAGGCTTTCTTTCTTCTCCAACATGACCTCCATCAGCTTGAGCGAAGTCAAGATCCCGTCTCCCGTCGTCGCATGCTTGCTGAATATGATATGGCCGCTTTGCTCTCCTCCCAGACAGTTTCCGTTTGCCTGCATGTTTTCGTACACATATTTATCGCCTACGGCTGTTTTTTCATAGGAGATTCCCTCTCTGTCGAATGCCTTATATAATCCGAGATTCGACATTACCGTCGTTACGACCGTGGTGTTGAATAAGGTTCCGTTCTCCTTCATGTATTTTCCGCAAATATAAAGAATCAGATCTCCGTCTACGATATCTCCCTTCTCATCTACCGCAAGGCATCTGTCCGCATCCCCGTCATAGGCAAAGCCTACATCACAGCCGTTTTTCACTACCGCTTCCTGAAGCTGCCCGATATGCGTGGAGCCGCAGTCCAAATTGATATTGATTCCGTCCGGTCTTTGATTGATCACATAGGTCTCCGCGCCCAAGGCATCGAAAACGTTTTTTGCGATGGAAGAGGCTGAGCCGTTTGCGCAGTCCAGCGCCACTTTTTTTCCTTTGAAAGATCTGGTCGCTATCGAAATCAAATAACCGATATAGCGGTTTCGTCCCGCCGCATAATCCACCGTCTTTCCGATATCTTCCCTGACTGCAAAATCGATCTGCTCTCCCCTGCCCTCAAGATAATCCTCGATCAGATCGATCACCTGCTCTTCGAGTTTTTCTCCCTTACCGTTTAATACCTTGATGCCGTTATCATAAAAAGGATTATGGCTTGCGCTGATCATCACGCCGCAATCGAAATCCTCCGTTCTTACCACATAGGAGACGCTTGGCGTCGTCGTCACATGGAGCAGGTATGCATCGGCTCCCGAAGCCGTAATTCCCGCTGCAATCGCATATTCAAACATATAGCTTGAACGCCTTGTATCCTTTCCGATTACAATTCTGCACCTGCTTTTATCCTTTGGCGAGCGTCCGTAATACCGACCGAGGAATCTCCCGACCTTATACGCATGCTCCACCGTCAAATCCTTATTTGCCTCTCCTCTGAAACCGTCCGTGCCGAAATACTTTCCCATCTTTAAGCCTCCTCCGATTGCAGTTCGATCAGATATCTCCTTAAGGCATCCTGCCAAACCGGAAGCCTTCGAAATCCGTTTTCTTCCAGCTTGGACTTATCCATCCTGCTGTTATGCGGTCTCTTCGCCTTGACCGGAAATTCTTCCGAGCTGACGGGAATGACTTTTACCTCCTTGAGCTTCGCCTGTAAGAAAATTTCTTTCGCAAACTCATACCATGAACATAAGCCCTCGTTTGTCGCATGATATCTTCCGTATTTATCGCTCAATATCATATCCGCCAAGAGCACGGATAAATCCGGCGTATACGTCGGAGAGCCGATCTGATCATCGACGACCTTAAGCTCTTTCTTCTCTCTTCCCAGTCTGAGCATGGTCTTGATAAAATTATTTCCCCTCAGTCCGAAAACCCATGAAATTCTTACGATAAAATATTTCTCCAAATGCTTCTCTACGGCGAGCTCTCCCTCATACTTGCTCTGCCCGTATACATTCAGCGGATTTCTTTCATCATCGGGCTTCCAGGCTCTCTCTCCCTCTCCGTCGAATACATAATCCGTACTGATATACATCATCTTGATTCCGAGATCCGCACAAACTTTTGCGATATTTTCCGTTCCCTCGGCATTGATTTGCTTTACATTCCCGATCTCATCCTCCGCCTTATCCACCGCAGTATACGCCGCACAATGAATCACTCCCTCTATGGGCTTCTTCTCATGCTCCCTTCCCATCGCATTCCTGCAAGCCGAAAGATCGCGAATATCCATTTCTTCCACATCATATGCAAGCGCTTCTATTCCTCTTTTTTCCAGCTCCTTTACCAAATCGCTTCCGAGCTGTCCTCTTGCCCCTGTTACCAAAATTCTCATCGATCTGCTCTCCGTTATTTTTCGTGCACATAAAAGCGGCTCTTGCTCAGGCCTTTTCGCTCTTATATGCCGGATTTTATGGGCTAATTTTAGCATATATTCGAGACAGTTTCTATAATATTAAATATTTTTTAAATATACCCCCTCTTTTCACGGCTTTTTCCCTCTCTTTTAAGAGGATTTTTTCATTCCCCTCTTCAGCCTCTCCCTCTTTTACCTCTTTTGGTTGTTTGTTTTCAACTCTTATTCGTTTCTTTATTCGGAGCTTTTCAATTGATAAAATAGAAAAAGAGGTGAAACCAAATGAAAAATCTACGATTGCTGCGGGAAAGAGCACAGCTTTCTCAGGCAGATTTGGCAAAAATGGTTCATGTTTCTCAGCAGGCGATTTGCAAGTATGAACTCGGCGGGAGCGAGGCAGGCTATCATACCTTAACCGAGATGAGCAATATTTTTAATGTTCCCATCGAATGCCTGGTGAATGACGATATCGATATTGCGCAATATAATACGGAGAGGGCTCTGATCTTGACCAGAACCGAAGAAGAGTTCATTTTGGCATTGCGCAATATGGACTCCTCTTCCAGAAATCTGGTCTATGAGCTATGTAAAAAACTGCGCAGGGATCGAAAAAAACGTTAAGGATCATAATTTTAAGCATCTAAAAACCACCCCGAAACAGCGCCCGGACTTCAGGCTCTTTCAGAGTGGTTTTTTTAATGCTTATTGATCACTGCCGCGCAGGGCTTCTATTTTTTAAAAGGCTTTGATAGACCTCCCGCTTGGAGATGCCCCTATCTTTTGCCACCATTTTCATCGCCTCTTTCTGCGCGATGCCTCTTCCTTCATAAATCGCCATATGCTCATCCATGCTGAGCGCATTCCATGCAAGCTGGTTTTGCTTTTCGTCCTCTTCCCTGCTCCTTCCCCGAATCACAAGCACATACTCTCCTCTGGGAATTCTCTGTCCGCTTTCGTACTCCTCCTCCAAAAGCCCCAGCTCCCCCCGGATCACCTCTTCATGCTTTTTGGTCAATTCTCTCACGAGAACCGCCATTCTCTCCCGCCCGAAGAGGGCAGAAAGCTCCTTTAATGTCTTAAGCAATCTATGCGGCGCTTCATAGAGGATGATCGTACGGTACTCATGCTCCAGGCTCTTTAAAACATTTTCCCTCTCCTTCTTGGGAAGCGGCAAAAATCCCTCAAATACAAAGTTTCTGCCGGGAAGCCCGCTTAAGGCCAATGCGCCCAATGCCGCGCAGGCTCCCGGAACCAGACTGACCTCTATGCCCTCCTCGTATGCGATCCGTACCAGGTCCTCTCCGGGATCGGATATTGCAGGCATACCGGCATCCGTCACCACCGCAACCAGTTTTCCCTCTCTCGCTTCTTCGATCAGCTCATATGCTCTTTCGATTTTATTATGCTCATGATAGCTTCGCATCGGCTTTGCGATCTGATAATGATTCAAAAGCTTGATCGTATTTCTCGTATCCTCCGCCGCGATCAGATCGGAGGCGGCAAGGATCTCCAAAGCCCGAAAGCTGATATCCCCGAGATTGCCGATCGGCGTTGCGACAAGATATATCATTCCCCGACTCTTCTTTTCTTCCTTAGTATCCATATACATCCAAAATCTCCTGCGTATATTTTCCCGGAGCTTCATATATGATCAGCGGAGGCTCGACATCCATCCAAACGCCGCCCCCCTTCGCCGCCTCGATCAGAACCAGATTTGCCGGCTTTTCTTTATAGGGATGCACAAGCCTGATGCGCTTCGCCTCCAGCGCATACTCCCTCATCCCGCATATTATTTCGCTTAATCTATGCGGTCTGTGCACCATATAAAGCCTCCCGCCCTTTTTGAGCATTCTGCCGCTTTCCCTCAATATATCCGAAAGACTGCATTTTATCTCATGTCTGGCTATCGCAAGCCCCTCATCCGGATTCACAATCCCTCCGGATGCAACCATATAAGGCGGGTTGCTGAGAACCGCATCCAAAGAGGAAGAACGAATCTCTTCCCCGATTTCTTTAATATCTCTGCAAAGAATCTCCACCCGGTCTTCCAGTTTATTCAAGGCTACGCTTCTCTTTGCCATATTCGCCATATCTTCCTGAATTTCAATGCCGATAAATTTCCTTCCCCTGCTCTTTGCCGTCAATAAAATGGGAATAATCCCGGTTCCCGTACCTATATCGGCGATCAGCTCCCCTTCTTTGATTCTTGCAAATCCGCTCAGTAAAACCGCATCGATCCCGAAACAGAATTTTTCCGGATTTTGTATGATTTTCAGACCGCTTCTTTCCAGATCGTCAATACGTTCTCCCTCTTTAAGGAATTCCGCATTTTCCTGCATTTTCTGCAATTCTCCCTTTTCCTTCTTAGTTTTGTGGCGTCTTTTTCCTGTTTCTGGATTTCTTCCTCGGTGCAGAGCCTTGTTTATTCTCGCCGGGCTCCGCTTTCTTTTCCCGATTTGCTTCCATCGGCTCTTCCGCCATCTCCTCATCGGACTCCTGTAAGCGGCGGCTCGGTTTCTTTCTTGTTCTTATTTTTACCTCTTTGACATCATATTCCATGAGCTCTTTGTTTTCATTATCCCTTGCAATCAGGATCTTTACTTTCTGCCGCAAGACATTCACCGAAGAAACGATTCCGATTCCCTCCGCAGTTTCAACCTCGTCCCCCTCCCGGGGAAGCTTATTGTTTAAATATTCATAGGTCTCCGCCTCATTCTTTAAACAACACATCAGCCTGCCGCATACTCCGCTGATCTTTTGAGGATTTAAAGACAGATTCTGCTCCTTCGCCATCTTGATGGAAACGGGGGCAAAATCCGAGAGATAGGAATGGCAGCAAAGAGGTCTGCCGCAGGTTCCGATTCCTCCCACCATCCTCGTTTCATCTCTGACCCCGACTTGGCGCAGCTCTATCCGGAGCTTAAAAATCAGCGCCAAATCCTTTACCAGATCTCTGAAATCCACTCTTCCTTCCGAGGTAAAGTAAAAGAGCAGCTTCGTATTATCAAAGGTATATTCTGCTGATATCAGCTTCATCTCAAGGCCGTGCTCGATAATTTTCTTCTTGCAGAGCTTAAACGCCTCGGCTTCCCTGCTTCTGTTATATTCCAGCCTTTTAATATCCTCCTCATAGGCCTTTCTTTTTACCTGCCTTAAGGGGGATACGATATTCTTATCCTCTACCTCTCTGTTCCCGAGCACTACCGTACCGCATTCCAAACCTCTGGAAGTATCTACAATTACCTTCTCTCCGGTAGAAAGATCGATCTCACCCGGATCAAAATAATAAATTTTTCCAACTTCTCTAAATCTGACACCGACAACCCTTGTCATATTTTCTCCTTATTTCTTTTTTTCATCTCCGCCAGCATGATCTTCATCACAAGCTCCTTATTTACATTGGCTTCCAATCTTGATTTTGCCCTCTCGATCGCCGACAATATTTGATTAAAATCCGAATAGTCGAAAAATTCCGCTATCGCTTTGAGTTCGCTGTATTTATAACCGAACAGAAGTTTTTCTTTCGGATTTCCCGTTTTCAATACAAGAATATCTCTGTACCAGCATCTGCAAAAATCCAAAAAATCCCCGAGATTCTCCCTGTTTTTTAAACTCTCCAAATCTCTCATTCTCGCTCTCGCATCCGAAATATGGAGTTTTTCCAAAATCTCAATATTCTGTTCGAACTCGGATTCGCTTTCCCTGCTGCTGATCAGGCGCTTTGCTCTTCCGATATTTCCTCTTGCAAATCCGCTGAAACGCTCCGCCCTTTCCCGATCCCCGTAAAGATCGACAAGCCGCTTTATAATCAGCTCTTTGGGCTGGGGCTTGAGTTTTAGTTTAATGCATCTGCTTTTTAAGGTCTCCAAAAAACCCTCCCGATTATCGCAAAGCAAAATAATTATAGCATAATCGGGCGGTTCTTCCAAAGTTTTTAGCAAAGCATTCTGCGCGGATACATTCATCTTATCCGCCTCCTGCACAAGATATATCTTATACCTGCCGCTATAGGGCCTGATCTGTATATCCTCGCAAATTTTTTCTCTTACCTCTCCCACGGTGATGAGATTCGCCTTCTCTCCCTTGATGAGATTAAGATCGGGATGCGTTTTTGCCGCAATCTGCCGACAGCTGTGGCAGCATCCGCAGGCAAGCTCCCCCTCTTTCTCGCATAAGAGACTCGAAGCCCAGGAAAGAGCGAGAAGGGTTTTCCCCATCCCTCTTTCTCCCTCGATAATATATGCGTGGGAAAAGCGGGAGGAGAGCCTTATTTTTTTTAAATATTCCTTTACCTCATCCTGTCCGAACACATCATCATAATGAAACATCTCTATCTTAAACAGGCTCGATATCCGCCTTTATTTCCTCCAGACATTTATGCAAATCTTCATTGATATATCTTTTTTCAATTTCCGCTTCCTTCAATTTTTCCTCCGAAAAATCATGTTCATCCGCCAGAAATCTCCGGCACATTTCGGCGTATTTCGGCTCGGATTGCATATTTTCCCTGTTCAGCGCTCTCTGCAGCCGTATGCCCGGATCAAGCTGGATATAAATCGGATATACCTGATCCTTTCCGAAATAATCCAGTATTTTTAAATACGATTCCAAGGTTCCGATGATTAAGTAATTTCTGTGCCCGAGCTTAATCTGCCCGTCATCCACCGTAGCATAAGACCAGGGACCGTGTACCGTATGATAGACTCTTTTTTCAATCAGCTTATTCGCGCGTTCGAATTCCATCAGCTTTTCTTCGCTGACGAAGTGGTATTCCACCCCCTCCTTCTCATCTTCTCTTTTCGGTCTGGTCGTATAGATGATCACCTTCTTCATCTTCGGACAGGATTCGTATAATTTATTATAAATCGTGTCCTTTCCCGATGCGCTTTTGCCCATTACATAATATATCTTGCCCATTCTTTCTCCCGTTAAACAAAGATCGCTTTCTTTTTTCTATATTCCTATGATCTGAATCCCCTCTTTGATATATGCGGATATCTCCTCTCGTTTTTTCTTATCCAAATATTCTCCCGGCTTAAGAATCGGAATTCCCGGAGGATAGGCATATATATATTCCCGAACTTTTCTTCCTTCCATTGCCCGAAGGCGATTCTCCTCTTCCTCCTTTTTCGTTTCGCCTTTTCTTTCCCGTCTTATTTTCTCCGATGCAAATTGTTCTATGCACCGATCCAGAGCAAAGAGTGCTCTTTTGAGCTTTTGCAATCCCTCTTTCGTATCACAGATGCTTGTGATCGCCAGCGCATAGGAGCGGGCAGCCATTTCAAGCTCTATACCGGCTTCGGCCTTTAAGAAGTTTTTCATCAATGCCCCTCCCGCTTCCAGGACCTCCCCCGATGCGCTCTTTTTTATCGTGATTACAAGCTTGCTCGGATCCTGCCGATATACCTCCTCTCCCGCTTCCCATATCTCTATATGCTTAAGCGAGGATAGTTCGGCACGAAAATCTTCCAGCATACTCAGATGCCTTCTGACGGGCTCTCTTCCCTTTTCCTGCATATAGCGAACGGCAAGATCGATCGAACTCAGTAAAATATAAGAGGGGGAACTGCTTTGAAAAACTCTGAGCATATGTTCCAGCGATTTTTTTTCCACCAGTTTCGAATTGAGGTGGAGAATCGCCGTCTGGGTCAGGGCGGGAAGTGTTTTATGCAGACTCTGCACGACAATATCCGCTCCCAAATCCAGCGCGGATTTTATCCCGGTTTCTCCATATCGGTCGAAAAAGCAAAGATGCGCTCCATGCGCCTCGTCCACAATCAGCGGAAGCCCGAAATCATGGCTTATTTTTGCAATGCTCTCAATATCGGAGACCACCCCCTCATAGCTGGGAGAGGTAAGATAGAGAGCAAAGGGCAGCGCGCCTTTTATATTCAGGCTCTCCAGCCTCTCTTTGATCTCCTGCGGATCGACCGAGGAATCAATTCCCTGCGGCTGTATTTTTTTTACCGGAATATACTCCGCCCGGGCTCCCGTAATCTCCAGTGCATGGTATGCGCAAATATGCGCATTTTCCGCCATCAAAAGAAGCCTTCCTCTTTCTCTTGCCCCGGCACAGGCGGCGATCGCCGCCAATATTCCGCAGCTGCTCCCGTTAATCAAAAAATAGCTTTTCTCGACTCCGTATACTTCTGCCGCATACTCCGAAGCCGCCTTGATAATGCCCTTCGGATCATGGAGATTATCGCTCTCCTCCAGCTCCGTCAGATCCAATTCCTCTATCCGCTCCAATCCCTCCCTGATCCGGGCAGGAAGATTTCTTTTATGCCCGGGCATATGAAATGGATAAATTTCCGAAGCCGTGTATTTTTTTAATTCATGAGCCAAAGAGCCTTGCATATTTATTTACTTCCTTCCCTAATCCGAGCCTTCGAGCCCGACCCGCTTTGTATTGTCGAGTTCCGCCCTTGATACGGAGCTTGTGCTGAATTCACTTTTCTCCTGATTCCATTTCCCTTTTTTTCTGTAGCAGTAGAGCTTCTCCTCTTCTACCATGAGCAGCTCCAGAACCTCATCCTCTTTTTCGGATTCCCCTTCCTCCTCAATGAGCATAAGATTCCCATCCTCCGTGATCACCGCAATTCTTGTATAGGAGGAAGCCTTTCCCTTCGGCGCATATTCCATGTAGACCTCTCCTTTATTGCCGTAATAATACATTCTTCTTACTGCGCCGGGAAGCCTACCGATCCGCTCCTTCTTGTCAAGGCGCTCGGCATCATATTTATAGATTTCACAGAAAGCCTCCTCCCCCTCATCCGCATTCACGCTGTAATACAATATGCTCCCCGAAGAGCAGAGCGCCGTGATCTGTGCATCCTCGGTTAAAAATACGCTCCCGTGCTCCAGATAAATATTCTTATCTTCTTTTTCCCACTTGAGCATATCGGATCCCCAGGGGCAGAAAACCTCTCCTATCCTCTCTATCATACCCTTCTTTAAGGAATATACGCGATTATCTATACAAAGGCTTTCCCCTTCCTCAAACAAATTGCCGTAAATATCATAAAATCCGTATTTTTCGTCTTTTATCCCGATCTTATACATGCTCTTTATTCTTCTTGCTTCTTTTTCCGGGGCGAAGAGCTCTATTTTCTGGTCAGCGCTATACCAAATATGATCCTTGACGAGAATAAATCCTTCCACCCTCTCCGCAATAATTTCGATTTCTTTGCTTTCCTCGCGAAAGCGCATCAGCTTGGGCAGTTCATCGCTCTCGGGAAGTTTTAAGAGGAAATACATCCAGCCCCCGAAATATTTTATCGAATTATCCACAATATTCTTTTCCAAGTCCGCATTTCCCGCATCCTTGAATTTTTGCGCGATCATTTCGAGATTATCTTCCGCTTTATATTCTCTGCTGATCTGAATCAGTGCGCCGCTCTGATCAAACTTGAACTTCTGCCCTCCGATTCCCTTCATGCCGACCGCCATATACCCCGTATCATCGAAATAATATAGCTTTTCTTCTTCTTCCAGCCACTCTTCCACCATAAATCTTCCGCTCTCTTTTTTATAACGGCGTCCCTTCTCGGTTTCAATCCATCCGAATTGATTCAGGCTTTCGCTCTCTTGGCTCTGCAACAAAAGCGCTTCCGAAGGTTTGCTGATAAATCCCACGGCAAAGTTTTTGAGCGAGGCATTATGATTGATTACCTCCATTACATAAAAAATTAATCCTACGGCAATTCCCGTGATGAAGAGCGCGGGGATGAGCCGAAAAAAGTTCGGAGTAAGATATGCCGGTATTCTCCCTTCCTCTTCCTCCGCCTCCTCTTGCGAGAAAAAGCTTTGCTCCAAAGCCTCCTTTTTATCCCTTTCCGATTTTTTTAAGCTCAGCAGCTTTCTGTCCGCCTCGTCAAAAATCCTCAGTTCTTCCTCAATCTCGATCAGGGTTGCCGCCGCTTTTTCATCTCTTCTGATATCTTCCGTTAAATCTCTGCCCGGAAACTCTCCGGAAATTTCTATTCCTTCATTTTTTGCCAAGTCTATGATAATCACTCTTATCCAGAGCCTGATAATATTCGCCTCGGGCATGTTCTGCCTCTTATTCCATACCTGGACATAGACTTCCTTCACCATATTCCATATTCTGCTTTCCTGATCTAAAAAAGAGCGAATATCGGAATAGCTGTCCTTATAAGTCAAAAGGTAGAGATCCTCCAGAGCATCTGCCTCTCCCTGCCTAATTTTATTGATGGCCTCCGCCATTTTGCTTAAATTAGTCAACCTTTTATCCCCCGGCTTTGCTTTTTCATTCTACAATATGCTTCGCAGCGTTCTGTTTGAACATTCACATGCTCTGTTTTCATTATATCCTATGATGGAAACACAATCAAGCAATGAATCTCGGCGCTTCTTAAGCTTTTTCTTTCGGTTTTTTAAGCTTTTCTTATTCCTTTAGAGCATTTTTTCCTGAAAAATACGATTTCAATATTGACTTGTGATACCTAAAATGTTCTAATAGTAATGAGGTTATTAACAATGATGAAAAGGAGATACGATTATGAAAAAAATTTTACTTTTGCTTCTCAGCTGCCTTTGCATCGCAACCGCAGTAAGCGCATGCAGCGGTAAAGATAAGGCTGATAAGGAAACCACCGAAGAATCGTCCAAGAAGAAGAAAAAAGCTTCGAAAGACGAAGACGAGGAAGAAACGAAAAAGAAAGATAAGAAGAAAAAAGATAAAAAGAAGGATAA
>JAUMWW010000033.1 GCA_030529445.1 Johnsonella sp. | reverse complement strand
TGATAGATTATAATAGATGGCATAACGATATATTTTATGCTAAAAAGAATCTCAAATTTATCGACAAAGGGATCCTCCTCCAGCTCCTTTAAGAGTTCCTGCAAAGCCTCTTCGTTTCCCGCCGTTTCGGATATATCCGCTCGTATATCATAAACTCCTATTCCCAGATAATTCACAAAGCTCTTATCCGAAATCGTCGAATAAATCGACATCGGGATCGTCAGGATAAATACCGCAAGCACAAAAACTGAAACTAAGGTAAAATACATCTTTTTTCTGGCAAAAAGATCGCTGATAACAAGCTGCATTGTCTTTGGCAAATCCGAAAGAGAACGAAAAAAACTTCCCTTCTCTTCTGCCGAATCCTCATTCAGGCTCAGATCCTTCAGCCTTTTTGCAAGCCGCTTCATTTGCAGATAGATGACCAGAAATACCGATGCGCTTAAGACGAAGGCGAGAGCATAGCTCCATATGCTTTCCTGCGCCTCCCCGAAAAACATCCTCATATTGGTAAGAAATGGGCGCTTGAGCAAAAAAGAGAAAAAAAATCCCGCTATGGAGGATATCCCGGCTATAAAAAGATATTTCGCCAGAAAGAGCAGCCTGATCTTTGCCAAAGGAATACCGATCGCTTTCAGGACGGCAAGCTCCCTATAGTCCTCCTCCAGCTTCGCCAAAAGAGTAAAACGTATACATAAGAGGGAAATCCCGATAATCAGCATCCCGATAAGGAGCAGAGCAATAATCGTAATTCCGTCCGAAAAAGCATTGACCAGTTGAAACAGCGAATAACTGAGGAAGGGAGGACCCTCGGATTCGAGATTTGCTTGAGCATAAGCCGCTTCTATCCGTGAAGCATCCTTTACATCATGGAGACGAAACTCAATCAGATATTCGAGGCTTCCCCACGCCTCAATGGAGCGATAATCCTCCTCGCTGAGGATAAAACGCTTGGAAACCGATAAGGAGGAATTCATCTGCGAATCTCTCACAAATCCTGCTACCCTCAGCGTATAATCCCGAATACTGAGAATATCACCTTCCTTAACAAGCCCCGCACTCCGGTAAAATACGGGAACATAGACCTCTCCGATTTTCGGTCGGATCCTGTTTCCTTTCAAATCCAATAAATAGTCGAACTTCGGACTTGGCACCGAAAAACCGTTATCATATACGAAATCCTTTAAGGAGACTCCGTTAAATGCCAGAAGAGACTGATCTATATTTAAAAATTCCAGAATCTGATACTCTTCAATTTCCGGATGCGACTCCACAAATGCCTGCATTCGTTTCCTGTCAATTTCTCCCCTGTGCATCTGGAGCAGATGCGGGGTCTTTGCTTCTTCAAGTAGTTCCCGTACAGAGCTTCTTAAGCGAAGCGTCAGCTGCCCCGCCGTCGCCAGAAAGGCAACCGACAGAATGATAAAAAATGCAATATTAAAGCTCTGCAGACGGTTATACTTTATATCGTTCTTAAGCAGCGTCCAATACATGTTTTCCCTCCAATTTCCTGATTTCGGCTTTCTGCGGCAGAGTAAATGCCGTAAGCAAAAGCAAAAGCCCGGAAAAAATAATCATCAGTGCAGCTCCTCTTCCTTCTCCTCTTCCGATCAGTGCGGCAAGAAGCGCTGAAGCCCTCCCCTCCTCCTGAAGAAAGGGAGTGAACATAAAATCAACGAACAATCCGGCTGAAGCATATGCTGCGACATAGCCCGCCTGAGAGATCAGACCGATCAAGCCCCATGCTTTTCCCTGGTCGATTTGGGGCACGGCAACCCTTACCAGATAATCCATCGCCGCGTTTGCAAAGGGAAGGCTCATAAAAAGGCAGAAACCGAAAATACAGACCATGATTTTATTTGCTCTCCCTGCAAAAGCCGCCATAAAAAATCCCATACCAAAGAGGGAGAGCTGCAAGATATGCGTAAAATCTTTTTTGATTCTGACCTTGCTTAAAAACAATCCCCCCGCCAGCATTCCGCAGGCTGAAATCGTTGTTGCAAATCCCAGGAAGGATTCGCCGGCAAAACCCAAAATCATCGGTATCATCAGGGTCTGGGCTATGCCAAGGCAAAAGGAAACCAGAATGCCGAGCAGAACCAAAAGCCATATCCCTTTTTCATCATGGATAATATGAAACCCCCGTCTCAGATCCTCTCCGAGCCCGGACTCTCCCGCTCTGTGCACTCCCTTCATTTCCCTCCTGACCATATGGGTAATCGGAAGAGTTAGCAGTATCGTTAAAATATCGAGAAAAAGCACCGCCCGAATTCCTGCGATACTTAACACCAATCCCGAAAGCACCGGAGAAAGCAAATAGCGGGAGGCTGGAATCAGCTGCGCCATTCCGCTTGCCCTCGAATATTCTTCCTTATTTAGTAAATCGGAGATCGTCGCCCGAAAAGCGGGCTCCACCAAAGAGGAAAATCCCGAGCTGATTGCCGCTCCCAAAAAAATCCCGCCGATGAGAAACTCATTTTGTAAAAAATGGAGAGAAAAGATCATGCTCAGCAAGCCGATAATGGACAAGCCGTCTCCCAGCATCATCAGCAGCCTGCGGTCATGGCGATCCGCCAGAACGCCGGAAAGCGGGGATAAAAGAAGCCCCGGGAGAAAACCCGCAAGAATCATCCATCCCGTCATGCTGCTCATCCCCGTTTTTTGATAAATAAAAATTCCCAATGCAAAAGAACTCATGCCCGAACCGCTTGCAGAAATCAGACTCGCCCCCCATAATAAGAGAAATTTCCTATATCCTCTGCTCATCTGCTTCTCCCCGCTCTCTTTGCCGAGATAATGCTTTGAAAATCTCAAAGCTGCCTTTTTTTGCGCCGAGCATTCGCTCCATATTGTATAAAAGGCTCTCCGTCCTGCGCTCCGCATCATGTGCATCCATATTCTCATAATGCGCATCCAAAAATCCCATAATCGTAACCAGAATGATTTCTGCACTCTCATCGGGAAAGGCATTCTCAAAGATTCCCTTTTCCACGCCTTCGCTGATTATATCGCCAAGCAGCGGGGTGATTTTTTGGATGAAGGATCGATTGCTTTTTTCATGAAAGAGCGCATTTTGAGGCTGATTCAGATAATCGATCATCAAATCTCCTCCGGATATCCGCCTCATGCTCATGCAGGCAAATAAGGAAAAAATCTTTTCGTGTACGGAAAGCTCCTTTTGCAAAACGATGCTCCGGGCTTCTTCCACGATTCTTTTTGCGGAACGCTCTATGATTGCATCCATAATTGCCTCTTTGGATTCAAAATGATAGTAAAGAGTGCCTCTTGCAATATCCGATTTTTTCAAAATATCGCTGATCGAAGTCTTATCATATCCCTTTTCCAGAAAAAGAGAGAAGGAAATATCTAAAATTTTCTCCTTTTTATTCTTCATCAGATTGCCTCCTTTTTAGACTGACAGTCGGTCTGTTTTTTTGTATTCTAACAAAAGGGGAAAGATTTGTCAAGCGAGGCTGAGCATAAAAAAGCAGAGGCTGCTCTTCCTCTGCTTTTTTGCGGCATTTCCCTCGGGATTTTATGCCGCATTCTCCTGCCCTGTATTAAGATTTATTCCGATAAAAGGCTTAAAAGCTCCTTCTCGATATCCATTTCCACAAAGAAGGGATCCATATGGGTAAGGAAATGCCATTTTTCTTCGCTCCCCTCATCCCCCTCTCTCTTCCTGACAAAAATCACCTCTCCGTCTTCCGAGCCGAAGCACTCCCTGCTTACTTCAAATCCCGCCTCGTCAAGCACTTGAAGAGCTTTTTGAAACTGTTGCTCCCGCCTTTTTACATAGGATTCCACTTCATCATTATTGATCGAATACGCATCGATCCGGGTCGCTCCGCATACCGTTTGATAGATATTTTTCTCTTCCTTTACCTTTGCAGAAGATTCTTTTTCCTCTCCCGAAAGCTTTGCATCCAGATGGTCGAGCTCGATCCAAAGCACCATAATATCATCTTCGAAAGAAAACCTGCTGAGGGGAACTCTGTAATGATTGTATTGGATCATCGCAATATCGGGAAGCTTCGCATATTCGATTATTTCCTCCTCGAATGAAAACTCCTCTTCCTCCACCGTTTGCAATCGATAGCCGGGCACCTTCCGCATGAAAGCCCTTCCGCTCTCCAGCGTATCGAAGATTCCTACGAATTGGCTATGTTCTCCCTGCGTCCATTCCAGCAAATACATCGCTTACCTCCTGTGTTTTATGTATTCTCCGTATATCGGATCCATAGTAGGCAATAATCCTATATCAAGAAAAGAATAATCAAATTTTTTCATTTCCATAATAAGCTCTTTCTCCATTGTTGTAATATCAATCTTCATGTTGTCTCTAATCTTGCCAAAGTTAGCTATTAAATGGACTCTGAAGTTTTCGTATTCGTCCTCTTCTCTTATATGGCTTATATCCCCTATTTCAAATTCTGCTGTCGTCTACCTTTATATAGATAATTTCTGAAACAATATTTCGTACAATGCCTTCCTTCAAAGGCACTCCTTTTATGGTAGTATCCATATCCATCACAGTGCGGTTATCAATTCCAACCATAGAAGAAATAAGCAATCAGCCCTTGATGAAATAGCGGCAAATTCATCATCCACTGCATCTTTTTTCTTATAGCCTCCGTTTTAACCCTCTCAAGCACACCTTTGGGGGCAAGAAATGCTAAAATATGCCTTTTGATGCCTATCTCTTCCGCATGTTTATTTTTAATAATATTGTTTTCTAAAAAATTATCCCTTGAAAAAAGCTTCTGCACCTCTTTCTCTATTTCTTCCATCAGAAAACTATTTTTGAATAAACCTCTGAGCAAGAATATCAAATGTAGATGTTATCTGTATTTCCTTAGACGGAATAAAGATGTATCTCCATTCCTTCCGTCCATTTGCTTTCGCCCAGTTGCTTGCCACCTCGCAATATTTAACAGCCATCTTACCTTTGGCGATAACATCGGCATCATTAAGCTTATCTTCCCCCTTAACCTCGACAAGATAAATTCCCCTATCCGTTTCTACTACAAAATCAGGAACATAATGCCTTCCTCTGTTGTATGTGATATTAAACTCATTTTGAGCAGGTCTGAGCCAATTTATAACATCCCTGTCCTGTTCCAGTGTTCTTGCTAACATAAGCTCGGGCAGACTGTCAAACTTAGCAGAGGAAAATACTCCCTTTTTAATCCCGTCAAATAAAACTGACTTGATATTGCCTTCATAACTTCCATAAAGGTTTACACGCTCAACCCAAGTATATGCCTGCCTAAGATTAGAATCTCTTTCCCCTATTACGGAATACTGAATAAAGCCGTTTTCGCAGTAGAAATGATTATCATGCATCATTTGCATATAAATCTTATTGGCAATATCTCGCTTATTCATCATAACGATGTTTCGCATAAGATTAGCATTATATTTGTTCTCATAATAATTAACCGCCTGTGATATCAGCTTAAAAAGAAGGTCTGAGCATTTTTCGTAATCAATCTCAGGTTTTGTCTTAAGTATTTCAAGAATTACCTTTTTCGGATTATAACCGTCAAAATCTATGGCATCTCCCTTTATCCTTTGCCTATCGGACAAATCTTCAAGGTTTTGAATAAGTAGATCATTTTTAATAGGGGCATGCTTGAACTCGCTTAAATCCAAATCAAAATCTGCAAAGCCATACTCTTCCACACCCTTATCCGTAATTTTTAGCTTTGGAATAGGTATGAATTTTTCCTTGGCTGTCTTGTGAGTTTCTTCCACTCTGTTGTTGATCCAGTAAAATAAGGGATTTTTATTTTCTTCAAAAGTTTGGCTCAAGTCTTTATCTTCTTGGATTTTAGATGCAACCTTCTGTGCTATCTCCTCTTTTTGTTCTTTGCTGATTTCAGTATTTTTAGATATATGAACTGCCTTTTCCACTTCATCGCTCACAAGTCTGGCTGCTGTATCAATGAGATCATCGATTTTTTCAGATTTTTCTACACCATATTGATAGACTTCTTCTCTTAATTTATGAACATCAATATTTATGCTAAGCTGAGTCATAGATATATTTTCTTCTATTTTCTCAACCTTGATAATATTGCCTGCCTTGAAAATAGAATCACCTTTTTGTGCTTCATCTAAAATATCTTGAAATTTATCATGTGCGGTTAGATAAACTGCATCCACAATTTCATTTCCGGTCCTTTTGCCGTAAGGAAGCCTAAGCCCTCTTCCGACCATCTGCTCTCTTAAAACCTTTGAAGCAGCGGTTCTTAAAGGTACAATCGTATATAGATTGTTTACATCCCAACCTTCTTTTAGCATATTTACATGAATGACAATTTCTATAGAATTTTCATCATTTTCAATATCTAACAGAAGCTTTGTATTTTCTTCACTTTCAGCTCCTGTCTGCTTTGAATGAACAATTATAGTTTTATCTCTATATGTACCGCCCTCAAACTCATCAGACTTAATGAAGCTTTCTACCCACTTAGCATGATGTGTATCTTTACAAACCACCATCATAAAGGGTTTTACTTTTCGAATTGGCTTTTCTTCCGTACTGTTGTTTTGAGCATAGGCTTCCAGCTCTATCTTTGCCCTTTCATGAAGTTTCAGCCCGTCGATGAGCATTATCTTGTCAAGTTCTTCCGCTCCAAAATTATAGAAATTGATATCCGACCTTGTGCCTGCAAAAGGCGTTCTGGTGTAGCCATCCTCTATCGCTTTAGAAAGAGGATATTCATAAACGACATTCTTAAATGGGATTTGCTTTGATCCGCTTGTAACTATTGGTGTTGCCGTAAGCTCCAAGCCTAAAAGCGGCTTTAACTCGTTGATTGCCTGCATACCTCTTTTAGCTCGATAATGATGCGACTCATCCATAAGTAACACAAGATCAGGTAATTCAGATAAATACTTATAAAAGGAATCTCCTATAAACTCGTTGATTGCCTTCATTTTAGATTCTTCTTTGTTGAATTTATCAATGTTGAAGATGAAAATCCTGATATCAGACTCAAACAGGCTTATCTGCCTTGATTTGTAGTCATCATCGCTAATAATCTGTGGTGCAGTATGAAAACATCCCAGTCCTTTAAATACATACTTCGGATTTGACGGATCAGATAAATCTTTTTTCAGCTTCTCATAAATTGTAGTATTCGGTGCTACAACAAAGAAGTTCTTAATATTATGCTGTGTATAAAGGTACGCGATAAATGCTCCCATAAGCCTTGTTTTGCCAACGCCTGTGGCAAGAGCAAACGTAAGGGACATAAAATTACGCTCAAAGTCGGAGCATATCGGATAGAGTGCATGGACTCCGCCTAAAGCGACTTTCAAATTCATACCTTTCTTGACAGTAATAGATCTCATAATCTCTTCTAAAATTTTAAGAGACTGTTCCTGCGGCTTTCTAAGAGACATTACTCCGCTGATATAGTCTGTTGTATATTGTGGAAAAAGGCTATCCATCACATTCCACCTCCTCATCATCTTCATAAACAGGCGGATTTATGATATTCAAATTGTAGTTTTCCTTTCCAAATTCACAGCGCTCAAGAAGCATTTGCGGAATTTTCTTAACCCTTATATTCGGATATCGCTTATCCACTCCGTTTTCATATGACTTGCATGCAATAACCAGATACTCTCCATCCTCCATAGTGGATTTAATGGAATCAAGATACCCTGCATTTAAGTGCCTTGTCGTTACAAAGAGATAGGAGCTTTCATTGCCTTTTGACTGTTTCCAAAAAATATGTTCATCAGGCTCATAGGTAAAACCCTCATGAAGAGCTATGGCGGCAGCCAGCATATCTGCATCATATTCCTTGTTGATAATAAACTCATCGAAAACGTCTTTATTGATAAGGCTTGGCGCAAGCTCATAAAACTTGTATGCTCCGCCCCCCTGCCAGTTCACAGCCTTTGAGATACCGCCCTGATCATTGCCGTCAATAACCTTATCCAGCCTGACCTTACAATGCGTATAGGCATGGTCGCCCATTTCAATTCCGATATACTTTCGCCCCATTTTATGTGCAACAGCGGCAGTAGTACCCGATCCCTCTCGTGTCAAGCTAATGACACTATTTTCTCCGGTATTATATGGATACATTTCTGTTACCTCTCAGGATTATCAAAACGATTGATTGAATAAAAATTTATCATTTCATTATAGCATATTTTTACAAATCCTTAAAGCACGAAAGAGCGTTCATCACGCTCTTTCAAACAAGTTATTTCCATTGAATTTCCAATACTTCATTAACTCCACAGATGACAGATTGAATATATTTTTGCATCATTTCTCTCGTCAGTCCATCTTCCCGAATCTCTTTGCGGTTTGCTTCTTCCTCCTTGATTCTTCGTATCTGAGCTTTCAGGCTTTCAATCTCTTCATCCAGCTTTGCTTTCGTTTCTATAAACTTTTCCCGACTGATATTTCCAAGTTTGTACTTGTCAAAACTCTTCATTTTCTTGTTTTCCAAGGATTCGACTTTGCGTTCGAGTTCCTTGGAAGAATCTTTCTTCTCAATGGTTTTCTGAGTTTCATTTCCATACTTCTCTTTGATTGCTGCAAAGACTTGTTCTTCAAGATCCTTTGCTCTACTTCTCCTAACCTTGATGCCATTGCATCTGCAAATTCTACAAGAAAAGTATCTATGAGTTCTTGTTCCTTTTGTTTGTGTTACTTTTTCAGATTTTGTACAAGATAAGATGTGATTACACACCGGGCATCTTGCAAACCCTTGAAGCGGTGATTTCTTGTACCACTCATAGTCCGTATTCTTTCCTTGCATAAAGCGATTTTTATTAAGAATCTCTCTGACTTTAAGAAAGTCTTCCATACTAACAAGTGCTTCGTGATTATTCGCAACTCGTCCCCATTCTTCCTTCGGACGAAATTTGAAAGAACCCGGAGTCAAAACCGATTTCTCTTGCATATTGA
>JAUMWW010000018.1 GCA_030529445.1 Johnsonella sp. | reverse complement strand
AAAGATAAGTGATATAAAAAAGAAAAGGAGTATAAAAAGTAAAAGCAGACGGAGTAAGCTGAACCTTCGGGCGATTATGAGAGCCTGATCAGTGAAATCAGAACACCGAGTTATTGGTACGGAAGCATAAATTTTAAGGCGATAAACCATGAAGAGGAGGATTATCAGATCGATGTCTTCGGAACCGTAGACAAGACGGAGGACGGAATGCATTTTATCGAGCTTTATGAGTATGACAGCATTCAGGGAGAAGAAGAGCCTTTCCCGGTATTTTCCTTGCCGATTGAAGAAAACAGCCTCGAGATTATTCCGATTATCGGAGAGGAAGATGCATGGATTCTTGATACGTTTTTCACGGAAGAAAATGAGGAAGATCTGCAGGTGAAGCTGGAAAACGGAGCACTGGACTTTAATTTCCTCTACTCCTTTGAGGAAGAGGGCGAGCTCTATGAGTATGATTGCCGCATCTTCCTCAGGGATAATGAGGATATCTGGGATGAGGAAAATGACCCTCTTCCCGGTAATTTCTATACCGAATAAAACACAAAACAAAATACCGGATTCCTAAAAAAGGAAATAAAAAAGCACTTGAATGTGCTTTTTTATTTCCCTCTTTTAATGTAAAAACCTTGCAAGGAGCCCGAAAGAGATCAGCATCATAATGATGCTTGCAAAAAAGACGCCGAGGAGAACGGCAAAAAAGGTTTTTTTCCTGTCCATATCCAGTACTGCGGCGATCATCGATCCCGTCCACGCCCCGGTTCCGGGGAGTGGGATTCCCACAAAGAATACCAAGCCCCAAAAACCGTATGTTTCGATTCCCTTTTTGTTTTTTTGCACCTTTTGATGAAGCCATTTTGCAAAAGCCTTAAAAAATGAAACACTGCTCTTTTCCATCCGATGGAGCACGGATTTGATCAGCCAGAGGATAAGCGGGATGGGAATAAGATTTCCGATAATACATATGATATAGCTTTTCCAGGGAGGGAGCCGCAGGAGAGAAGCGGCGATCAGCCCCCCTCTCAGTTCCAACACGGGCATCATGGAAATCAAAAAAACGATGATTTCCTTGCCGAAGCGCAGACCGAGCAGTCCTCCCAGCAGAGCGACGATTTTTTCTGTCAAATGTTTTGCCATTGTGATTAAGATCCCTTCTGATTCATGTTTTATCCCGGTTATTGTAACAGATTGCATCTGAGGCGGCAAGATGATATTATTAATAGTATTTCCGGGCAGTTCCCGAAAGAGGGAGAAAAAGCGGAATACATGATGAATAAATAAAAAGCGGGAGGGTAAAAGAGATGAAGAAAAAAGGAACAATCTGCGTACACGGAGGATATTCCCCGAAGAATGCACAGCCGAGACAGCTTCCGATTTATCAGAGCACGACATGGAAGTATGATTCCAGTGATGATATGGCAAAATTATTTGATTTGGAAGCGGAGGGGTATTTTTATACCCGCCTGCAAAACCCCACTTCCGATGCGGCGGCGGCAAAGATTTGTGAGCTGGAGGGAGGAGAAGCGGCGCTGCTTACCGCATCCGGTCAGGCGGCGATCTTTTTTGCGATCATGAATCTATGCAAAGCTGGAGATCATATTATCTCTTCCGCCGCACTTTACGGAGGCACGGCAAATCTCTTTAGCCTTACCTTGAAAAAATTCGGAATCGAGAGTACGATGATCGATCCGGATGCATCGAGAGAGGAGATGGAAAGCGCATTCAGAACAAATACAAAGCTGGTTTATGCGGAATCTCTCTCCAATCCTTCCAATATTGTTTTGGATATTGAAAAATTTGCAAAGGCGGCGCATGATCACGGAGTGCCGCTGATCATCGACAATACCTTTCCTTCTCCGATCAGTTGCAGACCGTTTGAATGGGGAGCGGATATCGTGCTTCATTCGACGACAAAATACATGGACGGGCATGCAAGCGCAGTGGGCGGATGTATCGTAGATTCCGGAAATTTTGACTGGAGTGCGTATCCGGAGCGTTTTGCGGAATTTAACGAGCCTGATCCCAGCTATCACGGCTTGGTCTATACAAAGGCATTCGGAAGAAAAGCCTTTATCATAAAAGCTACGGTACAGCTGATGAGGGATCTCGGATCTTCCCCCTCTCCCTTTAACTCATGGATTTTGAATCACGGGCTCGAAACCCTGGAGCTGAGAATCCGGAGACATCTTGAGAATGCGAAGATAATTGCGGAATACCTGAACTCTCACCAAAAGGTTGCCTGGGTAAAATATCCGGGATTAAAAGAGGATCCTTATTATGAGCTTGCCCAAAAATACATGCCGAAGGGATGCAGCGGAGTGATTGCCTTCAGTTTGCGCGGAGAAAGAGAGGAGGCGGTTCGTTTTATGGATCATTTGCAGCTCATCAGTATTGCAACCCATGTATGCGATAATAAGAGCATCGTACTCCATCCGGCGAGCCATACGCATAGGCAGCTCAGTGATGCGCAGCTGAAAGCGGCGGGGATTGATGCCGGTTTGATCCGCTTAAGTCTGGGCATAGAAGATGCTCAGGATATCCTGCAGGATCTGGAAGAGGCATTTTCATACGTTGAAGTATAAAAATTTAAAGCGACAAAGCGTTGACGTGCGAAAGAAAATATTGTAAAATTCTTCCTATAAATATATAGAGGGGAGAGATAGTTATGAAAAAAAGAGTATTTACCTCATTGTTGGGATTGTCTTTGTTATTGATGGCGGGATGTGCCGCAAAGAGCAGCGAAACGACGGAAACAACGCAAGCGGCGCAGGCGGAGGGCAAAAAAGAAACATATAAGATCGGAGTCCTGCAGCTTGTGCAGCATGATGCGCTGGATCTTGCCAATAAGGGCTTTTTCGCTGCATTGGATGATGCGGGGATCAGCTATGAGGCGGATCAGCAAAATGCGGGAGGTGAGCAGTCGAGTGCGGTTCTGATTGCAGAGAAATTTGCCAACGACAAGCCGGACCTGATTTTTGCGATTGCAACTCCGGCTGCGCAGGCTGCGGCTGCCGCCAATACGGAGATTCCCATCGTCATTACGGCGGTAACGGATCCGGCGGTGTCGGGGCTCGTGGAGAGCAACGAAAAACCGGGAAATAATGTTACCGGAACCTCGGATTTGAATCCGGTAAAAGAGCAGATCGATCTTTTAAAGAAGCTCGTTCCGCAGGCAAAGAAAATTGCGATACTTTACAGCAGTGCGGAATCCAACTCGAAGCTTCAGGCGGATCTTGCGCATGAGTATGCGAAAGAAATCGGACTCGAATATGAGGATTATACGATTTCCAGCTCCAACGAGCTTCAGTCGGTGACGGAATCCATGATCGGAAAGGTCGATGCAATCTATGTTCCCACGGATAATATGGTATCTGCGGGAATATCCGCGGTAGCGATGGTGGCAAACGAAAACAAATTGCCCATCATCTGCGGAGAGGAGGGCATGCTTCCGGGAGGAGCGCTTGCCACCTACGGCGTCGATTATTTTGAGCTCGGCTATCTTTCCGGCAAGCAGGCGATCAGAATTCTGACGGAAGGAGCAAAACCCTCGGAGATGCCGATCGAGTATCTTGATGCAAAGCAGCTGGAGGTTGCGGTGAATGAAGAGGTCGCCGAATTATTAGGCATTGATGTTTCGCTTATAAAGTAGTAAAATATATTTCAATAAAAACGATAAGGATAGTCGTATAGGCTATCCTTTTTGGTAGGAGGCTTATCGAAAATGGGTTTTAATATACTGCCCGCATTGCCGGGAGCCGTATCGCAGGGTATCTTATGGGGAGTTATGGCTCTTGGCGTTTATATTACATTCAGAGTTTTAAATATCGCGGATCTGACCGTAGACGGAAGCTTTGCTTTGGGAAGCTGTATTTGCGCGGTCATGATGGTGAGGTATAAGATACATCCCTTGCCCGCACTTCTGCTTTCAAGTATGGCAGGTGCGCTCGCCGGAGGAATCACGGGGGTTCTTCATACGATGTTTGATATACCGGCGATTTTAGCAGGTATTCTTACACAGATTTCCCTATGGTCGATCAATTTAAGAATCATGGGACAGAGCAATATCACATTGGACAAGTTTGAAGATGCGACTTCTCTCAAGGACAAACCGAAAACCATTTTTTCGCTGCTGACACAAAGTACCGGACTGAGCAATGCCCAGGCGGGAATTATCATAGGGCTTTTGTCGGCGATTCTCATTATTTCTTTGCTGTACTGGTTTTTCGGAACGGAGCTCGGCTCCGCAATGCGTGCGACAGGGAATAATGAAGACATGATCAGGGCGCTCGGAGTGGATACCAGAAAAACGAAGCTGCTTTCCATCATGCTCAGCAATGCACTTGTCGGGCTTTCCGGAGGGCTCGTATGCCAGAGCCAGAAATACGCCGATATCAATACGGGTACGGGAGCCATCGTAATCGGTCTGGCAGCCATCGTAATCGGGGAAATTCTTCTGGGAAGACTGATTTCTTTTGCTTCCAAGCTGAGCTCTATCGTGGTCGGATCCATCGTTTTTTTCATTATCCGGGCGATTGCCCTTCAGCTGCGGATGAACCCGAACGATATCCGCATGGTATCCGCCGTGATTGTCGCAATTGCGCTGATCATTCCGGTGAGCATGGAAAAGTGGAGGCTTCGCGCCTCTTATTCTCCCAAGGGCAAGGAGGTGCGAAATGCTTAAAATATCGAATGTAAGCAAAACCTTTAATAAGGGAAGCGTCAATGAAAAGCTCGCTCTTTCCCATATCAGCCTTCATCTTAAGCCGCAGGATTTTGTTACCGTAATCGGCGGAAACGGAGCGGGAAAATCCACCCTGCTCAATATGATTGCCGGAGTATATCCGATAGATGCGGGAACGATACATATCGATAATACGGATGTTTCGCTTTGGCCGGAATATATGAGAGCAAAATTTATCGGAAGGGTTTTTCAGGATCCGATGAGGGGGACGAGTGCCGGAATGCAGATTGAGGAGAATCTCGCGCTCGCGTTCAGAAGAGGGAGAAAAAGAGGGCTTTCATGGGGAGTGAAAAAGGCGGAAAAAGAGCTTTATAAGGCTTATCTGGCAAGACTTGGACTGGGATTGGAGAGAAGAATGACGGATAAGGTCGGGCTTCTTTCGGGAGGGCAGAGACAGGCATTAACGCTTTTGATGTCCAGCCTGGTCAAGCCGAAGCTTCTTTTGCTGGACGAGCATACGGCGGCGCTGGATCCGGAAACGGCAAAGAAGGTGCTGCAAATCACCCGGGATATGGTGGAGGAGCAGAAGCTGACCGCATTAATGGTAACCCATAATATGAAAGACGCCATAGCCATCGGGAATCGATTGATTATGATGCATCAGGGAAAGATTATTTACGATGTCGAAGGCGAAGAAAAAAAGAAACTGACGGTTTCCGATCTGTTGAACAAATTCGCCCAGGCAAGCAGCGGAGAATTTGCCAACGACAGGATGCTGCTTTCCGAATAAAGAAATATGCCAAGGGAGGTATTATATGGATAAGAAACTGATTATAACGATTAACAGGGAATACGGAAGCGGAGGAAGGCTGATCGGGAAAGCGCTTTCCGAAAAGCTGGGAATACCGTATTATGATGATGATATCATTAAAATGGCATCCGAGCATTCCGCCGTAGGAGAGCAGTATTTTCGCATGAATGACGAGAAGCCCGGGAACAATATTCTGAAAAGAATAGCGGGAAGCATCAAAAGCACATGGGAGAAGCCTTCTTTGGACGAGAATATCACCTCTCCCGATAATCTGTTCAAGTTTGAATCCGAAGTGATCCGAAAAATCGCCGACGAGGGAAGCTCTATTTTTATCGGGCGCTGTTCGGACTTTGTTCTCAGCTCTTCGGGAAACGAAGATTTTATCAGTTTATTCGTATATTCCGATCTGCCGGCAAAACTCAGGAGAGTAATGGATGTGGACGGTGTCGATACGAAGGAGGCGCTGAATCGGATTCAAAAAATCAATAAGCTCAGAAGAGCTTATTATAAATACTATACCGGGGATGAATGGGATGATATGAGGCATTATGATCTTCCCGTAAATACGACGAAGATAGATATTGAAACCGCATGCAGCCTGATTTTGAAGTATCTTTCCTTAAGAGGATACGAGGTATAAGTGCAGTCGCGGCTTTTGATCGGGGGCTAAAAACATGCAAACCTGCATTGACTGACATTACGGGGGTGAGGAATGGCTTTCAAAAAAATTGCTTATCTGGAGATTTAAGATGTTAAAGAATTTGGATTATGTAAGACCTAAGAGAAGATTTTCCCGGAAACGGGACCCGAAGTGGAAAAAATATGCGCTGATCGGAGGAGCGGCGGCGCTTATCCTGATTTTTGCGCTTTTGGTGAGGGCATTTTCAGGGATGAAGAATAACTCCGCAAAATCAGCCAGCGCTTCCGATGCGCTTCCCGTGGAAACGGAGAGCACGATTTCGGAAGAGGAAAGGCAAAGAATCGAAGAGGAGGAAAAGCGAATCGCGGAAATCAACTCTGTTGTCGATTCCTATCAAAATCTCGGCATTGTCAAGGTGGACGGTTATCTTAATATGAGAGAGAGCCCGGATAAATTTGCGGATGTGATCGGAAAGCTTCATCATGAAAGCGCATGCGAAATTCTCAATACCGATAACGAAGAATGGCATCTGGTAAGATCGGGAGGCTTGGAAGGCTATGTTCACAGCGGCTTTATGATTACGGGGGAGGAGGCGAAGGAGCTTGCCAAAACCCTGGTCAAGGACAGAGCCATCATCAATACCGAGAAACTCAATATCCGCCAGGAGCCTTCTACGGATGCGGAAATCGTCGATAACGCATATAAGGGAGAGAGATATGAGGTGCTGGAGGTTTCGGACGGCTGGGTAAAGATTGCAAAGGGATATCTTGCCGCGGATTATGTCGAGATCAGGAAGTCTTTGAATGAGGCGAGAAAACTCGATCTGCGCAGCATGGTGCTCAATCTTTACGATAATCTCGGCATTTCCAATGTTCAGGGATATCTTAACGTCAGGGAGGAACCCAAAGAGGACGGAAAGATTATCGGAAAAATGACGAGCAAGGCTGCCGGAGACATTTTGGAGACTCTGGACGGATGGTATAAAATAAGATCGGGGAAGATTACCGGATATGTAAAATCCGATTATATTCTCACCGGAGATGCCGCAAAAAACGAAGCTTTAAATCAGGCGGAACTTATGGCTGTGGTAAGCACAGATGTGTTAAACGTACGCTCCGAACCGAATACCGAAGCAAAGATCTGGACACAGATCAGCAACAGCGAAAGATATAGCGTCGTTTCCCAACAGGACGGATGGGTCGAAATCGAGCTGGAGGATGATAATAACGCATTTGTTTCCACGGACTTCGTCGATGTGCGATATGCGCTCAACGAGGCGATTAAGTTCTCTCCCTTGGAGGAAGCGGCGATGGCTTCTCAATCGAGAAGAACGAAGATCGTCAATTATGCGCTTCAGTTCCTGGGCAATCGTTATGTCTGGGGCGGAACGAGTCTTACCCATGGATGTGACTGCTCCGGTTTTACGATGGGCGTACTCGGGAATTTCGGAGTCGGGCTGCCGCATTATTCCGTTGCGCAGTCTAAATTGGGAAAAAAGATCAGCTCTTCGGAAATGCGTCCGGGAGATTTGATTTTCTACTCCAACAGCAGAGGAACGATCAATCATGTCGCGATGTATATCGGAAACGGACAGGTCGTACATGCCGCAAGCCGAAGGAGCGGAATTAAGATTTCCGCTTGGAATTATCGAAATCCGACGACAATCAGAAACGTACTGGGAGATTAATTAAAAAGGGGGGAGTATTCATGGTAATGGAAAATTTTTTGGCACAAACATTCGGAAAGAGCCAGATGCATACCGATATCGCCAATCGGCTTTATAAGGAATATGATGTAAAAAAGGGTCTGCGCAATGAAGACGGAACTGGAGTGCGGATAGGACTTACCAAGATATCTGATGTCGTCGGCTATGAGTTTGTAGACGGCGTTAAGAACAATATTCCCGGACTGCTGTACTACAGAGGATATAATGTTTTGGATATCGTCAGAGCCAAAACCGATGAGGCGAACGGGTTCGAAGAGGTCGTTTTCCTGCTTTTATTCGGCTATCTGCCCGCAAAAGGAGAGTTTGAGGAGTTCCTGAAGGTGATCAGAGCGATGTACGAGCTTCCGGATGATTTTCTGGAAATCAACCTTCTGCGCATGCCGGGAAAAAATCTTATGAACACCTTGCAGCATGCGGTTTTAAGCCTTTATAACTATGATAGGGACCCCGATAATGTCGAAGTCTTTTCTACGCTGATCAAGGGCTTATCGATTTCTTCCAAGCTGCCGGCAATCATGTGCTATGCGTACCAGAGCAAAATGCACTATTTTAACAGAGACAGCCTGGTAATACATTATAGCAATAAGGAGTTTTCCACCGCGCAAAACATTCTTCATCTGCTCAGACCGAATAAGAAGTTTTCCGAAAAAGAAGCCTCTCTTTTGGATACGATACTTCTGCTTCAGGCGGATCACGGAGGCGGAAACAACTCAACCTTTACCAATGTGGTCGTTTCTTCGACGGGAACGGATATTTATTCTTCCGTATCGGCTTCCATCGGCTCTCTGAAAGGACCGAGGCATGGAGGAGCCAATATCAGGGTTGCGCAGATGATGGACGCCGTCATCGAGGCAATCGGATACAGCAGCGATGACCTCAAGATCAGAGCTTTGGTCGAAAAAATACTGGATAAGGATTTTTTTGATAAAACAGGACTGGTATACGGATTCGGGCATGCGGTCTATACCCTGAGCGATCCGAGAGCGGAGCTCCTTAGAGAGTATTGCAGAGCGGTTGCCGAGGAAAAGGATAAAATCAGGGAATATGAGTTCTATGTCAGGTTCGAACGAATCGTAAAGGAAGTGATCTTCGAAAGAAAGGGCAATGATATCTCGACCAATGTGGATTTCTACAGCGGATTTGCCTACGAGCTGATGGATATTCCCAGAGATCTTTTCACTCCGCTTTTCGTTTGTGCAAGATGTGCGGGATGGCTTGCGCATAATATCGAAAACAAGCTCTATGACGGAAGAATTATGAGGCCTGCTACAAAGTATGTGGGAAGCCTGAAAGAATACATGCTGATGAAGGATAGGTAAAGACAAACAAAAGTTCGATTTTTTGATAAAAACATATTGACAAACATCTGTTCGCGGGTTATGATACTTAAAAGAACAGATGTTTGTTTTTTATTATGATTCCGGAACATAATACAAAAATATATTGTTTTGACGATAAGGAGGAAGAGATGAAAAGGTTCGTTATGATCATTGCAATTTTGTTTTTGTTGAGCTTTCGCATGGCAGGTCTTGCTCTGTCCGCGATGGCGGAAGAAGAGAATATTCCGGAAGGGGATACCTATTATACCTGTGTAAAGATACAGTACGGAGACACTCTGGATACTTTGGCATCCGAATATAATCAATCCGAATACCTGAGTGATGAAGACTATAAGAAGAGCATAAGAAATATCAATAATCTTTCCGGAGACACCTTATATCCGGGAGCTTATCTGACGCTTGCAATTTATCAATAATGCTTTTTTTAATATGACTGTTTCGGGCTGAGAGAGTGTTTTCCTTCGCAATTTCCTCAAATTTTCCGGGAAATCAGCGATCCTCCCTCAGCCTGACCTTATTTCTGGCTTCCTTTCTTCGTTCGTCCTCCAAGGCGGCATAATGCTTCTTCGTGGTATTGACATCGCTATGGCCGAGCACATCGGCTACGAGGTAAATATCTCCGGTTTCCCGGTAAAGATTTGTTCCGTATGTGCTTCTGAGCTTATGCGGAGTGATCTTTTTGAGGGGCGAAATTAATTTGGCATATTTTTTTACCAGGTTTTCCACGCTTCTTACCCCCAGTCTTTTTTTCTGCAAAGAGAGAAATAATGCATCCTCATGCCCGTTTTCGGGAAGGATGTGATTTCTTTCTTCAAGATAAGCAAGCAGAGCTTCCTCAACCTCATCTCCAAAATAAAGGCTGACCTCCTTGCCTCCCTTTCGATGTATTCTCATTGCATTATTATTAAAATCAAGATCCTTTATATTCAGCCCGACACATTCCGAGACTCTGATGCCGGTGCCGAGCATAAGACTCAGGAGGGCGACATCTCTTTTTTTGGTCTTTCCATGGTAATCTTTTTGTTTTTGGCTCAGGAGATCTCCGTTTTCCGCCTCGTCTATCATCATCGCAACCTCATCGATATCGAGCCGGATAATATCCTTCTCGTAGATCTTGGGAAGAGCAATTTTGGAAACAGCATTGTTTTGCAGTCTCTCCGAACGGTAGAAGTACTTGAAGAAGCTTTTCAGGCAGGAAATCTTGCGGCGAATCCCCTTCTCCTTATTAAAAACCTCCTGATCCTCCTCCTCGCGGTATTTCAGATAATCCATATATTCTTCGAAATCCGAGGTGCTCAGCAGATCGAGCGCTTCAAGAGGAATTTCTTCGATTTTTTGATAAGAAGTCGCAATCTTGGGAAGAGAGGAGATTAAAAACTGGAAAAAAACCTTCAAATCATAAGCGTAGGCGATTCTTGTACGGGAAGCGGTATTTTGCTCGATTCCGCGAAAGAAGTCTCTGCAATAAGGAGGGAGGGAGAGTGTCAGTTCCCTGAGCTTAAGAATATTGCTTTTATCGATCTGTTCACTGTATGAAATATTTGTCATCAGAATTCCTCCTCCTTTTTTGAGTCTGTATTCATATCGAAAAGAGTATATTTTTTCCATGTTTTTTCTTTTTCTTAAAAAATATTGCCCCTCTTTTTTTGCTTATCTTAAAACAATATTTATTTCATTATATCAGCAAATGATATATACTGAAACCCACAAGAAGATAATTTCCTTAAAAACTCCGTTTTCCTTCCGGAAAACCGAGTGTATTTTTAAGAAAAGCCCTTATTTTTCTTGATTTTGGCATAGATATACACAAAAAAGGACCTCTCGGGATGAAGATTTTTTATTAAAAAAACTATAGTTATATATTCCCTTATATGTTACTATAAATTCGTTAATAAGATTTCATCATCAATGAAAAAGGAGGCTTTTACATATGTATTATTTAGAAATTGAGAAAGTTGTCGGGAGAGAAATCCTCGATTCAAGAGGAAATCCTACTGTAGAGGCGGAAGTATGGCTGAATGACGGAACGGTAGGAAGAGGAGCGGCTCCCAGCGGAGCATCGACCGGCGAATTCGAGGCGTTGGAATTGAGAGATAAAGATAAGAACCGTTATCTCGGAAAGGGCGTGGAAAAAGCCGTTCATAATATCAATACCGTAATCAATGATACCTTAATGGGAATGAATGCAGTTGATATTTACGCAATCGATGCGGCAATGATCGCTGCCGACGGAACAAAAGATAAATCCAAGCTCGGAGCGAATGCGATTCTTGCGGTATCCATCGCTGCTTCCAGAGCAGCCGCATTGGCGCTTGAAATTCCGCTTTACAGATTTTTGGGCGGAGTGAACGGAAACAGGCTTCCGGTTCCTATGATGAATATCTTAAACGGCGGTGCACATGCTACGAATACGGTGGATGTACAGGAGTTTATGATTATGCCGGTCGGCGCATGCTGCTTCAGAGAAGGACTTCGTCAGTGTGCCGAGGTATTCCATGCACTTGCCGCACTCTTGAAATCCAGAGGGCTTGCGACATCGGTAGGAGACGAGGGAGGCTTTGCACCGAATCTTTCCAGCGATGAAGAGGTTATCGATGTGATTATCGAGGCAATTCAGAAAGCCGGATATAAAGAGGGCAAGGACTTCATGATCGCAATCGACGCCGCTGCAAGCGAGTGGAAGAGCGGTAAAAAGGGAGAGTATGTGCTGCCGAAGGCGGGAACAAAGCTCAGCTCCAAGGAATTGATCGCGCATTGGGAGAAGCTGGTCAACAAGTATCCGATCATCTCTATCGAAGATGCGCTTGACGAGGAAGACTGGGACGGATGGAAGGAGCTTACCAAGACGCTCGGAGACAGAGTTCAGCTCGTGGGAGACGATCTTTTTGTTACCAATACAGAGAGGCTTTCAAGAGGTATTCAAGAGGGCTGCGGTAACTCGATACTGATCAAGCTTAACCAGATTGGATCCGTTTCCGAGACCTTAGAAGCAATTAAAATGGCTCATAAAGCAGGATTTACCGCAATTTCTTCACATCGTTCCGGAGAGACCGAGGATACGACGATTGCAGATCTTGCAGTAGCATTGAATACCTGTCAGATTAAGACCGGAGCACCGAGCAGATCGGAGAGAGTGGCAAAATACAATCAGTTGATCCGCATTGAGGAAGAGCTCGGAGCAGGCGCAAAATATCCGGGAATGGAAGCCTTTAATGTAAAGAGATAATATAAACCGCCGATCGGCGGTTTATATAGAGCGGTTTTTTTGCTCATATTCTAAACATAAAAGGAGAAAAGTAATTATGAAAAAAAGAAATTTGGTATATGCTGCAATCATCACGGCGATGATGGGATTAAGCGTTGCTTGTTCACAGAGCCCGGAAAAAACGGCTGCGGATGCATCCAGCATGGCGGAGTCGGCAATGAGTGATGTGGCAAGCATGGCGGAGTCGGCAGGAGTAACTCCGGAGAATGCCGCAAGCATGGCGGAGTCGGCAATGAGTGATGTGGCAAGCATGGCGGAATCGGCAGGAGTAACTCCGGAGAATGCCGCAAGCATGGCGGAATCGGCAATGGGCGAAGCTGCGAATATGGCGGAGTCGGCAATGAAAGACATGGAGAAGGAAGCAATGCTCAAAGGCAAGATATCCGAGATCAAGGATATGCAGTTTGTAGTGACCGATGATAAGGGCGATTCTTATTTATTGACTTTCGAAGCGGATAAAAAGCCGGAGGGACTTGCAGAGGCAAAAGAAGGCGATGTGGTTGAAGTAAGCTATACCGGAGAACTTTCCATGACCGATGCTTTTTCCGGAATGATCAAGTCGGTAAAGGTGGTAAAGTAAGAATTTATTCTTACCGGTCAAATTGATTTTTGCAATAGGTACGGGGATATCAGATTGAGATATCCCCGTATTTTTATGGATTGCGATAGGCTTGAGCAGGCTGAGACCTCGGTTTGGGATGGATCGTTGCGCAGGAAATAAAAAAGCTGCAATGATTAAAAAAAAGCTACAACTATTCGTTAAACTTGACTTTCGCGAATAGTTGTAGCTTTCTCTCTTCCTCTTTCTATAGAGATCTTTTTCAGGGTTCTCCCGGACCGACAGGCGCCAGAGTCGCTCTGGAAGGCGCTTGGGTCTCGGCGGGATCAAGATGCATGCCCGGACCGATCTCCTCAGGATCCTCCGGATCGGGAATATCCCAATCGAGGACTTCGGGAGTGGTTTCGGGAGCCTGGGTCAAATTCTCCGTACTTTCTTCTACAGTGCTTTCTGCGCTAGTTTCCTCCGCGGAAGCTGCGGTACTTTCTTCCGAGCTCTGAGGAGGGCTGCTTTCT
This sequence comes from Johnsonella sp., assembly GCA_030529445.1. GTDB lineage: Bacteria > Bacillota > Clostridia > Lachnospirales > Lachnospiraceae > Johnsonella. Next base: position 37,839 of record JAUMWW010000018.1, on the reverse strand, counting down.
GCTGCGGGACTTGTCTCGGGATTTACAGCAGCTTTCGTGCTTTCTTTATTGTTTTTCTTTTCCGAGGGCTTATCCGTATTGATGGAAGTTGAAGAATCCTTATCCGCCCCGATCCCGCTGTCATTGATGATTCTTTTATTAATCTGCTCCACCGTGCCGCTTGGCATATATAAGCCGTCCTTATATAAGAACTCATGGAGAGCCTTGACATTGGTTTTCAGCGTAACGGGAACGATGCAGTCTTTTTTACCGATATCCGCCCCCGCCTTTTCAAAGGGAAATCCTGCGGATTCGCCGAGATGATATTTTTTGACATCCTTTGCAAAGGGAAGCAAATCATCCAGAGCAAGATCGGTGGATATCTGAGGATAAACCGTCATCAGAATGCTTCTTAATGTATTGAAATCTGCAGACTTAGCCTTATCAAATGCGAGGCTGACGACTTTTCTCTGCCTTGCGGTACGCTGGAAATCGGTATCCATAAGCCGAAGCCTTGCATAGGCAACCGCCTGTACTCCGTCGAGGTGATTCATTCCGGGAGCCTTCAGATGATGAGAACCCACTCCGGTGGACTCTACCGTGGAGGTAATAAAGGAGTTGATATACTTGAACTCCGCATCCGTAATCTCAAGATCGATTCCTCCGAGGATATTAATCGCATCTGCAATGGCTTTCCAGTTAAAGGTTGCATAGCCTTCGATATCCAGATCCAAATTACGTTCCAAAGCCGATATCGCCTGTTCCGGTCCTCCCCGGAAATACGCTTCGTTGAGCTTATGATAAGTTCCTTTCCCGTCGATTTCCGTATAGGTATCGCGATACACCGAAACAAGCTGTATCTCTCCGCTTTCTCTGTTGATATTGCAGATAATGTTTACATCGGCAAGAGCGCCTTTTCCCAAATTTCCGTCTCGGGAATCGACTCCGAAAACGGCTATGGTATAATATCCCGTTTGCTTGGTGAAAATTTGGAAGGCAAAATAGATACCGGAAAAAAGGAGCAGTAAAACGGGGATAAGCAGCCACATCGCTTTCTTTTTCTTCTTTTTCCCTCTTTTTTGCCCGACCTCTTTTGCCTCCGCATCCGCTCCTCTTGCTCCTGCCGAATGCCGGGGATCGGTTTTTGGGCTTCTGCCTGGATACGCCTCCCGGTGCCGATACGCCTCCCGGCTTGAGCGGGAAGGATGGGGTTTATCTGCGCCCGGATTTTCTACAGTCTCTCTTCTTGCCGCCCCCTGATGGGGATGAGGGTTTATTCTCCGCCTCCGATAAGCTTTTTCATAGGGATCCTCATAGAAATCTTCACGGGAATCGTATTCATCATCCTCGTAGTCCTCGTATTCATCATCAAAATATTCATCCTCTTCCTCGTACTCTTCAAAATTCCTTCGAGAATGATATTCGGTATGCGAAAGCCTCCTCTTCTCCTCCTCTCTGATGCGCTTTAATCTTGCAAGATCGGAAAGATATTGTCTTCGTTCTTCATCTGAATGAAATTGTAAATCGTCAAGCTTCATAAAATCTCCCATACGAAAAGCAAATAAGTCTGAATCTGCCTTGAGAGCCTATTCAGACCTGTGATTCCTTCCTAAGATCATGGAATCCGTATTTGCGTACTCTTTTATTTTTGGTTATGCTTTGTTTTAATATCGATATATGATTTGATGAGTTCGACACTGCCCTCTAAACCGAGCTTGCTGCTGTTAATGCAAAGATCATAGCTTCTGGAATCTCCCCAGCGCTTATTGGAATAATAATTATAATAACTGGAGCGCCTCTTATCGGTCTTGATCATGATATCCTTAGCCTTATCATAACTCGTCTGATGGGTTTCCATCAATCTTTTGATCTTGCATTCCTCATCGGCATTGATAAAGAGATTGATAACGTTTTTATGCTCGCTCAGAGCATAATCGGAGCATCTTCCCACGATGACGCAGGAGGATTCCTCCGCCAGCCTCTTGATCGTCTCAAACTGTGCCAGAAAAATCTTATGATTAATCGGCATATCCATATAGGAGGAAGAAGTATAACCCAAGGAATAAGTATCCATAACCAGGGAATACAAAAAGCTGTTCGTAGGTTTTTCATCATGAGTTTCAAATAATTCTTCACAAAGTCCGCTTTCTTTCGCCGCACGGGCAAGAATTTCTCTGTCATAAAACTTCAGACCGAGCTCTTTTGCAAGCATGCGCCCGATCGCTCTTCCGCCGCTTCCGGATTGTCGTCCTATCGTAATGACTAAATTTCCACTCATTATCCCCAACTCCTCTCATATATCAATCTATATTGATGTTCATTTGGCTTAATTATACACCAAATCATATTGCTTGTATATATGCTGCAAAACTTTGTTGCAATAAAATCGTTTCCGAGGACGAAGCTTTCTTCTACAGAATATGGAGCAGATGCTCGAAATAATCGGGCAGCTTTGCCGAAAATTCAAGGTATTCTCCGCTCTTTGGATGGATAAAGCCGAGCACCATCGCATGCAGAGTTTGACCGCGAAGCTTAAACTCGTCTTTCTTCCCGTAGATGACATCTCCCAAAAGAGGATGCCCTATGGAAGCCATATGTACCCTGATTTGATGCGTTCTTCCGGTTTCCAGCCTGCATTCGATATAAGTATGATTCTTAAAGCGCTGTAGAACGCGATAATGAGTGATTGATTTTTTGCCGTCCTCGCAGATCGCTATTTTTTTTCGATCCAGCGGGTTTCTGCCCAGAGGTCGGTCTATCGTTCCGCTGTCTTCCTTGAGAACGCCGCAGACGATCGCTCTGTAAAGCCTCTTGATGCTATGTTCCCTGAGCTGGTTTGCAATATGCTCATGCGCTTTGTCATTTTTGCAGGCGATAATCAATCCCGTAGTATCCTTGTCGATTCTGTGGACGATACCCGGTCTGAGTTTTCCGTTGATCCCGGAAAGACTGGATTTGCAATGAAAGAGCAGCGCATTGACAAGGGTCTGCGAATAATGCCCGGCAGCCGGGTGCACTACCATATCTTTGGGCTTATTGACCAGGATTAGATCCTCGTCTTCATAATAGATGTCCAGAGGAATATCCTCCGGCATAAGCTCTATTTCTTCCGGATCCGGGAGGGCAAGCAGGATCTCATCTCCGATATCCACCCGGTAGCTGCTCTTTTCAAACTTTTCATTAACCTTGATATTTCCGTCCTTTATCAGTTTTTGGATATAAGATCGGGTCAGCCCCAAGCCTCTGGAATTGATATACTGATCCAGCCTTACCCCCTCCCGATCGCATACCATTGCTATATTTTGCATCAGGATCTGCTCCTTTTCATAAACTCCATATCCTCATCCTTGTAAACAAAGAGGAAGAGAATGATGAGAAAGAAAGTAGCGAGGCTGACGTAGATATCGGCAATATTAAAAATCGGAAAATCAATAGGAACGAAATAAATGAAATCCACGACATATCCGTAAATCACTCTGTCGATCAGGTTTCCGATGGCTCCGGAAAAAATAAGAACCATGCATAAATACAGATAAAGGTATTTCGGAGTGCAGGGAAGCCTGTGCAGCACATAAAAAATGCCGATGATTACCAAAAATCCGATAATAAAGAAAAGCAGCTTCTGCCCCTGTAAAATACCGAATGCGGCGCCTCTGTTTTCTGAATAAAGAAATTCCAAAATATCGGAAAAAACGGGAAATCTCCGCCCCGAGGCGAGATGTTTGATTGCTAGTATTTTGCTTATTCTGTCGATAAATATCGCAGTACATGAAAGCAGGATGAAAAAGATATACTGTGATGTTTTATTTTTTACCATAAATGCTGTCTAAAGCCTCCTTCATTTGCAAAAGATCCACCTTTCTGTCGATGAATGCTTCTCCTATTTTTTTAAGCAGGATAAAACGAATCTGCTCTCCCGCTCTTTTTTTATCCTTCCATGTGCTCTCGCAAATGTGATCGATATCCAAAGCCTCGAAAAATACCGGCAGATTCAGCGATTGAAGAAGCGTACGAAATTCCTCGAGCTCGTTTTGATTCAGATATCCTCTTTTAACACTGATCTGCATTGCGGCGAGCATGCCTAGAGCAACGGCTTCTCCGTGGCGAAGGGAAAACGCGCTTTCTTTTTCGATTGCGTGCCCGAGCGTATGCCCGAAATTGAGCAAAGCTCTTTCTCCCTTTTCTAAGGGATCCGATTCCACAATCTTTTTTTTTGTTTCAATGCTTTTTTGAAGCATATCATATAAAACGGAGGGCTCTCTCGCCCGGATTTCCTTCCGCTTTGAAAGAATAAAGCGATATTGCGAAGCGGAAGCGATCAGAGCATGCTTTAAGACCTCCGCCATACCGGAAGCAAATTCTCTTTCGGGAAGAGAAAAAAGCAGCTTGATATTGATATACACCAGTGAGGGCATATAAAATGCGCCGATCATATTTTTGAATCCGCAATAATCTATCCCGGTTTTCCCCCCGAGCGAGGCATCCGTCATCGCAAGCAGAGTGCTCGGAATCTGAATATGCGAAAGACCGCGCAAATAGGTTGCGGCGGCAAAGCCTCCGATATCCCCCACCGTTCCTCCCCCGAGAGAAAGAATGCAGTCCCCTCTGGAAAAATTATTTTTCAGCAAAAAACGATAGATTCGGTTTAAAGTTTTCTGATTTTTCTGCTCCTCTCCCGCCGGAAAGGAAAGGACATGGAGCCGGGGAAAAAAGGGAGAAAGCGCTTTTTTTAAGGAGGGCAAAATCAGTTTTTTCGTATTGGAGTCGCAAAGAAGACAAAGCTTTACGCAAGGATTTTTTTCCTGTGGGTTATCGGCTTTCCCGGATAAGAGAAGCTCCAGCTCCGAAGCCAGATCCTCGAATCCGTAAGCGATTTTCAGGATATACTCCTTGCGTTCCCGGTATTGAAATAAAATTTTCTCTTGATTCTTTGCAAAATCCGGCTTCTGCATCCCATCCTCCTGTCTTTGATCAGGCATAGAGCTCAATTTCCGCAAAAATGCGACCTTTTTTCGTGCTCTTTTCCCTTCCGAGATAGCGAAATCTCCCCAAACCTCTTACGGATACCATATCTCCCTCCGCTAAGCCCTTGGAATGAGAAAGGGTATTTACCGAATTGATAAATACTTTTTCGGCATCGATATATTTTACCGCCTCTGTTCTGGAAAGCCGGTAAACGGAAGCAATGACCGAATCCAGGCGCGGGGAAGAGATATTGATACGGGAGTACAGGGGCTGACGGGTACTTAAAAGTTCCGCCTGTGCGCTTCTTTCTACGGCAACCTTCGTATTTTTTACAAAGGAAAGCTCTCCGATGATCAGTTCCGATACGGATTTTAAAACGATCAGATGGGCGCAATCCTCCGAAACGCAGATATCTCCCATCATATGACGTTCTATGCCGAGATTCATCAGCGCACCGAGATAGTCTCTATGCGAAAGACTTTGAGCAAATTTCTTATGCAGAGAAAAAATTTTAAGATAATCAAAATATGTATTCGGATCGAGATCTTCAATATCTGCATAATACGGCAGAAAGCAAACTATTTTTCGTTCCGCTTCTTCATAACCTCCGCAGGTAATATGCTTGACGGGAGGCAGAGAAGTCATTGAATGAAATACAGTTTGCTCGTGTAAGTTCAAAAAAAACGTATTCGTAGGAAAATTTCCGAGATGGCATTTTAAAGCCAGATCTTCGATTCTCCGTTTTAAAAATGCGGTATCCTTTTCGTTCATTGCTTAATGCTGATATCTCATTCCGGATAGACCGGATAATCCCGATGAAGAAGTTCTTGAAGAAGTCTCGGGATTGAGCAGGCTCTGAAAATCTCCGGAAAGATCCACAGACTTAGGAGTTACTATAAAAATACTTCTGGAAATTTTTTGCAGCTTACCGTCTATGCTATAGGTGGCACCGCATGAAAAATCGATCACTCTCTGTGCAAGCTCGATATGCAGTCCTTCCATATTTAAAACGACGGCTTTTCCCGCACGCAAATAATCGCAGATCTGCTGAGAATCCTCAAAAGAATTCGGACGTACCAGCACCACTTCCATATTGGTGTTGCCGCTTCTCCTGATCGGCGTAACCTTTGACCTGGAAAATATTTTGGATTGCTCGGCAGGCTCCTCATCTATATAGGATTCTTCTCTGACGCGCCTGGACGGCGATGCTTTTACCGGTTTGGTTTCAAACTCTTCGTCATCATAGTATTCCATATCTTCATCTTCGAAATCCGTTCCGTCAATCCTAAATTTATCAATAAATTTAGCCAATATACTCATTTCGTCCTCTCCCTATCTCTCTGGCTCCGAATAAAGCGGTGCCGATTCTGATATAGTCTGCACCTTCTTCGATAGCTACAGAATAGTCTTCCGTCATTCCCATAGACAGAAAATCCATGCTAATATTATCGATTTTTTTACGCTTAATGTCAACTGAAAAATCTCTTAATTTTAAAAAAATATTACGATTATATTCGGGATTTTTTACAAAGGGAGCGACCGTCATCAGCCCTTTTATCTTAAAGAATCGGTAAACGCTAAGCCTTTCAAGGGATTCCATCAGCTCGTCGGGAGGGAATCCGAACTTGCTCTCCTCTCCTGCAATATTTACCTGAAGCAGACCTTCTACGATGATTCCCGCTTTCCTGCCCTCGGTATCGATACAGTCCGCAAGCCGAATGCTGTCTACGGAATGAATCATCGCAACCTCGCGGATAATCGGTCTGACTTTATTGGTCTGAAGATGCCCTATCATATGCCAGCGTATATCGGCAGGCAATAAAGGTTTCTTTTCCAGAATCTCCTTTACCTTGTTTTCGCCGAAATCTCTGATTCCGCAATCATATGCTTCACGGATCAAAGAGAGCGGCTTTGTCTTGCTGACGGCGATCAGCTTTACTTCATCCGGATCCCGCTCTACCTTTTGACATGACTTGCAGATGTTCTGGCGTATAAGAGAAAGATTTTCTTTGATCATATCGCCTCCTTATTGATATATGAAATCACCCTCGTTTACCCCCTCCGTATCGAGCAGAATATGATCATAAACGGATAAACCGTGTTTCGTATTCTTTTTGATGATATAGTATTCATCATTGGAGCTGAGCACTTCGATATGACGAAAAGCCGCAAAGCCCTTATTAATATTATACACTCCCGGCAAAGTCGCTTTCTCGCCGATCCGCTGCCTTGTCACAGCCGAGCTGAGCGGGGGAGTATAGCTTTCTTCGCTTTCTTCCTCCGATTCTTCTTCGGAAAGAATGGCTGAGGAGGAAATCTGCACATTTTCCTTTCCGCCCGAGTCGTAGATATAATCCCCTTCCTTAAGCGGCTCATCCTCTCCGATTTCCAGATAAGCATAGGTTTCATCCTGATAGAAGATATCGACGGGCACAAACTCGGCTTGAGCTCCCTGGGCGCTTTCCTTGAGGAAACCCTCTTTCAGTCCGTTTCCTCCTCTTGTAATATATTTTCCCGGAACAGTGTAAAATTCCTTTTCGATAACGGATTTTTTGGGAATTTTAAGTCCGGAAGAATCTTCCGTTTCTATATCGAAATTAACAAAGCGGTCATTTTCAAATTGGATCATGTATTTATCGAAGACGAGCTTCCCGTAGAGAATACCTTCGCTGCTCGTGAAAGTCGAAAAATCCCCTCTGAGGCTCATGTCTTTTCCGCGAAACTTTACCTTGAGGAAATCCTTATCTGCAAAAGCGGCACTGTCTTCTTCATTCAGCTTAAAGATAATCGACCATATATCGGAGCTGATGATTTTAAAGATCGCAGCATCCTTATCGACGAGTTCTCCCGATTTGATAAAATTTGCCCCATATTTTGAACTGTCGAAATCGCTTTCTTTGAGGCTGCTCTCATCCTTATCGGAAAAATCGTCAATATAAAAGGATACGATGCCGGAACTGGGAGCGGTCTGAATCAAATAATTGCCTCCCTCCGCCTTCATCATATCATCCAATGAATTCAAGGTGTCGAAATTGGTCAATTCGATAATGCTGGAAGAAATATTGTATTTTGCATCATAAATCGCATAAAACTCCGAATCATTGTATTTAAGAGAAAAGGCGGAAAGTTCTTTTTTAATCTCCTTGAGGTTTTTATCGCTTAAATTCACGCCCGATAAGGAATTATCTTCAAGATATTGCTGTATATTGCCGGATTCGTCGATAGAGGACACATTATTTCCCGCCGCCACTCTCTTTCCCTCACGGGTGTAAAAATTAATATACCCCGCGGCAGGTGCGCGCTGAATAATTTCATTTCTTAAAATCAGACCGGAATATTCCTTGTTATTGATAATCGAGCCCTCTTTCACCTCATAAAAAAAAAACCGCATTCCGACTCAACTGGGTATAAAAGGAAAAAGCCGTATACAGAGCCGTAGTTATTATAACGATTATGAGGAGCTTATATTTTAAAGGAGTTCTGTAATCGTTAATGTTTACTGTTTTTGCCAAGTTATTCTTCTCCGTTTCAAATGAAAGTCCGCCGATTATAAATATTAGACAGCTCTCGGTCGAGAAACTGCCTAATAAGAAATGTTGATGAAAGTTTCCTTATGATAAAAATAAATCCGTTTACTTTATCAATTATTATAATGAAATAATGACATTTTTCTTGGCATTTTCAGGCAGCTCGTCGGTATCCAAAGAGATGCTGAGCACAAATGTCAAATTATATTTATTTCCTATTTTTTCAAGAATATCAATAACGGAAGTAATATCCTCTCCCTCCAGTGAAGCCAATTTCAAAAAGCTGTCTAAGAAAAGTATCTCAAGATCTCTGTCCTGAGAAATAATTCCCGAAATAAATCCGATAAAACCTTCCGCCGTATCAACGGGATAATCGCTGACGTTAATTAATCTGATCTTATTATTCAGTTCGTACATATGCTTGGAGCTTTTATCGAGATAGGCTACGGAGCCTCTTGCTTCCTTAATTGCCGAATTTGCTTTTTCCAACAGATATTTCGTCTTTCCTTTGCCTTTTTTTCCTGCAATGATCTGAACCATATCTTCTTCCTCCTGAAAATTGATTTAAGTAAACTATTTATATGATCTTAAAATAGATATATGTATTATAAGTTATTCTTAACGAAACAGCAATACTACTGCTCTATTTTGTCGAGAAGATTCGTCATATTTTCATAGAGCGCGGCTTTGCCCGGCGCTTTTAAAATTACGGATACATATTCTTCCTCGTTTCTGCTGCTCCCGAGGACAAGACAGTTTCTGGCTGCACCGGTAGTGCCGGTTTTTCCGCCGAGAATATCTGTTCCGGAAGAAAGATCCAAAAAAGGTCTTACATCAGCCGGAGCAAGAGAAGCATCGAAGAGATATAAATTCGTATTTTCCCATGTTTTGGTTACCGGCTTTTTGTCCTTATCAAAATATTTTGCGGTATATCTCGGTGTTTTGATCAGCTCGCGAAAGACCGGATACTTCATCGCTTCTTTAAAAATCAGATAGAGATCGTATGCACTGGTATAATGGTTTTCATCGGTCAATCCGTGAGGATTGGTAAAATGAGTATCCACCGCGAGAAGATTTGCAGCCTCCTCATTCATTCTTCGGGAGAAGGCATCGACATCTCCCGCCATATGAACCGCTATTGCATTGGCGGCATCGTTTCCCGAAGGGAGCATCAGTCCGTACAAAAGATCCTTCATGCTCAGCCGATCTCCCGGATTGAGCCCCGCCATGCTGGTCTTTTCCTCCGTGATCCTGACTTCGGAGCCGACACTGATCTCCTCTTCGAGATTTGCATATTTGATGGCGATCAGAGCCGTCATAATCTTTGTCGTACTGGCAGGATGCATTTTCCGGAAGGCATTTTTTGAAAAGAGAGCTTGACCGCCGTTCATGCTGCAAAGCAGACCGGCAGAGGGTAAGAAATCCTCATCCTCCCCGAAATCTCCCTCAACGACTGCGATATCCCAGGCAAATCCTTTCGGATAAAGCGTATCCGGAGAACTCGCATAGAAAGAGGCAAACCTGCTCTTGAAGTCATAACTGATCGAGGGTCTGGAAGTAAAATAGAGAAAGCCGAAGCCCAGACTTAGGATCAGCGGCAACAAAAGAAGAAGAATCCATTTCCGATTCCTCCTCTTCTTTCTTCGTACCCGTTTTAAAACTTTATTTTCTGTATATATTCCTGAATTCAAAATCCCCACGCTCCATTGCTTTGATTAAGAGTTCCGCCGTAGCCAGATTGGTCGCAAGCGGTATATTATGAATATCGCAAAGACGCACTACATTATTGATATCCGGTTCATGTGATTTCGGATTGAACGGATCTCTCAGAAAAATAAGAAGATCGATATCGTTGTTTTCGATCTGGGCTCCGATTTGCTGCTCTCCTCCCAGATGTCCCGCAAGATATCTATGTATGCTCAGATTGGTCACTTCTTCGACCAGCCTTCCCGTGGTTCCGGTTGCATACAAATGATGTTTGGATAAAATGCCTCTGTATGCGATGCAGAAGTTCTGCATCAGTTTTTTCTTTGCATCATGTGCAATTAAACCGATATTCATGCTTCAATGCCTCCTTAATTCGTTCTATAATTTCGTTGAAGTCCTACGTTTAACACAATGCCTATCCAAATATAGATGCTGAGCAAGGAACTCACTCCGTAACTGATAAAAGGAAGAGGCAGGCCGGTATTCGGAAAAATCCCCGTTGCGACCGCAATATTGGTAAAAAACTGAAACGCAAGCATTGCGGCAAAGCCCGTGCAGAGAAGCCTCCCCTGCATATCCTTTGCCACAACGGCAAGGTATAAAAACTCAAAAATAATCAGAGAGAGCAATATAATCACCAGCATGGAGCCGACAAAGCCGAGTTCCTCTCCCACTACCGCAAAGATAAAGTCGGTCTGCTCCTCAACAAGAAAATTACCCCTCTTGACGGAAGCAAGCGTATCGTTAAAGAGTCCCTTTCCCAGAAGCTGCCCGGAGCCGATCGCCATAATGGAATTCTTCTGCTGGATATTTGCCTCCGCAAATTTTTCCTTATCCACCCATGCCAGGATTCTGTTGATCTGGTAGGGTCGAAGGAAGGATACCATATTCCTTTTCAATAGTTCTATGAAGATTACCAGCGAGGGAATTCCCACAGCCGCCGTTCCCAGAACCCACTTATAACTGATCCCCGCGACAAACACCATGGAAAGCGCCGAAATAATGAGGATCAGCGTGGTGGAAAGATCCGGCTCCGCAAGCACCAAAGCATAGGGAATCGCCGCAAGCACAAGGAAAATGAGCAAAAACAAGAAATTGCTGATATTATCCCTGTATTTTGCAAGCAGCCAGGAAAAAGAAATAATCAATCCTCCCTTGACAAATTCCGAGGGCTGGAGCCTTCCCAGGACGGGAATGACAATCCATCTCTTCGCCCCTCCCTTGGAAACACCGAAGATCAAAACCAAAATCAGAATCGCCAGACAAAAAAGATAAATCGGTACGGCAAGCTTCAATATTTTATCATAGGGAATAAAAGCAAGCACGGTCATAATGAAAAGACCGATGACAATGCCCATCAGCTGTTTATTGACGAGCTTCATATTCATATTGCTTGCGCTGGCAATTACAAGGAGACCGATAATATTAAGTATAATTACATATATTACTATCCTGAAATCAAAATTTTTTAAAGTATATTTATTAAACATAATACCTTTACTTCCCATTTTACATGAAAGATAACTAAAAATCCAGTGTTTTTTATGATTTTAATCTCCGATTTTAACATCGGATATATTCATCGCCTTATTGCCGAGAATGGTATCCAGGTCGGTATAGCCGAAATAAAGCTCGTAAATGTTTTTTGCCGCATATGCCGCATTCGAAGAAGAGTATCCGTAGGGAATATTGACGGTTACCGCAACCTCCGGTTTGGCAAAGGGGGCAAAGGAAACAAAGTATGCGTGGTTCGCCCTTGTCTTGGACTCCTGAGCGGTACCGGTCTTTCCGGCAATTTCTACCGGAAGCCTGCTGAAGATGGATTTTGCGGATCCCTCCTCCACCACTTTCTTCATCCCGAGCTGAACATAGTCCCAGGTTGAATTGGAAATATCGATATGTGAAAAGATCGAGGGGGTGAAATCCTGCACCACATTATCCTTTCCGTCCGTGATCTTATCGATGATACTGAGATTGAACACGTTTCCGCGGTTTGCGATAGCGGTGACATAGCGGTTAAGTTGGACATTGGCAAAGGAATGCGAGCCCTGTCCGATTGCGGAGGATTCCGGGCTCTCCTTGGAAATCTCCGGTTCAATTTCCGCAAGCTCCACTCCCGATTTATGATCCAGACCGAATAAGGCGGCATATTTATGGATCTTGGAAAGCCCCAGATCCGTGCTGTACTCTCCGTCTTCGTTGAGGGAAAGCCGATGCCCGACATCAACGAAATAATAATTGCAGGAGTTTTGAATCGCTCCGACGGTATCGAGCTTTCCGTGATGACCGGGATGAATCCAGCACTTGATCGTGGGAGTAATGATATCGTAAATTCCGGTGCAGTCGATCTGATCTGTTGCCCCGATCACTCCCTCCTCAAGCCCGGCGACCGCGGAAATCGGCTTGAATGTTGAACCGGGAGCTTTTTTTGCCTGTGTCGCCTTATTATAAAACGGCTCGGATTGATCGCTATTGATCTTATTATAGTAATTGATATCTATCGTATTGACCAGCAGATTGCTGTCGTATCCGGGATAGGAAACCAGAGCCAGAACCTCTCCCGTATTCGTATCCGTAACAACCGCTCCTGCGGTACAGGGATCGAGTGCAAGCTGAGCGGGGGTGATTTCGATATTTCTGATCTTTTCGATCAGAAAATCAAAAGCCGTATTTTCCCCTCCTATGCTGAGCCGATTGACGGCATCCGCATCATATTCCAAAACGCCCTGATCATAAAGCGCAAGGCAGAGCTCTCTTCCGGTGACGATGCCGAGCTTGACCATGTATTTATATGTCAGCTTTGCGTATTCCTTATCCTCCTTCATCTCCTCTATCGCATGGTCGATCAGCGCCTGAAAGATATTGTCCGCATTGGAATACTTGCTGCTGATTTTCAGCTTCGTCGTATTGATCCAGTTATTTTCTATCCCTGCATAGAGAAAGTCCCGCAGACTGATATTATCCTCCTTCCAGCGAAGGAAATAATCCGCATTGGTATCCATCTTTTCCTCGATGATGAGCTCCTTATCCGGATCGGATATGGTCGTGTAAATATAATACATAAAAGCCTTTTTATCATCCTCGACCTCAGCCATCGTTCTGGCATCCAGACTCATTACCTCCTGCCGGATCTCGGCAAGGGAAGAATCCCGGTAGGAAAGAAATTTCCGGTAAATTTCCGCCTCCGTCGCAGTGGCATCGGGAGCGGCAAAGTTTTCCATCGATAAGACATTATTATTGATCAGCTGGAAATACGCATCCTTGACCGGTATCTTTCGGTTGGTCGAGTCCGTCGTATCCGTATTGGGATCATCGGCAATATCCAATTTGCTGGAGAGAACTCCGGCAAGCTGCTGTTCGATCAAATGATAAATACCGATCTGGAGTTTGCTGTCTATGGTCAGATATACGCTGTTTCCCGATACGGCGGGCGTTTCGGATACCATATCCATAATATGCCCGACATTATCCACGATAATGGTTCTATTTCCCTTCTTTCCCTTAAGATCGGCTTCCATGGATTGTTCAACTCCCGCCCGTCCGACAATATCGTTTTCGTCATAATCGGGATTTGTCGCCTTAAGCTCTTCAAACTGCTCCTCGGAAATCCGTCCGGTATAGCCGACCACGGGAGAAAAATAAATGCTGTTATTATATCTGCGGACGGTCTCGGTGAGCACATCCACACCGATTAATTTATCGGTATTCTCCAATACCTCCGTCTTCGTATCTTCCGAAATGGAGATGGCGACCTTGGTCGCATTATATCTATGGTAATAAGAAAGCGCTACGGAATAGCGGATATTGATAATGGCAAGCTTTTCCAGAGGAGAAAGAAGCAGGGTATTGCCCCTCTCATCCTTGATTTCAAAGAGCTCATAGCGCTGATATCTTTGCTCAATCAGCTCGGCTGCCGTAATATCCGAGCGGTGCTCCGGCTTAAGGTCCAATTCATCTATGCTCTTCAAGCCGTAATAATCACGCAAAAATCGTTTTTTGGCGGCATCCGAACTGAAGGTGAACTCATACTCTCCGTTTTCATTGAGGCTGATGGGCAAAGCGCCGACCACATTTTCTTCATGCTTGATCAGTATCTTAACGAGACGGTATATCATCTTGTTAAATTCCAATGCGGTATAATATCCGGTCTCCGATACGGTTACCGAATACGATAATTCGTTATAAGCGAGAAGATTGCCGTTTCTGTCATAAATATTTCCTCTGGTGGAAGGAAGTTCAACCTCCTTTTTGGTCTGCTGGACATAATTCTCCTGAAAGTTTTTCCCCTGCACGATTTGAAGATCAAAGAGCTTTGTGCTCAGGATCATGATCAAAAGAAGATTAAGCAATATCAATACGAAGATTCTCGAGGAAAGAACCCTCCTCCTCGTTTCATCCAAAAGCTCTATCAAATCTCTATACATTTTTCTGCCCTCGTTTTATATCGATTTCCTCAAGCTTCCTGTTATATCCGAGCAGCACCCTGTAGATGAGCAGAGTAAAGAGCAGGGTCATGATGATTTCCGGAATGACGATGCTCTGCAGATAAAAGCCGAGATCCCGCTTGCCTCTGATAAAGAAGCGAAAGAAAAAAATGAAAAAATTATAAACTACCTCATTTGCCGCACAGAGCGCAAGAGGCAGCATAATATAATCCTCGTAAAAATACTTTGACAGGCTTCCGTTGAGGAAACCGAGCCAAACGAAAATCAGCGTAAAAAATCCGAAAACGCCGCTGTAAAAAAGATCCATTAAAAGACCGACAATCACCCCGTAGAGCATTCCTTCTTTTTGACCGTAGATAAAGCCGTAAGAAAAGACGAAGATAATCATAAAATTGGGGGAAACGGAAAGAAAGGGAAGGAAACGAAAAATACTGCTTTGCAGAGAGAAGGCAATAATAATGATGGCAATATTTACGATGATTCTTCTCATCTTCCTCTCCTCCTTTCATGAAGCATCAGTTTGCGTTTTCCTCAATATTTGCATTTTCTTCTTCGCCGAGATAATCGCTTTTCAGCTCCGTGATCACCAAAACCTCCTGTAAGGTATCGAAGCTTGCTACGGGAATCAAATATCCGCTCTTGGTCAGATGGTTTTCATCCTCTTTGATATCGGAGGCATATCCGATTAAAATGCCGGGCAGATATTTTGTACTGATATTGGAGGTTACGATCTGGTCCCCCTCCTTGATATCGGTATTCTTTTTAATATCCGTAATTTTCAGTTTTCCCTCTTCATAAAGCTGGAGATCACCCGCAACGATGCAGCTCTCTCCCTTGCCTATGCTCATTGCGCTGACTCTGCTCACGTCATCGATGATGGAACGAACGGTCGCATAGTTTGCGCCGACATCGGTCACGATTCCGACGAGTCCTCCCCCGGCAAGCACATTCATATCGACCTTGATCCCGTGCACCGCACCCTTATCAATACGAAAGACCTGAAACCATCCCACGGAATCCTTTGCGATAATTCTCGCCCCCACCATCGTGTACTGATTATAGGTATTGCTCAGATCAAAAAGCTCTCTGAGCCTTTCAAGTTCCAAAACATCCGCGTTCAGCCTCGTGTTTTCCATGATGAGCTCATTGATTCTCTCATTTAATTTTATATTTTCTTCCATTGCGGATTTGAGTTTCCTGTTTTCTTCGATCCCGTTATAAATTGCTCTTCCGGCGCTGTTTACTCCCGCCTGAATCGGCATCAGAATATAGCCGACTCCCGCACGAAGCGGCAGGAGCCATGAATCCCGGATTGTGGTCACTCCTATCATAATAATACAAATAATGCTCAGAACAATCAGTATCAGTCTGTTATCCTTTAGCTCCTTCATAGGCTTCCTTGCTCCTTAAAGCTGTAATACGCATTGTCGCCGATAATAATATGATCGTTCAGCGTAACCCCTATACTCTCGCATCCCCTGCCCACAAGCTGCGTAACCCGTTGATCATCCGGACTCGGAGAGGGATTCCCGCTGGGATGGTTATGAATCATAATCACATTGACCGCCTGATGCTTTAAAATATCGATCAGGATCTCTCTTACCGAAATCAAAGAGGCGTTTACGGTTCCTATGCTGATCAGGGAATCGCACATAAACCTCTGTCTGGTATCCAAAAATGCAAGCCTGAGCTCCTCCTGCTCCAGATGGCGCATCTCCTGCATATAGTAGGCGGCGCAGAGCTTCGGGCTGGAAAAATACAGCATATTTTCCGAGGCTTCCTTTCTCCAGATCCGCTTTGCAAGCTCTCCGATGCATAAAATCTGCATCGCCTTTACTCTGCCGATGCCCGGAATACAAAGCAGCTCCTGATAGGATTTATGCATCAGCCGATTGATGCCGCTTGCCGGTCCTGCGCCCGCAAGTACCTGATGGGCAAGCGCGACCGAATTATGCTCCCTGGTTCCCGTTCTCAAAATGATCGCAAGGAGCTCCGCATCCGTCAGGGATTGGGGACCGAAACTCTCAAATCTTTCATAAGGCCTCTCATGGTTGGGCATTTCTTTTATCGTACTCATTTCATTCCTTTCCGCAGCTCTCCAAGCGCGACCCGGAATAAATATATTGTAACATTATTTTATCAAATTCGCATCATATAGTTTTTGAAGAGAATAGAGGATGCCGAATTTTGCATGCTGCCAGGTCAGACCCCCCTGAAAGAATGCGGTATAAGGCTCTCTCATCGGTCCGTCCGCGCTCAGCTCTATCGAAGATCCCGAGATAAAAGATCCCGAAGCCATAATCACCTCGGATTCGTATCCCGGCATATCCCAAGGCTCGGGCCGCACATAGCTGTCTACGGGAGCCGCCGCCTGGATGCCCGCACAAAAAGCCTTCAGGGCTTGCGGGGTCCTGAAATTAACGGCTTGGATAATATCATGTCTCTTCGAGGAGGCGGAGGGAAAACACTCAAAGCCGAGGTTTTCATATAAATCCGCCGCAAATATTGCCGCTTTCAAAGCGGAGGAGGTAACGCTCGGAGCAAAAAACAGCCCCTGATAAAAGCTTCTGTTGACGCCGAGGCTCGCACCGAGCTCCTTGCCTAAGCCGGGAGCCGTCAGTCTGTATGCGGCATCTTCGATGCATTTTTTGCTTCCTACGATATAGCCTCCGATCGGTGCAAGCCCCCCTCCCGGATTCTTGATCAGAGAACCGACCGCCATATCCGCACCGAGCTCCACAGGCTCTTTCAGATCGACAAATTCTCCGTAGCAATTATCCACCATGCAGATAATATCCGATTTGATATTTTTAATAAAAGCAATCAGCTCTCCGATGCTTTCCACCGAAAGCGTCGGACGGCTTGCGTAGCCTTTAGAGCGCTGAATCGTAACCATTTTGGTTTTGGGACCGATCCGGGAACGAATTCCCTCATAATCGAAGCTCCCGTCATTTTTCAGATCGACCTGCTTATAAACGACGCCGTATTCGGCAAGCGATCCCCGGCATTTTCTGATGCCGATCACCCCCTCCAGAGTATCATAAGGCTTTCCGACCGGAGAAAGAAGCTCGTCTCCCGGTCTCAAATTGCCGGAAAGCGCAATATGCAGCGCATGGGTGCCGCTTACCAGCTGCGGCCTCACGATCGCATCTTCGGCATGAAACACCGAAGCGTAAACCTTCTCCAAGGTATCCCTGCCTCCGTCATCGTAGCCGTATCCCGTACTTGCGCCGAAGCATGCCTCGCTGACCTTATTTTCCTGCATCGCCTTCAGTACCTTGAGCTGATTGTATTCACAGACCTCATCGATTTTTTCAAATCGAGGGCGCAGTCTTTCCAAAGACTTTCTTCCAAGCTCCAGAACCCTCTCTTCGATTCCGAACGCTTGGTACATCATATTCAATTCCATAAACTACCCCTATTCATTTCCCGTTTTGGACAAATACCTCATCATCATATGATAAAGCCGTTTTTTTGTCTATTTTTCAATTTTAAATATTTAATGAAGAAAAAAAGAAGAATGAAGATATTTTGCAATCTCGGAGGCATCGGCAAAGCGCTCGATATCGATCCAGATTGCCTCGGGCTCCCTCTTAAACCAGGTCAGCTGTCTTTTTGCAAAATGCCTCGTATCTCTTTTGATCAGATAAATTGCCCTCTCCAGGCTGATCTCTCCCTCAAGATGGGAAAGAATCTCCTTATAGCCAAGCCCCTGCATCGAAACGAAGTCTTTATTCAGTCCCATTTCCCTCAGCATCTTCACCTCTTCAAGCAGTCCCTCTTCCATCATTTTGTCAACCCTTCTGTCTATCCTTTGATAGAGCTTTTCTCTATCCATGGAAAGCACGAAATAATGAAAATCATAGGGCGAGGATTTTGCCCTCTCCCTCCGGTTATGCTCGGAGATTTTTTCTCCGGTGCTCAGCGCATATTCAATCGCCCGCAGCACCCTCTTTTTATTGTTGGGATGGATGGCATCCGCCGCATCGGGATCGAGAAGTCGAAGCTTTTGATGCATCTTTTTTGCACCCTCTTTTTCATACTCCTCCTCCAAATCGGTTCTGAGCCCCTCGTCTTTTGCTTCGGGAGCAAAGTCGATATCATAAAGCAGAGACTGAATATAAAATCCCGTTCCCCCCGTAAGGATGGGAAGCCTTCCTCTTTCTTCAATCAGTGCCATCGCCTGCTTTGCCATCGCCTGAAAGAGGGTGATATTGAATTCCTCTTTCGGAGAAAGCACGTCGATCAGATGGTGAGGAATGTTTTCCATCTCTTCCTCTTTGATTTTTGCGCTTCCGATATCCATATGGCGGTACACCTGCATCGAATCGGCGCTGATGATTTCTCCGTCGACTCTCTTTGCCAGGCTCACGGATACCGCGGTTTTACCCGCTGCCGTAGGACCTGCAAGAATAATAAGCTTCTTTTTTTGCATATCCATCTTTACCTCTTTTTATTGTTCACTTTCCGCCCCTCTCTTAGAGGATGCGTTTAAATTTCTTTTCGAGCTCGTACTTGCTCATTTCGATCATTGTCGGTCGACCGTGGGGACAATTATAAGGATTGTCCAGAAGCAGGAGCTCCTCTATCAGCTTTTCCACCTCTCCGATCGAAAGCTCGTGATTTCCCTTTACCGCAGCTTTGCAAGCCATGCTTGCCGTTTTTTCCCTGATCAGATCCGGCGTCTTTTTTAAATCACTCTCGGAAAGTTTTGCAATGAGCTCCCCGACCAGTTCTTCTTTTGAGAGGGAGGGAAGCAGGGAGGGGATCGCATATATGCCGTACTGTTTTCCGCCGAAATGCTCTATTTCAAATCCGAATTCGAAAAGAATTTTCTTATGACGCTCTACGGCATCCGCCTCGGTCTGCGTCAAGGTAATCAGCAGAGGGGGACTGATCATTTGCGAAACGATGCTCCCCTGATGAAGCGCTTTGAGAAATTTTTCGTATAATACTTTTTCATGTGCCGCATGCTGATCGATGATATAGATTTTTTGGCAAAACTCTATGATCCAGTAGGTTTTGAAAATCTGTCCGACAATCCTGTGCTGTGCGCGGCTTTCCGGGCTGAGAAAATCAAGCTGCCTCATCTTTCTCTCTTCTTTTTCGTAACTTTCTCTCTCTTCTCCTATGCTTTGACTCTGCATGCTTTTGCCGAAAACCGGCTCTGCAGGAGGCGGGGAATCTTCAAAAGAATCCTCAAAAGAAGGCTTTTTCTCCTCTTTTGATTCCTTTGATTCCCGAAGGCTTCGTTCTCTTTCTTTTTCAAAGGGTTCGAGCTTCTCATATCCGGTCAGGGAAAGGGCTGAGCTTGGTTTTAGCTCTTTTCTTTCCGTAAAAAAGCCTTCCCGAATCATGCTTTGCTTTTCAAAAGCCGATTCCACCGCCTCTCTCACCGCCCGATAGATCTGCGAGGAATCCGAAAAGCGGATCTCGGTCTTTGCGGGATGCACATTGACATCCAAAACGGAGGGATCGATTTCGATATGCAGGATGCAGACCGGATACTTATGCTGCATCATTCTGTCCGCATATCCGTCCTCTATCGCCCTGCAAACGGTCTTGTCCTTGACATATCTGCCGTTGACAAAATAAATTTCCATGCTCCTGCTTGCCCTTGCCAGTTCCGGTTTCCCGATAAATCCGCTGATGCGGATTCCGTATTTTTCATAATCGGTTTCAAGCAGAGCGGAGGCGATTTCCTTGCCGTAGATCTGATAGATGACGTCTTTCAGCTGCCCTCTTCCGGAGGTTTGAAAAATACTGCGCCGCTGATTGATAAAACAAAATGCGATTGAGGGAGAAGAAAGCGCGAGTTTTTCCACAAGATCGGCAATATGTGCCGCCTCCGTATGCTGGGATTTGAGAAATTTACGCCTTGCGGGAGTATTAAAAAACACATCTCTTACGATGATCGTCGTTCCCTCCGGAGCCCCGATTTCTTCAAAAAGACTCTCCTCTCCGCCCTCTATCGCGTATCGAACCCCGCTCAGTTCACCCTGCGTCTTGGCGATGATCTCCACTCTGGATACGGCAGCGATGCTCGAAAGCGCTTCTCCGCGGAAACCGAGGGTCGATATCTTCTGCAAATCTTCCGCCGATCGTATCTTGCTTGTGGAATGTCTTAAAAAAGCGGTTCTTACTTCTTCCTTCGGGATGGAGCAGCCGTTATCCGTAACCCGTATCATTGCCGATCCCCCCTCTCTGATTTCTACACAGACGGAATCGGCGCCGCTGTCTACGGCGTTTTCCAAAAGCTCCTTTACGATGGAGGAGGGACGCTCGATTACCTCTCCCGCCGCGATTTTATCTATGGTCGTTTTATCCAGTACGGCTATCATAAAGCCCCCTTCCTCTTTGCGCAAGATTACACTCTGTTTCTGATTTTATTTTGAAGCCGGTAAAGCATATTGAGTGCATCGATCGGCGTCATGCTCGCCAGCTCCATATCCCTCATTTCCGCGATGATATCGTCATCTTTTACCGTGTCAAAGAGGGAAAGCTGTGCCGCTTCCATCATGTTTTGCTTCGGAACCGGTTTATATTTTTTATCGGAAGAAGCGATCTGCCTCGCACGATTGGCGATATCCGCACAGGAAAGCTCCCACGCAAGCTCTTTTGCTCTGCTGATTACGGTTTCGGGAACTCCGGCAAGCTTTGCAACCTGAATACCGTAGCTCTTATCCGCTCCTCCCCGCACGATTTTTCGTAAAAATGCGATCTCATCTCCGTTTTCCTTTACGGAAATACAGTAATTATTTACTCCCCCTATACTTCCCTCCAGTTCCGTCAGCTCATGGTAATGGGTGGCAAAAAGAGTTTTTGCGCCGAGGTTTTTGGGGTTTGAAATATATTCGACAACCGCCCATGCAATCGAAAGACCGTCAAAGGTGGAAGTTCCCCTGCCGATCTCATCCAGTATGATGAGGCTGTTTTTGCTCGCATTTCTTAAAATATTGGCGACCTCCGTCATTTCCACCATAAAAGTGGACTGCCCGCTTGCCAGATCGTCGGAGGCTCCGACACGGGTGAAAATCCTGTCGCAGATCCCGATATTTGCCGAGGATGCGGGAATAAAGCATCCGATCTGCGCCAATAAGACGATGAGCGCATTCTGTCTCATATAGGTCGATTTTCCCGCCATATTGGGTCCCGTGATGATGCTCATCCTATTTTTTGCATTGTCCAGATAAGTATCGTTGCTGATGAAGAGATGGTGATCCATCATTTTTTCCACCACGGGATGACGCCCCGCCTTGATCTCGATAATTCCCTTTTCATTGATCGAGGGGCGGATATACTGATTCTTATAAGAAACAAGAGAAAGAGAAAGCAGCACATCCAGATTTGCCAGCGCCTTTGCCGTACCCTGAATTCTCTTCACCTCTCCTGCAATTTCTTCCCGGACGGAGCAAAAAATTTCGTATTCCAGCGCGCAGAGCTTATCTTCCGCCCCCAGTATCATATCCTCCAGCTCCTTTAATTCCGGAAGCGTATACCTTTCGGCATTGACCAGGGTCTGTTTCCGGATAAAATATTCCGGAACCATGCTTTTAAATGAATTGCTCACCTCCAGATAGTATCCGAAGACCTTATTATATTTTACCTTGAGATTTTTAATCCCGGTTTTCTTTCTTTCCTTTGCTTCCAGTTCGGCAAGCCAGCCCTTGCCCTCCGTGCTCGCCCTGCGCAGCTTATCCACCTCGGGATGATAGCCCGCCCGGATGAGATTCCCTTCCTTTAAGGCAGGGGGAGCGTTTTCGCTGATTGCATGAAGGATGAGCTGATATACATCCTCAAGAGGATCTATCGCCAGAGCAAGCTCGGATAAAAGCCCGCTTTGAAAACCGGAGAGCAGGTTTTTGATATGGGGAAGAATTTTCAGGGAAGCCGCAAGTGCAAGCAGATCCGTGCTGTTTGCCTGCTTTGAATTGATCCTCCCCATCAGCCTTTCCAGATCATATACGGAGTCGAGATATTCCCGAAACTCTTCCATATCGATATAGCGGCCGATAAACTCCTCAATCGCATCCTGTCTTCGAATGATTTTTGTCATATCGATCAGGGGCTGTTCAATATAATTTCTCAAGAGCCTCGCCCCCATCGCCGTCTTGGTTTTATCCAAAACCCAGAGCAGGCTGCCCTGCTTCTTTTTTTCTCTGATCGTTTCCACGAGCTCAAGATTTCTTCTCGAATTGGAATCGATGATCATATACTCGCTGCAGGAATACGGGCGTATGCTGCTGATCTGGGAGCAGCCGTTTTTTTGCGTATCATAAAGATATTGCAAAACCGCTCCGGCGGCGACCATTCCCTCTCCCATATCGAGAAGCCCGAGGCTTTCTATTCCTGCGACCTGAAAATGCCGCTTCAGGATGCTCTTGCAGGAAGTTTCGGAAAAAAAGAGATTGTCCAAGGGGCTTATGCTCAGATGATATTGCTCCTTAAGCTTTTCCGGATTGATTCCGCACATCTCAAATGCATGATTGCAGATCAGCTCGGAGGGACTGTATTTATTGATCTCGTCATGGAGCTCGCGCAGCGTATCCGCCTCCGTAACATAGAAATCTCCCGTGCTGATATCCACGCAGGCGATGCCGAAATGATTGGAAATATATACCACGCAGAAAAGATAATTATTCTTATCCGCATCGAGCGCGGCACTGCTTGTGATCGTACCCGGAGTAACGATCCTGACGACCTCTCTTTTGACCAGTCCTTTGGCGAGCTTCGGATCCTCCACCTGCTCTGCGATCGCGACCTTATAGCCCTTCTGCACCAGCCGGTTCAGATAGGTGTCTACAGCATGATGAGGAACGCCGCACATCGGTGCACGTTCCTCAAGTCCGCAGTCCTTGCCGGTGAGCGTCAGCTCAAGCTCTTTGGATACCAATTTTGCATCCTCAAAAAACATTTCATAAAAATCTCCCAGCCTGTAAAACAATATGCAGCCGGGATAGTCTTCTTTTGTCTGCAGATATTGCGACATCATCGGAGTCAGTCCTGCCAATTTCTTCCCCCCTCCATTTTTATCCATTCCGATTTAAACCATATGACCGATAAAATAAAATCCCTTCGCCTCGTCCAATTTCACATCGATCAATTTTCCGACCAGCTCCTTCGAGCCCGGGAGATGAACCGTCATATTATTGCCGAGCCTTCCCGTAATAAAGCCCTCCCTATGGTCGTTTGCGCTTTCCACCAGGAGCCGGTAGGTTTTCCCCACATGCGAAGCGGCTCTTCTTGCCGAAATTTGCTGAACTTCCTTCAGCAGCCTGTCGAAGCGGTTTTTTATGACACTCTCCTCTGCCGCGGTTTCCCATTTTGCGGCGGGAGTTCCGCTTCTTTTGGAGTAAATAAAGGTAAATGCCGAATCATATTTAACCTGCTTTACCACATCCATCGTATCGAGGAAATCCTCCTCCTCCTCCGTCGGAAAACCGACGATAATATCCGTAGTAAGGCTGATATCCGGTATTTCCTTTTGTATTTTTTTTGCAAGGCGCAGATAGCTTTCCTTCGTATACACCCGATTCATCTTCGCAAGAACCTTGCTGCTTCCCGATTGCAGAGGAAGGTGCAGATGCCTGCAAATTTTCTCATTATCCCTCATTACCTCGATCAGCTCATCCGAGAGATCTTTCGGATGGGAGGTCATGAAGCGTATCCTCTCTATGCCTTCTATTTTCGCTATTTTTTCCAGCAGACGGGCAAAGCTGATCGGCTCCTTCAGTCCTCTTCCGTAGGAATTTACATTCTGCCCGAGCAGCATGATCTCAACCACCCCGTCCGCCGCAAGTGCGCGTATTTCCGCCAGGATCTCTTCCGGATCTCTGGAACGCTCCCTCCCTCTTACATAGGGAACGATACAGTAAGTGCAGAAATTATTGCAGCCGAACATAATATTGACGCCGGATTTAAAGGGAAAAGCTCTTTTGCTGGGAAGCTTTTCTACGATCATATCCGTTCCCTCGATAATATCGACCACCCGTTTCTGATTTTTCAGCCTCTGATGCAGGATTTCGGCAAATTTATAGATATTATGCGTGCCGAAAATAATATCCACATAAGAATAGCTTTTTTGAATTTTTTCCACCTCGTCTTTTTCCTGCATCATGCAACCGCAGAGCGCAATCAGCATATCGGGGCGCTCGTATTTTTTCCTTTTTAACTGCCCGAGTCGTCCGTAGAGCCTGTCGTTTGCATTCTCTCTTACCGTACAGGTATTAAAAACGACAAAATCCGCATCTTCTTCGTTTTCGGCTTCGATATATCCGATATTCGTAAGAATGCCGGCAAGCTTTTCCGAATCTCTTGCATTCATCTGACAGCCGAAGGTAACGATCTTATATGTTGGTCTCCTGCTTTTTTCCAAGGTAATTTCCTGTATTAAATCATTCAGGCAGGAAATAAAGTATTCCTGCCTCTGCGGTTCGCTGACCGGTATGAGTTCTTTATCTGACATCGTATTTCACTTTCTGTTTTCTATATTCACTGATTGCCCATTTTATCTTCCGGGCAGAGATATCTTGCCTTTTCGCTGATGATCATATCCAGGAAAAGATCATGGGGATCGGGGGCAAATTGCGTAAGCTGAAACTCATATGCCGCTCCGACCGCTTTGATTTTTTTTGATCGGGCATCATGAGGGGAAAAATATCGGTCATAATATCCAGCCCCGTATCCTATCCGGTATCCGGCTCTTGAGAAAGCGATGCCCGGAAGGATCACCAGAGCTCCCTCGAGAGAGGAGATTTTTCTCTGACAAAGCGCCTTTGCCGGTTCGCGTATACCGAAGCTTCCGACCTCAAATTCTTCCTCCGATTCGACGAGATAAAAATCCATCTCCCTTCCGCTTACCTTCGGGAAAGCCAGATCGATGCCATACTCCCCGGAAAGGAATTCTCCTGCCCAGATTTTCCTGTAGAGCGGCAAAAGGTCCGCCTCTTTTCCTTTCGGCATATAGCCCAGAATCAGCAATCTCTTTTGAAAAAAATCAAAGGAAAGAAGCTCCTCCTCGATCAGTCGGGCAAAGCCTTCTCCTATTCCGAGAGAGGCTTCTTTTAAAATGGATTCCTCCATGCTCTCTCTCTTTTCTAAAAAACATTTTCGAATCTGCGCTTTTGAAGCTCTCTTTTCTCCGCTTCTTTCCATAGGAATCAACTTTCCTTCAGCTTTCCGTATTTTTTCCCCAGATCGGTTATGCTTCCGTCCGGCTCCAAAATGGAGATATTGTTCAGGCTTGCCGTCAAATTTCTCCGGATCGCCATCAGATAATCCTGCCTGAGCTTTGCCTGTTCCTTTTTCTCTTCCTCTCTAAGCCCTTCCGCCTTCGCCTTTCTCGCAAGAAAATTGATTCTGTCTATCTCTTCTTTCTTCATTGCTTACCTCAATCCGATTATTTATTAAAAATATATTTTATCAAAAAATACCGCTTTGCACAATCCGATATATTTTCCGAAATCTTATAAGCGATACCGGGATATGATATTTTCCGCAACCTTTAATCCGTCCATTGCGGCGCTGGTAATTCCCCCGGCATAACCGGCGCCCTCTCCGCAGGGGTAAATCCCTGTGAAAGCAGATTCCGTGTCTTCTTTTCGCAGGATTCTGAGCGGAGAGGAGGTTCGGCTTTCCACTCCCGCAAGAATCGCATCCTCTCTTCCGAAGCCCCGGATTTTTTGATCAAAAATCGGAATCGCCTCATTGAGTGCAAGACGGATTTCCTCCGAAAAAAGCCGGTGCAGAGGTGCAAACTTTGTTTTTCCCTTGAAAAATCCCTCGGTTTCTTTGAAGGCATGGCTTTCTCTCTCCCCCATAAAATCCGATAAGAGCTGAATCGGAATAGAGCCTTCTCCAAGCTCATACGCCTTCTTTTCCAATGCTCTTTGGAATTCTATCCCGGCAAGAGGATGGACTTTAGAGGAGAAAGCTTCCTCTGCGGATATAAAAGCAGGCGCATATTTTCTGAAATCCTCCGGAGAGACCGTAACGATGATGGCTGAATTTGCCGTTCTGGAATCTCTCGCATGATAACTCATTCCGTTTACCGCAAGCATTCCCTCTTCCGTAGAGGCATCCACCACATAACCGCCGGGGCACATGCAAAAGGAATAGACTCCTCTGCCTCCCGCGCTCTTTGCGGTGAGCTTATACGATGCCGGGCTGAGAAGCTTGGCGCATTTCGGACCGAACTGCGAAAGATCGATCATGCTTTGGGGATGCTGGATCCGCAGCCCTACCGCAAAGGGCTTTGCCTCCATCGGAAGCGCTCTTTCCCAGAGCATTTGAAAGCTATCTCTTGCACTGTGCCCGATTGCAAGCACGAGAACCTCGGTCTGAAGCCGCGTCTGATCCGAGAGCATCAGGGTATAGCTTTGGAGCTCTCCCTCCTCTTTTTGTTTCGGATTTTTGCGGATATCTTTTAATGCGGTCCGGAAGAAAAAGCTCCCGCCGAGACGAATGATTTCCTTCCGGATATTCTTAATGATTTCCCTGAGCCGATCCGTGCCGATATGGGGTTTTTGCAGGTAGAGAATTTCTCTCTCCGCGCCGAATTCGACAAAGGTTTCCAGCACCTGCGTGTTCCGTCCCACCCTGTCTTTCACCATCGTATTGAGCTTTCCGTCGCTGAAGGTGCCCGCGCCTCCCTCTCCGAAAGAAACATTGGAATCCGGGCAGAGCCTTCCCTTTTCCCAAAACTCCTCCACTCTGCGGCTCCTCGCATCCACATCCTCTCCTCTTTCGAGGATGATGGGGGCAAATCCTTTCTTTGCCAGAGCAAGCGCCGCAAAAATACCCGCAGGTCCGAAGCCCGTGATAACGGGGCGATAACGAAGCCTCTTATTTCCTGGCTCTGGAAGCGCATAGAGCGTCTTTTCCGCCTTGGAAACATGAATATTCTTTTTTTGCTTTTTCAGCAGGAGAGCTTCCTCTTTCAGGGAAACATCCAAAATATAGGAAAAGTAAATCTCCGGTTTCTTTCTTGCATCGATTGATTTTCTTACAATCTCATAATATTCGATCTCTTCGGGTCTGACCTTCAGACATTTTGCCGCCTGATGCAGCAGTTCTTCCTCCGAATGGGAGATATCCAGCAGAATCTCGGATATTCTGATCATATCGTCTCCTCTTCACTGATAAATGAGCCCGCATAATGCGGGCTCATGTGTTTTGTTCTTCTCTTGTTCAGCTTTGTTTTCTCAGTCCGCTTTCTTTTCGGATCACCACATCGGTCTTATCCTCTTCAAAGCCCTGGGGATTGTTTTTCTGCCATCTCCACGAATCCCGGCACATCTCCTCCAGACCTCTTTTTGCCGTCCATCCGAGTTCAAGCTTTGCCTTTTTCGGATCGGCATAGCAGCGGGGAACATCGCCGGCACGTCTTTCTTTAAAGACATAATTGATCTTAAGATCATTTGCCTTTTCGAATGCATAAATTACATCGAGCACGGAATATCCGATGCCGGTTCCGAGATTATAGACGCGTACATCGGGCTTTTCATGCAGCATTTTTTCCAATGCCTTCAGATGCCCGTTTGCAAGATCCACCACATGAATATAGTCTCTGATACAGGTTCCGTCCTCGGTATCGTAATCATTTCCGAATACGCCCAGGCAGACAAGCTTTCCGACTGCAACCTGTGTGATATAGGGAAGCAGATTATTCGGAATTCCTTTCGGATTTTCTCCGATCTTTCCGGATTCATGCGCTCCTATGGGATTGAAATACCGCAGAAGCATCACGCTCCATTCCTCGTCCGCCGTATGCAGATCGCTCAGAATCTGCTCCAGCATTCCCTTGGTTCTTCCGTAAGGATTTGTGATCTTGCCCATAGGGCAGTCCTCGGTAATCGGAACAAATGCGGGATCTCCGTAAACCGTCGCGCTCGATGAAAATACGATGTTTTTGCAGCCGTATTTGCGCATGACCTCGCAAAGCACCAGAGTTCCCGTAATATTGTTATGGTAATATTCCAAGGGCTTATATACGGATTCTCCGACCGCCTTAAGTCCGGCAAAATGGATGACCGCCTCTATTTTTTCGGCAGTAAAAACTTTTTCCAATGCCTTTTGATCAATGCAGTCCGCCTCATAAAATTTCAGCTTCTTTCCGGTGATTTCCTCAACCCGTTCCAATGATTTCACGGAAGAATTCACCAGATTATCGATGACCACCACCTCATAGCCGGCCTCTAAAAGCTCCACGCAGGTATGGCTTCCGATGAAGCCTGCCCCTCCGGTAACTAAAATTGCCATATAACCTCCTCAATGCCGCAATATATTTTTATCAATGATGAAAGAGTCTGATGCCCGTAAATGCCATTGCGATATCATATAAATCGCAGGTTTCTATGACCTCTTCATCTCTTAGAGAACCTCCGGGCTGAGCGATATATTTCACGCCGCTTTTCGCCGCTCTCTCGATATTGTCGCCGAAGGGAAAGAAGGCATCCGAACCGAGAGAAACTCCCTCCATTCCCGCCAAAAACTCCGCCTTCTCCTCTTCGCTGAATGCCTCGGGTTTTCTCGTAAACACTCTCTGCCATTTTCCCTCCGCAAGAAGATCAAAAACGCTCTCTCTTCCCAGATAGAGATCGATCGCATTATCCTGTTCCGCTCTCGATATCCCTTCGATAAAGGGCAGAGAAAGAACCTTCGGAGCATGGCGCAGATACCAGCGATCCGCTTTTTCTCCCGCCAGCCTCGTACAGTGGATTCTCGACTGCTGTCCCGCTCCTATGCCGATCGCCTGTCCGTCCTTTGCATAGCATACCGAATTGGATTGGGTGTATTTGAGCGTGATTAAGGAAAGAATCAGATCCCGCTTCGCCTCCTCCGGTATCTGCTTATTCTTTGTGGGAATATCGGAAAGCAGCGCCTCATTGATCTCCAAAGCGTTTCTTCCCTGTTCGAAAACGATACCGAAAACTTCTTTTTTTTCACTTTCTTTCGGAAGATAGGAGGGATCCATTTCAATGATATTATAGGCTCCCTTCTTTTTTTGACGAAGAATATCGAGCGCCTCGCTTTCGTAAGCCGGAGCGATCACTCCGTCGGATACCTCTCGCTGAATGAGGAGAGCGGTATCCCGGTCGCAGATATCGCTCAATGCTATAAAATCACCGAAAGAGGACATTCTGTCCGCGCCTCTCGCCCTTGCATAAGCCGAGGCAAGAGGGCTCAGTGTTTGCATATCCTCCACTCGGCAGACTTTTTTCTCCCTCTCGTCCAAGGAAAGACCGAGAGCCGCTCCTGCCGGCGAGACATGCTTAAAGGAAGCTGCGGCGGGCAGCTTCGTCGCTTTTTTGAGTTCACTGACCAGTTGCCACGCGTTCAATGCATCCAAAAAATTGATATAGCCCGGTCTTCCGTTCAGGATTTTCAGCGGAAGCTCTTTGTTTCCTTCCATATAGATCCTTGCCGGGCTCTGATTCGGATTACATCCGTATTTTAACTCAAACTCTTTCATGATTCGCACCCTCCCCTGTTTTTTCTGATTTATTATAAGCGTTTCCGAGGATTTTATCAATAAAAAGATCGTTTCGCTTTCCGGAGAATTTCCGGCGAATCATTGATTTTTATTAAAAATTCTGCTCTCAAAAGAAAGATTCTCAATATTGATATATCTCACAAAGAGAGAAATTTTATTGACAGGATTGAGGCTTTCCCAAAGCAGGGAGGAAAACTCGTCCAAATCCCGTGAAATTTCTATTTTCCGGGGCTCTCCCTCAAAGCTTTTGAGAGGATCTCCGTCTCCGATATAGGTATGGATAAAATGCCCCTCTCCGGGCTGCGGATTTTCGTAGTCAAAAAGAAAGCGCAGGCAGGAGTCCGGATTTCCCTCATCGCTTTTAAGAATGGACATGGAATAATGCATTCCCGCTTTCTCCATTTCAAGGAGAGCGGAAATTCTGGGCGTATAGTTCGGTGCATCGGGCTCAAAGCTTCGGCTTTTCAGTATTTGTTCCAAACTAAGCCCCTTTCTCAGCCCCGCATCGATTGTCTCCGTCTGATCGCCGTTGGATACGATGGTTTTATTGCCGATCATCCTGACCGGAGAATAAATGATGAGGGAGGGGTCTTCAAGCTTGGAAGGATCGAATGCCTCCGTCTTGATTCCATCGCCCTCTTTTGCAAAAATACGGTTTCTTGAATTCCCGCTTCTTCCCATAATGAAATAGGCGATCACGGCATGCTTGCCGTCTCCGCTCCTTCCCAGCACGATCCCTCTTCCCGGATATGCATTTCCTTCAAGTTCCGAAAATATTGAAATCTTTTTCACCTTAGTCCTCCCTAATCGTATCATCTTTATATTGAGTTGTATTTTATTCGTTTCTCAGTGCCGAAAGCGGACTGAGTTTCATTGCTCTGAGAGAGGGGAAAAGCCCCGCAAGCATGGAAATTAAAACGGCAAAGAAGATTGCAACCGGCGGCATCCAAATCGGTATCCTTGCTATCCTGCTCCCTGCCTCATAAGTAATCACGGCTCCGATTTGGGAGTGATTGATGATAAATGCGATGATATAACTGAAGAAAATCCCCACCGTTCCGCCGATGAACCCGATAAAGCCGGATTCGATCAGGAACATATCGCGGATCTTCATCATATCGCAGCCGAGAACCTTCATAATTCCGATTTCCTTTGTCCTCTCGTAAATAGACATCATCATCGTATTGGCGATGCCGATTGCGGCAACCAGAAGGGAAATGCTTCCTATCCCGCCGAGGATGGCCTGAATCAGATTGGATCTTTCCTGGCTCTGTTCGATCCAGTCCATGCTGGACTCGGCTTCAAATCCCATATCGGAAATTTTTTTCTGCACATCCTTTACATGATCCAGATCATCGACATAGACCACCGCTTCATTGTATACGATATGCTTAAAGGGCTTGCCTTTTTTTGTCGTCGGCTGATTGGGAATCGGGTTCTTTTTAAATACCTTTTTCAGCATCGGCTTGAGCAGATCAATATCCACATAGACTCCGTGAGAAAACTCCGTATAGGTTTGAAAATCTCCCTCCGTCACGCCGGCTGCCTTCAGCAGATATTTTTTAGGAGGCTTTACCCGGTTTGTCTCTTCCGAAGGAAACTTGGAAGTATAATATGCCTGCGCATCGAAAATGACATAGAGCGGCTTATTCATATAATCCACATCCGGAAGCACTCCGGTTTCGTAATACATCTTATTGGTTTTTGCATTGACAAAATCCGTGATGACCGTATTGCCGACGATCAGGGAAAGCTCGGTCGAGTTCTCCGGAGGCAGGGCTCCCTCGCCGAGTTTCATCCGCTCCATATAGCTTCGTTTTACGCCGATCAGCGAAACGGAAGCCTCCCATATCCCCTGCTTCAATATAACATTGGCGCCGAGCAAGGGAGATTGATCTTCCACATGGGGAATGCGGGAGATGATCTCCATCGCCTCATCCGTAATATAGCCTGAAGTGTCGTGATTCTCCTGTTCGGAATACTGGTTTTTTGATCTGACTCGGATCTCCGTCATCGACCAGGATGCCTCGACGATTTCCTTATCGATTGCGCTCATTCCGATACCGAATGCCACCATAATCACTACGGATATTGTCCCGATCAGGACGCCGAGCACGGTCAAAGCGGTTCTCAGCTTTCGTCTCAGGAGATTATCCAGGCTCATTTGAATTAAATCCGATATTTTCATGCCTTTTATTCTATTTCATCCATTTCTTTCTTTGCTTTGATTTTCTTAAACAGAATTACTCCGGCAAGGAGAAAAACAAGAATCAAGAGAGGAATGAGGATTTTATTGTTCTGATACCACGGCTTTTTGACATTCTCTTCCTCCATTAAGTCCATCTCTCCAAAATCCGTAAATTCGTTTTCCATTTCCTCGCTGACCAAAAGCTCTATCTCTTTTTGCGTTGTATTGATTTCTCCGTTTTCGTCCTCGTAAGAAATCGTGAGCTTTATCTTCTCTCCTTCTTTACTCAGCGCCTGACCCTGAAGCATCACATCGACATTGCCGGATTCTCCGGATTTAATGTTTCCGACATAGGCTTCATTGGTCTTTATCGAAGGAGATTCAAATTTTGCCATCACATTATAAAGCGTCACTTTTCCGGTATTATTGATCGGAAAAGTAATATTGGCCTCTCCTCCGATCTGAATCGTCTCGGGAATGATCTCGATATTG
Organism: Johnsonella sp.; assembly: GCA_030529445.1. Lineage (GTDB taxonomy): Bacteria > Bacillota > Clostridia > Lachnospirales > Lachnospiraceae > Johnsonella. The sequence continues at coordinate 5,043 of JAUMWW010000018.1, read as the reverse complement.
CCGATATTCAGTCTTGCCAGCTGCTTGACCGGAATATCGATGATCACGCTGTCCTCCGCATTTTTAAACTCGGGAGAATCAAACTTTTCCTTGATCGTGATCGCGTAGGAGCGCTGGGGAACATCTGCCTTGGATTTCATCTTCATCGAAAATTCCGTTGTCGCCCCGGGTGCAAGCGAATTGACTACGACCGAGTTCGAACCGGATTCCGTTGTAAAAACAAGGCTGTCGGAAGCTTTTTCCGATTCCAGCGCAAATAAGATATTGCTTGCCGCAATATCGCTGGAAGCATTCTTCATCACGACAACGAGCTCAAAATCCTGTCCGGCAATCACCTCTTCCGGAATCGTTTTATAGCTGTCGACAACAATTCTGGCTCTGGTCCTGTCATTCGGATTGAAATCGCGTGAGGCCTCCGTTGTCGATTCCTCCGTCGATTTGCTGACAACATGGACAAAGAACTCCGCCTCTTCGGTTTTAATCTCCCCTCCGGCGCTTTCTTTATAGCTGATCTTCATTTTTATCGGATAATAGCCCGTATAGGAATCCTTCCGTATCGCAAAGCTGTAGTCCAGGCTGACGGTCTCATCATGGGCAATCTTTTCGAATCTTCTGTCGTAATTGGCTTCATTGATTTCGAAAGGAAATACCTTATCATCCTTATCCATCACCAAAGAAGCCGTTACCTCCTGAGCCGTTACCTTTCCTCTGTTTCTCAGATTGATGCTGAAATTCATAACTTCGGGATAGCTCCCCTTCGGGGCTGCCTGTTCCTCTCCCAGCACAAAATTTACGCTTTTTACTTCCGTTTCCTTTTCGGCTTCCGTCGATTTTTGTATCCAAACATTGATGTATTCCTGAGGTCCTCTCGGGCTGTCCTTGGAATCTGAAACATATACCTGAATACCGTAATAACCGTCCGGGATATCTCTTCTGACTCTGGCTGAAATCGTAACATTTTTGGTCTGACCCGTCTTCATTTTTCCCAGACTTTTTCTCGCCGTCGTTTCTTCGCTCAATTCAAAAGGATAGGCATATTTTTCGGGATTTTCCTTTTCGTCGCTTGCATTGATCTGGTCATCATAAGCCAGCCCCACCCACGCATTTTCATAATCCCTGTCGGCAGTAAAGGAAAAGGTGATATTGATGATTTTTCCCGTTTTTCCGCTCGGGATTTTCTGCTGTTTAAAATAGCTGTTTCCCTCTATATTGACAAGAGCGGCCTCCGTATTCAGATAAAAACCGCAAAAAAACAAAAAAACAATTCCCAATAAGGGAAATAGAAGCCTTCTCTTCATTCATTATTCCTCCGTTCGGTAAAAAACAGGAGAAGCAGAGCTTGAACGCTGCACTTCTTCCTGATTAAAAATTTTTCCGTCTACAATATGTATTCGCCTGTCGGCAAATTCGGCGATCTTGGTATCATGCGTAACCATGATCAGCGTCTGATTCTCCTCTCGGACGATACGCCTCATCAGAGCAAGAACCTCCGCCGTGGTCTTGGTATCCAGATTGCCGGTGGGCTCATCCGCAAAAATGATCTTCGGATGCATGGCAAGCGCTCTTGCGATGCCTACCCTTTGCTGCTGTCCTCCGCTCATCGCATTTCCCTTTTGCTTCATCTGTTTCTCAAGCCCGACAAGCTTTAAGTATTTTGCGGCAAGCTCCTGCCGCTTTTTCTTAGGTACGCCTCTGAACATCAGAGGCATCGCGACATTATCGATTGCGTTCATGGTCTGCAGCAGATTATAGGACTGAAAGATAAATCCCACATGCTCTCGCCGAAAGGCAACCAATTGGTTTTCCCCAAGTTTCTCGATATGCTTTCCCGCAATGATGATCTCTCCCTTGGTGGGCTTTTCCAAACCCGCAAGCATATTGAGCAATGTGGATTTTCCCGATCCGGAGGGACCGACGATGGCACAAAATTCTCCTTTATAAATAGAAAAGTCCACCCCATCCAAAGCGTGAACATATTCCGTACCCACCTTATAATATTTATAGAGGCCGCGAACTTCTATAATCGCTTTCTTCGCACTCTCGGCATCATTTTTCATCTGCTCTCCTTCACTGAATCTGAAAATTCTAATAGAAATTATAGCATATAAAAGCCCGTAGTCCATATAGAAATTATTTCTAATTCATTAATTTTAAAAATAATCTTATTCCCTATGGATATCGTGATTAAAGTATTATATAATGAGTTGAATTCTTTGAGAGAAAAGAGTTCAGTCAAAAGATCAAACTATCAAACCAGTAAAAGGAGATGAAAGATGAGACATCTGCTCAATCCACTCGATTTTTCCGTAGAAGAAACAGAGGATCTGCTTATGCTCGCTTCTAAGATAGAAGCGGACCCTCAACTGTATTCCCAATGCTGCAGGGGGAAAAAGCTTGCCACCTTGTTTTATGAGCCGAGCACCCGAACGAGGCTTTCTTTCGAAGCCGCCATGCTTAATTTAGGCGGATCGGTACTGGGCTTCCATTCGGCAGACTCCTCCTCCGCCGCCAAGGGGGAAAGCGTATCGGATACGATCCGCGTGATATCCTGCTATGCCGATATCGCTGCAATGAGGCATCCGAAGGAGGGCGCTCCCTTAGTCGCAAGTCAGTTTTCTTCTATTCCCGTTATCAATGCCGGAGACGGAGGTCATCAGCATCCGACGCAGACATTGACGGATCTTCTCACCATTCGTTCACTTAAGGGCAGATTGTCCGATATGACCGTAGGACTCTGCGGAGACCTGAAATTCGGACGCACGGTCCATTCTCTGATCAAAGCACTTTCCAGATATCATGGCATAAAATTCGTATTAATCTCCCCTCCCGAGCTTTGCGTACCGGAATATATCAGAGAGGATCTGCTTCGCAAGAGCAAGTCGGAATTTAAAGAGGTCGGCAATCTAGACGAGGCGCTGCCGGAACTCGATATTCTCTATATGACAAGAGTACAGAAAGAAAGATTTTTTAATGAGGAGGAATATATCCGTTTAAAAGATTCCTATATACTGGACAAAAAGAAACTTAAACTGGCAAAGCCGGATATGTACATACTCCATCCGCTTCCCCGCGTAAATGAGATCAGTGTGGAAGTCGATAAGGATCCCCGCGCGGCATATTTCAGACAGAGCCGATACGGGGTCTATGTGCGTATGGCATTGATTTTAAAATTATTGGAGGTGGAACTGCCATGTTAAATATCAGCGGATTGATCGAAGGTATCGTTTTAGATCATATCCAGGCGGGAAAAAGTCTGGATATCTATGAGCATCTCGGACTGAGCAGGCTGGACTGTCAAGTCGCAATCATCAAGAATGCACGCAGCAATAAAATGGGGAGAAAGGATATCATTAAGATTGAAGGAAATGTCCTGGATATCATAGACCTCGATGTGCTCGGATATATCGACCATAATATTACGGTAAATATCATACAAAATAATCAGGTGGTAAAAAAGAGCAGCTTAAAGCTGCCGGAAAGAATCAATAATGTAATTCATTGCAAAAATCCCCGCTGTATCACCTCTATCGAGCAGGAGTTGCCTCATATCTTTTATCTTGCCGATGAAAAGGAGGAGATTTACCGCTGCCTCTACTGTGAAGAAAAACATAGCTGATATGCCGATTCGATATATATAGCCGATACCTCTCTGTCCCGGTGATAAAGCCTCGAGACAGAAAGATATCGGCTTTTAGGGGGTGGATGGCGTATTTATTTATCACTCTTCTTTTCTTTTTCTCTGTAATCCCGCTTTCCTAGATTTTCCTGCCGCCCCTCATCCAAAGGCTGCGCCTGAAACTTAAGGATTCCATTTTCCGCTGCTGTCCAGCCTCCAACCCTCGATCGAGGTATTCGATGCCATCGATCCGGCAGGCTTTCCTGCCGAAGAGTTCGGATAGAAATAATACCAGCTTCCGTTTATCTGCTGCCAGCCCGTCAGCATCTTTCCCTGATTTGCATCCGCTTTCTCGCTCAGATAATACCAGTTTCCTTCCTGGTTAAACCAGCCCGTCCGCATTTTCGCGTTTTCATCAAAATAATACCAGCTTCCGTTTATTTCCGTCCAGATCGAGCGAATAAAAGATCCTTCTTTTATATATGACCACTGAGCGTTTATTTTTTCCCATTTTCCTTCCGACTTCTTCCAGTGGGCAAAGAGGGTGGTATCATAATTGAATACCGTGTTTTCGTCCATGATCCCATCACCATGATACTCCTCTACGAACTCCGACAAAGTGTTTGACCAGAACTTAAATTCATACCCCTCTCTTTCCGGAACCGGCATGGGCTGTATCTTGGAGCCTTTTTCAATCATCATCTCCGTCGGCTGAACCGTTCCGCCGTTCGGATTGAAGCTGATTTTGATCTTGTTCGCATTCTCGTCCTCCCAGTGTGCATACAGCGTCGTGTCGTTTTTGTATACCGTATTTTCATCGGGAATATATTCTACGCCCATGCTGTGAGACCAGCACTTGAAGCGGTATCCCTCTTTTTCGGGTATAGGATAATAGGGCAGCTTTCCCTCCTCATTTGTATGAAGAAATACGGGTTCCACTTTTCCGCCTCCCGTAGGGAAGAACTTTACGATATAGCAGCCGGATGCATATTTGTCCTCCGCCCAGTACGCATAGAGATCTATCGGGGGGATAGCGTTACCTATCTGTTGTGCCAAAGATGCCTTCTGCTCGTAAACGGTATCGAAAAAGCAGGCGCTCTCCTTATCCATTACGTCTTTTACCCTCGACCAGCCGATAAAGACAGAGCCGCTCTTCTTCGGAGCGTACAGATAATAATTGGAAAGCTTTCCGAATTTATCTGTCCTCTCTTCTATATAATCGGTATAGGTATTGCCGTCCCAGTGCTTATAAACTCCGCCGTTAAAATGATAGCGCACGGGAATACCTTCTTTTACCGTGAACTGAACCACGCCATCGGGGAAATTTGTCCAATCTCTCGGAACTGCCTGCATATCGCCGATGTTGGCATAAGCCTGTGCCGCAAGCAAAACGACAAAGAGCATTGCCGCAATTCCTGCTTTTATTC
>JAUMWW010000032.1 GCA_030529445.1 Johnsonella sp. | reverse complement strand
TCGGTCTCTTGGAATATCTAAATCGAGTGTGCCCATCGATGAAGTTACCGTTTTAAGGCTATAGCCACTCCTACTGTCATCGGTTTCTTTGTTTCTGTAATCATACTTGGAGTATCCGAGATGATCCTCCATTTCAGCCCCAGCATTCCCTGTAGAGTCTTTCCCGGTAAATCTTTCAGCATTTCTTGCACATCCTATGCGTCTTTCGGCTGGTAGTGTTCCAATAAACTCTTGATGAACGCTTTGTGTTCCGACCCATTTTTCTTCTTCGTGCCATAAAAATATCCTCCTGGATTTGTATTTATTTTAATAAAAATCCAAGAGGATATATGACCTTAGTTTACACAAAATTTGTTACACTCCCAAACGAAATGAAATTATCTTATGTTTTTCCAAGGTTGAGAGAAATCTAAATGAATCAGATCCGTTTGAAAATAATCTTCATTCTTCGAATTCTCATCTCGTCCCAGCTTCAGGGCATTGGCGGTAAAATCAATAGATATCGGTTCATCAAATCCCTTTTTGGTCACGTCTTCCTTTGCCAGATAAATAAAGAAAAATCCCTTTCCCTGACTATGTAGCTCCGTACTGACATATCTATCCGCTTCCGCTTCTTGTCCGTTCATCATATTTGCGTCGTAATTGAGCACATAGGTATCATCCGTTTCATTTTCATAATAATTAACGACAAAATAAGCTTCTTGTTCAAAATAGCTGTATTCTTCTACAGGCAAGAAAAACTGATCCACCCAATAAACCTTAATTCCTTTCTGATCGATTAACAGAGGTTTTTCATGCAGCAAGGAGTAATCCGGCAATGCTTCGGGATTTTCGGTTTTGATGTATTCTGTCGTGATATTCATTAAATGATCATAGCTCTCCGCCTCCATGATTAAAATATGCAGCCGAAAATTGCCTAAAGTCTCGCCCAGTCCATAATCTAAATAGAGATAATCGTGACCGATTTTATCAAAGGTATGAATACTGGGATTAAAATGGACAAACACCATATCTTCAGTGCCTGCCGGAATTTCTAAGGATTGATTGATCAGCGGCATAAAGAAATGATCTTCTGTTTCAAGAAATTGAGAACTTACCAAAATATTTTTTTTTGTATTATTTTCCACCTTGCAATGCAGTAAATTATGAAAATCGGCATCGGGATAGCCGCTGTTTTCATTGAAAATCGCGGTCAATTTTAATCCGTCCTGATCAAATATCACCTGCTCCTGAAAACGAGGAATAAGAGGATTGGCGATCGGGGTTTCGGAATGGTTTTCCTGATCCGGCTCCGCCTCGGTTTTTTTCTCTTTTTTTGCATTTTCCTCTCTATTCACTTTTTCCTGACCTTGCTCCTCTTCTTTTTTTGCGCCGCATCCCGTCGATAAAATCAACATCATTATAAAAACACATGCTTTCAGGATATTTCTAAAATACATCTTCATTATGCTCGCTCCTTTCCCGGTAAGATCCGCGTATCATCCTTACCTGATTCGTATAAGATATTAAAATGATACTTATTTTAGCATACCGGTATAAAATTAACATAAAATTTCGGATCTAAAGTTTTGTATACCGTGATTTCTTTCCCGATAAAGAGCTTGGTAATTATCCTTGATGAAAGGTTAAAAAAATTGCGGGATGATTTAAAAAAGTTTTCAAAATCATCCCGCCGGATAAGAAAGCTATTCATAAGTCTTTATTTCGGTGCTGAGCTTCTCAATCAATTCAATAAGTGAGAGTCTGAATTTTTTTAATTCCTTCAACTCATCTTTTATTTCTTCCTGTACCCTGAGATCCGTAAAAAGATTGTCGAATAAAATATCAAAGGCATTATCCCCCGGCGTATCGCTGATCTCTGCCGGCAAATGCATATTCACATCCTCGAGTTCTTTATTCAGCAGGCTTAGCGAAGTTGAGATTTCTCTGATATCATCATTTGCATCTTTGATCTTTTCCCGTTTGACAAGGCTTGAAAACATCCCTCCGCCGAATAAATCAAAAATTCCCCAAGAAGATGCGCTGTTCAAGGAAGATATGGCGTTATCGATTCTTGCAATAACCTCCTGCGCCGCTGTTTTTGCTTCTTTCAGTTCTTTTAATCGATCCATAATTTGTCCTCTCTAAACTTTCGTTTTTAATATGAATTTTTATTATACCATAATTCACGGCATCCTGATCAATCCGAAGCATTGAATAGAAAAAGAAACTTGCTATAATAAAGTTGTCGGACGGAGACTTGGATTGGAAATTCGGAGCCGATGATGTTGAGTACAATCTCAACCTCCTTGCAAAGAGGCTTAAAATGCCTCCGATCAGGGAGTATCCGCCATATGAAGAGGGGCAGCCCCTCGGTTATGAAGCCTTGGAAATGATTATGTCGGAGTGTGAGCATGCCGCGATTGCTATTGCAGAGGGCTGTTTCTGCCGATCGGAAGAAACAGGGAATATATGGAAGATTTGATAAGAAAAAATAAAGAGATCATGCAATCAGACGGATGCAAGCATAGGATCTTCTGAAGAAAAAAAGGCTCTGAAAAACCGATTATACGCGGTTTTCGAGCCTTTTTTCATCCCTCGGGTGCCGAAGGCGGGAAATCATTGCATACGAAATTTCGCTTTCCCGATGCTAAATTTTCTTCCTGAGGCCTGCACCTTTCGTTGCTTTTCTCTCAGGAGAGGGCTCTCTTACGAGAAGGCTTTCGTCTTACTTCGATATACCTCCGAGAGGCTTAATTTCCATAGAGCGAGTACAAATACTCGTAGGATCCTTCGATCGGGAGGCTTCCGGGTTCCGGATCATAATATACTGTGGGGGAGCCCATTAAATCCCGGCTGTACCACACTATCGACAGGAAATCGAGTTCTCCTTCTCCTAAGAAGTAAATCCGCAGACCGTCCGTACCTTCCGTTTCGTATCTCACGGCAATTCCACTCCATACAATGGACATTCCTGGTCCCATAAAATTCACATAGGAGCGAATTTCCCCCTCCGCAGAGCTGCTGTGGGAGCCGAATTCCAGAGAATAATCATCCATTCCGTAGACAGAATTGCCGATCTCTCCCAAGCCGACTCTTCTGGGAATGGATGTATCCCAGGCGCCGCTCTCTCCGAGGAAATAGCCGTCGGGTGTATAAGTATCGAAAAGCATATAGCCGTCATAGTCGAAGTAATACCAGGCACCGTTCACTTCTCTCCAAGCTTCCCGCGGGTAGGAGCCGTTGTCTTCCTGATACCACCAACCGAGGGAATCTCGTTTCCAGCTTCCGGCAAAAGCCGTCACCAACATGGACATACTGAAACAAATCGTAAACAATATCAAGCTGATTTTCTTTTTCATAGTCTTCTCCTTTTTATCTTAAGCGGATTGGTTTTCAGGGTTCTATGAGATCAGTATAGCATAAAAAACAAGAGGAAAACAGGTAAACATTTTATTTTTGTACGCATCCTATTTAAAGGCTCTTATGTCTCCCGGCCTCCTGAGACCCGTAAAAATATTATTGGATAAAATATCAAATGCGTTATCCCCCATCGTATCACGAATCTCGCCAGTAAATGCATATTCACATCTTCGGGCTCCCTGTTCAGGAGACTTGGCGAATTTGATATTTTTCCGGCTGTATTGCTTTTTGCAGGGAAATTCGTGTGAGTGTCCCGATTCATCAAAAGTATTGAATAGGAAAATGAACTTGCTATAATAAAGCTATAAGATGGACAGCAAATCGTCTGCTGTCCCGATTCAATCGGTTCTGCGGAAATATCGGATCGCGGCAGTTTGCAATCAATACAGGAGGAGGTCAATATGAATACAGCATCAAGCAAGGAATTCAGTTCCGGTAAGGTCAAGGAGATATATGGGGAGATTCTTTCCATTCTCGGCTTAGGAGGGGAAGAGATAAAAGAAATTTTAGATCAAACCGAGGAAGATCCGGAGTATGAGGATTCTCCTGCATTTGCTCTGCTCGATATCCTCATAGAAGGGGAGCTCTGTGCCGACTTGGATTGGAAATTCGGAGCCGATGATGTCGAGTACAATCTCAATCTCCTTGCAAAGAGGCTTAAAATGGCTCCGATCAGGGAGTATCCGCCATATGAAGAGGGGCAGCCCCTCGGTTATGAAGCTTTGGAAATGATTATGTCGGAGTGTGAGCATGCTGCGATTGCTATTTTTGACGGAGACACGATCTATGTATTTTTGACCGACAAAGAAAAGGCTCCCATGCTGAAGGCGCAAATGGACAAGCTGGAAGAGTTTTGGGTTCTAAGGGATGCATTTATTGTCTGAATTTCGTGAGAATCATATCGACTGTAAAAATGGAGCGAGGGCTGCATTTAAGATTGCTCTGCTATGGAAGAGGGAAAGGAGAAAAGGTGAGTGTTAAATTTTACATGCCGCATAAAAAGGGATTTTTTTCGGGAAGGGAGATGAAGATAGGGGAGCTGCTCAGGCTGCTTCCGAATCTGGAGGAATTTTCTCTGGATGAAGAGGAGGTGGATGCAGAAGCTTTTTTGGAAAAATGCCTAAGTGATTATACTTGTATTTTACTGGGAGAATATGAAAGAAGCGCGAGGGGATTTGAACTCAGCTATGAAAAAAACGAAAAAGGAGAAGCTTGTTACTGTGTGAGGGTATTTACCCCGAGCAGCATCGAAGACTGGAAGCTTGCATTGGAATATATCAAAGTACTTTCCAAAAAGCTGAATGTTTCGATTCGATCCGAACATGGCGATGTTTTTACGAGTGAGACGATTGAGGCTTTCTCCTATCGCGATGATATTTTTTTCGGTATTCAAACCATGCTTTCTCTTCATGAAGAAGAATGGGATGGCGAAGAAGAGGACAAAAGCAGGATTCTTTTCGGAGTGATCAGACCCGTTTCCTTTAATCAGAAATACAGCGAAGAAATTTTAACCGCGAAAGATCCGGTTCTTGCATTCAGCGAGTTTATGACAAAGCTTCAATATTTAAATGCCTATAGTGCCCGGCAAAGATTTTATAAAGCGGCGAATGAGAATGGAGAAGGGGAGATTATCGGAGTCTATGTATTGACCGAAGGAGTGGATACGATACTTCCGTATAAGCCGGAAGTAGAGTTTAAAAACATTCATTTTATAGATCCGAAGCAGGTAAAATCATGGAGAATGAATTTTATAAGGATCAAGGGAGATCCCGATGATCCGAATTCCTACGAGAATATGGCTGTAATGGATTACGAAGACTTTATTCGCCGGCTTCCCTGCACAAGATATCATTTTATAGACGGCGCGTACATCCTCGTCGAGGGATTGGATCAGGAAGAAATGCGGGAAATCTCAGGTCAGACAGAGGAGGGGGAAGAAGGAAAAAATGGAAGCATCGGATAGAGATGCGCCGAGTTTCTTCGCTTCCTCATCCTTGGATTTTAAAATTAAAACGGGCAGAAAGGAAAAAACTTTCCGTTTCTTTTTTGCCTGTTTTATTGTATCATAGAAAAATCAAGATTTATTTTCAGGATAAGCGAGGATTCTGCACATGGAAGCATCGAAAAAAAATAGAATCACGGGGATTTTGCTCAGTCTCTTTCTGCTGATCAGCATATCGACCCTGGGGTACCAGAACCTGCTTGGGATTTCCTTTACCGATGCGCTTTATATGACAATTATTACGATTTCTACCGTAGGATATAAGGAAGTTGTTGATATGACGCCGCTTGCGAAGGTTTTCTCCATTTTTGTCATTTTCGGAGGCATCGGCATTGTCGGTTATACCTTTACGACCTTGGAAATCATTATTTTGGAGAGCAATTTCAAGAGCATATGGAGGAATAAAGTGATGAAGAAAAAGATCGAGCAGATGGAAAACCATATCATCATCGCGGGAGGGAGCGAGAGCACCGAGGTGATGTTTAAGCGCTTCCAGCGTTCGAAAAAGGATTTTGTTGTGATCGAAAAAGACGAGGCGAAATATGAGGCTTTCCTGAAAAAGGATATTCCCGCTCTGCTCGGGGATGCGACCTCCGAAGAAGTTCTGCTGCAGGCGGGAATAGAAAGAGCGTCGGGGTTTATCAGCACACTTCATATGGATTCCGATAATATCGTTGCGGTGCTGACGGCGCGGCATATGAATAAAAATCTTTATATCGTCTCCCGCGCGATTGAAAAAAATGCGAGAGAAAAACTGATTAAGGCAGGTGCCGACAATACCGTCTCATCCAATGAGATCGGCGGAAATCGTATGGCGGCGCTCGTGCTCAGACCTACCATTATCAGCTTTCTGGATACGATTACCCGTGCGGGGGATGTGGAACTGGATCTGGAAGATATTATTATCGGATCGGCTTCTCCCATGTGCCATCAATCGTTCAAGCAGATACAGATTCCGCAGAAAATCGGTCTTACGGTGCTGGCGACGAAGAAAGAGGCTTCCGATGCCATCAAGTTTAATCCTGATCCGAACGAGGAGCTGAGGGCGGGAGATGCCCTCATCGTTTTGGGAACTCCGGAACAAATATCGGAACTGAGGGAGCTTGCCGCCGATGACGGGATCAGGAATCTGCATCAGCGAAGCTGATCTCCCGCGCTTTTTCAGTCTGTCATCGTAATGACCGGCGATTCATAGGGATGCGCCGCTTTGATCAGGAGATATGCCAAATCCTTAAACTCCTCTTTGATTCTGAATTTAAGGAGTTTTTCTCTTGCCTTGCTGTGCATTCCCGGCTCTCCGTCGAAAGGATTTGCGCCCTCGAGGCTTGTCCAATGCCCTTCGACATCGATCAGCGTATAGACATCATTATAAAAGCCGTATTTCAGCAAATCATATTTTCCGAGCGCATCGATGATTTTTTGTACATGGGATTCGGGAACGAAGACTTCAACACTCGTATATTTTGGTTCTCTGAATTCCAGCTTATGGCTGATCAGATCGTCATTCTGGTAATGCAGGCTTAAATAAAAAAATGCGGAGTCTTTTTGCAGCAGCTCGAGAAAGATTCTGTCCCCCTCCCAGAGTTTGAGATTCTTCACCTCTTCTTTTTTGATCCATTTCAGATCCCCCTCGTCGCATTCCGTTATCTGACCGGAAAATTCCTCACAGGTATACAAATGCATGTATTCCGGAGGATGATCGTTATAATGAAAGAGGACGATTCCTCTGAAATCGCAGTATTTCGGGATATACCCGGTTTCCTCCTCGATTTCTCTCATGATTGCCTCATAAGGAGTTTCGCCCGCTTCGAGCTTGCCGCCGACGCCGATCCATTTTCCCGAATTAACGTCATTCTTTTTCTTATTTCTCAAAAGCATCAGGATATGTTCATCTTTTCTCATATAGCATAGAGTGGTAATCATTCTTTTTCTCCCCGAATTTATTGTGTATGCTTATTATATCATATTCGGCGCGCTTTTCTACTTCGTGATCGCAAGATCTATTGTGAGCATTCTCATCCTGTGCTAAGATATTGACATAGACAAAAATAAGGGGGAGAATAAGGTGGATTCTGAAGAAAAGCTTATGCTCCGATCCGCTTTTTGAGCTTGGATTTTTTCGGGTCGCAGCCATGGCTAAAAGCCGAAGACCCTCATCACAGCCCATGCGATCAGGGTGAATATGATCCACATAATCAGAACCGCCCCGATTTCGAGCCCATAATCCATCGAGCCGGTGGTGGAGAGCTCTTCGATGATTTCCAGCTCGGCACTGGGAAGGATCATCGTTTCTTCGGGAACAATCTCTCCGTTTTCGATAAGGAGCTTTAATGCACCTTCCACCTCGGAAGGATAGGCATAGAGCTCATAGCCGTCGAAGAATTTCTGGTCGGGCTTTTCAATGCTGGGAAGAGATACGCCCAAGCTGCGGTCATAAAGGAGAGCGCCCTCGCCGATTCTTTGCTTTAAGGTTGCCATTTTTTTGAAGAGATTTTCGCTTCCGGCAACTTCGATCTCGACATCCAGAATGGAAACGGAATCGACATAGATCAGCTTCTTCGATTTTGAATAGAAATGATGCTCCATGACGCGGCTTTCTTCATATCTATCCTTATTATACTCATAGCTTCCGACAGAGGCTTCAATGCCCATATATTCTCCGGAGATAAAGTGCTCCTGTCCTTCGATAAGATCATCCGGGTCTGCGGATAAAACGCCGTCATTGAGGCTGATTTCATCCGGATTCAGGCTTGCGCTGATGATGCCTTTTGCAAATACGGCACCGTCTTTTTCCAATGCCGCAAGCAGCTCGTCCCGGCTGTCGACCAGCTCTCCTGCCGACATGCTGGCTGCCTCTTCTTTATAGAACTTGAGGCGGACAATTAAAATGATTAAGGATATTGCCAATAAAATACCTGCTACGATAAAGCGTTTTTTCCAGTCTCTCATGATGGTTCCTCCCGGTTAAAAAAGACGATATTTTTATCTGTTAATAATGATTATAATACATTTGATTCAGAAGATTCAATACCTTCAGTCAGAAAATTACCGCTCTTATTTCTTGCAGCGGAGAAAAAATCTTATGGATAAGGAAGTGATGGGAAATGAAGCTCTTGTATTTTTTTGATCGTCATATCAAGCCCCTCGTGCTGAAACGAAAGAAGATCTGCAATCCGCAGGATACGGCGGTTCTCGGAGGGGGAATAAGCTGTATCCGCCAGGAGGATGTGAATTTTTGGTTTTATGCCAAGGGGGAGGAAACGATAGCATTTGATGCGGGGCATCTTAATTGTAAGGATGCGGATGCAGAGTTTTCCAAGATCCGAATCGATCCGCAAAAGATTCGCCACCTTTTTTTGACCCATGTCGATGTGGATCATGCGGGAGGCATAGATCTATGCGGAAAAAATATTTTTCCCAATGCAAAAGTATATCTTGGCAAAGAGGAGGAGCAGTATTTAACGGGGAAAATGCATCGGATGATAAAGTTCGGGATAAAAATAAAAAACTGCGTGAAAATCGGAAGCGGATATCGGCTTTTGGAAGATAAGGAAAGAATCAAAATAGGGGATATCTCGATCACTGCCCTGCATATACCCGGGCATACTTTGGGTCATCTGTGTTATCTGGTGGATGAGAGGATACTGATCAGCGGAGACTGCCTTGCGATCAAGGAAAAGAAGGGCTACAGCTTTTTCGAATTCTTTACGCAGTATCCCGAAATGAATAAGCAATCCCTGCATAAATTGCGGGAAGCTCTGGAAGGAAAAACGCTGGATGCGGTGTGTACGGGTCATAGCGGGATTCTCAGAGAAACAAAAGAGCTCTTTGCCTGTATCGATGAATCGGCGTAAGCCAAGTTTTTTGGAAATATTTTTTGCAGCCTATAGGATTTGGCTCCATGCTATTATATAATAAAAAGGTCTTCGATTCGCTCTTCGAAGATGGAA
>JAUMWW010000017.1 GCA_030529445.1 Johnsonella sp. | reverse complement strand
GGATGAAGAAGCGCTCTGGGGCGAAGAGGTATTCGCTCCCGCGCTCTTTGCCGCGTTGAGAATGCCCTCGTGATTCGCCCTGCTTTCCATAAAGGTTCCCTTCACGAGAGTTTCTATTCCCCCGATATTGTGCTGAGCCGGATCATAGCGCTGGTTTAAGAACTGAAAAACATATATGGAATCCAAAAAATTTCTCGGATCCATATAATGCCTGATTACCGTCTCGTTTGCCGCCACCCATGCGCTGGTATCAAAGCCCGGCCATGTGGAGGTATTCCAGTCATATGCCCCCTTGGCAACGGATTTCCATGAGGATTTGCTGCTTGTATGAACGAGGTTTCTGCCGACTATACTCTCGTTTTCGATTACCGTCTCCCATTCAAGCCCCGTATGCTGTGCCTTAAACACCCATTTCGGATATTCGGCATGGAGCAGACGCAGCCTTTCCTTATAGCTTTCCGGAAAGCCCTGATCCGTCAGCATTTTTTCGAAATTTTCATCTCTCGTATAAACGGCATTAAACTTAACATAGCTTCCCAAGACATAGCCGGTATCCGAAGAAGCGCCGAAGCGGATTTTATACCATTGATTGCCGTCGCTGCCGGTCGTTTCATCGACTACGACCACTGCCGTACCCCCTCTGAGCGAAGCCAGCTTCTGGGATGAGGGATCCGCAGAGCTTCTGACATTCAGCGTCGTCGCATTGATGCTTCCCTTCCTCTCCGTATATGCATATGCCCTCCCTGCATCTCCCATGCAGGAAGCAAGCGGAGAAAAGATGCCGAGCGCCGCCGCCAGCATAAATGTTCCCATCCTCTTTACCGATTTTGTTTTCCAAGAACTTTTCTTTATCATAAAAAATCTCCTGAATGATGTATTAAAAAATAATCGCCGCAAAGCAAAAACATTTCTCTATGAACTATCCATGATATTGTAACAAATATCGCCGTGGAAGTATATATTCTATCACTCATTATACCGAAGTTCAATCAATTTATTTTTACTATTATATTATCTTTTTCTTTTAAGAAAAAACTTTTGTGACGAAGCCTTACATTCTTTTGTTTTATTTCCGAAAAATATTCTCCGATCTCAAAAAAAATCCTTTACAAAGTTTTTTTCATATGCTATATTGTTTCTAAAGTATTGATTCGATACTTTGTCGCTGAACGAAATATAAATCTCGAGAAAGGAGAGTCAATGCGGTTTTGAACCGCAAAAGACAAAGATATGATGAGCGAAAAAAAAGATGAGCATGGGCTCAGCGAGAAGGAATTTCTTGCACAGTATCGGCCCGGCAATTATGAAAGACCTTCTCTTACCGTTGATATGCTGATTTTTACGCTTTCAAGCCGCAGTCTGAAACTGCTTTTGATTAAACGAAAGAAACATCCCTTCATCGACTGTTTTGCACTGCCCGGCGGCTTCGTCGGCATGAAGGAGTCTTTGGAGGAGGCTGCCGCAAGAGAGCTCGCCGAAGAGACCGGTCTTGAGCATATCTATATAGAACAGCTCTATACTTTCGGCTCTCCGCAAAGAGATCCCCGAATGCGGGTGATCTCCGTTGCATATATGGCGCTGGTTCCCGATCATGATCTTCATCCCCTTGCGGGAGATGATGCGAAGGAGGCTGCCTGGTTTGAAGTAAGTCTTGAGCAGGCAAACCACGGCAAAGAGCTCCTGCTCTCCCTTTCCAATCCGCAGTTTGATTTTTCTTCCGTATATAAGGTGGAAAAACCGCTGCATTCAAAGGGTTATATCGAAAGCTGCGAGTATCATCTTCTCCACCGAAGCGGGGAGCTGCTTGCTTTCGATCATGCCAAAATCATTACGCTTGCAATCGAGAGGCTGCGCAACAAAATAGAATACACCTCGATCGCATTTAATCTCGCCGGCGCCGAATTTACGCTTCCGCAGCTGCAAAAGATCTATGAAATCATACTCGGAAAAAAGCTTTATAAGACAAGCTTTCGCAGCCAGATGCAAAAATACATCGTCCCCACGGGAAGAAAAAAGCATGTGGAGGGAGTGGTCAGAGATGCGCTCTGCTACCGCTATAACCACCCTCTGCACCAAAGTGAGACTTAAGGCAGATTTTTTGTACCAATCATAAAGGAGGAAAAGAGAATGAACCGCTATCTTATCGTAGTCGATATGCAAAATGATTTTATTGACGGAGTTCTGGGAAGCGAGGAGGCAAAAGCCATCCTGGAAAATGTATGCCAAAAAATCGAAAGCTTTGAGGGAAAAATCATCTTCACCCAGGATACGCATGATGAAGATTACCTGAATTCTCAGGAGGGTAAACTCCTTCCCCTCATCCATTGCATAAAAAACAGCGAGGGCTGGAAGCTGCAGGAAAAACTGGAAGAAATCCGAAGAGCAAAAAAACTTCCCGTTTACGAAAAAACACAGTTTGCCTCTCTTGCTCTGGCAAAAGCGCTCGTAAAAGAAAATGAAACACAAAAAATAGAAAGCATCGAGCTCATCGGCATATGCACCGATATCTGCGTAGTCTCCAACGCTCTGCTGCTCAAAGCCTTTCTCCCTGAAACTCCCATCCTTGTGGATGCCTCCTGCTGTGCGGGAGTGAGCCCCGCAAGCCATCTGCATGCCATCGAGACCATGCGTTCCTGCCAGATCGGGATCAAAGGAGCATAATGAAGAGGGGGAAGAGACTCTATATCAATATTACCAACCGCTGCAATACCGACTGCCCCTTTTGCTGCATGCATTCCTCGACAAAAAACAGTCTCGATATGGATTTTTTGATCTATAAGGAAATCATCGACAGAACGAGGGAAGAATTCGAGCTTCAGCTCGAAGGGGGAGAGCCTCTGCTTCATCCCCAGCTTTATCCTTTTATGGAATATGCATGTTTTACCGGACGATGCAAAAAAATCCTGATCCTCAGCAACGGCATTTTGCTCGAGAAGCATCTTCACCGCCTGCACGAATTTGCTCTCCTCAATCATATCCCGGCGGAAATCAAGGTTTCCGTCAATTACTGGCTGAACAAAGAACATTGCGGGCATTTGAATATCGTGGAAAGCATGATTGCGGAGTCCGAGTCCATGCCTTTTCTTCATCTTTGCTGCAATGTGCGGCTCCGCCATGAGGATGAAGCCCTGAGAAAGGAGATCGAAAGCCGACCTCTGCTTGCCGCTTATTCCAATATCTACTATTTACAGTCCTACGGACGGCTGAAAGACTCCGCCTATCAAAAACCGGTCATCGTGCAAAACATCGAAAGCTGGGAGCTTTATGCCACGGACGGGCATTGTTTCAATCAAAATTTAGAGGCGCGCAGCCTTCATGAGGAAGAACTCGCCAAAGAAAGATACAAGAAAACGAAATCGGGAGGATCGCGATGATTAAAACCGGGAAAGAGC
Organism: Johnsonella sp.; assembly: GCA_030529445.1. GTDB lineage: Bacteria > Bacillota > Clostridia > Lachnospirales > Lachnospiraceae > Johnsonella. The sequence goes on along the minus strand of JAUMWW010000017.1, from coordinate 49,499 downwards.
GCAAGCCGGTATTTGATAAAAGCCTGAGATATCTGAGACAGTCCGTCTATCATATTTCGGATTACGAAAGCATCCCTTTTCGCTTTGCTGCAGGGGAAAAGGAGGTTTATAAAAATTTTAATCTCAGCATCTTCGTCGATGATGTCTGCAACGCAAACTGCAAGTTCTGCGTCGCCCAGCTCAGATACGAAAACAGAAAGCTCCTCTACCGAAAGGAGCATATTTCCGATGACGAGGAATATTTCAAACGGCTTTACCGCGTTCTTTCTCTGGTAAGAGAGCTGGATCCGAGCATCAGCATCACGGGAGGAGAGCCGAGCATTTCCAGAAGACTGCCCCGTATTCTCTCCCTGATCGATGAGTTCGGTTTTCGAAAAAGAACGATTACGAGCAACGGCAGCGGGCTCTTTCTTTGCCATCACGGCGAGAGCGTTGCAGAGCTTTTGGCAAAGCACCGTTTTGACCACCTCAATATCAGCCGCTGCGCGGTCGGTGAGGAGCTGAATAAACGAATCATGGATTATGACAGAGGAGGGCTTTATTTTTCCAATCGGGATTTAAGAAATCTTCTGAATCTGCTCAAAGGCGCTTCCCCGAAGATCCGCCTCTCCTGCCTGCTCTTGAAGGAGGCGGTGGGAAGCCTTTCCGGCTTAAAAGAATATGTGGATTATTATCTTGACCTCGGCATCGACAATTTCATTTTCCGCCAGCTGATGCAGTATGATCATCTTGCGGTCAATCTCGAAAAAATTCGTTATTGCGAGCAGAATACGGTGGAGCTTAATACCATCTGGGAGGAAATGGAATCCGATCCCGAACTCCTTCCCTATTTGAATCTGCTCGGCTATTATTACTATGTGGAAATCTATAAATATAAGAACGCCACGATCGCAAGCGAGGCGGCGGATCTGAGACGGCAGTACGAAGAGAAGGCAAAGCACCCCGATATCGTTTATGAAATGGTCTTTCATACCAACGGAAATCTCTGCGGCTCCTGGATTCCCGAAGAGGATGTTTTGGATCCCTACCGATAAAAAGCCTGACGAAAAACTCCCGAAAGATTGCGGATTTTTTCGTCAAGCCATATCCGATGCGGGAGGCGCAGATGCAAAAAACCTCCGATCCGCTCTTATTGCCTGCGGATCGGAGGTTTTTTATTTTACTTTATTTTATCTTTCGTTTTCAGGAAATCTTAGGAAATCAGATCGAGAATCTGCTTGATATCCTTCTTTCCGAATACCGGTTTATTCTCATTGATCACCATGCAGGGCACGCTCATGATCTGGTACTTATCCTTGAAGTCTCCGAAATGATTGATATCATAGATATCTGTGCGCACGCGAGCGCTTGCGGCGGCAATTCTCTGCGCCGCGATCACCAGATCCGGGCAAACCGTACAGGTGAGGGATACCATGATCTTGATCTCGACATCCCGATCAATCGCCTCGATGCGCTTTTGCACTTCCTCATCCAGTGACTGACCCGGTCCTGCCGCATTATAAAGCCCGAGTACGAAGGAAGTGAACTCATGCCCTCCGGGAACGCCGTGAAAGGCAAGCCCCGCCTCGCTTCCGTCCGCTCTGCAGACCTTTACGCAGGGAGTCTCTTCCTCTCCGGAGCCCATCTCCATCTCCATCTTATCCGTGAGCTTCACCAGCTCCTGAATATACTCCCTAAGCTCCGAGGAAACCGGCTTTTCATCGAGATAGAGCTTTAAGATCAGCTTTCCTTCCATTCTGTCGAATACCGTATTGAGCTGGGCAAGCATATCTTCCGTAAACAGAGCACCTGAAGCCGCCTCTGCCGCGGGTTTTTCCCTTCTCGGCTCGATCTCCTTGCCCGCTCCGCTCTCGCGCACGGGTCTTTGGGGATGGAGCCCCGTCTTCTTCTGCATTCCGGCGATGTATTTTTCGAGCTCCGTCGCAGCCATCGCTCCGTCTCCGACAGCAGTTACGACCTGGCGCAGCGGCTTTATGCATACGTCTCCCGCCGCATATAAGCCATCCACACTGGTTTTTTGCGTTCTGTCCGTGATGATATAGCCTCTCTCGTCTAGATCGGCGATTCCCTTGACCAGCTTCGTCGCCGGCTCATAGCCTGCAAAGACGAAGACGCCGAAGGTATCTCCCTCTTTTGCATGAAATACCGTCTCTTCTCCGGTCTTATTGTTCTTATAGGTAATGCTCCTGAGCAGGCTGTCTCCCTCTACCCGAAGCACCTCGGTATTGGTCAGAATCGTAATCTTCTCATGGTTTCTTGCATGGTCGGCAACCGTCTTTGCACAGGTAAAATCATCTTCTCTGATCAGTATCGTTACATGGTTTGCATACTTTGTCAGGAATACGCTTTCCTCCGCCGCCGCAAAACCTCCTCCGACAACAAACACATCTTTTCCGGAAAAGAATTCTCCGTCACAGGTCGCGCAGTAAGCAACTCCATGCCCTCTGAAATCCATTTCTCCCTCGAAGCCTATCATGCGGGGCACGGCTCCGGTAGCAAGAATGATGCCGAAGGCTCTCATCACGCCTCTGGAAGTATGCACCTCCTTGATCTCCCCCTCGGTATGGATGGAGGAAACCTCCGCAAGAAGAAATTCCGCGCCGAAGCTCTGCGCCTGCTTTTTCATCTCACCCGTAAGAGCTTCTCCGCTGGTTCTCGCCACGCCGGGATAGTTGACAACTTCGGAAGTGATCGTAATCTGTCCTCCGAATTTTTCTTTTTCCACAACCAGAACCCTGTAATATGCTCTGGCAAGATAAATTGCGGAAGTCAGCCCGGCAGGGCCTCCGCCTATGATAATCGCATCATAAAGATTTTTTCTGTCGTTCTCAGTCATCAAAGCGCCCCCTGATTATAACTGTCCTACGAGATCGAGACTGGGCTTAAGTGTTGCCGCACCCGGGGTCCATTTTGCCGGGCAAACTTCATCGCCGTGCTCATACACGAACTGGCATGCCTGAAGCTTTCTGAAAAGCTCATCCGCATTACGTCCGACATTGCCCGAATTTACCTCATAAGCAACGATCTTTCCGTCCGGATTTACGATGAAGGTTCCTCTTTCCGCAAGCCCGCTCTCCTCCGTATAAACCTCAAAATCCTTGGACAGCACATGGGTGGGATCGGCAAGCAGAGGATAGGTCAGCTTGGAAATTCTCTCGGAATGATCATGCCATGCCTTATGCACAAAATGAGTATCCGTAGATACACCGAAAATTTCACAGCCTACACCCTGAAACTTGTCATAATTATTCTGCAGATCCTCCAGCTCCGTAGGGCAAACAAAGGTAAAGTCCGCGGGATAGAAGAAAAATATACTCCATTTTCCGGCAATATCCGCTTTCTTTACCTCCTTGAATCCTTTATTATGAAATGCCTGCACTGTAAAATCAGCTACTTCCTTATTGATTAATGACATATTCGTATCTCCTTTCGAATTTTTTTTAATGATAGTTACTAAACGAAATGTAACATATAAAATAATTTTATGCAATAGATATTTATATTTTCATCCATTTTTATGATAACAGTAATAGTTACTATTTCTTAAATGTGAAAGATTCACAGTAAAAAAGCTTTTTTCTATTCTCTGAGAGATACTAAAACCTGATCCTATACCGGATAAGCCGCGGCTTCCCTGTCCGCCTTCGCCGGATCTATCCTCGTCTGCTGCGCCTGCCTGTACTTGAAAAATTCCTCCGCAACAGCGGGAAAGAGCGCATAGGAGAGCACATCCTCGTCCTGCTGCTTCCATGCCGCACATGCTCTTTCAAACTCCGCAAGCTGAGGCTTGATCAGATCCGCAGGTCTGCAGCCGATGGGCTTCTCCTCCCCTATGATCTTTTTTTGCACCTCGGGATCAAAGGGCTTTACGGACTGCCCGAATTCTCCCAGCATGATCTTTTTGGATTCCTTCGGAACGATCTTATACCTCTCTCCGGAGATCACATTCATTACCGCCTGTGTTCCTACGATCTGAGAGGAAGGAGTGACCAGAGGGGGCTCTCCGAAATCCTTTCTCACTCTTGAAATCTCTTCCATAACCTCTCTGTACTTATCTTCCTTGCCCGCCTCCTTGAGCTGGCTGATCAGATTCGAAAGCATGCCGCCCGGGACCTGATAGCGCAATGTATTGATATCCACCGCAAGAACCTTCGGATTTAGAAGCCCGCTCTTAATCGCATCCTCCCGGATCGGACGGAAATAATCCGCAATCTTGGAAAGAAGGTCAAGATCCAGCCCGCTGTCGTATTCGGTTCCCTTAAAGGTCTCCACCATCACCTCGGTCGCCGGCTGGCTCGTTCCCAGAGCAAAAGAAGAGATCGCCGTATCGATGATATTGCAGCCGGATTCGACCGCTTTTAGGTAAGTCATCGCTCCGACTCCCGAAGTAAAATGCGTATGCAGATCGATGGGCAGGGAGGTCGATTCCTTCAATGCTCCAACCAGCTCCTTCGCCTTATACGGGGTCAGAAGCCCTGCCATATCCTTGATGCAAAGCGATACCGCTCCCATATCTTCAATTCTCTTTGCCACATCCTTCCAGTACTCCAGAGTATAGGCATCGCCGAGCGTATAGCAGAGCGCGACCTGCGCCTCCGCTTTTTCTTTATTTGCCGCATCGATGGAGGTTTTTAAGTTCCGGATATCGTTTAAGCAGTCAAAAATTCTGATGATATCGATTCCGTTTGCTACGGACTTTTGTACAAAATATTCCACCACATCATCCGCATAATGATTATAGCCGAGGATGTTCTGTCCTCTGAAGAGCATCTGGAGCTTCGTATGTTTAAAGCCCTCTTTAAATTTGCGCAGCCTCTCCCATGGATCCTCATGAAGAAAACGCAGGGAAGCGTCAAAGGTCGCTCCTCCCCAGCATTCGACCGCATGGTAGCCGACCTTATCCATCGTATCTACGATGGGAAGCATCTGCTCCGTTGTCATACGCGTGGCGATCAGAGACTGATGTGCATCCCTCAGCACCGTTTCCACTATTTTTATGGGTTTTTTTACAAATTCTGCCATATTCCGACTCCTTTATCCTTATTTAATTCCAAATATCGCCATAAATGTTCCCGCGGCGACCGCAGTTCCGATCACCCCCGCAACATTCGGCCCCATCGCATGCATCAGCAGGAAATTGGTCGGATCCGCCTCGGCTCCCACCTTCTGAGAAACCCGCGCAGCCATGGGAACGGCGGAAACCCCTGCCGATCCGATCAGAGGATTGACCTTCCCTCCCGTCGCAAAGCACATCAGCTTGCCGAAGAGCACACCGAAAGCCGTTCCTATCGCAAATGCGACAAGCCCCAGTCCTACGATCTTGAGTGTCGTCACCTTTAAAAATACCTCCGCGCTCGTTGTCGCGCCGACCGAGGTGCCGAGCAAAATTACGACGATATACATCAATGCATTCGAAGCCGTTTCGGTAAGCTGCTTTACCACGCCGGATTCCTTAAACAGATTGCCGAGCATCAGCATGCCCACGAGAGGAGCCGTAGAAGGAAGAATCAGGCAGACCACCACGGTAACGATAATCGGGAAAAGAATTTTCTCCAGCTTGGATACCGGACGAAGCTGCTCCATCTTAATCTTTCTCTCCTTCTCGGTCGTCAAAAGCTTCATAATGGGCGGCTGTATGATAGGCACCAGAGCCATATAGGAGTAGGCTGCGACCGCAATCGGTCCGAGATACTCCGCCTGCCCGAGTTTTCCTGCCAAAAATATCGAGGTAGGTCCGTCCGCCCCTCCTATGATGGAAATCGCCGCCGCCGCTTTATCGGGAAAGCCCCATAAAATAGCGAAGAAATACGCTCCGTAAATTCCGAACTGCGCCGCGGCTCCCAGAAGAAAGCTCTTCGGATTTGCGATCAGCGGACCGAAATCCGTCTGCGCACCCACTCCCATAAAAATCAGAGAAGGCATGATGCTCCATTCATCGAGAAGGTAGAAATAATACAAAAGCCCTCCGACTCCATTGGCGGTATTCTCCGGCTTTGCCATGATATCCGGGTAAATATTGACCAGAAGCATTCCGAATGCGATCGGCACAAGCAATAAGGGCTCAAATCCCTTTCTGATCGCAAGATAGAGAAATACCATAGCTATTCCGATCATCAGAATATTTCCTCCGCTCAGGTTTAAAAAAGCGGTCTGATGCAGGAGATTATCTATGGTTGTCATAATATAATCCATTTTTGTCGCCTCCCCGGAGATTTTATTCCAATGTCGCCAAAAGCTGTCCGACCTCTACATGATCACCGACCGCGGCATGGATCGAGACAAGGCTTCCCGCCTCGGGAGCCACGATCTCGTTTTCCATCTTCATCGCCTCCAAGATCAGAAGCGCCTCTCCCGCCTTCAGCTGCTGTCCCGGCTGAGCCTTAAGAGCGAGGATTTTTCCCGGCATGGGAGCCGTGATTTTTATGCTTCCCTCTTTCTTCTCTCCGCTTGCCAAAGCCGGGGCTTCCGCCTTCTTCTCTACAGCCGTATTTGCCGAAACTTCCTCTTTCTTTACCGGCATGCTCTGCGAAAAGCTCGCTGTAGGAGAGCCCGCCTCTTTTTCCTCCACTTCCACATGGTATATATTTCCGTTTACCTTTATCACATAGTTCTTCATTGTGCTCATCTCTCCTTCTCTTATCTTCTGGGCTCTCTTCTGATTGATTTCACGATGAGCCCCTCCGTGTTCTCCTTGCTGTAAGCCGCAATCGCCGCCATTAAAACGGCGACAAGCTCATGCTCCCGCTCGGGATCTAAGCTCTCGCCGGGATCTTTTTCTTTCTTCTTTTCTTCTTCCTGCGCTTCCTTTGCCGAAAGAGACTCTCTTCCCCGGTCTCTATCTCCTTCCCGCCTCTTTTTCTTCTCCCTGAGCAGGTTTTCCATCTTATAAATATACTGAAATCCGCCGATCAATAAGGAAATCAGGATCAGCACGCTAAAGACCGTTCCCATTCCCAGAGCGGTATTCATTGCCGCTCTCCTCATATTCTCCTCCATGCTGTATACCGGATTGAAGGATAATGCTTTGATTTCCAAGCTCCTGCGGTCGAATTGAAGGCTGATTTCCAGATCTCTTTTTTCGGCTGCCGCATAAATATGCGCAATATATCCGCTTTCCGCCTTCTTGATCTCCACCTCTTTGATTGTCTCCAGATATCCCGTATCTCTTAAGGTATTCTTCCATGATTCCATCGCCGAAACCCACAAAAGATCTCCCGCCTTCTGTGCATCCGCGATCGATGCATCGATCTCCTCTTCTCCCATCATATTGAGCGCAGGCAGGATATCCTGCAGCATGCCCAGAATATATTCCTCCGTCTCAATATTGACCTCCTCGGAGGTGTTGATTTTCGGTCCTTCGGCTTCCTCTATCCGCTCGCTCTTTTCTTGAGCGGCACTTCCGGGAAAATTCGAAAGCAGCGCCACCATGAAGAACAGCAGACAGAATATCGCTCCTTTATAAATATTTCTCATTTCCCCTCCTAAAAGCCGCGGTATTTTTTCCATTCCCTGTTTTCTTTTTTCGATAAGAGAATCTCGAATGCAAAAATCAGTTTTTTTCTGGTATCCTCAAATGCGATAATATCATCGATGCATCCCCTTCTTGCCGCAGATTCGACGCTTGACTGGAGCTGATGATATTCCTTTGTCTTCTCTCTTAATAATTCGCCCGGCTCTTTTGCCTCTGCGATTTCATCCGCATAAATAATTCTTGCCGCTTCTTTCGCATCCATCAGTCCGATTGCCGCATCCTCCCATGCAAAGACGAGATCCGCCCCGGTGGACTTTGCATTCATGCAAAGATATGCCGAGCCGAAAGCCTCTCCGATCAGCAGGCTGAGTTTGGGCACGCTTGCCTTGGTAAAGGCATGAAGCAGCTTCGCTCCCGATCCGGCAAGCCTTTTTTCGGTGCAGCAGGTTGCGGCAAAGCCCTTCACGTTTACCAGACTCAGGACGGGTATCCTGAAGGCGTCGCAAAATTCCACAAACTCGGCAGCCTTATTACAGCCCTTATCTGTAAGCAAAAGCTCGAAGTCCTCCTGCTTTTTGCCTTCCCGATCAAGCTTTTCTCCCCTGTTTGCAATACAGCCTATCGTGCGCCCGTTCAGTCGGATAAATGCCGTAAGCATCTCGGGAGCGAAATCCTCTTTCAGCTCCAGATAAAAATGCCCGTCCGAAACCTCCGCAAGCAGGAGCCCGGTATCCAGCCGATAGGAGGCGATTTGCTCCGTTTTTCTGTTCAGATCATCCCTGCATTCTTCGTGAGAGAAATTCTCTTCATTATTTGCCGGAAGAATCGAAACCAAGGTTCTGATTCCGGCGATGATCTCATCCTCCGTTCCCGCTCCGTCAATATTTCCCGCCTTTTTGCTCTGGAAATCCGCACTCGAGGTATCGCATTTTTCCTGGTGATGCTTTGCGATGGCGTTCGGCGAGTTGATAAAAAGCTTCGCATCCCGGCTTTCCATAAAAGTGAAGTCGCTGAGCACGCTGCTGATTGCCATGCCGCCCGCAGATCTGCCGAAAATCCCCTGAATCTGCAAAATCACCCCTTTTGCCCTGCTTTGGTTTATGTAAAGGCTCCCGAATGCATCCAGTGCATCCGTGCCTTCCTGCAGCCTGAAGCCGGAGCAGTCCACAAATCCGATCAGCGGAGCCCCCGTTTTTATCGCCAGCGAGTAAAGATTTGCGATTTTCTTTGCATGCATTTCTCCCAGAGATCCTCCCAAAATTTCCGCATCCTGGCTATATACATATACAAGGCTGCCCTCTATCCTTCCGTATCCGGTGATCACCCCGTCGGAAGGAATCTGCTTTCCTCCCATATTGAAGTCCGTACTTCTGGCGGTAATGCGGGCTCCGATTTCAACAAAGCTCCGATCATCCAGCAGCTTCTCAATCCGCCTGCGCGCCGCTGATAAAGATCCTGTTTGCAACATATGATAAAAACCTCCATGTTCCTTAAGTATAAAAATCGACAAAAGCACAAAGCTTTCCGTATTTTGATCAAAACAAAGTTTTGGTTACAGCCATACCTCTGATCAAACTGTATGATTGTAACCAAAATATGATCTATGTTTTTTATTAATTATTAATGAGCTTATCCTCTTCCTTATTCCAGCTGTAGAGCTTCCGGATTTCTTTTCCTATCTTCTCATGATACTGCTCGGCAGCAAGCTTTCTCATTCTCTTAAAGCTTGCCTGGCGTCCTGCGGGAGACATTTCCAGCAAAAATTCCTTGGCAAAGCTTCCGTCCTGAATATCCGCAAGGATCTTTCTCATCGCCTTTTTCGTTTCTTCGGTGATGATCTTTTTCCCGGAAATATAATCTCCGTATTCAGCCGTATTGGAAATAGAATATCTCATTCCCTCAAAGCCCGACTGATAAATCAGATCAACGATGAGCTTCATCTCATGGATGCATTCAAAATATGCGTTCGCGGGATCATATCCCGCTTCCACGAGTGTTTCAAAGCCCGCCTGCATGAGGGCGCAAACCCCTCCGCAAAGCACCGCCTGTTCTCCGAAAAGATCCGTTTCGGTCTCCGTTTTAAAACTGGTTTCCAAAACCCCTGCTCTTGCCCCTCCGATTGCGAGCGCATAGGCAAGCGCCTTATCCAGCGCTTTTTTGCTCGCATCCTGCTCCACCGCAACCAGGCAGGGAACTCCTCTTCCCGCAAGATATTCGCTTCTTACCGTATGACCGGGTCCCTTCGGAGCAATCATTGCAACATCCACCTCCGGAGGAGGAGTGATGCAGCCGAAATGAATATTGAATCCGTGGGAAAACATCAGCATATTTCCGGCTTCCAGATTCGCTTCGATATCCTTCTTATACAGATCCGCCTGAAGCTCGTCATTGATCAGTATCATAATGATCTGCGCCCTCTTTGCCGCTTCCGCAGCCGTATATACTTCAAAGCCGGCGCTTTCGGCTTTCTTCCATGATTTGCTTCCCTCATAGAGTCCGATAATGACCTTGCATCCGCTCTCTCTGGCATTGAGTGCCTGAGCATGCCCCTGGCTTCCGTAGCCGATGATCGCTATTGTCTTTCCCTCCAGCAGAGAAAGATTGCAATCTTCTTGATAATAAATTTTTGACATATTTTGCCTCCTTAAGCCGGCGCTCACTTTTTGCCGAAACCGCGCCCCGGCTTTGATCTTTTCCTTATCTTATCAGGGAAGATACCTCACATCCTCCGAGCCCCTTGAAAGACCGGTCAATCCGGTTCTGGCAAGCTCCAAAATCTCATATTCTTCCAAAAGACCGATCAGAGCCTCCAGCTTATCATTGTCTCCCGTAAGCATCACGGTGAGAGAATCCTTTGCCACATCGACGATTGCGGCTCTGAAAATTTCCGCAACGGCGGCGATCGCCTGACGCTGGTTGACATTTGCTCTTACCTTAACCATGATCAGTTCTCTGAATACACTCTGTTTTTCATGCAGCGCCTTGATATCCTTCACGTCTTCGAGCTTTCTTAACTGTTTCTCGACCTGCTCCAAAACCTCCTCGTCTCCCACGGAAACCACGGTCATCCTGGAGTAATTCGGATTCAGCGTTGCCCCTACGGTAAGAGATTCTATATTATATCCCCTCCTCGAAAACAAACCGGAGACTCTGCTCAATACACCTGCGGTATTATCCACCAATAATGACAGAACTATTCTCATATCCTTCCCTCCTGCTTACTTTAACAAATATATTAACAAGCACAAATATCCTTGTCAACCGAGTGCATAAGTGCCATGATATCAAAAATCTATATCTGATATAAGGAGTATATATACTGTTTTTTAAAACCTCAGATTTTTCTTTTTCGAAAAAGCCATCCTTAATTTCCGGTCTCCGAGATCGACAATACCGCAGAATTGAAAGCCCAATTTCTCCAAAAGCCTTCTCATCGGAATATTATCCTTATGCGTATCTATCCTGAGATTGCCGGAAGCGTTATACGCCCAGTCCAGACAATATGCTCCGATTCCGTTGCTTCCTCTTTTGCTGGCTATTCTGTGCACCACCGCATAGGGCTCCTCATCCGGCCAGCTCCCTCCCTCGATGTTTTGATAGGCGGGATCTCCCTCCGTATCGTACATAAAGCTTGCCAGAATCTCTTCGTTTTCCACTGCGACATAGCTCTTTCCCTTCTCGATATCCTCCAGTATCAGCTCTCTGGAAGGATATCCATCATTCCACTGCTCCGTATTTCCGCAGCTTCTCATGAAGCTTTTGGCTTCCTCGAAAATTCGCATTAAACTTTCGATTTCTTCCTTTTTTGCTTTTCTGATCTCCATCTTTATTCCGCCTCCCTCCTCTCAGGTCGCTTCACCCTATCTTTTTTTGATTCCCCATGCGGCTTTTAAAAGCCTGCAGCCCTCCCGGATCTCCTCCTTGCTCAAGGCGGCAAATCCGAGAATCAGTTCACTGCGCCTGCATCCCTCTTCTTTTCCGATAAGAAAATCCGAAATCGGATATACTCTTACGCCGCTTTCCATCGCCCTTGCGGCAAGCACTCTGTCTTCTTCCCTCAGGCTCTCTATGATCAGATGCAGTCCCGCCTGGTCTCCGTGAATCCGAAAATCCCGCGAAAAATCGGCAAGTTCTTCCAAAAGCACCTCCTGCTTGCTCTTATAAAGATTTCTCATCTTATTCAGATGGCGCTCGAAATATCCCTGAGAGAGGAAACGCAGGAGAATATTCTGATCATGCTTCGGCACGGTACAGGAAAGATAGGAGAGATTTTCTTCATATTTCTTCATCAGTCTTTCGGGGAGAAGCATAAAGCCCGCTCTGATTGCCGGAGCGATCGCCTTGGAAAAAGTTCCCGTATAGATAATGCATTCCTCTCCTCCCATTCCCTGCATCGCGGGAATGGGTCTTCCCCTGTAGCGGAATTCACTGTCATAATCGTCTTCGATGATATATCTGTTTTCTCCTCCCAGCGCCCAGTTGATCAGCTCTCTCCTTCGCGCGGCAGGCATTACTATTCCGGTGGGATATTGATGGGAAGGCATAATATAGGCAAATCCCGCATTCGATTTCTTAAGCAAATCCGCCCGCATTCCGCTCTCATCCATATCCATGCTTAAAACTTCCCAGTCCATGCTGCAAAAAACTCTGTATGCTTTTCCGTAGGTGGGGTTTTCCATCGCAATCCTCTGCTTTTGAACGAGCAGCCCCAGCAGCAGCATTAAGTATTCGTTTCCCGCTCCGATCAGAATTTTTTCCGGATCCGCCTCCACTCCTCTTGCGCGGTGCAGATAGCGTGAGATCTCTTCCCGCAGAGCAAGCTCTCCCCTTCCCTCTCCCGCCGCAAACATTTCTTTATTCTCATCGATAAAGCTTTCTCTGGCAAGCCTTCTCCATATTCCGGAAGGAAACGCGCCAAAATCGATTCCCCGTGGAGAAAAATCCACCCTGCACCGAGGGGGGCTTTCCTTTTCCGAAACCGCTGCGGGGGCAAAGTTTTTTTCTCCCCGGTGATAGAGGGCTTCGATATCCGAAATATAATATCCTTTGCAGGCTCTCCCCTCGATATAGCCCTCCGCCTCCAGCTGCTCATAAGAAAGCTGTACCGTGGAACGGCTCAGCTTTAAAGAGGAAGCAAGCTTTCTTGTCGAAGGAAGCCTCTCTCCTTTGCTCATTCTTCCCTCTTTGATCTCTTTTTTGATATATTCATAAATCTGCTCATACAGATATTTTCCCCTCTGATCGGGAGGAATGATCAGTTCCATCTCTTCACCTCGGCAGTATCCTTCATTTAAGAAAAACAGCTCGCTTCTCATATCTGCAAATATGTAAAGCAAGCCGTTGATTTTTTATTATGGAAAAGGATCCTCTTTATTATCCTTCCGGTATTTTTGTTTCGGCAAAGTTTAGCGGGGCTGCGCCTCTATCTTAAAGGAACTCTTCAGACTGACGATCCTGTTAAAGACGGGAGCCCCTTCTTTCGAGTCCTTTGCATCCGCACAGAAATAGCCGTTTCGCACAAACTGAAAGCTTTCATAGGCTTTTGCCTCCTTCAGCATGGGCTCCACATATGCGGCTTCGATAATTTTCAGAGAATCCGGATTAAGGTTGAGCTCTCCGTTCTCATCCAGCTTCCCCTTCTCCTCATCGACGATGTTTTCATACAGCCTGCATTCCGCCTTTTGTGCGGTACCGGCATGAACCCAGTGAATCGTTCCCTTGACCTTTCTCTGGTCAAATCCGCTTCCGCTCTTGGTCTGCGGATCGTACTCGGCATGAACCGCCGTGATATTTCCTTCTTCGTCCTTTTCAAATCCGGTGCATTTGATAAAATACGCACCCATCAGCCTGACCTCGTTTCCTACGAAGAGACGGAAATACTTCTTCGGTGGCTCCTCCATAAAATCCTCTCTTTCTATGTAAAGCTCCCTGCCGAATTCCACCGTTCTGCTGCCGAGCTCGGGATTCTCAAGATTATTCGGAATCTCAAGCATCTCCGTCCTGCCTTCCGGATAATTGTCTATGATCAGCCTGATCGGATCCAGCACCGCCATCATTCTCGGCTTCTTAAGCTTCAAATCTTCTCTGATGCAGTATTCGAGCATGGCATAGTCCACCGAAGAATTTGCCTTGGATACTCCGCAAAGCTCCACAAATTTCTTGATGGATTCCGGAGTATAGCCTCTTCTTCTGAGTGCCGCAATCGATACCAGCCTCGGATCATCCCAGCCGTCCACGATGCCCTCTTCAACGAGTTTCTTGATATATCTCTTGCCCGTAATGACATTGGTCAGATAGAGCTTGGCAAACTCGATCTGTCTGGGCGGGTTTTCGTATTCGCATTCGTTGACAAACCACTCGTATAAGGGTCTGTGATCCTCAAATTCCAAAGTGCAGAGGCTGTGGCTGATTTTCTCGATCGCATCCTCCAGGGGATGGGCAAAATCATACATCGGATAGATGCAGTACTTATCCTTCGTATTATGGTGATGCGCATGTGCCACCCGGTAAATGATAGGATCCCTCATATTGATATTGGCGGAGTTCATATCGATCTTTGCCCTGAGCACCCGGGAGCCTTCCGCACATTTTCCCTCTCTCATTTCTTCGAATAATCTCAGGTTCTCTTCTATGCTGCGGTTTCTGTAAGGGCTCTCCTTGCCCGTTGTATTAAAATCGCCCCTGTATTCCCTGATCTCTTCGGGACTCAGATCGCAGACAAATGCCTTTCCCTTCTTGATCAGGAGAATGGCTTTTTCTATCATTTCATCAAAATAATCGGAGGCAAAATATAATCTGTCCTCATATTCGGCGCCGAGCCATTCCACATCTTCCTTGATGGACTCGACAAACTCCTCTTTTTCCTTGGTCGGATTGGTGTCATCAAAACGGAGATTGAACTTCCCCTTGTATTTTTGTGCAATCCCGTAGTTGAGAAGAATGGATTTTGCATGCCCTATATGCAGGTAACCGTTCGGCTCCGGCGGAAAACGGGTATGGACGCTCTCATACCTTCCCTCCGCAAGATCCTTATCTATCTCCATTTCTATAAAATGCTTCGAGACCTCTTCTTTTTTTACGATCTCTTTTTCCTTCATCTCTTTATTCTCCATAATACCCCCATCATAAAGCGCTTTTTATTGCTCTTCTCCATTTAGTATGAAGTGAAGTATAGCATATTATACGGCATTTTGTCTATTTGATCTGCGTCTCTTTTCTTTATTCCTTTCCAAGCAGCCGATCCAATGCCTTTGCTACCCCGTCCTCATCGTTGGAAGAGGTGATATAGCCTGCCGCCTCCTTGATCCGGGGCACGGCATTTTCCATCGCCACGCCGAGTCCCGCAGTCTTGATCATTCCCAGATCGTTATATCCGTCCCCGAATGCGATCGTCCGGCTTATCGGAATCCCTATGCTTTCGCATAGGCTTTCGAGCGCATTGCCCTTATCGATTCCCTTCGGCATGATCTCCAAAAAATAAGGCTCCGATCGGCAGACCTCCAATTTCTCTCCTATTCTTTGCTTAAGCTCCGCCTCAATCCTCTCCATCCTCTTTGCCTCTCCCAGAAATAAGAACTTCGGCACGGGATAATCGAGAGCTGCCTGCATATCCCTTTCCTCTATCAGCTCCATCCTGTTAATCATCGCATCGAGCTTTGCATAAGGGTTGGAGGAATTATTCGTAAGCAGATTTTTTTGCTCTCTTCCGTAAGTGAGCAGATCAACCTCATACTCCCTGCTCAGCGCCAGAATTTCCGGATAATATTTCCGATCCATAAATTCTTCTTTGAGATGCTTCCCGCTGCCGAGCTCGATAACAAGGGATCCGTTAAATGCAATAATATACCCTCCTCTTTCTTGCATCCCGATCTCATCCGCAATATGGATAATTCCCTTGAGCGAACGCCCGCTTGCAAGCGTGATAAGCATTCCCTCCTCCATCGCCCCGATCAATCTTTCCTTTGTTCTTTTACTCAATTGTTTTTTACTGTTTGTCAGGGTTCCGTCCAAATCCAGAACCAACATCTTATACATCGCTTTCCCCCTGCTTTGAATATTTACTTTTATCCTTATATTTGTTACAATTATTGCATAGTCCGTTCTTCGTATTTGCCTTTAGCCCCGCCTCTTGGCGGGCATAAGCCTCTTCGAGGAACCAAAACGGCAATTTTTCAGAAATTATGCCGAAATATAGGGAGGTTATCATGAAGATTTCAACCAAAGGACGCTATGCCCTGAGAATGATGATTGAATTTGCCATGAACCCTGAGCATGCCACGAAAATCAATCAGGTCGCAAAAAATCAGCAGATTTCAGAAAAATACCTCGAGCAGATTGTCTCCGGGCTCGTCAAATCCGGGCTTGTCAAAAGCATAAGAGGGGCTCAGGGAGGTTATATTCTCTCGAAAGAACCGAAAGAATACTCGGTAGGAGATATTCTCCGGGCGACGGAGGGCAATCTCGTTCCGATCTACTGCCTGGACTCCAATACGGAACCCTGCTGGAGAGAGGGAAGCTGCGTTACGAAAAACGTCTTTAAACAGATTGCGGATGCCGTAAACCGGGTGGTCGACGGTATCACATTGGAAGATCTGCTTCAGGAAGAGCTCGCGATACGAAAAGCGGCTTCCTCAAGTTCATCCGATACACAAAAAAATAAGCCCTCACTCTCCGAGCAAAGCCAAGAAGTTCCATCCTCCGAGAGGGGCTAGGAGTGCAGAAAGCGCTTCGCTCTTTGTAAAGCTGGGTATTCATGCTTTTCAAAGAGTAGGCGAAGCCGCTGCACTCCTTTTTATTTATTCAAGATCGAGCTGACCTGCTACCGCATCTTCATAAACGTTCAGGCTCTGAAAAAGCTCCAGCTCGGCGCTTTTTAACGCCGTTTTTTTCTCCGTATACAGCAGTTTCTGCGCAAGATATTCCGCATCCGAAATCATGCCGAGGTTTTTCTTCCTATCCGCCGCATTCTTTGCCAGCTCCGCCGATTGATATCCCACAGAAACCGCCTCATAAGCATTTTTCTTCGACTGGGCATCCGCATAGAGTTCATCCAGCCTAAGCCTGAGCAGATCTTCCAATTGCTGCGTGGTAAGATCTCTGGCATTTTGTGCGCCCGGAGATTTTTTATAGGTCGAATTCCTGAGATCGATCAGATCATAGTTATTCCCGATTGCCTTGATGCTGTCCGCGGAAGGATTCATTTTATCCAATCGGCTCAGATCCAAAGAGGGTGCGCTCCCTATCACGGGATTTGCATCCGCCGACCAGCCGCACATGATGATCAGCGTCTTGCGGATCTTTTCCCTGCTTCCCTCCAAAGAAGAAAGCCTGGAGCGAGCCGAATGCAGCTGCGTCTCTGCCGCGCTGACATCCCTGCCTGTACCTAATCCCGTACCGACCATGCTCCTGCTCTGCGAGAGCAGCTTTTCGTTGAGCGCCACAAGCTCGTTTAAGACCTCCTCACCGGCAAGCATGCTGTGATAGGTCAGGAAAAGGGATTTTGCGGCGCTGACCGCCTGCGCCTGCCCCCGCCTGATCATCGCCGTCTTATTGCCCTCTTTTTTATTAAGGCTTTCTTCGGATTTATTCATCCCCGTGATAATCCCGTTCAGCGCCTTCTCCTGAGCACCGTACAGATAATAGCTCTCGATATCTCCTTCTTTTTTGGCGCTCTCCTTCAAGCTCTCCATCTCACGCTTTGCCGTTCTGAGCTCATTGATATCATCACCGAGATTTTCTATTGCCGAATCGTAGGAATCCCATGCGGAGGAAATTCCGGGATTGAAATTTTTAATCAGATCCTCTATCTCCTCATATTCCAGCACATCATCCATCAGCTTCTTCCATTCCTCCTCCGGATAGGAGTTGAGCTCCGCCTGTGTCTTTCCCACCTCCGCAGGCTCTCTGGGCGCCTCCACATATGCATGCGCCTCCGAATACATATCAAGGGGAAGGTTGCATAAAATCACCGCAATAAGAGGCAGAAGGAGGAAGATTTTCAGCTTTTTCTTCTTCATCTTTCCCTCCTTAATCTGCCTTTGCCAGCCCCGCAAGCGTCCAATCGTAAGCATTGATTGCCTGCAGGAGTGCAAGCTCCGAGCGGCGATAGGCAATATCCGCCGCTTTGCTTTCCGCCTCCGCTTTGCTCAGCTCTACCCTGCTGATCATGCCGACTGCGGATTTATGCTTTGCGGTTTCAAGATTCTTTTCCTGAAGATCGAGGTTGCTCTTTGCGTAAGTATATGCATCCCTTGCCGCAATAACGTTCCGATACGCCTCCGTAAGCGAAGCAGAGATATTGTTTCGGTTATTTGCGATGCTTTGATCGAGCTTATCTTTCTGATCCTGCGTTTTTGCATTCTCAAGCTTTCTTAAATTCACCCTGAGCGTATAATTATTCTCCCATGCCTTCTCCCGATCAAGCTCCGGATTCATCGTCTCTATTCTTGCAAGATCGGGCTTGGGCAGCTCTCCGAACTCCGGACTTGCATTATATGACCAGCCGCAGCTTAGCATCAGGATCTGCTTCACGGTGTTTGCTTCCGACTCCGCATCCCTGATTTCCTGTTCGCTTTTCAATACCGTCTCCTCGGCGGAAAGCACATCCATCCTTGTTGCCATTCCGGCATTGAGCCTGATCTTGGAAATATCGAAATCAAGCTTTGCCGTCTCATGATCCGATTTTGCCTTATCCAAGGCAAGCAGCTTGTCATAATAGCTGATCATATTGTTTTGGGCGCTCTGAACCAGCTGCATCTCGGCATTTTCATAATTTAATCTGAAAATCTCCGCATCCTCCAGAGTTTCATCCGCCGTTTTCATCAGATTATCCGCCTGCGTCCTCGCCTGAAGCGCCGCAGCGGCTGCGGAGGCATAAAACATGCTGTCGGGATCGGGCTCCGTGATATTGCTCAGAATATCGTTTGCCATCTCCCTGTACGCATCGGAAACTTTGCTGTTCGTCCTTCCGTAGTCCTTCTTGAAGGTCGATAAATCGATATTATTCTGTCGGACGCTCGCATTGTATTCGTGGATCAGATCCCGAATCTCCGCATATTCCAGTTTATTATCCCTCAAGCTCTGCCACTCCTGCTCCGTTCTGGCAAACGGCGGAGAGGCAAGCACCCTGCCCGAAAGCAGCATAGATGCCGCCGCCGTAAAAAAGAGCGTTTTCTTTATTTTTTGATTTCTCATCATCTCACTCCTTTTAGAATCCGATTTTGCAAACCCGAAAAACGATTTGCATTTCATCCATCCGTATTCTGTCATTATCCTACGATTCCGATGTGATGTAAAGAAAGCATTGCTTAAGTATTCCTGAAATTTATCCTCCGCTTTATTGATCAGAGCTTCGAACTCTGTCTCGGGTTTCTTACCTCTATGCCCCTATCCTCTATATGCTTTCGGATATTGAGCATTTTCATATCCGTCTGAGCGATCACATCCGCACATTCCTTGAGCTCTTTGCTGATCATATCCGATCCCTCAAACTCTCTCTTGTATTTGAGCTGATGATCCAGACTCGCCCAAAAATCCATAGCAATCGTTCTGATCTGCACCTCCACCCTCATCGGCTGTTTCTTTTCGGAAAAGAAGACCGGTATCTCTATGATCATATGATAGGATCTGTATCCATTTTCTTTGGGATTCTTAATATAGTCCTTGATCGCAATCACTCTGACGTCATCCTGTCTCACCAGCATATCCGCTACTTCATAAATATCATCGACGAAGGAACAGATCACCCTGATTCCCGCCACATCATGAAGATTATCGATCATGGATTCCAAGGTGATCGGATATCCCCTTCTGTTGAGCTTCTCCACAATGCTCATCGGCTTTTTGATTCTGGATTTAATCATCTCGATCGGGTTTCTCTTGTTTCTGACGGAGAGCTCATCGTTCAATACCTCCAGTTTGGTTTTGACCTCCCTGATCGCACCGGTATACATCATCATCGCTTCCTGAAACTGCTGCGCAAATTCCAGCATATCCTCGGGAACCTGAACCAGATGCGGCACATGTACGATGGAACTGTCCAGCTCACTGTTCGGATTTTTGTTAATCACCATCAAAACATTGCTCCTTTTAACTTCAACTCTTTCGCCTTAGCTTAAGATCTTAATCACGGTATCGGCGGCTTCGTCAAGCCATTGTGCCTCCAGATATTCGACCTCTCCTTGATCCACCGCGCTTGCGGTCTCCGGGCGCATGGGGATCTTTGCGAGAACCCTCAAGCCGAATTCATCCGCTATCTTGTCGACACCGCTCTCTCCATAAATATAATGCTTCTTGCTGCATTGATCACATACGAAATAACTCATGTTTTCAATAATCCCGAGCACGGGAATCTGCATCTTATCCGCCATATTGATCGCTTTTTTTACAATCATCGAAACGA
Source organism: Johnsonella sp. (assembly GCA_030529445.1). GTDB lineage: Bacteria > Bacillota > Clostridia > Lachnospirales > Lachnospiraceae > Johnsonella. The sequence goes on along the minus strand of JAUMWW010000017.1, from coordinate 29,628 downwards.
GCATCTGCGGACTGGTCACGATGATGATCCCATCCACCGGCAGGGATTGAAATACCGTCAGAGGCACATCCCCGGTTCCGGGAGGCATGTCGATATACATAAAATCGATATCGTTCCATATGGCTTCGCCCCAAAACTGCTTTACGATTCCCGCCAGAATCGGTCCCCTCCATATCACGGGATCCGTATCCTCGGCAAGGATGAGGTTCGTGCTGATCACCTGTATTCCGGTCGCCGTAGTCGCGGGGATCATCAGTCCCTCCTCGGTCGCTCCGATTTTCGAAGTGATGCCGAATGCCTTGGGAATGGAGGGTCCGGTAATATCCGCATCGATGATCGCCGTTTTATAACCCTTTGCCCTCGTTTTTACCGCCATCATCGAGGTAATGAGAGATTTTCCCACTCCTCCCTTTCCGCTCACGATTCCGATCACTTTTTTTACCGAACTTCCGGGATGCAGACCGGTTCTGAAATCCGTCTGCGGCTCCGTTCTTGCGGAGCAGCTCTTTGAGCAGGAGCTGCATCCTGAATTACAATTTTCGCTCATATTAAAATCTCCATTTTTATCTTTATTCCATCTTTGATTCCGCTCGGAAAAGCTCTTCGCAAAATCTGTATGTTTCACTGCGATACATCGCCATTATATCGAATATCCCTGCCTGCGTCCAGAAAAACTATTGCGGGAGCTCTTGCGTCTTTAGTTTCTTCCTCCCTCTTTTCTGAGCGCAGAGCTCTCCAGAGCCGCTTTTTTAACCGCCTCCGCTACCGCGGCGGAAACCCCCTCTTCAAACGCGGAGGGAATGATATAATCCTCGGAAAGCTCCTCCTCTCCGACCAGATCGGCGATCGCATAGGCTGCCGCCATCTTCATCTTATAGTTGATCTCTCTTGCTCCGATATCCAGCGCCCCGCGAAACACTCCGGGGAAGGCAAGCACATTATTGATCTGGTTGGGCTTATCGCTTCTTCCCGTTCCCATAACCCTCACTCCCGCCTCTTTTCCCTCATCATAGGATATCTCGGGATCGGGATTTGCCATTGCAAAGACAATGGGGTCTTCCGCCATGCGCGCAATCATTTCCCTGCTGAGCACCCCCGCGGAGGAAACGCCGAGAAAGACATCCGCCCCCTCCAATGCATCCTCCAGTTTCCCGCTTTTTCCTTCCCGGTTCGTAAGATCGCAAAGCATGCGCTTATGTTCGCTCAGATCCTCTCTTTCTTTGCTGAGTATGCCCTTGCGGTCGCAGGCGATAATCTGTCTTACTCCCGCTTCCGAGAGCATCCTGATGATCGCCGTCCCCGCGCTTCCCGGACCGTTGACGACGACTCTGATCTCCTCCATTTTTTTGCCGGTGATTTTGAGCGCATTGATTAAGGCAGCGGTAACCACAATTGCCGTTCCGTGCTGATCATCATGAAAAACCGGTATATCAAGCTCCTCTTCCAGCCTTCTTTCAATTTCAAAGCATTTCGGTGCGGCGATATCTTCCAGATTGATTCCTCCGAAACAGGGGGAAATATATTTTATTGTCTTGATGATTTCCTCCGTATCCTTGGTGTCCAAACAGATCGGAAAAGCATCCACATCCGCAAACGCCTTAAAGAGAGCCGCTTTTCCCTCCATTACGGGCATTGCCGCTCCGGGTCCGATATCTCCCAGCCCCAAAACCGCCGTACCGTCGCTGACTACGGCGACGAGATTGGATTTTGCAGTATACGTCCATATCTCCTCCGCCTTCTTTGCAATCTCTCTGCAGGGCTGCGCCACGCCGGGCGTATATGCCAAACCGAGATCCTCTCTGTTTTTGATCTCCACCTTCAATCCTGTTCCTATCTTTCCCTTATGCTCGCGGTGAAGTTTCAGGGCTTCTGCATTAAAATCCATATTTCCTTCCTCCCTTCCTACATTTTATGACTGATCTGTCCGAATCCAAGCAGCGAACAAACCCTCTCTTGGTATAATACGCCTCCTGTTCTTCCGGGGAGTAAGCTCCCCCTTACTTATTTGCCCAATATTGCAAATATAGCTTGCAAACAGAAGCATTATCTGTGTATAATCATAATACATAATATCGCTTAATGCAAAGCAATATTATCTTCATATTGTATTCTTTTGCCGGGATCACCGAAGGGATTCCCGAAAATATTTTATTTTGGAGGTAGATATCATGTACCAGAGCAGACATATCGTTGACGATATATACTTTGTAGGTGCAAGCGACAGGCGATTGAGCCGCTTTGAAAATGCCTTTCCCTTACCGGACGGAATGTCGTATAACTCTTATCTTGTTCTTGACGAAAAAACAGTTCTTTTGGATACGGTCGATAAATCCGTTACCAAGCCTTTTTTTGAAAATATTTCCCATCTTTTGGGAGATCGCAAATTGGATTACGTCATCATCAATCATATGGAGCCCGATCACGCCGCCACGCTGGATGAACTCGTTCTCAGATATCCCGAGGTAACGATAGTCGGAAATACCAAGACCTTTGCTTTTATCAAGCAGTTCTTCGATTTCTCTTTGCAGGGCAGAATGCTTGAAGTCAAGGAAGGCGCGGAACTCAATACCGGAAAATACAGCTTCAGCTTCTATATGGCTGCAATGGTACATTGGCCGGAGGTCATGGTGACTTACGAAAAGACGCTCGGCATGCTTTTCTCCGCCGATGCATTCGGAACCTTCGGCGCATTGAGCGGCAATATCTTTGCCGATGAGTTGAATTTCGAGCATGAATGGCTCTCCGAAGCGAGAAGATATTATTCAAATATTGTCGGAAAATACGGTGTGCAGGTGCAGGCGCTCTTAAACAAGGCTTCCGGTCTCGATATCCGGTATCTTTGCCCTCTGCACGGTCCTATTTGGAGAGTTCCCAAGCAAATCGTATGGTTTATTGAAAAATATGCAAAATGGTCTACCTACACTCCGGAGGACGATGATGTGGTCATCTTCTGCGCCAGCATATACGGAGGCACGGAAGAGGCGGCAAATTTCCTCGCTTCCGAGCTTGCCCAAAGAAAGATCAAGCATATCAAGATGTACGATATCGCGGAAACCGATCTCTCCTATCTTGTATCCGAGGCGTTTCGGGCAAAGGTTCTGGTATTTGCCTCCTCTTCCTATAACGGAGGGCTTTTTGCAAGAATGGAAAGCCTCCTGCTCGACCTGAAGGCGCATAACCTGCAAAACAGACATGTTGCGGTTATCGAAAACGGTTCCTGGGCGCTCTCTGCGGCAAAGGTAATGAACGAGATCCTCTCCGGCATGAAGAATATTACGATGATCGGAGAAAAGATCAGCATTAAATCCGCAATGCGAGAGGAGCAGGCAAATCAGATCCGTGAACTTGCCGACGCGATAGAAAAGATTCTGCCCTAAAAAGCGCCTGCCCCCGGCTTGCAGGAAGGAAGCAGGATTGTTTAGCTTCTTCGATAAAAATAAGCAAACGAAAACCCGGTGAACGCAAATCTCCTGATTTGTTTTCGCCCGGGTTTTTCTTCTTTTTTCGGCTCCCTCGCCGGAAAAAAACGCCTTCTTAAAATTATTCCTTAAATTATTCCTTTTTAAAATACTTCTTCAAACAGGAAAAGGTTTCTTCGCTGATATAATGCTCCATCCTGCATGCATCGATCGCCGCAACATCCTCGCTCACTCCCACTTCAATCAGGATTTCCCTGAGCTTGTTATGCTTTTCCCACGTGTTCTGCGCAATCTCCAGACCGGGGCCGGTCAAATTGATAAATCCGTCAGCATCCATTTCAATATAGCCGTTTTGGCGAAACTTCTTCATCTGTTCACTGACGGTCGGCTTTGAATATCCCATTTCCCGCGCAATATCCACAGAGCGCACCGCGCCGTTTCTCTGCTTCAAAATCAGTATTGTTTCCAGATACATTTCTGCAGCTTCCTGTATTACCATTTCTCACCTCCGTCTGAAAAAATTCTTTGATTCCACTTCATTATAGCATTATGCCTGCCTCTTGTGAATCGCTAAACCGGATTTAAATCCAGCATACTCTGCATGCAGATTCCGACCGTGGACAGATTATGCCAAAGCGCGGAAGAGGCGGGTGACATCAAGCCGAAAAATCCGGCTGCCATCAGGGCGGAATTAAATCCGATGACGAATCTGTAATTATGTCTTATTCTCTTCATCAAATTATCCGATAATTTCTTTAAAAGCAGGAGCTCATACAGATCCTTTGCCTCTATCATAATATCGGCAACCTCTCTTGCAATCGGAGCTCCGTCGCTGATGGCAATGCCGCAGTCGGCAGCGGAAAGAGCCGGGGAATCGTTGATGCCGTCGCCGATCATGATCACTGTTTTTCCCTTTTCTTTTTCTCTTCTTACAAACTCCGCCTTATCCTCCGGCAAAACCTCCGCATAATATTCATCCACACCGAGCTGCTTTGCAATTGCAGCCGCCGTTTTTTCATTATCTCCCGTCATCATCACAAGCTTTTTAATGCCGAGCTGCTTTAATCCTGCAATCACTTCAGCCGCCTCCTCCCGAAGCGGATCAAAAATCGCAAGAATGGCGGCGAGTTTTCCGTCAATCGCCAAATAAAGGTAAGAATACTGCGGCTCCAGGCTTTGCAGCATCTCTCTGTCCTCAGGCTCCACAAAAACCTTCTCATCCTCAAATACGAAATGCCGGCTTCCGATAATGACCTTCTCTTCTCCTATGCGGCTTGCGATTCCGTGTGCCACTATGTACTGCACCTCGGAATGCATTTCCTTATGGGTGATATTTCTCTTTTTCGCCCCTTCTACGACGGCATTCGCGATCGAATGCGGATAATGCTCTTCCAGGCAGGCGGCGATTTTGAGCATCTCCCTCTCCTCTCTTCCCTTGCATGCAAAAACCTTTTGCAGCACCGGGCAGGCATGGGTCAAGGTTCCCGTCTTGTCAAAAACGATCACATCCGCTTTCGACACCGCCTCCAGAAACTTTCCGCCCTTTACCGTGATCCTGTTCTCTCCCGCCTGCCTCATTGCGGAAAGGACGGCGATCGGCATTGCAAGCTTTAATGCACAGGAATAATCCACCATCAAAAGAGACAGGGCTTTGGTTATATTGCGGGTCAGAAGGTAGGTCAGAAGCGAGCTTCCCAAAGTATAGGGCACGAGTCTGTCCGCAAGCTTGGAAGCAACGCTCTCGGTATTTGACTTAAGCTTTTCCGATTCCTCTATCATAGAAACGATCTTATCATATCTTCCCTGCCCCGATACTCCCTGTACGCAGAGCAGAAGCTCCCCTTCCTCCACGACGGTTCCGGCATAGGCAAAGCCTCCCTCGCTCTTGGGCACGGGCACGCTCTCCCCCGTAAGCGATGCCTGATTGATCATCGCCTCTCCGGAAATGATTTTTCCGTCCAGAGGAATGAGGCTTCCCGCATGTACCCTGATGAAATCTCCTTTGGTAACGGAAGAAACGGGAACCAGCACTTCCGTGTCTTCACTGAGCATCCATACCTTGTCTACATTCAGAGCCATGGTTCTTGCCAGATCATCCACCGATTTCTTATAGGTCCATTCCTCCATCAGGCCGCCCAAGCCCAGAAGCATCATAACGGAGGAAGCGGTTTGATAATCGCCTCTCAACATCGATACTCCGATCGATATCGCATCCAGAACATTCACATCCATGCGGAAGCGAAGCAGGCTTTTGATTCCCTTCAGGATATATCTGACCGAGCGGTACAGCGTCCAAACCCGTTTCAGGGGCTGGGGCAGAAGAATCGCCCGCGCCGCTCCTCCCAGCAAAAAGACAACCAGCTTTTCCTTATATTTTTTATTTAATTTTCTTCCGGTAATTTCAGGCATGCTCTCAAGAATGCTCTTATCCTCATAGGAAAAAGAAGTTATCGCTTTTAAAACTTTCTCCCTGCAGCCGCTCCGGTAATGAATAATCATATTCGCCGTCGCCTCATGGACTACGGTCTTTACGATAAATTCCTGTGTTTCCATATAATAAGCGAGAATATCCGCCTCTTTGCTGCTCATCCTCCTCTGCATCATATGAACCCGCATGCGGCAGTTTGATTCATGCAATATTTTGGACCTCATAAACTCTCCCGTTCTCCCGTCTCTTATTGATTAAAATGCCCCGGGTTGCACCGGGGCAAAATCGTTTTTTTTTGCTCTTGAAGCTCCTGCCTTATTCCTCAAATCCGATTTCCGTCTCTTCTTCCTTGGCAGCTCTCTCCGCATTGATATCCTTTGCTTCGGCAAGAATATCTCCCGCATTCTCCTGCACCTGACTTACGGTTTCCATTACGGAATTTTTCATCCGCAAAACGGCTGCGGTCGTGTGAACATAGACTTTCTTCGCATCCTTGCTTGCCAATATCTTCAGCCCTGCCGATCCGAATAAGGTACCGGCGGCAAAAAGCACTATTTTCTTAAGTCCTATCATAAGTTTCCCTCCTTAGAATTTATACGATAAACAATATTTACTCAGAATAATTTTAACATATCTGCTTCTCCTGTCAATTCCTTCCGGGTTAAAAGTTCTGCTCAAAAAAGACAAAGAAAAATCGTTTGTTTCGTTTCCGCTTCAAATTTCTTTATCTGTTTGTTCAAGTGCTGATTTTTGAAAGCAAAATTTTTAGAAAACCAAGGTTTTGTTTTGCTTAAATAATTTCAACTTTTCAATAAAGCCTTCAATTAATCTTATTGTTTTTGAAAAAACCAAAATATTTTAATATCTTGTTTTTGTTGCATCAATTATCGCGTTCATTCATTTTTAATGAAATAAATATTGGAAATACGCTTTTTATTTCTTTGATTTTTCTTTTTGACAAAAATTAGTCGATTGTATTGAATATTCTAAAATTAAAATTAATTTTTTATAGCATAAATCCATATATTTGATTGACATTTTTAAGAAAAACTGTTAGAATTAATTAAAATATTAAATAGACGCTTTCTTTTAATCTTATTTTCTTGTTACCACTTGTTTTTTATCATTTAGTTTATTAGGAGGAGTTTATGTTATTACAAAATAAGGTTGCTTTAATTACAGGAAGTACCACCGGTTTGGGAAAAGGCTTTGCTGAAACTTTTGTAAAAGAAGGAGCAAAAGTAGTCATCAATACGGTTCATAAACAGGATGAATTAAATGAAGTCGAGAAAAGCCTCAAGGATCTTGGCGGAGACGTTCTCGGAATCCTCTGTGATGTTACAAATAAAGAAGAGGTTGATAAGATGGTTCAGGCGGCTTTGGATAAATTCGGAAAGATAGATATCCTGATCAATAATGCCGCTGTCCTTGCCGATTTTAAGCCGAGCTTGAAAATCACCGAGGAAGAATGGGATAAGGTTATGGCAGTCAATGTAAAAGGACCTTACCTTTTGACCAATGCCGTATTGCCACATATGCTTAAAAGAGGAGAAGGCACCATTATCAATATCGCTTCCATAGGCGGATCCGTTGCCGGAGTTGGTGATGATGCGTATATTACTTCCAAACATGCTATAATCGGCTATACAAAGCAAATTGCATATAACTATTCACAGTACGGAATAAGAGCAATTACTTTAAGTCCTGGTTTGACGGCTACCCCTATGGTTAATTATGTGATCGAATCCGGTAGAAGAGAAGCGGTAAGACAGGTTAAAAACACACCTACAGGCGAAATAGGAAGTGTGGAAGAAGTTGCTAATTTTGCTGCATATCTCGCAAGCGATAAAGCAAAGCGAATCAATGCGGGAGACTATAAGATCGATGGCGGACAGCATATCGGTGCGGATCTCGAAAGAGACGGCGGAGTAAAGCATTATTAATCCCTGAATCATCTTTACATAGGGATTTTCTAAAGAAAGCGTCTATAATATTTTATCAGTTTTAAATACATCTCATTTTATGATAAAACTAGGAGGAAGAATGGGTAACTTATTTATCAAAAACGGACTTTTAGAAGACGGGCAGCCCCTGCAGGATATTATCGTTGAAGACGGAATCATTAAAAAAATAGGAGAAAATCTTGTGAACAAAAATAATTACGATACCGTCGATGCCAAGGGAAAAGCCGTGCTTCCGACTCTGGTTGAAAGTCATATTCATCCGGACAAGGCATATCTGGAAGAAAGACTTCCCAATAAATCCGGCACCTTAGCCGAAGCGCTCAAAAACACAGCCGAATTAAAATCCAAGTATACCTATGAGGATGTTTATGAACGCTCCGAGAGGGTAATCAAAAGCTGTATCAAAAACGGATGTACGATCATGAGAGCTCATCCCGATGTGGATCCTTTCGAAAAATTGCTCGGCGTAAAAGTTTTGCTGGAGTTAAAAGAGAAATACAAAGACATTCTTGATATGCAGATTGTGGCTTTCCCTCAGGAGGGCTTCATCCGTCATCCGGAGGTGTTTGAATACCTCAAGGAGGCAATTGCTTTAGGCGTTGATGTTGTCGGAGGCTGTCCCTACAGTGAAAACACTATAGAGGATACGAAAAAGCAGCTGAAAAAAGTTTTCGATCTTGCTCAGGAGCATAATTTGCCCATCGATATGCATGCGGATTTCGGCACAAATATCAATGATCCTAAAAATAATGTCATCAATTTGATCTGTGATTTGACGATTGAACGGAATTATCAGGGAAAAGTTTCTCTTGGTCATGTCAATACTCTCGGCTCTCTCGATCCGGAAGTGGTAGGACCCATTCTGGACAGAATTGCCGAAGCAGGCATCACCATCATTCCTCTCCCCGCAACGGATCTGTTTATGACAGGACAGGATTTTGAAAAAGACGTTCCGAGGGGAATGGCTCCGGTTAAAAAAATGCTTCGTCATAATATCAATGTGGCAACATCTACCAACAATATACGAAACGCCTTTACTCCCTTTAACGAAGGAAATCTGCTTACCATCGGATATCTGCTCCAAGTCTGCCATCAGATGGGTTCCGCAAGCGAGAGAAAAGCGGTGCTGGATATGATTACTTATAATCCGGCAAAATCCATGGGATTGGAAGCATCTTACGGCTTGGAGGAAGGCAAGAACGGAGATATCGTTATTTTTGACGCATATTCCTTTGCCGATCTGATTAATGACCAGCCGATGGTAAACTATGTCATTAAAAGAGGAAATATTATTGTTAAAAAAGAACTTAAAGAAGACTTAAACCCTTTACTCGGATAATAATAGGTGAAAAATGCTGATTAAATCAAATAATTTTAACGAAATAGTTGAAATATCTCAAAATGAATTGGATATTTATAAGTCCAGGGGGTATAGTCCCGATCTGCTCCCTGTGAAATCCACCGACAGAGCATGGAAATTCCGACAGTACTTTGCACAGTGGATGGGGGTAATTCATAATATCCCAAACTATTCCGCTATATTAGGCTTTTTGATGTTAGGAATCAGTCCGATACATGTTTTTATCGGTTCCATTTTAAGCGGACTTATTGCCGGTCTCTGTTTAGGTATAAACGGTGCCGTGGGTACAAAATACGGAATACCTTTTTCCCTGCATATGAGATCCACTTACGGAATGCTCGGAGCTAAATTGCCCGGGTTTTTGAGAGGAGTTGTTTCCGCGATCGCATGGTTCGGAGTGCAAACTTATATCGGCGCTCTCGTTCTGACCATATTGATCAGCAGGCTTTGGCCCGGATTTCTTGAAATCGGAGGCGGATCTGTTTTCCTGGGAATTACGATTCCTGATTTAATAAGTTTTTCGATATTCTGGATTTTCAATATGATCATCGGGTTGAGCGGAGGGCATACCTTAAATAAATTCACCTCCATACTGACTCCTATTATCGTTGTCGTTTTCGGTACAATGACTGTTTGGGGCATCAATGTGGCAGGCGGCATTTCTTCCGTTTTTTCAGCAAAATTGGCGCCGCCCTCTTCGGCAAATACGATATTCCTCTATTTGATGATTATTTCTTCAAGTATAGGAATGTGGGCACCCCCGATCTCCAACTCCAGTGATTTTTCCCGAAATGCCTGCAGCCAGAGCGATCAAATCAAGGGGCAAACCTTAGGATTATTCTTAGGATATATTCTTTTTGCTTTTATGGCGATATCCGTTTCTGTAGGCGGCGGAACGAAATACGGCATCCTGAATCCCGAAGCGGGAATATTGGAGTTTGTTAAACAGTGGGATAATTCTCTTGCGGTTGTGATTGTATGTATTGTATTTTTATCGATTACGATTTCTACAAATGCCGCAACAAATATTATACCCGCAGGATATCAGCTGACCGCTCTCTTCCCCAAAAGAATAAACGAAAAATCGGGAGTATTGCTTGCCGGAATCCTCGGGTTCATCGTGCAGCCTTGGAAATTGATGTCGGGAGACGGAGCCATACTTGCCTTTCTGAATCTGATCGGTGCTCTTTTGGGACCGATTGCCGGAGTTTTGATCTGCGATTATTATATTATTAAAAAGCAAAATGTGGATATGGATGAATTGTACTCCGATCTGAATAAGCAGGTAAAAACAAAATATTCCGGAATCAATATACGCGCATATGTCGCAACGATCATCGGTCTTTTAATTTCTATTTCGGGAAAATTCATACCTTCTTTCAGATTTTTCTCGGAAACGGCATGGATAGTCGGCTTCATCACGAGCTTCATCCTGTATTTCCTGTTTAATCAGGCAAAAAAAGAACAATAAAATCTTAATCTTAAGGGGAGAATTGTTTATACATACTCCCCTTTTTAAACTAAAACATCAAAGAAAAGAAGGAAAATAAATGGAAGTTGAAAAATTGTTAAAAAGCAAAAAGCTTGAAGTATCCAACGAGCCCCCCTACGATCCTTTTCAGGCATTTGTCAGGGCAAATCACATCGCCTTAAAAGGCTTGGATCGGGGCAGATTGCAGGGCTTGACCTTTGCGGCAAAGGATGTTTTTAAAATACTGGGAAGCACCTACGGCAACGGGCATCCCGAATGGCTCAGAACGAATCCTCCCGATGATTTTACCTCCAGTGCGATCACAAAGCTTCTCGAGGAGGGAGCGGATCTGGTCGGAAAAACGGTTTGCGATGAGCTCTGCTACAGCATCAGCGGAGAGAACTGGAATTACGGCTCTCCCCTCAATCCTCTCGATCTGAGAAGGTTTGCCGGCGGCTCCTCCAGCGGAAGCGCGGTAGCGGCAAGCGCGGGCTTGGCTGATTTTGCGATCGGAAGCGACTGTCTCGGTTCGGTCAGAGTTCCTGCAAGCTATACGGGAATCTTGGGAATGAGACCGAGCTATGCAAGAGTTCCCAATGACGGAGAAGCTCCTTACTGCAAGAGCATGGATGTTTTAGGATATATGTCCTCCTGTCCGGAAACCTTCCGCAAAGTATCGGAAGTTCTTTTGGGAGAGGATAAGGTAAAGATCGGATACCGCAAGCTGATCATCGTACAGGATTTCTTTGATTCGGTCGATAAAAGCTTGGAAGAGCCGCTGAAGCTTGCACTCGATTATCTGAAAGAGCGCTTCGATCAGGCGGAATCAAAGCGGCTTTTCGAAGACCGCATCGATGATTGGGTAAAAACATTCCGGATCATACAAGGTTACGAGGTTTGGGAAAGCTACGGAAGCTGGGTCAGAAAATACAGACCTCTTCTTTCCAGAGGGCCGAAGGAGAGATTGGAATGGGCATCCTCCCTCACTCTTCAGGAATATAAAAACGCTCTGGAAAAAAGAAAAGAAATCATCCGATGCATACATGATATTTTATCGGATGACTGCATCCTCTGTATTCCGACCACCTGTTCCATGCCTCCACTTAAAAATGACAGCGCGGAAAGAATCAATGATATCCGGCTTAAATCGAGTCAATTCCTTTCGATTTCTCCGCTTTCCAATACGCCCCATCTGACACTTCCCTTGGTATGGGATGAGGGAGTTTCTTTGGGAATCAGCCTGATCGGGATACCGGGAAGCGATATGAGTTTGATCGATACCATGCTGCCGATCTTCAAGGACTTTCATGCCAAATATCTGCAGAAAGCCTGATCATCGGATGATGCTTCTGTTCACCGAATGCGAGGCTCTGCCAAAGTCTAAACAAGACTTTGTGCGGAGTCTCGCATTTTTTCTTTGCAATCCGGAAGAGAATCGATGAATCTTACTGCGTATCTAAAAAAACTATGATATAATCCGATAGAATGCTTAGCGCATTTTATCAATAATATATCTTACTATGGAGGATGCCATGAAAAAAAGAAACCTGACATTGCTTACGGATCTCTATGAGCTGACGATGATGCAGGGATATTATATGGAAAAAGACGTAAATGAAACCGCCGTCTTCGATATTTTTTACCGTTCCAATCCGAGCAATAACGGATATTCCATCTTTGCCGGGCTGCAGCAGGTTATCGAATATATTGAAAATTTACATTTCGAAGAAGAGGATATCGCCTATCTTCGAAGCACCGGGATTTTTGAGGAGAGCTTCCTCTCCTATCTGAAAGAGTTCCGATTTACCGGAGATATTTACGCCATGCCCGAAGGCTCCGTGATGTTTCCGAGAGAGCCCATTCTCAAAGTGATCGCTCCGATTATGGAAGCACAGTTCATCGAAACCGCAGTGCTCAATATTATCAATCACCAATCCTTGATCGCAACCAAGGCCGCAAGAGTCGTACATTCCGCAGAGGGAGATCCCATCCTGGAATTCGGACTGCGCAGAGCGCAGGGACCGGATGCCGGCGTATACGGTGCAAGAGCCGCCATGATCGGAGGCTGTGCCGCAACCAGCAACGTCCTTGCCGGCAGAATGTTTGACGTTCCCGTCAAGGGTACCCATGCACATAGCTGGATCATGAGCTTTCCGGATGAGCTGACTGCGTTTCGAACCTATGCCAGACTCTATCCTGAAGGCTGCATCCTCCTTGTAGATACTTATGATACCTTAAAGAGCGGCGTTCCCAATGCGATCAGAGTGTTTCACGAGATGAGGGCAAAGGGAATCGAGCTTAAAAATTACGGCATTCGCCTGGACAGCGGAGACTTGGCATATCTTTCCAAAAAAGCAAAGGAAATGCTTTCCAAAGCGGGATTTCCGGATGCGATCATCTCCGCCTCCAACGATCTCGATGAGCATATCATCAAGTCTTTGAAAATTCAGGGTGCAAAAATCAGCCTCTGGGGAGTGGGCACCAGCCTGATTACTTCAAGAGACTGCCCTGCCTTCGGCGGCGTATACAAGCTTGCGGCGGTATTTGACAAGAAAAAGGAAGCTTTTATTCCTAAAATCAAGCTTTCGGAAAATACGGAGAAAGTAACCAACCCCGGAAATAAAAAGCTTCTGCGAATTTATAATAAAGAATCGAAGAAAATCATCGCCGACCTGATCTGCCTCGAAGATGAGCTCATCGATGAAAACGAAGAACTTCTTCTCTTCGATCCGATCGAAACATGGAAAAAAACCACACTCGCTGCGGGCAGTTATGAAATTCGCGAAATGTTCATCCCCGTTTTCCAAAAAGGAGAATGCAAATACAGCTCTCCCGATGTCATGGATATCAGGCTTTACTGCATGCAGGAAAAGGAAACGCTCTGGGAGGAATCCAAGCGTTTTGAATATCCGCACAGGATCTATGTGGATCTCTCGCAAAAGCTCTGGGATATGAAAGTTGCTCTGCTCAAAAGGCATAACCGAACAAACGGAAATTAAGGCGCGAAAGGATAAAGACCATATGATGCTTCAGGAAATACATCCTAAGATTTATCGCCCGGAATATCAGGACAAAAGGGCAAACCCTCATTCTTTTCTGCTTTATTACCGTGAGGGGCAGGTACTCTTAAAAAAAGCCAAGAAAAATCAGGGCTTCTTTCTGCCGAAGTTCGAGGATCTTGCCTCCGCAGATGAAGGGATCTTTCGCCGCTCCCTCTATCTTTTTTCGATCGACGATGAAGAGTTCTATACCTTAAACAGCAAAGAGCCCGAAAATATTCCCTCGGAAAATCATATTTCTCTTGAAGCACTCTCCGTCTTTCGCAGCTTTACCCCGAAGCATCACGGCTTTGCCATCGCTACGGGATTTCATATCGATGCATGGATGAAATCCCGCAGATTTTGCGGAATCTGCGGAAATAAAACCATCCATTCCTCGACGGAAAGAGCGATCATCTGCCCGAATTGCCGGCATACGGAATACCCCAAAATCTCTCCTGCAATCATCGTGGCGATCAGGGACAAAGACCGGATTCTTCTGACCAAAAGAGCCGGCTCCGATTATAAGCTCCATGCCTTGGTTTCCGGATTCAGCGAGATCGGAGAAACGCTCGCCGACACGATACGAAGAGAGGTAAAGGAAGAGGTGGGCTTGGATATCAAAAATATTCGCTATTACAAATCTCAGCCCTGGGGGATTTCCGAAACGATGATGCTCGCCTTTATCGCCGATCTGGACGGCAGCGATTCCATCACCTTGCAGGAAAGCGAACTCAGCGAGGCGAAATGGTTTCGCCGCAGCGAGATCCCTCCTTTCGAGCACTATATCAGCGTCGGACAGGAATTGATCCAGGGGTTTAGAAACGGAAAATTTTAGAGCGGAGAGCTAAGAGCAATGAAAAAAATATTGATGATCGGCACGGGAGGCACCATCGCCTCTCAAAAAAGCAGTTCCGGGCTAAAGCCCATGCTTGCCGCCTCGGCGCTTCTGGACTATGTTCCGGAAATCAAAAAAATTGCCGAAGTGGACTGCATCGAGCTTCTTCATCTGGACAGCACCAATATGCAGCCCGGGCATTGGCTACAGATGAAATCCTGTATAGAGGATAATTATGAACAATATGAGGGATTTGTCATTTGTCACGGTACCGATACCATGGCATATACCGCAGCCTCGCTTTCCTACCTGATACAGAATTCGCAAAAACCCGTCGTCATCACCGGGTCGCAAAGACCGATCGATATGGATGTTACCGATGCGAGAACGAATCTCCTCGACAGTATCTTATTTGCCTCCTGCGACAGGGCGTACGGGGTAAACATCGTCTTTGACGGAAAGGTGATCTGCGGCACCAGAGCCAGAAAAGAACGGACGAAGAGCTATAATGCCTTCTCCTCGATCAACTTCCCCTATCCCGCAATCATTCAGGATTCCCAGATCATCTTCTATATCGATGATAAGCCCTCGGATGCCCCGAATACGGTTTTCTATGATGCGCTGAACACAAAGATCGGGCTGCTTAAGCTGATTCCTTCGATGGATTCGCAGATGCTTAAATTTATGGCTCTGAATTATGACGCCATCATCATCGAATCCTTCGGCGTCGGCGGGCTGCCCTCTTATGAAGCCGTAGACTTTAAATCCGCGATCTCCGATCTGGCAAAGCTGGGCAAAACGATCGTCATGACCACTCAGGTTCCTCTCGAAGGCAGCCATATGTCCGTCTATGAGGTCGGAAAAATGATCAAGGAGGAATTCGGAATCCTCGAAAGCTATGATATGACTCTGGAGGCTACGGTTACCAAGCTGATGTGGATACTGGCGATTACGAAGGATCCGGTGAAGGTCAGAGAACTCTTTTATACCACGGTCAATAAGGATACCTTGAGAAAATATTGAAGCTCCTCAGAGTATTTTAAAAATCCCTAAAAAAGAACCATTGCAAACAGCTTTGATATGGATCCGTAATCTCGGAAAAATATCTTCTGCGTGCAGCGGTCCTTTTTTATTTTGATCTTTTTTATCCTTGCCTTCCGTCTATCGGAGCATGAAGATCTTACATATCCTCCGCATCCTCTTCATCCGCAATTACTCCAAAAACACTTGAGATTGTCGAAACGGCGCTTACTACGGCGACAATAATCACCAGCACCAGTATTCCCGCAAAAATCGCCATCATTTTGCAATCACCTCCATCCTCCGTATTCTCTTTGTTTTACAGCGCTTTCCCTCGCCTGATTGAACAAAGGAATTTATAAAAGCTTTTTGAGCTCTTCAACATCCTCCTGCTTTGTCGCCCAGCTCGTGCAGAATCGGATCACGCTCTGCTCTTCTCCCCAACTCATAATATAACCGAATTCCACCTTCTTTGCCAAAGCTTCCATCTTATCGTTATCGATAAGAACAAACTGCTGATTGGTCGGAGAATCCACAAAAAAACGATAGGATTTTCTTTTTAATTCCTCTTTAATCTGCATTGCGGTATCGATCGCATTTTTACAGATCTCCAGATATAAATTATCGGTAAAGAGGGTATCAAACTGTATGCCCAAAATCCTGCCCTTTGCCAGGACTCCGATCTCCTGCTTCATCAGGGAAAAGAAATCCCGTGCAAGCGCCGGATCGCAAAAGACGAGCGCCTCTCCCAAAAGCGCGCCGCATTTCGTGCCCCCTATATAAAATACATCGGCAAGCCTCGCAAGATCCGCAAGCTTTGCATCATTTTCTTCACATGCAAGAGCATAGCCGAGTCTTGCTCCGTCGATAAAGAGCAAAAGCCCGTATTGCCGGCAGACTCCGCTCAATTCCTCCAGCTCCGCCTTGGAATACAAGGTACCGAACTCCGTGGGCTGTGAAATATACACCATCGCCGGTCTCACCATATGCTCTTTGTTTTGATCCCTGCGGTATTCCTCCGCGCAGCCCCTCACCTCTTCGGGCAGGAGCTTGCCCTTTGCTCCCTCAAATTCCAGAACCTTATGACCGCTGTTTTCGATCGCTCCCGCCTCATGTACCGCAATATGCCCCGTCTTTGCCGAAATTACGGCTTCAAACGGGCGCAACAAAGAGGCAATGACCACCTTATTGGTCTGGGTTCCCCCGCAGAGAAAATAGACCTTTGCATCCGGCTTTTCAATCGCCGCCCTGATCTTCTCCTGTGCGGAGGCGCAGAACTCATCCTTGCCGTAGCCGGATGTCTTCATCATATTCGTTTCCAGCAGCTTTTCCAAGATCGAGCTATGCGCTCCCTCCATATAGTCATTTACAAATTTCTGCATACTTAAGCCTCTCCTAAAACTCTGCCTATATCGTTTCTCTTATACTTCCCTTCGAAATCAACCCATTCGCAGGCTTCATAAGCCTTTCTTCTCGCTTCTAAAAGATCCCTGCCCTTTGCGGTAATTCCGAGCACTCTGCCTCCATTGGTAAGAATCTTATCCCCCGAACGCTTCGTCCCCGCATGGAAGCAGAAATAATCTTCTCTGTCCGCAAACGCCTCCAATCCGCGAATTTCAAATCCCTTTTGATACGCCTGCGGATATCCTCCGCTTGCCAGAACCACGCAGACCGCCGCAGTCTCCTCAAATTCCAGCTCTATCTCCTCTAAGCCTCCGTCTATGCAGGCTTCGAAAACATCGATGAGGTCATTCTTCATCCTCGGAAGCACGACCTGCGTCTCCGGATCTCCGAATCTCGCATTATATTCCAATACCTTAACGCCGCGCTCCGTCAGCATCAGACCGAAAAATATCACGCCTTTGAATTCCCTGCCCTCCGCGCGCATTGCATCCACCGTTTTCTGATAAATATGCTCCCGGCAGAAGGCATCCACTTCCTCGGTATAAAAGGGGCTGGGAGAAAATGTTCCCATTCCTCCGGTATTCAATCCCTCGTCATTATCCTTTGCCCTCTTATGATCCTGAGCCGAGCTCATGATGCGCAGGGTTTTTCCGTCCGAAAAGGAGAGCACGCTGACCTCCCTGCCCTGCATAAACTCCTCTATCACGAGCTTATTGCCGGAGGAACCGAATTCCTTATCCACCATGATTTTTTGAACCGCCGCCCTCGCTTCTTCAAGACTGCCGCAGATCAGCACTCCCTTTCCGAGCGCGAGCCCGTCCGCTTTCAATACAATGGGGAAGCTTGCACCCTGAAGATATTCCAAGGCCTTGTCGGCATCCTCAAAAACCTCGTATTCAGCGGTGGGAATCCCGTATTTCTTCATCAAATCCTTGGCAAATGCCTTGGAGCCTTCCAATACCGCCGCCTCTTTCCTCGGTCCGAAGACTCTCAGCCCCGCCTCCTCGAAAGCATCCACTATGCCTTTGCAGAGCGGATCATCCATTCCGATAATGCTCAGATCGATCTTCTTCATTTTTGCAAACTTTATCAATGCGTCAAAATCCATTACGTCAATATCCGCAGTTTTTGCAATCTCTTCTATACCGGCATTGCCCGGAGCACAGTAGAGCTCTGTCAGTTTTTTGCTCTGCTTTAATTTGCGGCAGATCGCATGCTCTCTGCCTCCGCCGCCAACGACCAAAACTCTCATCTTCTTATCCCTCGCTTTTTACAGCCTCTTTTCTATGACAAACCCCGCTCATCCTCTTTACTCTGTTTTCCCGCTTTGCGCTCGGCTATCATTGCGATAGCCTGAGGCAGAAGAATCCATTCCGCCTCCTCCATAATCCTCTTCTGCAAAGTCAGGGGCGTATCTCCTTTTCTGACCTCCACCGCCTTTTGCAGAATAATGGGACCGGAATCGACTCCCTCATCCACATAATGCACGGTTGCGCCGCTGATCTTGACCCCCCGGTGCAAAGCCGCCTCATGCACTCTCAGCCCGTAATAGCCCTTTCCGCAGAAACTAGGAATCAAAGAAGGGTGAATATTGATGATTCTTCCGCAAAACTCCTTTACCATTTCGGGAGGAATATTAACCAGAAATCCCGCCAGCACGATCAGATCCGGAGAAGAGCTTTTCAAAAGCTCCAGCATGGCATACTCAAATTCCTCCCTCTTTGCATAGCTTCGGGGAGAAATACAGGCGGTTCTGATTCCCGCCGCTTCGGCTCTTTTCAATGCATATGCATCCGGGTTATTCGAGAAGACCAAAACGATCTCGGCATTTTTTATGCTCTTATCCTCGATTCTGTCCATGACCGCCTGAAGATTGCTTCCGCTGCCGCTTGCCATCACCGCTATTCTTAACATATGTCGATCCCTGTCTCCCCCTTTTCTATATGACCGATCAGGAAGGCCTCCTCTCCCGCCTCTCTGATCGCCTCGATCGCGGCAGAGCCGTCTTCCGGGGAAAGTGCCAGCACCATTCCTACCCCCATATTATAGGTATTATACATCATCTCTTCTTCAATCTTTCCTTCCCGGGCAAGGAGCTTGAACAAAGCGGGAAGCTCATACGAGTCTTTGCGGATCAGCGCCCTGCAGCCTTCCGGAAGCATGCGCGGAATATTCTCATAAAATCCTCCTCCCGTGATATGGGAGCAGCCCTTTACCACAATCCCCTTCTTCTTAAGATTCTGCATCGCCTTGACATAGATTTTTGTAGGCGCAATCAGAGCCTCTCCGAGCGTGGATCCAAGCTCCTCGTAATAGCGGTCCAGACTTTCCTTCTTCATCTCAAAAACCTTTCTTACCAAGGAAAAACCGTTGCTATGTATGCCGCTCGAGGCAATTCCGACCAGCACATCCTTTTCCCGAATATTTTCTCCGGTGATCAGATCTTTTTTATCGGCAATGCCTACGGCAAATCCCGCAAGATCGTATTCGTCCTCCGGATAAAATCCCGGCATTTCCGCAGTTTCTCCTCCGATCAGCGCAGCCCCGGACTGTATGCAGCCCTCGGCAACCCCCGAAACGATGGAAGCGATTTTTTCCGGCACATTCTTCCCGCAGGCAATATAATCGAGAAAGAAGAGGGGCTCCGCTCCCGCACAGACCACATCGTTCACACACATGGCAACGCAGTCTATTCCTACGGTATCGTGCTTATCCAATACAAATGCGAGCTTAAGCTTCGTGCCCACTCCGTCCGTACCCGAAAGGAGCACGGGTTCTTCCATGTTTTTGATCTTGGCAAGAGAAAACGCTCCCGAAAAACCTCCGAGCCCTCCCATCACTTCCGGTCTCATCGTATTTTTCACATGGCGCTTCATCAGCTCCACCGCTTTATAACCCGCCTCTATATCCACTCCGGCACTTTTATAATCCATATCGGTATCCCTCCCCTATCTCTTTAAATATGCTTCATAACCGATTGCCTGAAGATCTTCGTCCTTCTTGATCATCTCGTCTTTCATCTCTTTCTTGTATGCCTCAAGCTTTTCAAAGAGACTCTCGTCCGATACCGCAAGAATCTTTGCCGCAAGAATCCCCGCATTTTTCCCTCCGTTGATCGCAACCGTAGCGCAGGGTACTCCCGGCGGCATCTGCACGATGGAGTATAAAGAATCCACTCCTCCCAAATCCGAGGTCTTGATCGGAACACCGATGACCGGAAGGGTAAAGAGGGAGGCACACATTCCCGGAAGATGAGCTGCCTTGCCCGCTCCCGCAATAATGAGCTTGAGCCCTCTTTCCTTTGCTCCGCTCACCCACTCAAAGAAAACATCAGGCTCTCTATGCGCGGAAATGATCTTCATCTCGAACTCGATTCCTATTTTCTTCAGGAAATCCGCCGCCTGCGCCATAACCTGCATATCCGAATCGCTTCCCATTACAATTCCCACTTTTGCCATTTTTTATTCCCCCATTTCTTTATTTAATGCTTCGGTGCCCTCAAGCACGAATCTGCCCTGTTGAATAATATAAATCCTCTCTCCGTCCTCTCTGAGCGCATAAATATCTCCGAGCTCGTCATAGGGAATCGTGATATCCGTATGACAATTAAAATACGCCTTAGAGGGATCTTCCCGGCGAAGCGCCGATACCTCGTTATCCCTTGCGATGATCGCCTTGCCGTCGGGATTATAGGTCATGTAATCCTCCTCATGGCTATAGCAGGTATCGCCGATTGCGAAATGAGGTCCCGTCTTTTCGGCAATCAGTATAGGATACTTCGCTAAGATGCCGTACTTTTTTGCCGCGGCATATGCGGCGGTATTGGTTCCGATCGCAAACTCTCCCATCGGCAGGGAGGGATGGTTCTTGAGCAGCATATCTTCGATCAGCTTTCGGTTCTGATCCTCGCTCTTAAAATTTGCACAGCTATAATCGCTGACCATGCCGTCTTTAAAATACAGCTTCAATTCCTTGAACTGAATATCTCCGATATAAACCCGGGACACATGCAAAAGCCCCTCCGTTCCTTTTAGGCGGGGACTGGTGAAGACCTCTCCGACCGGAATATTGACATCGGCGACACAGTTTTCGAATAAGCTTTCTTTTTGCGGATCCTTCAGACTCTGCAATCTGATCTTCAGCTTTGTCTCGTTATTTTTTCCGCCGAGAATACAAACCTCTCCCGCCTGATCGAGCGCATCGATAATATGCTGCTGTATTCTGCTGTATTCTTCCGAATCCAAGGTATTGAGCCGGATGATCTCCTCAAAGATCGCCGCATATTCTTCCTCGCTTTTTGCAATCTCGGGCAGAGGCCAGGCGATAATGGAGAAGCTGGTTTCCTCTCCTCTGATATAACTGCTTTGCAGAAGAGCCGCCGCATTGAGCGCCGAAAGATTCTGCTTCTTCTGCTTTTCATCATAATGATAGGCAAATTCGTCGTTTTCGGGATTAAACTCCCTTTCTCCGAATACCTCGATCAGCGCCGGACCTGCATAGAGGCTTACCTCTTTTTCATTCTCCTCAAAAAAGGAACGCATCATATCGAGTCTTCTGTCCGTGTATGCCTTCTTCATCAGGATCGCATTATCGAAGCGGTGATCATATTCCGCCTGCCTGTTTACGCCGATGCTTGCGCAGCCTCTGTTCCTCGTTGCGGATCTGTCTGCCAGACGATAAGGCTTTTCAAATAATACCGCTTCCAGACCTCTTGCCTCCAATCCCGCAATAACCTCTTTTACCAGTGCTTCAAAGCCCAGATGATACCATAATCCGACATAGCGCTTTTTGCTCAAGTCTTTTTTGGCGGCGACAAAGCCCTGTACATAACCTCTGACCAAAGTATCCGCCATTTTTTTGAGCTTTCCCTTTTCCAAGCCGGAGAGATATCTTGCAATCCCCCTCTCCGTATCCGAAATATAATCTCCGAACTTATATAAGTAGAGCGGATTCGAAAGATCCTCATGCATTATGATCTCTTTCATAAAATGATCCGAGGAAAGAAGCGTTTTCTTTAAACGCCTCTGCACGGTAATATCCAGGTAATCAAATGCATAATAATAAATAATTTTTTCGACCTCTTCGGGATCCAGATCCTTCTCATAGCGAAATGCCGTATGTATTTCCAAAAAAAGCTCCAGCACGCTGAGATATTCATCTTCCAAAGCTCTGTAAGCCATCGGAATAATGCTCCTGATCTCATAGGCAAAAAGAGCCAGGATCTTCCCCATTTTTTCTCCGTACCTGCCGCACATATAGGAGGGCTTGCAAATTGATCTTGCATAATTCTCCTCCTTGAGCTCCCGATAGAGCTCGTCCTGCAAGGCTTCCTGCTCCTTGAGAGAAAGCTCTCCGAAGCTTTTTTCGACAATCCGCTTCCTTACCTCTTCAACCGAGAGAATAAATTTTGCATTTCGCAGAAAATACTCTCCGTATTTCCATTCCCGATCCTCCTCGGCAATGATCTGACTTATCCTTTCCAATGCCAAAGATAAGCGCTCCATCCGAATACCTCTCTTTCCGAATTCTTTTTCTTTGCTGCGCAAAGCGCTCCCTAAAACCGCCTGCATATCCGCTGCAAGATCAGCGCAGTCTGTAACCGAGAATCAGCACCGTCATCCATATGACGAACTGTATCCCTCCTATGCCCAATCCCAGAAAAGCCAGAAAATGCTTCGCCATCTTATCCTTAAACGCCGAGACGCCGAACCATAGCGAGCTGAGCGAAAAAACCAGCGAACTGAAGGCAAGCGCCGATACCGTCATATCGGGATTGCCCTTCGTAAATAAAATCATCCGAAAAGCCGCATATAAAAATGCGGCGCTGATCAGCGCGCAGAGCAGAGAAGTCGTGCTCCCCTTTGCAATCGGTCTCTTGACATAATTGATCCCTCCCTCTTTTTGGAGCTGCGCCTTTTTTCTGTCATCCGGAAAGATAAACTTCGCATCCTCCAAAATAGAGCTGTTCTTATTCTTGACCGGGGTTAATAACCTGTGCTTATCCTTATTTTTCCAAAACATATTCTGATTTTGCCATTGCCTCCATCGCTCTTAAAAAAGCTAAATGCTTTTCTCGAATTTCCAAAGTGTGTGTTTAGATAAAACCAAAAGCAGGTAGCCTATCATGCAGCCTGCCGTATTCAACATAATATCGTCTATATCAAAGCTTCCCACGTTGATGATGAACTGTATCGCCTCCACCGAAAAGGAAAAAATCATTCCTGCCGCCACCGTCTTAAGAAATCGTCTCTTATACTTGCCGATGATAGGATAAAAAAATCCGAAGGGCATAAATGCGATAATATTTCCGGTAATATTGATCAGAAAGCTCCAAAATCCGAGCATTTTCCTGTATTTCCAAAATCTTCTGATCTCCAAAAAGGGAATCAGATTATATCCTCTTTCACAGGAAATATGAGCGGATCTGCCGAATGCCTCCGCAAAAAACAAAAAATACACCAACACGAAAAGATAGGCGATAAAAAATATCCATCCGACAATTTTTTTCTTTGGCTGTATCGGGTTTCTTCTTGCCGCCATTAAAAAACAATCTCGTTTTTTCCGCTCAGTAATTTTGCTCCGAATACAATCGCGATAATTCCCGTAACCACCCCGACAACAATGGATATGATACCTATCGCTATACATGCGGAGCCCGAGTTTCTCATTGTTTTATAAATCTTTTCCATATCTTTCACCTCGTTTTTTATTCTTTATGCAAAGACTTATTCTGCACCGTATTGCTCATAATACGCATCAATGCGCTTCTTTGTTTCCCCGTCAATAATGATTCTTCCCTGGTAGGGCTTCATATAGAGATGCTCGATGACTTCTTTCATCGTAACGATCGCCCGCGTCGGGAAAGCGTATTTCTCGCCGACCTCGCGCAATGCGGAGTACTGCGTGCTCCCCCTCTCGCATCTGTCCACGCTTACGATCAGCCCCGCCATCTCGACCTTAGCCTGTGCCTTGATAATGGGCAGCGTTTCCGCAATGGAGGTCCCTGCCGTCGTCACATCCTCAATAATCAGCACCCTGTCCCCCTCCTTAATCGGGCTGCCGAGTAAAATTCCCTTATCTCCGTGATCCTTGATTTCCTTGCGGTTTGCACAATAACGCACATCCTCGTCATAAAGCCTCGCATATTCCATGCAGGCTGCCACGCAAAGCGGAATTCCCTTATATGCGGGTCCGAAGAAAACATCGATTCCCCCTCCGAACTGCTCTCTGATCGCATTGGCATAAAACTCTCCCAGCCTCGCCAGCTGCTTTCCGCTCCGGTAAAATCCCGTATTCACAAAAAACGGGGTTCTTCTCCCGCTCTTTGTCATAAAGTCTCCGAATTTCAAGACTTCGCAATCTATCATGAACTCTATAAACTCTTCCTTATATCTTTCCATCCTCTTTGGCTCCTCTCTTATTTTACCATAGCGATGATCTCTTTAATATCCTCCAGCCGATGCATTCTTAAATAATTCTCTATCCCCTCCAGCACTTCGATGCTCGCGCGGGGATTATAGAAATTCGCCGTTCCGACGCTTACCATCGTCGCTCCGGCAAGCAAAAACTCTATCGCATCTTCCGCCTTTTCTATTCCGCCCATTCCGATCAGAGGAAGAGAAACCGCATTGGCGACCTGATATACCATGCGCAGCGCAAGAGGTCTGATTGCGGGACCGGAAAGCCCTCCCGTCTTATTGGCAAGCACGAAGGCTCTTTTATGAATATCGATCTTCATTCCCGTCAATGTATTGATCAGAGAAAGCGCATCCGCTCCCCCCGCCTCGGCAGCCTTTGCCGTAACCGTAATATCCGTGACATTCGGAGAAAGCTTCATGATGATAGGCTGCTTTGCCTTTTTTTTGATCTCCCGGGTAATCTTCTCCACCGAAGAGGCATCCTGACCGAAAGCGATACCCCCCTCCTTTACATTCGGACAGGAAATATTGATTTCCAAAAGATCGACCGCCTCATCGGAAAGCCTTTCAACGACCTCAAGATAATCCTCCTGCGTCTTTCCGCATACATTTACGATGATTTTCGTATCATACTGCTTTAAAAAAGGAATATCTCTTTCAATGAAGACTTCCATACCCGGGTTTTGCAGCCCGATTGCATTGAGCATCCCGGAATCGGTCTCCGCCACTCTCGGAACGGGATTTCCTTCCCAGGGAATATTGGATACTCCCTTGGTCGTTACCGCTCCGAGTCTCGAGAGGTCGATAAATTCAGCATATTCCCTTCCCGATCCGAAAGTCCCGCTCGCTACGGTAACCGGATTCTTAAACTCCACTGCCCCTATGCTGACGGCAAGATTTGGCGCTTCCCTTCTCACAGAATCACCTCCTTTGCCGCAAACACCGGTCCTTCTTTACAGATTCTCTTATTATGAACATGAGAATACTCATCCTTTTCTCCGGTCTTACATACACAGGCGAGGCAGGCGCCGATTCCGCAAGCCATTCTCTCCTCAAGAGAGAGAAAGCATTCGATTTCATTTTCCATGCAATACTCCGATACGGCTTTGAGCATAGCCCTCGGACCGCAAGCCATCACCGTCCTTGAGCGCAGATTTTTTTCCCGGATCAGATCCATTACATTCCCTTTGCTGCCCGCGCTTCCGTCCTCGCTCGCGATATGGAGCTTCGCATATTTTCCGATCTCCCCGCTCAGGAAGGTATTTCCATCCCGATATCCCAAAACTGCGGTTTTTTCTCCGGGAAGACGCTTTGCAAGCTCAAGCATCGGCGGAATACCTATACCCCCCGCGATCAGCATGACCTCCTCCCTGTCCAGAGCAAAGCCGTTTCCGAAGGGTCCCATCAGTTCCAGGCTCTCTCCCTCCCGGTAAGTGCTCATCTCCTCCGTACCGCTTCCTTTTGCGGTGATTCTGTATACCAGTCTGAAACTTTTTTTATCCTCTCCGATCTCGCAAATGCTGATCGGTCTGGGCAGCTTCCTGCTCCTGTCCTTTAAAAAAACGGATACGAACTGCCCCGGCATCGCATTTTTTGCGATTTCTTCCTCCTCTATCCATAGATCATACACATTTTCACAGAGCATTTTCTGTGCAATGATTCTTCCTCTTTGCTTATGTTTCGGCATTTCCGTCCTCTTCCATCATCTGTTTCATTATTTTTTCATCGGATTCTTTTTTTGCTCTCCGTTTTTTGCGTATCTTATAATACGGAATGAATATCCCCGATCATATCCTCCACGGCGGCTCTCGATGCTTTTGCAAAATCTCTTTCCGTAAAGCGTTCCTGATACTGCTTCAGCCTGTATGCCGCTATGATTCCTCTCGAAGAGTTGACGATCGCTCCCCGTCCGTCCTCATGAAAGCAGGGCTTGAGATCCTTTGCTCCCGCTCCCTGCGCCCCGTATCCCGGCACCAGAAAATATGCCTTCGGCATCAGCTTTCTCAATTCCCTGCTCATTTGGGGATAGGTCGCTCCCACGACGGCACCGATATCCGAATAATCCCCGTCCATATTGTTCTCTCCCCATTCATTGACCTTCTCGGCAACATGCTCATAAAGAGCTCTTCCTTCTATCAGCTTATCCTGAAACTCTCCGCTGGAGGGATTTGAGGTCTTGACGAGGATGAAAAGCCCCTTATCCTCCTCCCTGCAAAGCTTCGTAAAGGGCTCGATCCCGTCCGTCCCCAGATAGGGATTGACCGTGAGCATATCCGTATCGAATGCCCTGAATTGATTGCCTTCTATTTCCGTCGATCCGAGATGCGCCTTCGCATAAGCCTCCGAGGTGGAACCGATATCTCCTCTTTTTGCGTCGCCGATTACGATGAGCCCCTTTTCCTTGCAGTAATCCACCGTTCTTTGGTAAATCACAAGCCCTGGTATCCCGAGCTGTTCATACATCGCAATCTGGGGTTTTACCGCGGGAATCAGATCATATATCTCATCGATAATCTCCCGATTAAAGTTCCACAATGCCTCCGCCGCACCCTCCGGATTTGCTCCCAGCCTCCGATATGCATCGGCTTTGATATGGGAGGGAATAAAGGACAGCTGAGGATCAAGACCGACGCAGATCGGCGCCTTGGTCTGATCTATTTTACGAATAAGCTTACTGATCATGGAATTCTCCTTTTTCCGAAATAAAAATTGCCTGATAAAGCTTAGTTGATTTTACCATAAAGAAAAGAGCACAACAAGGCTTTTCGTATTGCATCTTTTCCCGCTCTCGTTCATAATGAAGAGTATGATGAAAAAGATTAAGCTGAGCAAAATACAAAGAGAATATCGACTGAAAAGCGCACAAAAAGAGGAGCTGAAAAAGCTCGTGGATTGCTGCACAAAAAAAGAGGGGCTCCATCTCGGTCTTGATCCTGAAGATGAGGAGGCTCTCTATTTCCTCGGCTTTCACTCGGAGAACCTGATCTGCGCATCCGCTCTTTTTGAAATCGAAAAAGGATGCTTTGAATATATTTCTTTTACCCATCCCGCATATCGAAGAAGAGGCTGCTTTACCTTGCTTTGGAAGGAAGTTCTTTCCCATCCGGTACTCAAAAAGGAAGAAGAAATATCCGTAGACATCCTCTCCGACAGCTCCTGCCCCGCCGGAGCCGCAGCCGCAGCTTCCCTCGGCGCAAATATATTTTGCACGGAGCATTATTTTTATCTGGATGCCAAGAATCAAAAAAACTCTCTTCCGGTAGAGAAAATCGAAAACCTTCTCCCCGGTGCTTTAATCCTGGAAGAAATCGAAGAAAACCTCTATCGCATCTCTCATATCAAAGCTGTCGATCGGGATTTTGAAAAAACAAATCCCTTGGCTTTTTTTTCACTGATTAAGCTGAGGGATAAAAAAACGGCGTATTTTTACGGCTTTGAAATCCTCCCTCCCTATAAGGGACGAGGACTGGGAGATGCCCTCTTTGCGTTTATCAAAAGCACTCTTATCGAGCGTGGATATGAGCGGATCGAACTGCAGGTTAAGGATTCCAATCTTGCAGCAATGAAAATTTATCAAAATGCCGGTTTTCGAAAAGAATATTCCATTTCTTATCATCGTATTCTCATAAAGAAAAAGCTTTATCCCTAATCCTCTTTTGTTGCTTTTTATATTGTGGAAATTCTTTTTTCTTTTTAAATATTCGAATTTTTAATATGTATGTCATTTATATTTAAAAATAAAGCTATTTACTTCGCTCCCCAACTTATGCTATAATTTCCTATGAACGCCTTTAAATAGCATGCAATTAACTGTGTTGCAGCAATTTATGTAAAGAGAATATAAGGAGAAAAAAATGATTAAAAAAACAGTAAAATTCGGACTAAAAGCATTATTGCTTCTCGGCTTGCTTGGCGCCGTTCCGACATTGCAAAGCCATGCACAGGAAGTTGTTAATTTAAGCGATCATAATCAAGATCAATTCTATGCTGAGATCAGCAGTGCTTTGCAAGGTTCCAGCAATGAAGTAAGGATAATCTCAACCTCTGATATAGTAATGGATAATTTGGGCTTAGATATAACAATTCCGGAGAATAAAAAAATAATTTGGGAAGCAAAGATCTCGGCAATTAATACAGAAGATCATCCCTTGCTCATTTTAAGAGGAAACGGAAGTTTTGAATTTAAAAACGGCTTTTTAAAACATAGTAACGGTCGTGATGGAATAAGTATCTTTGACAATATCAAAATGGAAGTGAATGGTGGTCTTATTGAAGCCTCTAAAATCGGAATCCTGATAAATACCGATATTGACGGGAGCTTTACGATGAACGATGGACAGATTCTCTGCCATGATTCGAATGTCAGCGTTTGTAACGCCATTTCTGTAGCCGAACATAATCAAGGCAGAGTGGTTATAAACGGAGGATTCCTCTTCGGATTTAACGAAAGACCTCTTGTCATCACTCATACTTTGGAAAAACTTACAGGAGTTGTTTCTGTAGATTTCGATTTGAATAATGCTGCCCTACAAAATACTTTTCATTATAATGGCGGCAAAATTCTCGCATTTCATTACAAAAATATCAATCCCAGATATTATCTGAAGGGAAGCTCCGCGGGACTTGACGCTCTTCCGGATGGTCAGAACGATCCCAAGCCGATATGGGAGGCACAAGGAATTCATTTTGGTAACCGACTGGTAGATATTCCTCTGCAATATCCCGGTGTAATCATTAATGAATTAACTCTGCCGAGCGATACTCTCTATAAAGATGATTTTACTGCACCGACTTTGCCGAAAGAAGCTGAAGACGAAGGTGCAAGACTTAGAGTAACTTATAACGACGATCTGCAAAAACCGATATTGCCCGGCGAATATGAAGTAAAGGTGAGTATTGCCCACATAGGCGACCCTGATACCAGCCATTATGTTCCGACAAACGAAATTTCTTTAGGCAAATTCAAAATTAAGAAAAGGCAGGTTACTCTTACTCCCGTTGATGCGACAATGACCGTAAATCAGTCTCTTCCGGCTTTTACGGCAACCGTGAGAGGAGACGGAATAGCTGCAGGTGATGACTTAGGCTATCGTGTTGTAACAACCGCAGACGGAAGAACCGTAGGAACTTTCCCTCTCAATATTGAATTGGATCCGAGTGCTGCCGGCACAACTTATGATCCCAACGGATATGATCTCGTACTCAACGAAGGAGCGCTTACGGTTCAAGCGGAGAATCAGCAACCCCAGAATCCGCAGCAACCCCAGA
>JAUMWW010000031.1 GCA_030529445.1 Johnsonella sp. | reverse complement strand
TTACACTCTTTTGTTTCTTTTATTCCGTTTTCTATTACACCATTTATTTTAAATAATTGATGAATACTGTATTGCTCTTCATTCGGTATTTGTAAATTGATTTTTAAAGACAATTCTCTCTCGGATCTATTTAAAGAAAAAATGGCTGAACTTACTTTACTGCCTTTTTTCCGAAATTCTTCAATTTTACTATAGTCTACAAGAATAATGATTTCTTCATATGAAATGGGAAGATATTTAATCGGAGACGGAAACCTCTCCACTCCCTTTATTTTGACATTAAATTTCGCTTTGAATTCCACTCCGTTTCCTTTTTTTACTCTTCTGAATTCATAAGATGAAGGCAACCCCAAAAGACCTCTTACATAGTACAATTTTTGATTTTTCAAATCCTCTTGTTTACCTTTTTTAATAGCATCATCTTTTTTAGTAAGTTCTGTTATATCATACCCCTTTTCTTTTAAGAGTAATTTTAGTGATTTTTTTTCAAAAAGTACTCCTTCCTGCTTTTTATATTTCTTTATCATCAATGATGGAATATATGCATCATACTCAGAATTGTAGTTAACATTTTTGCGGAAATTAAAACCGGATTTTAATATTTGATGGAAAGATTTAATATTCTCCAATAAATTTTGCACCTTTTTAGATGCTGAACCGCCTTTATTTTCAATTTGTAATTGATAAACTCCGACACCTTTTTCATTATTCTTTGCTTTTAATTGTTCTATATATCTGTTTTCCAATTTTTGATACTTTTGTATATCCTCTAATATTTCTTTTTTTGTATTTCCTTTTAGTTTGAAATATCCATATCCTTTATTGTTTCTTAAACCAAATCCGTTGACAGCTAAAAAAACGGGAAACAATTCTTGTATTTGATTTCTCAAATCTTGATGTGGCGAGAGAAATAAAACATTAATTTCATTGTAAAAAGAAAATTTATCATCTTCTAAATTCCCGTAAAAAGAGCCATAAAATGAATTTTTATCTTTTTTTTCCTCTTTATAAAAGGTCATGTTAGAGTTTTTACAACCGTTGTTAAGAATTTTGACCTTGTAATCAAACGAAACTCTCTTTTTTTCATCTGAAGCATTGTTTTCTATTTCTTCCTCATCTTGCTTTAAAATACAGTTTTCTATTTCTGTTTTTTCTATTTCTACCTTCAAATCATACCAATATCTTTTTAGAAAAGCATCAAACCGCGGTTTCAAATCACTTGCTCGTATTCCTGCTGATTTCTCTTCTCCCTGAAAATGAATCATAGGTGTCCCCTGCTCCAAGCAAAACTCCACTATTGATTTCTTTACAATATTCATCTTCTTTCATGTGTTAAATATATTTATAACACAATTCCTCCTTACTTTTGGATCATAATACAAAACAATCGGATAACAAAAACCATTTTTTCTGTACCATTCCGATTACCTAAATCAAACACATTGCCACTGGGTAGTTTGTTTATCTATCGAATATTCTATGGTTTTTCTTAATAACTTATCCTTCTAATTCTGAGCTTCATATTTAAATATGATTCTATTAATGCCTAATTTCCTCTTTAACTGTAACTATATTATATCATGTTTACATTCCATCCTTCAGCCTCTGCTCCTGCCCGAAAATCCACTCTCTCTTTTGTATTAAGACTTTTTCATTTTCTCCTTCGTCCTGGAAGCATGCTTGATAATCCATGCGCAGGCATCCGAATTACAGTTCTTCTTCCACTCGGATATGATGCTGTCAAACTTCTTAGGATCTTCCTTATATAAATCATTCAAATTGTTTGCAACGCTCTTTTGAATCGCTTTATCCCGATCGTCCCTAAGATTTTCCAATACTCTCAGATAGGAATCGAAATGCTGCAGGGCAATCACCGATTTCTTCGCCCAGGGCAGCCGGATCCTCATGCACTCGGATGCCAGCCGCCTGACGCGGGGATTCTCATCAAGGCTCCATTCTTTCAATATCGCAAACGATTCCTCGGGCTTATATTCTATCAGAGGTCTCATACAGTATTCCGAAGTGAATCTCTTTGTTAATTCCTTTGAAAATTCGATGCTGAGAGGATAATCTTCCGTGCCGTATAATTCCACATACTTACCCAAGGGCCATAGTCTCCAGCCTTCGGTGAAAGCCCCTATCGTCCCCTCCAGCTCTTCGCCCAGCATTTGATAAAAAACAGAAATCGTCTCCTGATAGGATTGATTCATATTCTCTCTTATCGACTTTGCGATTAAGCTCTGTCTGTCTCCGAATTCCAGCTCATTTAAGCTGCTTATGCTCTTACGGATAAAGCCATCTTTATTAAACTCCTTATTCCGCAAGTATATCTCCTCCGCCAGCTCATACACATAAGTTTCATCATAATAGTCCTTCAGTTTCTTTGCCATCCTCTTTCGCCTCCCGCTTCGATTTTTACCAAAAGTTATCTGTCCTTTTCCGCATCAAAATTCCTCGTATATCTGCATGAGGGATAGCCTTCGCAGCCCCAAAACTTTCCGTAGATGCTTTCTCGGAGTTTCAGCACTTTCTTACATTTCGGACATTGCAGGGCAGCGATCTGCGAGCTTTCCTTTTCTCCTATCCTTCCCAGGCGCTCGAAAATTTCCTGATTCATATAGCAGTCCTTCAATGCCCTATGCGCCCCCTCCGTAGATATCCCGTAATAGTCCGCAAGACCGGTCAGGGAATGCTGCTTCAATACGGGAAGCAGCTTCTTTGCCAAGGGAAGGGTATCAATATAGTCATTGCCCGGGTATTTTCCGAAAAGCGCAAAACTGTCCCGATAAATAAAATTCATATCGAAGCGATGGATATTATGCCCTACCAGCACATCCTCTCCGATAAATTCAATAAAACGCAGAAGCACCTCTTCTATCCGGGGCGCATTTTTTACCGTACTGTCATAAATATGATTGACCCTGCTTGCCCCGTAGGGAATGGGACGTCCGGGATTGACGAGGCTGGAAAAGCTTTTTTCAACCCTTCCCTTTCTCACCCTGAGCGCCGATATCTCGATAATCTGATCACTATTTGTGAAAATCCCCGTCGTTTCCAAATCAAATACCACATAATCCTGTATATAATACTCTTTCTTTAATCCCTTTTGCTCTCTCAGCATAATCTTTCTTCCTTAACTAAAATACTCTGACCGAACAGCCATTTGACTCTCGCACGCAAAAGCTTGCAAAGCAAGCCGGATTCCCGCGCCTTTGAAAGGTTTATAAAAACTTTACATTCTGATCATTGAAAATAAGCGCTTTTCCATATATCATTAAGAATAATATGCCTGCTTTGCGCTTATTCCCCGCACTTTGGCTCTTTAGGGGAGGGGAGGCGGCGAAAAACGGCTATTTATTATTCTTATCAATGCAAAGGATTTATACGAACTATGATAACATATAAAGAATTAAAACAGAATAAAGAAATTCAGGAGTATTATAAAAAAGGAAACTCCATCCTCGGTATCATGGGATATACCGACCATTCCCTCGCCCATGTCTGCCTTGTCGCGGAAAAAGCCGGCGCTATCTTAAAGGAACTCGGCTATTCCGAAAGAGAGATCGAGCTTGCCAAAATCGCCGGATTGATGCATGATATCGGCAATGCCATTAACCGCAAACATCATGCGGAATACGGCGCCCTCCTTGCCAATGATATCTTAAAGGGAATCGATATGGAGCTGAAGGACAGGATCGATATCGTCGCCGCGATCGCAAACCATGACGAATCCACCGGAACCGCGATCGATCCCGTCTCCGCCGCATTGATTATCGCCGACAAAAGCGATGTGCGAAGAAACCGTGTCCGCACCAAGGAAAGCGCGAAATTTGATATTCATGACAGGGTCAATTATGCCGTGATCGGAATGAACTTAAGCATCAACGAAGAAAAAACGCATATTACCCTCGATCTTGAGATCGATGAAAGCATCTGCTCCATGTACGATTATTTTGAAATCTTTCTTCATCGAATGATTATGTGCAGGAGGGCTTCGGAAATGCTCGGCCTCAAATTCCGTCTTAAAGTCAACGGCAATAAGGTGCTTTAAATCTCATAACGCAAAAACAGGGGGATCTCTCCCCCTGTTTTATACTGCTTTCTTTCTATTCGATCACCAATCTTACATAGATCTGCCCATTCTCCTCATATTCCTGATTATAAACATGTTTTCCGATAATGCTTCTCAGATTGCGGATATCCTCCTCACAGACGGAAGCAAATTCCAGATAGCATACCGCCGAGCTCTCGTGATTCAGCTCCTCATAAAAATCCGAGATATGACAGTAAAAGCGATCCAGAATATCCTCCAGTGGATACTGCGAGATATCCGCCGCAGAGCCTCCCTCCTCATACTCCTCTTCCTGTTCAAAGGAGAGGGAGCTCACATATAAAATCTCATCCTTTTCTCTGTATTCGTAGATTCCTTCATCGATTTTACGGTACTGCGGCTCTGCACCCTTGCTTTCATTGTATTTTGGGGCTTCGTAGTTTTGAATATTTTTCATCCTTCTCCCTCCTCCGGTCGAGATACCTCCGGCAAAAACCGATATCTCGGATAAGAAATCATATTTTTCCCGAATTTCTTCTATTTTGTTTTTTCTTTGTTTTCCGATATTTTAGCGTACCATTCCATGACCTCTTCCTCCGTGTCATCTTCTGCACCGATAATGGCTACTGCAGTTCCAGGCATCCTTACACCGCCCCAAATTCCCAATCCACTCTCAATCTCTTTTTCTTCTTCTACTAAATGAAAAAAACGACCTCGTATAGGAGAATAAGCCTTGAAGCCCTGAAAATAATAAGAAGGTCTTATTGTTGCTATATGCTGGCGAGGAGTTACCAATTCTCCATTTGCAATCTCAAACCTCACTACAAACTTTTGATAACAATACATATCAAAGTTCCCTTCAAAACTCCTCTTATCCGCATAGCAAATAATCCTCATGTTCTCTTTGCATTTCTTATGTTCAAGACGCAGCCTCTCCATTTCTTCTTGAAGCTCCTTTCCTTCCTTCTCTGCCCCCTTTAACCGCAGCCAAAGATCCGCGGCTTCTCTCTTTGCCTCCTCCAATCTTCCCTCCAAGGCTTTGATTCTTTCTTCCTTTTCCTCCAGCTCCGGCCGCAATGCCCTGCTCAGGCTGTCCGTGCCCTTGAAATAATAGATTCCGGCCGCCGCACTTTCGTCTAGGACAAGCTCGGCTTCTCCCTCTTCGGCCCGGACGCTGATTCGAAATTCCTCATCCGCCTGTACCAGATAATGCCCTCCCAAAAAGCATACCCTGATTTCCTGACTTGCGCCAAGCATCTCCTTCATATTCACCAGAATGGGCAGAATCTGCTCTGCGGCAAGCAAACTCCTTTTGCATCCGCAAAGCGCATCGAAGATGTATTCCGCGCCCCTCCTTTTTTCCTCTGTCTTCGTAGCATCTACAATCAGGGCGAAAATATCCAGCTCCGAAAATTGATTAATATTATAAAACATCCGGATATAGTCACAGAATCTATCCGCATCTTCCTCCCGGAGATAACGCATCCTCTTGTTTCCCTCTATGCTGATATCGCTAAATCTTTCTTCCTCCGTAACATCCAGAGCCTTCAGATATTCCTCCGTAATAAAAACGATGATTTTATACTGCATAAACAGCTTCTCCTCTTTTCTCCCAAATACAGTACAGCATCAAATGCTCTTAGTTTCTGACCGAAAGCGCTTTCTTAAAGGCTTCTTTGTCGCTTATAGACGGATTCTCCGCTTTTTCCATCCTTTTTAAGATATCTATCCCGCGTTCTATCGCAATATCATCCTTCTGCGTCCCGTCCATATAATGCAATACATCTGCAATACAGCCGACATTTTCCTCCATGATCCTTCCCAGCTCCCTCAGCTTTGCTTCGGTAAAAAATCCGCTCTGTTTGACTTCCATCCTTCCCATAAATTCAAAGAAAGATCCGATCGGCATATTCGGAAACTTTTCCATCGTCACCGCGGTACTTAATTCTATTCCCTTCCTGATCTTCTCTTCGTTTTTTATATCCTCCGTTTTTTCGGGAGCATATCTATAGCCTTCCTCATTTTCCACCGCCCTGATATATGCCTGATAGGAATCGAATTTTTCCGGGAAAATGCCTGCGCCCTCCGCCTGCAATGCCATGTCTCCCAATTCCTCCACATCGTTTTTCTCGTTAATAAGCCCCAATTCCTTTGCCACTCTCGTAATGCATTGCCCGACTGTTTTTAAGCTCTCCAAGCCAATCACAGTGATTCCGATTGTTTTTGCAACGGATACCGCCGCCGCAATAATTGCTCCTATGCCAAGTAAAAACATACCTTTCTCCTCTCTTTTATTTCAGATAAATAAATATTTTCTCTTCCGTATTATTAATATCAAAATCTTCTTGATATAAGCAGTCTGCAAAGAAATCCGTCAAGGCAGCAATCCTTATTTCGGGTGAGACACCGCTTGCTCCCGCTTTTCCGCTGATATTGTCCTTCCTCCTGATCAGCAGTCTCCAAATCTCCCTTTCTTCTCTTCCAAAAGCTTCCGCCCTTGATTTTACCAAAAGGCGCATCCTCTTTATCTCATTCGGATCAAACTCCATATTGGATATCTTTTTTGCCAGATTTAAGAAATCCCGATAAATCGGCAAAACTTCCAGATCCCGATAAGCCTTACCCAACTCCTCCTTCTTTCTCAGGAATTTCTGCCTGACCAACGCATCGTCCGCCGGCTTTTCACCGGTGTCGGTGATCGCAGTGATATGCACATGCACCGGTTTTTCTGTATGCTCCGAAAAAATCACCGCATGCCCCACGGGAAGCGCCGAAAGATATTCCTTCTGCTTATCATCCATCAGCATCGTATCTCCTACCGCTTCCTTATCGTCTTTTGCTAAAATCTTATGTATGATTTTGGTATTGGTGTTTTTCAATACCTCCGAAGCAAGCTTATTCGGTATTTGATCTACGATAATCAAGCCCTCTCCGTATTTTCGGATTTCTGCGAGAAGATCCGTAAAAGTTTCCACCGCCGCCTTTTTAGAGCCGCTGTCCCCGTATTCGACCTTCGACAAAAGGCGATGCGCCTCTTCTACGAGCGTCAGATGCTTGTATCCGGGATTTTTCTTATACTCTGACTTAATCACGGCCGAAAGCCTGCTCAGTACCAGTCCCATCAGCAATGCTTTATCTTCGGGAGATTTCAGCTCCTCCATCTCCAGAATCACCTGATTATGTGCTATATATTCAAAACTCGTAGAATGCGTGCAGTTCAGCATGCTTCCCTTGGAGCCCACCGTCAAATTAGAGAGCCTGCTCACGAGAGAACCGATATAATCCGCCTGCATCTGCTGGCTGAAATGCTTGCTCTCCACCACCGCCCTCATTTCTTCCAATAAGTCGGATAAAATGGGAAAAGCGTCCACTTCCGGAGAAAACGCTTCTTCTCCGTATATCCTGTTGATATTGGTATCGATGTCCCAGCCCTTCTTCTCATAGCATTTATATATCGCTTCTTCCAAAATCTGCGGCATCGAGGCTTCCATCGGAAAGGCCGAAGTAAACGTTGCCTTTACCATATCCACATGTGCGGAAATAACCTCTCCCCGAATCAATTCAAACGGATTGATTCGAAACGGAGCGAGCATCTCATTTCCCGGCGTCAAGACGATCAGATTTTTATATTTCTCCGCATGCAGTAAGGCACGATATTCCGTTTTTGCAGGCTCTATCACGAGGAAGGGCATTTTTGCCTCCGCTAAAAGCTTATGGCAGGTCGTTGTTTTTCCGCTTCCCGTCACTCCTGCAATAAAGGTATGCTTAGCCAATCCTTCCTTAGACAAATAAAACGCGATATCGCTCAGTTCCCTTCCTTTTTGAATCATACAGCCCAAATGAATCGCTGCTTCCTCATCTATTTCTCTTTCATTCAGCCCGAAGCCGACCCCCTCTTTCAGGCTGATGCCCGGCACCTCTTTCTGCGGCAGACCCGCGAAGAGGCTGATTTCCTTTGTCGTCAAATATGTGCTCAGCCCTATATTCTCTTCCTCGAAAGGCCTGCTCAAAAGCAGCAGCGCATCCGGGGAAGAGTCTCCCGCTTCCATATACTGATTTTGATAAGTCCGCAAAATACTTTCATTCTGAGTGTTTTCCAAGTCTATTCTCTGAGCATAAAGAGGACTGTACCCTGCCTTTTCTCCCTGGAAAAGCGACATGATTCCGACTTTTAAACGATTCGCATGCGTTGGCTCCTTCGCCATATAGTATACCGAGGTCTTAAAGAGCCCCTTGCCAAACCCCGTCTTCAGCCTCGCCAAAAGCTCTTCATCCATATAGTCCATAATTTCCTGGATATGCTTATTGGCAATCTCGATCGTAATCGAATTGGATATCCCTTTGTTTCTGCTCAGGCTATGATTATCCCCTTCCGATTCATCCCTGCTCTGTGTTTCCGTATAAGTTTCCTGCCTGCTATGGCTTTGATTTCCGGATGATTTTGTAAGAGTTTTTGTATCGCCTTTATTATACGAAAAATTTTTCCCCTTGGATTTGGAATAGTTTTTTCCGAAAGATACGGTATTCCCGTCATTCAGCGTATTTTGCAATGTCTGCTTTGCACATAGAGATAGCCTGTTGTACAGCTCGTATGCAGACTTGCGAAGCTCTCCGATCTTCTTCTTTCCTACCGGCTCGCAAACGACGACCAGCCTCCACTCCAGACCGAGCATGCTGTTAATCAGTCTGTCTATTCCCTGAAAATCATATTCTTCTCCATTCTCTTTTTCCTTCACTGAGGGAATCCCGATGATAGCACCTGCATTTCTATAATTACGCGTGATTGAAGATGCCATTTCTTCCAAATCTCTTCCCCGTAGATGCTCCAATCGGCTTCCGTTAAAATTTCCTTCAAATACATTCTTTATAATTCGTCCGTAATCGGCGGCACAAAGCTCCTTGCCCAAGGAATCTTTATTTTCATTGCGATTCTTGACTACGCCGATACATAGATCTATTCCTTTTTTGGTCCCCGTCAGCACATACACAAAGTTAAATGCCTCATTATCCAAAGACATAACCACGTTTTCAAATGCCTCTCTGCGAGGATATTCCTCGTCGAAAGCCAATTGCCTGACCCTGAAAAAACATAATTCCTGATTTTTCAATTCATTGCTTTGAGGAAATCCCATATCCTTCAATTCTCGTACCAGTCTGTCCGCATTAACCGATTGAATATTCTCAAATAAATCTAAAATTGCATCTGGCTGTAAGAATTCTCTTTCTTTAAGAACCCCGCTTCCACCCTTATCCTCCATATTTCCCCCGTATACTTGTATTTTCTTAAGAACAGACTATGCCCGCTCTTTACCCCGACCTCCATCTTAAAAAACATCATACCACAGAGGGAAAGATTTTAGAATCAATACTTTCTTCGATCTCTCCCTTTTTCGCAGCCAAAAGCCTCCCCCCGGAAATCATCCGGGAAGAGGCCCTTTTGGATTCAATGCTTTATGTTTTAATGTTTTATATCTTAACCCTTTTTACTTTTTGCTTGAGAATTTGTATCGTATTCAATTTTTGTTTTTTCTGTCGAAATTAGTCATCGTACTCTGCCGAGAACTCGAGGATACCGCCGTTGTATGCATCTACGGAAATCTCATATTCCAATGCTCCGTGGTAGAATTCCACCTCGTACTCATAACGTCCGTCATCAAAATCCAGCTTTGCCTTGGTGAGATATACCGAAGAAGCCTGTACTCCCGCCTTTGCGAAAGCGAGTTCCTTCGCTCTCTCAAGCCCTATCATTTTCGCTCCCGAAGCAAATGCCGTTCCGGAAATCATCATTGTAAGTGCCATAACTCCTGCTGCCGCTGCTATAATTCTATTCTTAAATAATCCTTTTTTCATTGTTTTTATCTCCTTTCATTTTGTGATTGTATCTTATATCATAAACATTAAAGTAACATTAAAACATCTTTTTTATTTTTAATTCTTTGATTTTTCCCTGCCGCTTAATCGTTATCGTCCGCGCTGTCATCGGCATCA
>JAUMWW010000016.1 GCA_030529445.1 Johnsonella sp. | reverse complement strand
GAACTATGTCATTGATTATTCAGTTTTAATTTTGCGCAAAATATTATACGTTATCATCCGTAGCATCTGACATATATCAGATCTTTATATTAATAAGAGAAAGGAAGAGTGTGGTAATTACTTTCTTAAAATTATCACACAAAAAAATAACAATTTTTATGAGTAATATAGTAGTTTATCCCTATGAGAAAGAGTTTGATATTTTTATAAAATACTTAAACAAAAAAATAACTATATTTTGGTCACAAAATCTGTTCGGAGAAATATACTAGAGAAAAAAAACAGTGATCAATATAAAATAATCTCTGAATCAGAGTTTTTTAGAGAGAGAGAGGTTAGATTATGATTTGTTATGGATACTTGATAGTGAAACTTATGTAGATTTTAAAAATGAGTTATTGCCAATTATTAACAATACTTTAATGAATTTTAAAAAAGTGATTATTACAAAAAGATTACTTGAAAGAGAATATACACTTTTGATCGAATATAAAAACGATAATCTTTATATTAAGCCACGTCTTACTGATGTAGGAAATATATTATATGATATACAAATTCCTGTTATCATGATTACGGGGATATGTCCAACAACTGATAAATCAAAGATAGGGATAGATTTACATGAAAAACTGAGTGAATATGGATACAAAACTGCCCTAATTGGTAGTCGTGGTGATATAGTGATGCTGAGACACTACTATATAGATGATCAGATATTAGATGATTCTATTCCGATGAAAAAGAGAATTAGATTAGCAAATCAAATGCTTCATGATATAGAACAAAAAATGAATCCAGATATAATTATTTTAATAATACCTAGAGATTATCAAATAGATATAGATATTTCTGAAAATAATTATGGTGAGAGATTATTTTTGTTTTCTAGAGCCTGTAAACCGGACTATCTAATAGTCTCAACAATGTATGATTACCACAAGTATTGTATGTATGAATCTGTAGATGGTTATGAATCTATAATCAATATTTGCTCACAAAAAATAGATGCAATAAACATATGCAGTAGAAAATTGCTAATTGAAGAATCAGAAATTCTTGATGCTATTGAATGTTTAACATTAAAAAACATAGATAGAGAAGAAATGACTACATATAATAAGAAAGATATGATTATTACCAATGGAAATATGAGTGTAGTTGCTGATGATATCATCGAAAAATTGTCTTGTTATTCAGGTGCAAAAAAATGTTAGAATATAAAATTGTAGAAGTTTTTTTTGAAAAAATTATAAATGATTTTATACAAGTAGATAATTCTAAGTTAACAATAAAAAATGAAGATGAATTAATGGATTATCTTTCTCCAATATCTTTATTAGTTGTTGTCTGCATGCTTGAGAAAGAATTTGGAATAGCATTTAAAAATAATGATATTACATATGAAAATTTCAGGTCTAAGAATAGTTTGATTAAATTAATTCTTAAAATAGAGAATGAAAAAATAAATTAAAAAATTGAATCACAAAACTTTACAATCTGTAATTTTATATAACAACTTCAAGATGTGGTGGATATGAGGGGTATATAGATTTTATTGCGACTGAACAGACTATTAATCTCTGATTATTGAGCAGATGTCACATTAATAATGTTGTATTCTATGTGCTAGCCTTGGATGTACTAAAATAACGACTGACTTGGTTTCTAACCAATTCTGAGGCTACTTACCCGAAAGTTTGGGTGAAACCCGATGTTTATTTTAGTTATATATAAGCATAAAGTTAATATTCTCTGTGAGTATTAAAAAATATAATAGTAATTGAATTATTCCGGCTTAGCAGTTTTGATATTAGATGCCATGCTGAGAAGTATTGCGTGGAAAGTAGTCAATCCAAAATTATTTTTAAGAGGGGAAAAAGTGATTAGGGCAATTAATTTATATAAAAACTATACTGAGTTTTTTCATAAAAAAGAAAAAAAGATCCCTGTAATTAAAGGAATCAGTTTTACAATTGAAAAAGGAGAATTCATCGGTATAATGGGAAGATCGGGATGCGGAAAGACCACACTTTTGAAAATGATTGGCTTGATTGAAGTGCCATCTGGAGGCGAGCTTTTTATCATGGAAAAGGATGTCGCTGCTATGTCGGTAAGTATGCGATCGGATTTAAGAAGAACTCGGATTGGTTTTGTTTTTCAGGATTGTGAACTCATGTCTGGTCTTAGGGTGTGCGATAATATTGGCTTGCCTCTGCTTTTAAATAAAAAAAGAAACTCTGAAATAGATAAAAAGGTCAGAAAGCTTGGTAAAGACTTCGGTATTAGCAATCTTTTAGATAAGTATCCTTATGATCTTTCTGGTGGAGAAAGACAGAGAGCAGCAATTTGCAGGGCATTGGTTAATGAACCGGATTTGATTCTTGCGGATGAGCCTACAGGTAATTTAGATTCGATTTCGGGAAGGACGGTGATGGAATCCTTTGTTCGCATTAACGAGGTGTTTGCTAAAACAATTCTCATGGTGACACATGATTCTCTCATGGCGAGCTACTGTAATAGAGTGATTTTTTTGAAGGACGGTGAAATAGAAGGAAATATCGAGAGAAAGAAATATAAGAGTCAGGAGGCATATTATCAAAATATTATAGATATTTCGGCTACTTTATAGAGGTGAAACGATGTTTAGACTTGCCGTACAAATGTATCGTTCTGGATTTAAAGAAAGGGTACTTTATTTTATCGGTATGGAAATAGCAATCATAGAGATCTTTGTATTTTTGACTATAAAACGGGGGATTTTTGAGAAAATACAATGGAACTTATTCGGGTGTGCCGTTCTCGCAGAAATTGCAATATTTTATTATACGCTTATTTCTATAGCCGTCTTCAGTATCTATGGATCGCTCAGATCCTATCTTTTTAGAAGGGCTCGCGAATATCAAACTCTTCTGTTGCTCGGTGCCCGAGGCTCACAGGTAATGAGATTGATTATTGCAGAATATATCATTGGTTCATTTATTGCTTTCTTACAAGGGATTTTTTGGGGAACTATTCTTTATTATCCTTTACGAGTGATCATTAACAATCGATATGAAAATATTCTGGGAGAGACAGCTCCAAGCGCTTTTGTATACAAGTCAGTCGCAGCCTTAAGTTTTGTTGTGGTATTTTTGGTCGCGTACATATTTTTTCTTTGGTTCAATCGTCGAGGAATGGAAGACATCCTTATGCGGGGAGAGAAGAAGAATGAATATAGTAGTGAGCCGATGCGATATGTTTGGATACTTCTGATACCGGGGATTGTATTATTTGGTCTTTCACGCATCATTTTCAGGTATTTTATGGTGTCTTTCAGTTGCATATCCATGGTGTTTTTTAGTTTGGGATTTGGAAGCACATTGATTAGTTTTTATCTGATACATATAGTATTAACTAAAATAGAAGCTATGAACCCACCATGCTTTTCTTGGAATCTGCGACTTTTACCGCTGAAAGAAAACTTTTATGGTATGCTTTGGAGGGTTACGGTCCTAAGCGTAATTCATATTTTTGCATTGGGATTTCTGGCAGAGAAGGTTGCGGATTTTATTCCTGTTAGCGCAGAGTCTTATCCTTTTGATGCAATGGTTATGGTAAATTATCAGAGGAAAATGGATTTTATGGATATCGCACAGAAATACGAAGGGAAAATGCAATCTTATCCGATGCTGAGGATTACCGATTATAACGGAGTGGAAAGAATTGGAGTGACATCTGAAACATATAAGGCATTATCGGGAGAGGAAATTATCGTATCCGGAAGAGAGATTATCCATTGCTTCCAGGATCAACATGCAAGAGGAGAAGAATCCCCGGGGAATGCAAGAGATTACTATAACATGTATTGGCAGATTTATGTAGCGGGAAAATATCGTGGAGAGTCGTGGCTGAAGGAGAAGGCAAAAGATCCGGAAAATCACTATGTGATTAAGGAAGTTAAGATTAATAATATAATCGGACAATGGCTTATCGATTTTCCGAATGAAGCCGAATCACTCTTCGTATGTTCTGAAGAGGTCTTTGTGGAGTTGTACCCTCGGTTGAGTTCCATAGAAGATGAACCTACCTGCCTTTTGTTATTTCTTTTTCCTCCAGAAACAAGGGATTTTGCGTTTGCAGAGCTCTCTGAAAAGGCAGAGCAAAGTTGCCCAGAGTATTATGGTCCTTGGGAGCAGAAATATTTTTATACTTATACTGAGTCTGCCGCTCAAATTCGACGTTTCAGGCTAAGTTCTCTACTGGCTGTTCTGCTCTTGATTGTGTTCATGGCTGCTTCTGTCTTTGCATGGACGGTATTAAATATTTTATCTGATATACCTTTTGATAGAAAAAAACTGAATTTTTTAGAAACTCTCGGTATGTCCCGCAAAGAATTGGGCAGAATTTTCAGGTACAATGCCGAACTCCCTTCGTGTATAGCACTTTTTATAACTGTTTTTGTTGCGGCGATTAACCGAAAAGCGTATACGGATTTTTTGATGATAACTTACAGATTTGATAATACTTCGAGAAATAATTATTGGATCACTGTAGTAGTGATATATGTATTGACGATTATTATTCTGACGAAATTTTTTATCAAAGTTATAGAAAGCTTTCCGAATACTTTAAATAAATCAAGAGATCTGATGTAAAAAATCAAGTATGGATTGAGAAGAAATTTACTAAAAATTTTAAGTTTCTGCTGTAGATAAAAAGGTTAATCTTAATAGGAGCTTTTAAAATCTATTGATAGTGGAT
This sequence comes from Johnsonella sp., assembly GCA_030529445.1. GTDB lineage: Bacteria > Bacillota > Clostridia > Lachnospirales > Lachnospiraceae > Johnsonella. The sequence goes on along the minus strand of JAUMWW010000016.1, from coordinate 53,943 downwards.
ATATGAACCCATTTAATTGGGAGTAAATTTAGTCTTGTTATACATTGCGTAGATGATTCTTACAAGTTTGTCGGAGCAGTGGGCTGAGTGTAGTAAGTCTGGTTGCCCTATTGACACTATAATAAGATTCGAGGATACATTTTCAATAATTTGTTGTTAAGTTTTTTCACAAATGGATCAAAAGTTCGGTATGATAATTAAGATTTCATAATACAAAATTTATAGTAATGTGAGATTGTTAGATTGTCATATAAGATAATCCGCTAAGCCAGTAATACAGGAAAAGTATTTATATTTTATTATAATAAAAGCATAAAATAAAATTCTTTTTGCAAACTAGATTCTGCTTTTTTGTAATAAAATCATATCAAATTTGGCTTGCTGTTCCTATATTTTAGGGATAATTTAAAAATTTTCTAAAATTCTGTGTCTAAATAGTTTGTGGTGCTTTGTTCAGATTTATGCTTGTAGTAGAAAGGAGGTGAGAACATGAAAAAACTTGGGAAAAAGATATCAAAGGAAGGAAGAGGGAATACAATTAAAGGATATTGTGGCTGTATTTGTTCTTGTAGAACTTTCAAACAAAATCCTAGTAATGCAGCAGAGCCTTGGATTGTAATAGCATTAATTGAGCCTTCGTAATATTTAGTGAGAAAAAGGGATGATCTAAAACTATAAATTGCAATATTTATAACAAGGATCATCCTTTTTCTTTACAGAAACTTTTTCAGAGAGGATAGGAGCTTTTCTTGTGATGCATTGTTTTTCTTCCTGATAAGATGCTTTGCGATATTTTTTAGTTATAGCAGACATTTGGATAGATACCTGATCTGTACAGCAGTGGGCAGATGCTGAAAAGATCTTTATAATCGTCGATAAATTGGTAATCCATTAATCGATCTCTTTCACAAAGGATGCCGCTGCTTTTTTAGGAAGAATATCTTTTTTATAGATTTTTCATGAGATCTGCCTCATTCAAGGCGGTCGGATTATTCCGGCTTATGGATTTGCATTTATTGCTGAACTTTTCGGGAAGGCAGATTTCTGATAAAAATGCTTGAAATATAAGGGCAAATATGCTAAAGTAGTTCTGTTAAATTGAAGAGATATTCCGCTGGCTTATCATTAAGCGTAAGAATGTCAAATTAAAACAGGAGGAAGATATACCATGAATGAATTGATCAAAAAAATTGAGGCGGAGCAGCTCAAAGAGGCAAAGCCGGAGTTCGGGATCGGAGATACCGTAAGAGTCTATAATAAGATCAAGGAGGGAACCAGAGAGAGAATCCAGATCTTTGAGGGGACCATATTAAAGAGACAGAACGGCGGATTGAGAGAGACCTTCACCGTGAGAAAGAATTCGAACGGAATCGGAGTGGAAAAGACCTGGCCGCTGCATGCACCTTCCGTTGACAGAGTAGAGGTTGTAAGAAAGGGTAAAGTAAGAAGAGCAAAGCTCAACTATTTACGCGATCGTATCGGAAAGTCGGCAAAGGTAAAAGAGGCAATGAAATAAGAAAAGAAGGACAAGAGCATGGTAAGATGATTCAGATTTTACACATGCTCTTTTTTCGTGAATTGTAAATCTTTTTATCAAGCAAGATATGGAAATCAGATCTTAGGTATGATATGATTTTAGAGAAAGAGGAGCCTGCCCGGAAGAAAAAAAGGGAAGTCAAAAAACTTCGCCAAGCCGGGAGCGCTCGGGATAAGAGGGTAAAAAAGGGGTGCATAGGAAATACCGCGGCGAATAAATGATAAATCAGGAGAGGTAAGGCGATGAGAAAAGAAGAAGTGCTTACAAGGATGAGGCAGGATAAATTGGTTGCCGTAATACGGGCAAAGAATGCAGATTACGGGGAGAAGGTAATCGATGCGATCATTCGCGGAGGGATTAAATTCATAGAAATCACGATGACGATGGATGAGGGCAATCCCGTAGAGTTTATTCAGTTTATATCGAGAAAGTATAAGGAGGATCCGAGTGTGGTGATCGGTGCGGGAACCGTGCTTGATCCGGAGACCGCAAGAGCGGTGATTCTTGCCGGTGCAAACTATGTGGTGAGCCCGGGGCTGAACTTGGAAACGATCAGGCTCTGCAACAGATACAGAGTGCCGATGATGCCGGGTGTTATGTCGCCGACCGAAGCGATAGCCGCATTGGAGGCGGGATGCGATGTCATCAAGCTCTTCCCGGGAAATATTTTGGGTCCGGCTGCGATCAGCACCTTCAGAGGACCTCTTCCCCAAGGCGAATTTATGCCCAGCGGAGGAGTGGATGTAGACAATGTCGATAAATGGCTGAAAGCCGGCGCATTTGCCGTGGGAACCGGTTCCAGTCTTACCAAGGGAGCCGCAAGCGGAGATTATGAGGCGGTAAGAAAAAAGGCGGAGGAATTTGTTGCGGCGGTTGCGGCTGCAAGGAAGTAAATACAGGTATTGCAAAACGAAAAATAATGTTTATAATATGTTACCGGAGGATGCTTCCATCCTCCGGTAGATCAGCTATCGGGAGGACTTATGGGAGAATGGAATCAGGAAGAATATAAAGAATATATGAAGCGGATGGAAGAAAGCAATGCCGCACAGGCAAGATATGCAAAGAAGCAATACCATATGTCGATGATTACGGCGCTTGCCAGCGTCATCATCCTTGCCATTGTCATCCTGGGAGCGCTTCGTCTGAATGTGCTTTATTCCGATCTGCAAAAGACGATGAAAAACATCGAAATGGTCAGCAGCGAACTTGCCAAGGCGGACATCGACGGAATGATCAAGGATGTCGAGGGTCTGGTCCAGAGCTCTCAGTCGGGTCTGGACGATGCGATCAAAAAGATCGAAGCAATCGATATCGAGACGCTCAATAAGGCGATTAAGGATCTGTCAAATGTTGTGGATCCCTTATCTCAGTTCTTCAGCCAGTTTTAGTATCGGATCCTTCGGATAAAGCCTGAGAAAAGAAAATGAATGAGAAAGAAAAATCTATGTTATCAAAAAGAGAAGATATCAGAAATATAGCAATTATTGCACATGTAGATCACGGAAAGACGACTCTGGTCGATCAGCTTTTGAGGCAGAGCGGCGTATTTCACGAGAATCAGGAATTGGTCGAGAGGGTGATGGATTCCAATGACCTGGAAAAGGAAAGAGGAATTACGATTCTCGCAAAAAACGCCGCAATACGATATAAGGATACAAAGATCAATATCATCGATACTCCGGGGCATGCGGATTTCGGCGGAGAGGTTGAGAGAGTATTGAAGATGGTCGACGGCGTCATCCTGGTCGTGGATGCATATGAGGGCTCCATGCCTCAGACGAAATTCGTTCTGAAGAAAGCCTTGGAACTGGATCTGAGCCTGATCTGCATGATCAATAAATGCGACAGGGTGGAGGCAAGAGAAGAAGAAGTTGTCGATGAGGTATTGGAGCTTTTGATGGAGCTTGATGCCAATGAGAAGCAGCTGGACTGCCCTTTTTTATTTGCGAGCGCAAGAAAGGGATGGGCAAGGTACCATGTGGAGGATAAAAACGAGGATATGATTCCTCTTTTTGAAACCCTTCTCCGGGCAATACCGGCTCCTAAGGGAGATCCTGAGGGGGATCTGCAGATTCTGATCAGCACGATAGATTATAATGAATATGTGGGAAGAATAGGAATCGGAAAGATCGAAAAAGGTGTGCTCAGAGTCAATCAGGAGCTTGCTTTGGTGAACCATCATGAGCCGGAAAAAATCAGCAGAGTAAAGGCGGGCAGGATTTACGAGTACGAAGGTCTGAAAAGAACGGAAACGGCGGAGGCAAGAACGGGCACCATCGTAGCGATTTCCGGAATTGCACAGATCCATATCGGAGATACGCTCTGTTCTTTGGAAAATCCGAAACCCGTACCCTTTCAGAAGATATCGGAGCCGACGATCTCGATGAATTTTCTGGTCAACGATTCTCCGCTTGCAGGCCTCGAGGGCAAATACGTTACCTCCAGGAATATCAGGGACAGGCTCTTTAAGGAGCTCAATACCGATGTGAGCCTGAGGGTGGAGGAGACGGATTCTTCGGACTGCTTTAAGGTATCGGGAAGAGGAGAGCTCCATCTTTCCGTACTGATTGAAAATATGCGAAGAGAGGGATTCGAGTTTGCCGTCAGCAAGGCGGAGGTCATCTATAAGGAGGACGAAAGAAAGAGAAAACTCGAGCCGATGGAGCTTGTTTATGTGGATGTACCCGAGGAGTTTTCGGGTGCGGTAATACAAAAGCTTACCCAAAGGAGGGCGGAGCTTCAGGGAATGAGCCCCGCAAGCGGAGGCTATACCAGACTGGAGTTTTCGATTCCTTCAAGAGGGCTGATCGGATACAGAAGCGAATTTATGACAGATACCAAGGGAAACGGCATTCTCAATACCGAATTTGAGGGCTATGCCCCTTATAAGGGAGAGATTGCATACAGAAAGGCGGGATCTTTGGTGGCATTCGAGAGCGGAGAGTCCATTACTTACGGGCTTTATAATGCCCAGGAAAGAGGAAGCTTATTTATCGGAGCCGGAGAGAAGGTCTATGCCGGCATGGTGATCGGGCAGAATGCAAAGGCGGAGGATGTGGAGATCAATGTCTGCAAGACGAAGAAGCTGACCAATACCCGGGCTTCCGGCTCGGATGAGGCGCTTCGTCTTATTCCGCCGAGGGTGATGAGTCTTGAACAGGCATTGGATTTTATCGATGCGGATGAGCTTTTGGAGGTAACACCGAAGAATCTTCGGATCAGAAAGAAGATTTTGGATGCGAACCAGAGGAAGAGGGCAGCTTCCAAAGCAAAGCAGTAGGGGAAAGCGATGAGAGAGATTGATTCCGCGCAAATCAGTCTTCTTGTGACGCGCCTGCTTTTAGAGGCAAATTATGAGATTCCGGAGGATATCATGCTTGCGCTTCAAAAAGCGGCAGAGAACGAGAGCATGAATTTTGCAAAAAATATTCTGGAACAGATTATTGATAATAATATTTTGGCAAAAAGAGAAAGACTGGCGATCTGCCAGGATACCGGAATGGTCATTGCTTTTGTCGATTTCGGGCAGGAGGTTTTGCTCAGAGGAAAAAGCCTCGAGGACGCACTGAACGAAGGCGTGCGGATGGCGTATGAAAAAGGATATTTAAGAAAATCCATAGTAAGCGATCCTCTCTTTGAAAGAAGGAATACAGGGGATAATACGCCGGCAATTCTCCATACCCGGATCGTACCCGGCGATAAAATCAAAATAGAGATTACGCCGAAGGGATTCGGAAGCGAAAACATGAGCGCGCTCAGGATGCTTTCTCCTTCTCAGGGAATAGAGGGATTGAAGCGCTTCGTGCTGGAAACGGTCGAGCATGCAGGTCCAAACACCTGCCCGCCTTCGATTATCGGAGTCGGTGTGGGAGGAAGCTTCGACTATGCCGGCATTTTGGCAAAGAAGGCTTTGCTCAGAGGATGCAGAGGAAATCACGAGGATCCTGCGTATGCGGCTCTGGAGAGAGAGCTTTTGGAAGAGGTAAATGCACTCGGGATAGGACCCGCGGGGCTGGGAGGAGTGACAAGCGCATTGGCGGTGAATATTGAATTCTTTCCGACGCATATCGCATCCATACCGGTTGCGGTGAATATGTGCTGCCATGCGGCAAGACATGCTTCGGGAGAGATATAGCTTCAGGATCAGTGAAATAAGGACGGAGAAATACAGATGAAGGAATACAGAGTCAGCCTGCCTCTCGATGAAGAAAGCGTGCAGCGGCTGAGCGCCGGGGATGCGGTTTTGCTCAGCGGATGCCTCTATACGGCAAGAGATGCGGCACATAAGAGATTATACGAATGCATACAAAGAGGGGAGGAGCTGCCCATCAGGCTCGAGAATGAAACGATTTACTATGTCGGACCGGCTCCGGCAAAGGAGGGGTATGCGGTCGGTCCCGCAGGTCCGACCTCAAGCTATCGCATGGATAAATACACCCCGGCGCTTTTGGAAAGAGGACTCAGAGCCATGTTGGGAAAAGGTGTCAGGAGCCCGGAGGTCAAGGAGAGCATGAAAAAAAACAAAGCCGTATATTTCGCCTGCATAGGGGGAGCGGCGGTTTTGATTTCCAAATCGATTAAAAAGAGCGAGCTCGTCTGCTATGAGGATCTCGGTCCGGAGGCGATATACAGGTTTTGGATAGAGGATTTTCCCGCCATTGTCGCGGTTGACAGTCGGGGGAGGGATCAGTATGAAATAGGAAGAAAAGAATTTTTAGAGAAGAAGTGTAAAGGAGAAATGGTGTAAGATGGTATTCAGCAGTTTGGAATTTCTGTTTATATTTCTTCCGGTTTTCATGCTGGTCTATTTTTTTGCGCCCAGAGCCTCGAAGAACTTTGTTCTGCTGATCGGAAGTATCTTTTTTTATGCCTATAGCGCATTGGACAGACCCTCGTATTTAATTGTATTTGTGCTGTCGATCGCATTTAATTTTTCCATCGGAGTGTTTATCGACAAGAGCGAGGGCTTAAGAAGGTTTTGGCTGGTTATCGGGCTTTTATGTAATTTTTCCGTTTTATTTGTTTTTAAATACACCAATTTCTTTCTCTCGGGACTTGCGGGAAGGTTTTTCCCCCATCTTCTGCTGGAGGACGGAAGAATCGTCGATTTGGTGCTGCCCATAGGCATCAGCTTCTATACATTTCAGGCGGTTTCCTATCTGATCGATGTTTATCGCAGAGATATCGAAGCGCAGTATTCTCTGGTTAATTTCGCAATGTATATCAGTATGTTTCCGCAGTTGATTGCAGGTCCTATCGTGACCTATTCCCAGGTGGATTCCTATATTGAGGAAAGAAAATGCAGTTTTTCCGGCATTGCCTCGGGGACGAAGATCTTTATTTTCGGATTGGGCTTAAAGGTTCTGCTGGCAAATCAGCTGGGAAGCCTGTGGAGGGCATTGGAGGATATCGGCTTCGACAGCATATCGACGAGATTGGCATGGATGGGAATTGCCGCCAGATCCTTTCAGATCTATTTCGACTTTTTCGGATATTCGGTGATGGCGATCGGACTCGGTGTAATGATGGGCTTTAAGCTGCCGCAGAATTTTGACCATCCCTATACTTCTCTGACGATGACGGAATTTTGGAGAAGATGGCATATCACGCTCGGAAGCTGGTTTCGGGAATATTTATACATTCCTTTGGGAGGCAATCGAAAAGGAGAGCTGATCACCTACAGGAATTTATTGTTCGTATGGCTTTTTACCGGGCTTTGGCACGGGGCGAGTCTCAATTTCGTCATATGGGGATTTCTGCTCTTTGTGCTCATTGCCGCAGAGAAGCTGTTTTTGGGCAAGATACTCAACGGGATCCCGATTTTGGGAAGAATATATATGCTGATTTTCATTCCGATCAGCTGGGTATTTTTTTCGATAGAAGATTTCGGCTCTATTGCCGTGTTTTTTCATAAGCTTTTTCCTCTTTTTCAGGGGAATGCGCAGCAGGCATTTGTCGGGGATTATCTCAAGTACGGAGAGCAGTACGGGCTTTTCCTGGTATTGGGACTTTTCTTTTCGACCAGGCTTCCGTATAAGCTTTACAGTATGATAAAGGATAATATTATCGGTTATGCTTTCCTGCTTGCGGTTTTTTGGCTTTCGGTGTATGCGATGTACAGAGGCTTGGACGATCCCTTTCTGTATTTCAGATTTTAAGAAGGGATCGGATGAAGGAGTAATATGAAGCGCTCTAATAAACATAATAACAGTTTTTTTCTGGTTTTACTGCTTTCGATGATGACGGTTGCCGCTCCGTTTATTTATTATAAGATCTATCAGAACAAGATTGCGGCATTTGCACAGAAAGAGATGATTCCGGAAACTGCGGCTAAGGAGAGCATGGCTGAGGAAAGCCTGCCGGATAAGCTTATCGCAAAAACAGGCGCAGAAGAGGGGAAAGAGGGAGAAATCCGGGAAAGCCTCGGCAGATCCGAAGGGATACAGGAAGAGCTCCCTCCCGAAGAGAGTACGGAAAGCCTCGTTTTCGGGGAAGGCAAGGAGGAAAGCGGCGCGGAAACAAAAAGCGGCGCAGAGAGCGGGCAAAAGCAGAGTGCGCAGGAGCAGAGCGGCGAAGAGGCGGGAGCCAAGCAGGCGGATGCTTCGTATTTTGCGGATGCTCTCTTTATCGGAGATTCCCGTACGGTAGGCTTGAAGGAATACGGAGGAATCGATAATACGACGTTTTTTGCGGATACGGGAATGTCCGTAAAGGATGTGGTGGTCAAATCCTATCCGGTCAAGGGGATGGGCAAGGTTAAGCTTAGTGATCTTCTCGCCTCGAGGAGCTTCGGGAAAATTTATATTATGTTCGGCGTAAACGAGCTCGGCTATCCCTATGAGGAATTCACCCAAAGATACCGGGGTGTCCTCGATATGATACGGGAGGCGCAGCCGGATGCACTGATTTTCCTGCAGGGCAATCTTCATGTGACGGAGAAAAAATCCACTTCGAGCAAGATATACACCAATGAGAAGCTCAATGAATTCAACGCATTTATCTCCTCTCTTGCGGATAATCAGAAAATCATCTATCTGGATGTCAATGAAATCTTTGATGATGAGAAGGGATATCTCAAAGGTGAGCTTTCCAATGACGGTGTCCATATTTACGGAAAGCATTATAAGGAGTGGACGGACTGGATCCTGACGAAGGCGAGATAGGAGAGCCGGAAAAAAGAATGCAAAACAAAGTATTTTTATTTGCAGATATCAAAAAGGAGAGCATCCCAAAGCCCTCAAAAGGGCTTTTGGGCTGCTCTCTTTTTGCGTTGCTTCGGAAAACAGATTTTAAAATACCCGGTTTTAATAAGCAAAGGTCGTATAGTAGCGGATATCGGCCTGTGTAAGACCGAATGCTTCCCGGACAAAGTCGGGCACTTTATCCGCATCAAAAATCAGGTAGATTTCGCTGCTTGTCAGTTTGGCATCATCGGGGTGTTTGTTGATCTTTGCCCGGATGGACATCTGCGTAAATTTCGGACGGAAGGAATTGGTATATTTGAGATTTTCGGGAGAAGCGCTCTCCAGAATCTGCCGAATCTCTTCCTTTCCGGTGATTTCCGCTTCCCTCTCGGAGAAAAGAAGATCGCTGTTCGGAGAGTAAGCTTCATAAGTTTGCTCCTCGTAATAAGCCTCCTTTTCCCTCTCGAAGCCGCCTCCGATCTGCAGCGTGATTTTCGAGATATTTTCCGCGCGGAGCACATAGGGATCCGTACCGATCTCCTTCAGCTTTGCAATGGTTTTTTGGAAGGAGGGATAAATAGGATAAAATCCTTCCAAATCGCGGTATATGCCCTCGCGGTCTTTCTTCTCGCGCTCTCTTTTGAGGATGGAGATATTTTCATCCTCTTCTTCGGTATTGAAGCGCAGAGAGCCTATCGGATTTTCCTTTCTCCTGGTCTCGGAGGAAAGCGAAGCAAATTCTTCCAGGTAAATCGAAAAGAGCTCCCCGGTCTCCTCCTTTCCCGCCTTGGTATGAAGATATCCGGCTCCGTACTCATAGATGAAGGAGGAGAGTTTTTCGGCATCAAAGTCGAAGATCGGATAGAGGGCGGATTTAAATTCCCCGCTATCATAGAGGAGATCCAGTTCCTCTTTGATATCCTCCGTCTTTACGGTATATTGGCGTAGAACCTTCCTGCCGCTCTTGAGGTGATAGGAAAAATAAACCGTGGTTTGGGGCTCTCCGTCATAGCTGTAATGACGGGAAGGTCGGCGCTGGGCAATTCCCGTTTCGGCAATTTTATAGATCACGTCCTGATCCGTATACTGCATTTTTTCGATAATTTTCCCTTCGGAAAAACGGTATACCGATTCCAGATAAGGCTTGCCGTCATAGCTGCTGAAGGCAAGGCTTTCGGAGCGCAGCAGCTTGTACTGGTTTTCTTCCAAAAGCGTGCTGTAAATTCCCGCGGAACGCAAGGCATCCTTTGAGGGAAGATATCTGTCATAGCCGATCAGATCAAAGCGGTATACTGCAAATATTCCGATCGAAAGCAATGCGCATAAGAGGAGGTGAAGCTTATAGGAAAAGAGCTTTTTAAAATCAAAATGGTAAATGATTTCCACCGTACAATAGCTGATGATCAATGCGCAGATAAGACCGAATATTCCCCATCCGTCGCTCTCCATAATCGAATATCCCCAAAGCGCACCGCTTAAAGCGGCAGGAATGACGATCAGAAATTTAATCAGAACCCTGCTCTTAAAAAATGCCATAGCTTTCCCTGCCGCTTCGGACGGTCTGATTTGGTAGACGAAGAAGGAAAGCAGAGTGAGAATGAAAAATCCGCCCAGTGCCAATAAGGTATTCGTCAGCAGTCTTTCCGGCTCAGGGTCAAAAAGGAGAGTCATCGGAGAGCTGCGAAGCAATTGAGAGAAAAGAATGTCCTCGTCATAATAATAGGTTTTGAAAAAGGTCTGATTCAATCCGAATTTCAGCATAAGGATAATCGGAAGAATGGTATAAAACACGCCGATTCCGAGTACGCTGACCACAACATGACCGGTAAGGAGTACCGCAAGCACCGCCGTGATATAGCAAAACAAGAAGAGGGAAATATTGATCAAAAATGCGGATGCCGCAATCTGAAAACAGCTCTGATGCCCAGTACTCAGGCAAACCATCGCGGCGGATATCATCGACATGACAAAATACGGCAATGCGATGATCAAAATCCCGTCCAAAGTAACCAGAGAAAAGAGCATTTTTCTGCTGACCGGAAGACTATGGTAAAAATCGGTTTTTTTTGCGGACTGCAGATAAGAAAATCCTGAAATTGCCAACACGAGGGCGAGCAGAAGCAGAAGAAAGCTGATCAGGAAATTGCCGCGGCTGTTCCAGTCGGAGAAGGTTCTGAAAATTTCGTTTTGAACCAGGGGAAGATTTTTAAGCATTTCACTCTCCGAAAGATAAGCGTTCTGCTTGGAATAACTGCTGATCATCAAGGCGGAAGCCACGGGGAAAGAAAAGAAGAAAATCAGCACGCAAAGGGCGATGCTCCAAAGCCTCCTTTTTAAGTCCTCCCTCATTAAATTAAAAAATAAGTTTTTTGATGTCATAACCTTTCACCTCCGTTTCGCTGATAAATATTTCCTCTAAGGTCAGAGGGATCATTTCAAAGAAAAGCGGTTCATATTTGGAAAGTTTTTCTCTGATTTCTTCGGCAGCGCCTCGAATTGTCAATGTATGCAGGCTGCCGATCTGTTTTTGGGCAATAATATGAAGATCGCTCATCTCGCTCAGGCTCATCCCCGGTTTGAGCACGCATTGAATGCGATGGATATTGAGCTTCATTTCATCCAGCTCCCTGGAAAGAAGGATTCCTCCCTGATGAAGCAGGCCGATATGGTCGCAGATATCCTCCAGCTCCCTGAGGTTATGAGAGGCGATGACCGGAGTCAGCCCCCGGCTTTCGATTTCCTGTGCAAAAAGGCTTTTTACCGTCTGCCTCATCATTGGATCGAGACCGTCAAAGGTTTCATCGCAGAAGATATACTTGGTTTTTGCAGAAAGCGCCAGGATGACGGAGAGCTGTTTCTTCATTCCTTTTGAAAAGGTGAGTACCTTTCTGTTTTGCGAAAGGCCGAAAGCGGCGAGAAGTTTTTCAAAGCACTTAAGATCAAAATTCGGATATACCGTTTGATAAAAGCGCATCATATCCTTCGGCGTGGAATTGGAAAGATAAAACTGGTCATCCGAGATATAGAAAAATTCCGCTTTTTTCCCCGTGTTTTCAAATATCTTTTCCCCGTCGATCAAGAGTGTTCCGCTGTCCGGCTTTAATATGCCTGCCGCAATCTTCAGGAAAGTGCTCTTGCCCGCACCGTTTGTACCGATCAAGCCGAAGACGGAGCCCTCCTTGATATCCGCGCTGAGATTGTCGATAGCGGTGATTTGATCAAAACGCTTAACGATGTTCTTAGCCTCTATCATCTGTGCTTCCTCCTTTACTCTCGGCGGGCAATACAAAGCCGCCGTAAAAATATGTAACCTTATCAATAAAAATGTTTTCTGAAATACTTGCAGATTTTGCGTCCTCGACCAAGAGCCGCAGCTCGTCAAATATTTTTTCCTGACGCTTATTCTTGATTTCTTTGGTATCGGCAACGAAACTGCCTCTTCCCTTGACCGAGTAAATATATCCCTGACGTTCCAGCTCGATATAGGCTCTTTGTATGGTATTGGGATTGATTGAAAGTTCGGTTGCAAGAGCTCTTACCGAGGGGAGTTTCTCGTCCTGCTGCAAAACGCCCTGTACCATAAGATCAGAAAGCTTGGAGATAATCTGCTCGTAAATCGGCCGCCTGTCTCTGGTATCTATCATAATCATCGCATTCTCCTTTCTAAAACTTAACTGTATTAACACAATTAATACGCTTAATTCAAAGAATACATAAAGAGGACAAAACTGTCAATAGGAAAAATCTTAAGATTGTGTTTTTTTTCATCCATGGGTATAATTACAATAAGGCAGAAAGTGATTCTGAACAATGAGGGAGGAAAAGGATGAAAGTATATGATTCGGTAAATAAGGAAGAAGTGGAAATAGAAGGAAGCAAAGGGCTGATCGAAAAGATGCGCTCCGGAAGGCAGGTGGATCTTTATCTGGAAAAGGAAAAGACGGATGCGGACGGATATATCGTCTGGGATACGGAGCATTGGTCGAGCATAGACACGAACCGCTTTATTCGCTGCTATTCATTGAAGGGAAGAGTTCTTGGGGAATCCACGGGGCATAATATCTATGATTTGAGAAATGATTTTAAGCCGGAGGAAGCGGTCAAAATCGAGCTTTCATAAGCTGCGTTAATCAACTGTTTCGAGCATGGATACAGTGAAAAGGAGGATGTTTTGGATAAGAAAAGAATATTTTTTATGGTGCTGGACAGCTTTGGGATAGGGCATGCACCGGATGCCCAGGAGTTCGGGGATTTAGGGGCGAATACCCTGCGTTCCATTGCCGCATCCGAAAAGTTTCATACTCCGAATATGAAAAAGCTCGGGCTTTTTAATATAGAGGGAGTGGACTGCATGGAAAAGGAAGAGAAACCGATCGGAAGCTTTGCGAGAATGCAGGAGGCTTCGAAAGGAAAGGATACGACGATAGGGCATTGGGAGATTGCCGGTCTGGTATCGCCGAATGCTTTTCCGACTTATCCGGAGGGCTTTCCGGATGAGATCCTGGATGAGTTTTCAAGGCGGACGGGACGGGGAGTATTATGCAACCGCCCCTATTCCGGAACGGAGGTGATCCGCGATTACGGAGAAGAGCATTTAAAAAGCGGAAAACTCATCGTCTACACCTCTGCCGACAGCGTATTCCAGATAGCGGCGCATGAGGAGCTTGTGCCGATAGAAGAGCTTTATCGCTATTGCGAGACGGCGAGAGAGATTTTGCAGGGCAGGCACGGTGTGGGAAGAGTGATCGCCAGACCCTTTGTCGGAGAGCCGGGAAACTTTACGAGAACCTCCAACCGGCATGATTATTCCCTCCTTCCGCCACGGGATACGATGCTGGATGCTCTGCTTGCCGGGGGATACGATACTCTGGCGGTCGGAAAGATCTATGATATCTTTGCGGGAAAGGGAGTTTCGTGGAGCGTCAGGACAAAGAACAATGATGAGGGAATGAAGAGAACGCTGGAGCTTATGGAGAGAGATTTTTGCGGAATCTGCTTTGTCAATCTCGTGGACTGCGATATGATATACGGGCACCGCAGGGATATAGAGGGGTATGCGCGCAGCATCAGCGATTTTGACGCATGGCTTTCTTCCTTTATGCCCCGGATGAGAAAAGGAGATATTCTGATGATCAGTGCGGATCACGGCTGCGATCCCGGATATGGCGGAACCGATCATACGAGGGAATACGTTCCCTTCCTCGTATACGGAGAAGGGATCCGTTCCGGCGTCGATTTAAAGACGAGGGCGAGCTTTGCCGATATTGCGGCGACGATTCTGGATATTTTCTCTCTGGAAAATATAACGGACGGAAAGAGCTTTAAGAAGGATATTCTGAAATAAGAAGGAAAAAAGAAAAATCCCGGAGAAGGATTCAAAAAATCGCGCAAAAAAGGGTAAGAGGTGTTTATCATGAGAATGTATGATCTGATTATGAAAAAGAGAAACGGGGAGCATCTTGATGCGCAGGAAATCAAATACATTATAGAGGGCTATGTGAAGGATGAGATACCGGATTATCAGATGTCGGCATTTTTAATGGCTGTATATTTTCAGGGAATGAATGAGGAGGAGACGCTTGCCCTGACGATGTCACTTGCGGAATCCGGAGAGAGGGTCGATCTTTCCGAAATCGAGGGGATTAAAGCGGATAAGCATTCTACGGGGGGCGTCGGAGACAAGACGACGCTCATCATCGCCCCTCTGGTTGCCGCCTGCGGTCTGAAAGTTGCGAAAATGAGCGGAAGAGGGCTGGGTCATACGGGAGGAACGGTCGATAAGCTCGAAGCGATTCCCGGTTTTCGGACTTCGATCGAAAAAAAGGAGTTTTTCCGCATCGTAAACGAGAAGGGGCTCTGTGTGATCGGGCAGTCGGGAAATCTGGCTCCCGGCGACAAAAAGCTCTATGCGCTCCGGGATGTTACCGCAACGGTGGACAGCATTCCGCTGATCGCCTCTTCGATCATGAGCAAAAAGCTTGCCGCAGGAAGCGATTGCATCGTCCTGGATGTCAAGACGGGGAGCGGAGCCTTTATGAAGAATACGGAGGATGCGCTTCTTCTTGCCGAGGAGATGGTAAAAATAGGAGAGAATGCCGGAAAGAGAATGCTTGCCCTGATCACGGATATGGATATTCCGCTGGGAAAAAATATAGGAAACAGTCTTGAAATCATAGAAGCCATAGAGGTGCTTAAGGGAGAAGGTCCCGAAGATTTGGCACGGGTTTCGAAGCAGCTTGCCGCCGGCATGCTTTTTCTTGCCGGCAAGGGGGATGAGAAGAGCTGCTTGAGCATGGTGGAGGAGGCGATTACGGGAGGAGCCGCATTCGAAAAGTTCAAGGAAATGGTAAGCGCACAGGGAGGAGATCCTTCCTTTATCGAAAATCCCGAGAAATTTCCACGGGCAAGGTACAGCATGGAGCTGCGTGCGGAAAGCGGAGGTTATATTTCTCATATGGATACGGAGGGAATCGGAATCGCCTCGGTAATGCTCGGCGCAGGCAGAGAGCATAAGGACAGTGCGATCGATTATGCCGCGGGAATCATTCTTCATCGAAAATACGGAGATGAAGTAAGGGAGGGAGAAAGGATAGCGACGCTTTATGCAAGCGAGGAAGAGAAGCTGATTTGGGCAAAGGAAAAGTTTCTGGCTTCGATTTACCTAAGCCCGCTTGCTCCTCCGAAGAAAGCTCTCATCCTTGCCAGAGTCGGCAAAGACAGGACAAAAAGCGATGTATAGCAGGGAAAGACTGCTAATCATAAAGAGGACGGAATGAGAGAGATCGAGATCAAAAAAGAAGATGCCGGGCAAAGGCTCGATAAGCTTCTCGCAAAATATTTGCCTCTTGCGGAAAAAAGCTTTATCCATAAGATGCTCAGAAAGAAAAACATTACCCTGAACGATAAAAAGGCGGGGGGAGAGCAGAGGATAAAGGAAGGAGACCGAATCAGGCTCTGGCTGGCGGAGGAAACCATAGAAAAATTTGCAGCTCCCGCCGCAAAAAACAGCCCCGAAAGTCGGGAGAGGGAAGAAAAAAGTAAAAAAGAGATCAGAGAAAAAGACTCCTCGAGAGTTTTTTTCTCTTTGGAAAAGGAGAGGATCGTCTATGAGGACGAAGAGCTCCTCGTATATAATAAGCCGGCGGGGCTGCTCTCGCAAAAGGCGCAGCCCAGCACGCTTTCCTTAAACGATCTTTTGCTGCAATATCTCGGCGAAGAAAGAAATCCGCTCTTTAAGCCCTCGATATGCAACAGACTGGATCGGAACACCTCGGGTCTGGTGATTTGCGCAAAGACCTATAGGGCGGCACGCTGCATGGGAGATTTGATCAAGGAAAGAAAAATAGAAAAATACTATCTCTGCGCGGTATCGGGAATCCCGAAAAGGGAAATGAGGGTCGCCTCGTGGCTGAAAAAGGAGGAAAAAAGCAATAAATCGCTAATTAAAGATGAGGAATTTGCGGGTGCAAAATACATCGAGACCAAGTACCGTCTGCTGTATGAAGAAGACAGGATAAGCCTGCTGCTGGCAAAGCTGATTACGGGAAGATCGCATCAGATCAGGGCTCAGCTTTCTTATTTGGGCTATCCCATTCTCGGCGATAAGAAATATGCAAAAAAAAGAGAAGGAGAAGAAAAAATCCCTCTTTCCTCGATAAAGCATCAGCTCCTGCATGCATATCTGCTCAAACTCCCCTCTTTTTCGGGAGAGCTCTCCTATCTGAGCGGCATGGTTTTTTGCGCTCCCCCTCCGCGGGATTTTTTTGTGCTTTTTCCGGGGGCGGATGAGATAAAGAAAGGGAATAAGGAAGGAAATAAGGAAGGCTAGGATATGGCGACTTGGAAATCGAGAGGCTTGAGAGGTTCTCTGCTTGAGGAGATGCTCAATCATACAAATGAGGTATATAAGAAATGCGGGCTTGCGCTCATACAAAAAATTCCCACACCGATCACGCCGATCACGATAGATAAGGAGAGCAGGCATATTACATTGGCATATTTCGATCAGAAGAGCACGGTGGATTATATCGGCAATGTGCAGGGGATTCCCGTTTGCTTCGATGCGAAAGAATGCGCCGCAAATTTCTTTGCGCTTTCCAATCTGCACAGCCATCAGTTTGCTTTTATGAAGGAGTTTGAAGAGCAAAAAGGAATTGCTTTTTTAATTCTTTTTTTTACCCGCAGGAATGAGGCGTATTATATTCCTTTTCGAGATCTGGAAAGCTTCGTCGAAAGGATGGAATCTGGAGGGAGAAAGAGCTTTACCTATGAAGAGGTGGATAAGAGCTACAGGATCAGAGGGGAAGGGGAGGTGCTCCTGCATTATCTGGAAGGATTGAGCAGAGATCTCAGAGAGAGGGAGGAAAAGAAAGAGGGCTGATATTGAAGAGAATAAGAAGGCTGAAAAAGGGAGAGCAGGTCTAAAAAGCCAAGATCTCCCTTTTCATAATACTTTTTTTATATAAAATTCACAATCTTTTAAAATGCTTAAAATTGATATTTACAAAGCAGGGGACTATTGGTACACTAAGTGGAAAATTATAAGAGCATTGCCGATTTTTCAGGGCAGAAATATGCCGGATAGGAGGAATTATGGAAACGATGAATAAGAACAAAAAGCTTAAGGATATTATAGTAGTAGGTTTCGCATTGTTTGCCATTTTTTTCGGCGCCGGTAATCTGATCTTTCCGCCCTATATCGGTGTGGTGGCGGGGAAAAAATGGTATGAGGTCATGTGGGGATTTCTGATGACGGATCCTTTCCTGCCGATATTCGGTGTGATCGTAACCGCAAAGGTGGGAGGAAGAGCAGATGCGATCGGAAAGAGAGTCAGTCCGATTTTTTCCAAGACGCTCGGAGCGATCTGTATGCTCATCATCGGTCCCTTCTTTGCGATTCCCAGAACGGCGGCAACAACACATGATATCGCGGCAAAGCAGCTGCTTCCGGAGATTCCGCTGCTGGTAACTTCTTTGATTTTCTTTGCCCTGACCGCGTTTTTGGTATTCAATCAGGGGAAAGTGCTTGATAAGATAGGAAAATATCTTACCCCGGGGCTCTTGCTGATCCTGGTGATCATTATCGTGTATACCATGATAAATCCTCTCGGAGAGATGCTGGAGATGCCAGCGGATAATCTGTTTTTAACAGGCTTTACCGAGGGATATCAGACCATGGATGCGCTCGGTTCCGCGCTCCTGGCAGGTATTGTTATGGCGGATATTTCCCGCAGGGGATATACCGAGAAGAAGGAGCAGATCACCGTGATGATAGGGGTCGGAGCGGTAACCTTTGTCTTGCTTGCTTTCATATACGGAGGTCTGACCTATGTCGGCGCTACGGCGGGAACATATTTCACACCGGAAACACCGAGAACGGAAATTCTGGTCGGCATCGTATATAAGATTTTCGGAAATATCGGAAAGATTTTTATCGGAATCGTCGTTTCTCTCGCCTGCCTTACGACTTCGGTCGGATTGGCGGCAACCTGCGGAAATTATTTTGAAAGCATATCCGAGAGAAAGCTTAAATATAAGCAGATCGTTATCGCATCGGTTCTTCTGAGTTTTATTCTTTCCCTTCTCGGTGTAGAGAAATTGATCTATTTTGCGGTACCGGTTTTGATGATCAGTTACCCCGTAGTGATTGTGCTGATGATTATGACGGCGTTCGATGAGAAGATTAAATATGATCTCACCTATACCGGAGCGGTGATCGGTACGCTTGGCGTGAGCATCGTGCAGAGCATGAACGGATTCTTCGGAATCTGGCCCACACTCGGAGAAAGAGTCAATGAGCTGCCGCTTTCTCCCATCGGACTGGGCTGGTTCGTTCCGGCGGCAATCTGTGCCCTGATTTTTACGCTGATTGCGGCGCAGAGGGAGAAAATGAAAAAGGCATAGGGCGATAAAAACAAGATAAGAAGAGATGAGGAGGCTGTCGGACGAAGGCGTGCGGCGGTCTCCTTTCTTTTTGCGCAGATCCGACAGGCTCTCCTCTGCTTACATTTGGAAAAGATTATGGTATAATGGAAAAACTCCCTGCAATCCGCAGGGGAGGAGGTAAGAGACCGAGAGGAAACGATAAAGAGCCCAAAACACAAGGGATGATGAGAAAGCGTTTTTGTCAAAAGAGAGGAAGATTCAATGAGAAAGCTTGCCTTAAGCGATGAAATTTTACTCAGCGTGGATAAGCCCGCAAGATATATAGGAGGGGAGCTCAACTCCAGAAATAAGAAGCCGGAGGATGTGGAAATCCGCTTTATTATGTGCTTTCCGGATGTGTACGAAATCGGAATGAGCCATATCGGAATGCAGATTTTATATGATATGTTTAACCGGAGAGAGGATACTTTTTGCGAGAGGGTCTTTTCTCCCTGGACGGATTTGGATAAGATCATGCGCAGGGAAAAGATAGCGCTTTTTTCTCTGGAGAGCCAGCAGCCCGTCAGGGATGCCGATTTTCTGGGAATCACCCTGCAGTATGAGATGTGCTATACCAATATCTTACAGATACTCGAGCTTTCGGGTATTGCAAGAAGGGCGAAGGAAAGAGGAGAGGACGAGCCTATCGTGATCGGAGGGGGACCATGCTCTTATAATCCGGAGCCTCTTGCGGAATTCTTCGATATCTTTTATATCGGAGAGGGAGAGGTGCGCTATGACGAGCTCCTAGATCTCTATAAGCAATACAAAAGAGAGAAGAGGGGGAGGAGAGCATTTTTAAGAGTGGCATCCCGTGTGGAGGGAATGTATGTCCCCTCGCTCTACCATGTGGAATACAAAGCGGAGGGCTGTTTAAAGAGCTTTTCCCCCCTCTATCCGGATGTGCCAGCAAAAATCCGCCGCCAGGTTCTTTCCGATATGGACAGTGCGGAGTTTATCAGCAGACCTGTGGTTCCCTTTATTAAAGTAACCCAGGACAGGGTCGTGCTTGAAATCATGAGGGGCTGCATCAGAGGATGCAGATTTTGTCAGGCAGGCTTTGTTTACCGTCCGCTTCGGGAGCATTCGGTGGAATACCTCAAAAACTATGCGCTTGCCATGCTCGATATCAGCGGAGCGGAAGAGATTTCGCTGAGTTCCCTAAGTTCGAGCGATTACAGAGGCTTGCGGGAGCTTTTGGAATTTCTGATCGAGTATACCAAGGATAAGGGGATCAATATTTCCCTTCCCTCCCTGCGCATCGACGCTTTTTCCCTCGATGTCATGAAGCGGGTGCAGGATATCAAAAAGAGCTCCCTGACCTTTGCCCCGGAGGCGGGAACCCAGAGGCTTCGCGATGTGATCAATAAGGGGCTGAGCGAGGAGGATATTCTCGGGGGAGCGATGCAGGCATTCAGGGGAGGCTGGAATAAGGTCAAGCTTTATTTTATGCTCGGACTTCCGACGGAGAGGGAGGAGGATATCAGGGGAATCCCGCAGCTATGCGAGAAGATTGCGGAGCATTATTATTCCATCCCGAAGGAGGAAAGACAGGGAAAGGTGCAGATTTCGGCAAGCTCCTCCTTTTTCGTGCCCAAGCCCTTTACCCCGTTTCAATGGGCGCCCATGCTGCGCCGCGAGGAATATTTGGAAAGAGCCTATATGGTAAAGGATACCTTGAAGGAGCAGCTCAATAAAAAGAGCATCAAATACCAATACCATGATGCCGAGGTTACGATTCTGGAGGGTGTGCTTGCCAGAGGAGACAGGAGGATCTGCGCCGTAATAGAGAAAGCGTACGAAAACGGCTCGCTTTATGATGCATGGTCGGATTTATTCAAGGAAAAAGCATGGATGGATGCATTTGCAAGTCTGGGAATCGACCCCGAGTTTTATACGATCCGGGAGAGGGATTTGGATGAGCTCCTGCCTTGGGATTTTTTGGATGTGGGCGTGGAGAAGAGCTTTTTAAAGCGGGAATGGGAGGCGGCATGCAATGACCGGGTTTCCCCAAATTGCAGGCAGGCATGCCTTGGATGCGGAGCAAAGCGCTTTAAGGGCGGTGTATGCTTTGAGGAAAAAAATATAGATTAATGAAAAGAAAAGACTTAAAAAACAGACAGGAGCCGGAAGATTGAAGATAAGAGTGAAGTTTTCAAAAATCGGTCATATGAGATTCGTCGGTCATCTCGATATGCTGAGGTATTTTCAAAAAGCTATCAGAAGGAGCGAGCTGCCGATCAAATACAGCACAGGCTACTCTCCCCATCAGATCATGTCCTTTGCCTCCGCGCTCGGAATAGGCATAGAGGGAATCGGAGAATATATGGATATCGAGCTGGAAGACGAGAGGGCGGCACAGCTTTCCTCGGAAGAGGCGATTCGTCGCCTCAACGAGAGCATGTGTGAGGGAATGGAAATACTTTCCTTTAAAAAGCTTCCTCAAAACAGCAGGAATGCGATGGCATTGGTTGCTTCGGCGCAGTACAGAATTTATTTTCTCGAGAAAGAGCAGGACGAAGAAAAAAGAGGGGAAAAAGATTATCCGAGCAGGGAATTTTTACAATCCTGTATCGAGCGGCTGATGAAGCAAGAAGAGATCATCGTAGAAAAAAAGAGCAAGGAAAAGATCATTTACCAGGATATCAAGCCTTTGATTTATCGGATGGAGGCGGAAGAATGGGAAGGGAAAACTTCGATTCTTCTGCATGTTTCTCAGGGCAGCAATAATAATGTAAAGCCCAAACTCTTGCTGGAGGCTCTCCAAAGCTATGCGGATCTGCCGAAATATCGCTCGGGAATCAGACGAACCGAGCTTTATACGGAAGAAGGAAAGAGTCTTGAGGAATACGGAGAGGATTTTTAACAGGGCAAAGAGGAAGAGAGAATGCGGAAAAAGGAAAACAGACTGATCATCACCGATTATGAGGATAAGAGGATTTCTATCCTCTTTTTAGATCGTCAGGCATATGATATCGAGGTATACGAAAAAGAAAAAGGATTACTGGGCAGCATACATATTGCAAAGGTGAAGGATCTTATGCCGAATATCGATGCGGCATTCATCGATATCGAATACAGAGGAGAAAAAATCACCTGCTTTTACAGCTTAAAGGATAATCGCAATCCGATTTATGCCGATCAAAAAAAACATGAATCCCTGAAACCGGGAGACGAGATTATCGTGCAGATCGTCAGAGAGGCGGCAAAAACGAAGGCTCCGATCGCCTCCTCAAAGCTGGCTTTCAGCGGAGTGTACAGCGTTGCGACGGTCGGAAGGGGGAGGCTTTTATTTTCTTCCAAAATCAAGGATGCGGACTGGAAAGAAGAAGCAAAAAAGGAATTAAAGCTGAAAATCGGAGAGGGAGCGGATATTCTCTTAAGAACCAATGCATACGGGGCGGATTTTGTAAAGATTGAGGCGGAAGCAAAAGCTCTGGAAAAAAAGCTTCTTTCCCTCATCGAACACGCCTTATACAGGAAAGCTCCTTCCCTGCTCTATGAGGCTGAGAGCGCATATATCCATATGATTAAAAAAAAGGGGGAGGGATTTTTATCGGAGATCCTTACGGATATCGAAGAGGTGTATCTGGAGATTTCGGAGTATTGTAAAGAAAAGAATCTGATTGCAGCGGAAAATCTCCGCCATTACCGGGATGAGATGCTTTCCCTTAGCAAGCTTTATGCAATTGAGAGTCTGCTTTCGCAGGCATTGGCGAAGAAGGTCTGGCTGAAATCCGGAGCATATCTTGTTATCGAACAGACGGAAGCGCTGAGCGTGATCGATGTGAATACCGGAAAGAAGGAGGGAAAGCCCTCTTCAAAAGGAGGGAATGCCCGGAATCTGATCCGGGAAACGAATTTCGAAGCCATGATTGAGATTGCGAGACAGCTGAGAATGCGTAATTTATCCGGAATTATCATTATAGATTTTATTGATATGAGCGCAAGGGAGGATAAGGAAGAGCTCCTTTACCGCTTCAATCAGGAATTGAAGAAGGATCCCGTCAAGGCAAGCGCTCTGGGATTTACCTCTCTGCATTTGATGGAGATGACGAGGCAGAAGATCAAGAAGCCTCTCTGCGAGCATTTCCGGCAGAAAAAAGAAAATGAATAAGATGAAAAAGGACCGATATCCGAGAGAGCGATGATGAGCTCAAAGGGAGATCGGTCCTTTTAAGATTCATGGAATCAGCGCTTTATTGCGGCTTATTTCCTTCTGATTTCATGATTTGATAGTATTCTCTTATTCGAAAATCGTTCCCTTCCTGAATTTTTCCGAAGAGGGCATGTATTTCATGAGCAGATAATAAGCAATGCCGGTAGGCAGAAGGCTTACATACCATGAGAGAGAAACCAGAAGCAGCGAGCAGGCGGAGCCGACCAGTATGGCGATCATGGCTGCCCAGTTGACGCCCTTGAAGGGACCGTTCTTATCATACATATGGTTGATATCGAGCTTCTTTCTTCTCAGAATATAATAATCCACGACCATGACGGCAAAGATCGGTCCCAGGAAAGCGGAGTAAAACTGAACAAAGAGATTGAGTCCGGCAGCGGATTCTGCGGTAACCAGCTTCCAAGGCATGGATAAGATGGATAAAATGCCGACCAGAATCGTACCGTGGGACCATTTCACCTTAAAGGATTCCATCAAAACATATGCCGGAGGAACGATATTATTGAGTACATTGGTCGTAACCTGAGCAAATGCAATGAAAAGAAGGGTGACAATGGTTAAAAACTTGCTGTCCATCGTGGTTGCAAAGACCTCGACCGGATCGGAATTTCCGGTAGCGGTTGCAACAAGCAGACCGATGAGTCCCATAAAGAGGGTAACGGGGAGGATGGACAGAGTATAAATGCTGCCGGTGAAGGTCGGTCCGACCTTGGTTTCCAGATTTCGGGAATAGTCCGAGGCGTTGATGATCATCGTGGAATAAATGCCCAAAAATGAAGTTGTCGCAGCCCAGAAAGGCAGACCCCAGGTTCCTTTAATGCCGGAGAAGCTGTCCGATAATTCCGTAGAGAACTTCGTTCTGACCACATAGAGCATGTATATTAAAATCGCGATGATGAAAATACTCGAAATATTCTCCAGCCACTTAATGCTCTCAAATCCGCGGATGGCAAGCGCAACCTGGATCAGGGTGAATAAAACATAAACCATAGGAAGATGGTCGAAGCCGAAGAGTATTTTTAAGCATCCGTTGATCGCGCCGGCTCCTATCCAGCTTTGAAAGCCGAACCAGATAATTGCCGGAAGCCCTCTTAAAATACCGGGAATTTTTACTCCCGTCGTACCGAAACTGCTTCTGAGCTGGACGGTATAAGGAATGCCGTATTTATGCCCGCAGTTGCCGATGAAAACAAGAGCGATGGCAATGACAAGACAGCCTATGCTCATGGCGATGACAGCCTGTGTTACGGTCAATGCCCCGATCAGTCCCGCTCCCATGGAAAAGGTTCCGATGGATACACAGCCGCCCATAAAGCTTGCGGCATAGGAGATGGGAGTCATGATTCTCTTGTCTGTGGGCTGCAAATCTTTATCTACATTTTTAATCAATTCAGGATTCAGTACCTGATTTTCAATTATTTTGCTCATAAATTTTGATTTTCAGGATGTTCTGCATGCAGAAGGCATCCGATTCTCCTTTCCCCTAAGAGGTCTTTATTTTTTTCACCAATTGTCCGAAGCCTTTTTCTGCGCAGATCTTTCCGTTCTCGGCAACTACGGTGCCGCGAATCATCGTAAGAACGGGGATTCCCTTTCCTTTCATGCCGATAAAGGCGGAAAGCTTATTGACATAATAAAGCGAGTCGGCTGTGATTTCCCATTCTTTTTCGGGATCGACGATGAGGAGATCCGCATCAAAACCGATTTTGATATCTCCCTTTTTTCCGTAAATTCCGAAGGTCTTAGCCGGAAGAACGGACATTGCGTTTGCCAGCACGGTGGGACAGATGCCTCTTTTTGTGCATCCCTCGTTAAATGCCGTCTGGAAGCCGCTTTGTATGCCGCTGATTCCTCCCCATGCCTCAAAGACATTGGTGATTTTCTGTCCGAGCATCTCATTGAATTTTTCATCGTATGTACAGGGCGAATGATCGCTGCTGATGCCGCTGAAAACTCCGTCCTTTACATATTCCCATAAGCGCTCGAGCTCTTCTGCCGAACGCAGAGGGGGAGCGCATTTAAAGAGTGCGCCGTTTTTGATCACATCCTGATCCGTCATACTCAAATAGTGAGAACAGGTTTCCGCGGTGATCGGATAGCCTTCTTTCTGTGCCTGCTTGATTCTTTCGGCAACATCCGGACTGCTGACATGGCAGATATGCGCCTTGCAGCCGGTGGTTTTTGCAAGCTCGATGATGGCTACGGTCGCGATAAGCTCCGCGATGACCGGTCTGGAATCTAAAAATGCCTGCCAATCCAGCCTGCCTTCGTTTTTCATTCTCTGTTCCTGCCATTTAATCATGGAGTAATCTTCGCAGTGGAATCCTGCCATTCCGTCAAATTCCCGGATAATCTCCATCGCCTCCAGAACCTGTCCGTAGCTTAAGGAGCTGTAATCGGGAGATACGGGACCGATGAAAGATTTGAAGGCAACGCATCCTTTATCATCCATATCTTTCAGATCCTTGAAATTTCCGTCGATCAGACCTCCCCAAAAGCAGAAATCGACATAGGCTTTCGGACCGACTTTTTCCAGCTTATTATCGAAGGCTTTTGCGTTTGCCATCGTCGGATCGTTTTGCAGCGGCATATCGATAATGGTCGTATAGCCTCCCACAGCAGCCGCGGCGGTTCCGTGTTCGAAATCCTCTCTCCATTCGTATCCGGGATCGTTAAGATGGGAATGGGTATCGATGGCTCCCGGAAACACAAGCTTTCCCCCCGCATCGATGACTTTTTTTGCTTCAGGCTCGATTCCGGCTTCAGTCAGTGCGGCAATTTTTCCGTCTTTTACCAAAATATTGGTATCGGAGATCCTGTCGCTGTTTACTACTTTTCCGTGTTTGATTAATACATCATACATATTTTTCCTCCTTATGATACACATCATATTTCTATGTTGATTGGTTCTTGATTCTGTTGAAGCGGTACGGATCATAAACACTTTGTTTTAAAACCGGGTAAGAAAAAAGAAAGGAACAAAAGAATATCTTTTCAGAAACCTCAGTAAATACGGTAAAATAATAGCATATTTAAGGCGGTTTTTAAAGAGAAAATCCGGCTTGATTTTTTGGAAAACTTATCTCCGGATAAAATAAAAAAACAGGAATAGATAAAGAAAGCCTCCCGATTTCTTTGATATTTCGGAAGAAAATAAGAAATCGGAAGTGAGGAAGATCTTTTAATTCATAGTAATTTTGTAGAAATTAAAGCTTCTGCCGATTTAACTCGGAAATAAAGCGGAGAATTATCAGCAATACAAATAAAAATATTTATTTAACGATAGAACCCGAAAAAAACGAGATAAAATAAAAAAATATTCTTTGTGTATTTTTAAAATTCAAGATAAAAAGGATGGATTAAAACGGAGAAAACAAAGATTCAATTCGTCGATATGCACAAAAAAATAGAAATATCCTTATTTTTGACGGATTTAAGATAAAACAGATTCGTGAAAATAAATAAAAATGGAGCTTTTTATCTCCAAAATATTATAAAAACGGAAGCAAAAAAAAGGACTGAGATGATTCAAAAAAAATCGCGATTTATGTATAATTTAACTATAAGAAGAGGAGGTAATCAGAAATATGTGTAAAGACTGTATACAAAGTGAGTTTGATTACTTACAGAAGATCATTGATGAAACCGGAAAGAAGGAGTCCGATTTAATCAGTATTCTTCATAAGACTCAGGAGCATTACGGATATATTCCGAAGGAAGCCCAGGCATACATCGCAAAACAGCTCGATATCCCGGCTTCCAAGGTATACGGAGTACTGACATTTTATTCCTATTTTGTAGATAAACCGAAGGGGAAATATCAAATCAGCGTTTGCCTGGGAACGGCGTGCTATGTAAAAGGTGCGGCGGATGTTCTGAAAAGGCTAGAAGAAGAGCTCGGAATCAAATTCGGAGAGACCACGGAAGATTTACAGTTTTCGATTGCCCAGACAAGATGTTTGGGAGACTGCAGCAACGCTCCCGTGTTGATGATCAATGAGGAGCTTTACGGAAAGGTTCATCCGGATGAAATACCTATGATATTGGCAAAGTATAAGGAGGAATAGAAATGTTAAGTTTTGCTCAACTTAAAGAATTGCAGCTAAGCTCCTATGCCGATCTGGCTTCAAGAGTCAGCAAAGAGGATAGTATAGGGATCAGGGAGGACGGCTCCTTTTATTTGAAGGGAGAATATTATGAGAAGCAGCTTCGTATCGCGCTCAGAAACTGCGGAATCATAAAACCCGACAATATCAATGAAGCAATTGCAACGGGAGCCTATATCGCGCTTGCCGATCTTTTGGAAGGAAGGATCAGCGGTGAAAAGATCGTCGAGGATATGGTTGCCGCCAATCTGCGCGGAAGAGGAGGCGCCGGATTTTCGGCAGGAAGAAAATGGAAGGAGGCGCTCAGCCACGATGCGCCGCAAAAATACATTGTCTGCAATGCGGATGAAGGGGATCCGGGCGCATTCATGGACAGAAGCATTTTGGAGCAGGATCCGCACAGCGTTTTGGAGGGGATGGCGATTGCCGGCTATGCGGTAGGCGCTTCCAAGGGATATATTTATGTCAGAGCGGAATATCCTCTGGCGGTAAAGAATCTCAAGATCGCGATCGGACAGGCGGAAGCTCTCGGTCTGCTTGGAAAGAACATATTGGGAAGCGAGTTCTCTTTTTCCATCGAGCTCAGGCTGGGAGCCGGCGCATTTGTCTGCGGAGAGGCGACCGCTCTGATCGAGTCCATAGAGGGTCATAGAGGAATGCCCAGGAATAAGGTTTACAGAACCGCTCATAAGGGCTTATTCGAGAGTCCGACAGTGCTCAATAATGTCGAGACGCTTGCGAATGTACATATGATTATGCTCAAGGGAGTGGATTGGTTCAGAAGCATAGGAACCAAGGACTCTCCCGGAACAAAAGTCTTTTCCGTCGTCGGAAAGGTGTTGAATGCGGGTTTGGTGGAGGTGCCCATGGGTACGCCGCTGAGCACGATTATCTATGAGATTTCGGGAGGGATTAAAAATAGCAAGAAATTAAAAGCTGTCCAGACCGGAGGGCCTTCGGGAGGATGCATCCCGGCGGAGCTGGTGGGAAGCACCACGGTTGATTTCGAATGTCTGGAATCCATCGGTTCCATCATGGGATCGGGAGGCATGGTCGTCATGGATGAGGATGACTGCATGGTGGATATCGCCAGATTCTTTATGGATTTTACCGTAGAGGAATCCTGCGGAAAATGTACTCCCTGCAGAGTGGGCAATAAACGAATTCTCGAAACCCTGGAGAGAATCACGCAGGGAAACGGAAAAAAAGAAGATATCGGATTTTTAAAAGAATTATCCGAAGTAATAAGAGATACCTCCCTATGCGGTCTCGGACAGGCGGCTCCCAATCCCGTATTTTCGACCTTGAGATATTTTAAAGACGAGTACAGCGTTCATATTGAAAAGAAGCGCTGCTATGCAGGCGTGTGCAAGAGTCTTCTGATGTATGAAGTTACCGAAAAATGCGTGGGCTGCGGGCTTTGTAAAATTAACTGTCCTGTATCCTGTATTACGGGAGAACGCAAGTCGATGCATCGGATCGATCCGGAAAAATGTATTAAATGCGGTACCTGCTATGAAAAATGTCCGGTTCACGCGATTGTATTGAATTAAGGGGGTAGGAAAATGATAAAATTTACGATTAACGGCAATGAAGTAGAGGTAGAGGAGGGGACTACGATTCTCGAGGCTGCCAGAAAACTCAATATACATATTCCTACACTCTGTCATTTGAAGCTGGAGAGCCTCAACGTGGAAAACGAGTGCTCTTCCTGCAGAGTATGCGTGGTGGAGCAGGAGGGAAAGAATAAGATGCTTACCGCATGCTCGACGAGAGCAAAGGCGGGGATGAGAATACGAACGGACACGATCAAGGTTATCCGGGCAAGAAGGATGATGATTGAGCTCCTCCTCTCGGATCATCCCAAGGACTGTCTGATCTGTACGAAGAACGGGCATTGCGAATTGCAAAATCTGGCGGCAGAGGCAAATATCAGGGAGATCAGATGCGAGGGAGAGCGCAGAAAATGTACGGTAGATAATAGCACGCTTTCCCTGATCAGAGATATGAATAAATGCATACTCTGCAAGCGCTGTGAGACGATGTGCAACGAGGTGCAGACGGTGGGCGCATTAACCGATGTGGGAAGAGGATTTTCAACGGTTGTGGGAACGGTGTTTGATAAACCCATGCATGAAACGACCTGTACCTTTTGCGGGCAATGCGTTGCGGTCTGCCCGACGGGAGCGCTTTCCGAGGTGGATAATACGAAGCAGGTATGGGATGCGCTTTATTCGGATAAGACGGTTGTCGTGCAAACCGCTCCCGCGGTGAGGGTTGCACTGGGAGAAGAATTCGGAATGGAAGCGGGAAGCGTCGTAACCGGCAAGATGGTGACTGCGCTTAAGGCATTGGGATTCGATTATGTTTATGATACGAATTTTGCGGCGGATGTGACGGTCATGGAGGAGGCGGCGGAATTCGTACATCGCTTTAAGAACGGGGGAAGGCTTCCCATTCTGACAAGCTGCTGCCCCTCGTGGATCAAATTTATCGAGCATAATTTCTCGGATCTCATCGATATTCCTTCTTCCTGTAAATCTCCGCATGAGATGTTCGGCGTGCTGGCAAAAACCTATCTTGCACAGAGGATAGGAAAGAAGCCGGAAGATATTGTGGTTGTATCCGTGATGCCCTGTATCGCAAAAAAATACGAATCTTCCAGGCCGGAGCTGGGAAGCGACGGAATTTCGGATGTGGATCTCGTGATTTCAACCAGAGAGCTGGCAAGAATGATCAAGGAAACCTCCCAGGATTTCCCGAATCTTCCGGATAGCGATTTCGACCGCTTTATGGGAGAGTCCTCCGGAGCGGGAAGTATTTTCGGATCTTCGGGAGGGGTTGCCGAAGCCTCATTAAGAACCGCATATAAGCTGATCACCGGAACGGAGCTTAAGCAGTTGGATTTCCATGCCCTGAGGGGATTTGAGCGGATTAAGGAAGCGAGCGTGGAGATCAAGGGAACGCAGATCAGAATTGCCGTTGCAAGCGGGCTCGGAAATGCAAGAAAGCTTTTAAATATGATCAGAGAGGGAAAGAAGGAATATCATCTGATAGAAATTATGGCATGCCCCGGAGGCTGCATAGACGGAGGAGGTCAGCCCTATATCGCGGGAGATACAAAGATTCTTAAAAAGAGAATGGAAGCAATCTATTCGATTGACAGCAACAAGGCTGTTCGGGAATCTCATAATAATCCTGAAGTAAAGCAGCTTTACGAAGAGTTTTTGGGAGAGCCCTATTACGGAGAGCTTGCCCATCATCTCCTGCATACGCATTTCCATGCAAGAAAAGAAATCTAAAATTAAAGAGAAGACCGAATAGAAAAATCGAATAAAAAAATGAAACAAGAAATAGTTCCTGAAAGGAATTTTTCAGAGCGAAAAATCAAAGTGGGAGGAGAGGCTTTCTCCTGATTTTTCAAGTGAGAGATTCGGATTTCAGGAATTATTTTTATCTTGAAAGCTTATATTAAATATGTTATAATCTAACGGCAAAAACATGGTTATACCTAGATAAGTTGCACAACTATCTACAGGTTTGTTAAAAGCAGTGAAAAAGTAAGGAAAAAAAAGAGAACTTCTTTGAAGATTCACATACTTTTCAGATATAATTTTATGCTTGCTGCTTATTGTACCGAGGAGGTGATCAAAAGAGTCTTTCCTATGCAAAGATTCCTATTTTATGAAGATAAGAATATGTGATGAGGGATAGTAAGCGCAAAAATGCATTTTTTATATCAAATAAAGTTAGAAAAGGGATGGTAAAGATGAAATTAAATAGACGAGTATCTCTGTTTTTTGTTGTTTTCACGGCTGTTTGCCTATCAGCTTCCTATACTTTATTAGAGGCATCTTTTCAGGCATATGCCGGTGCTCTTTCCGAAGAATGCAGCAAATATACCGGGAATACTTCAGTATTGAGCCTGACTGCGACGGGCCCTACACTGACCGCGCCGGAATCCAAAGGATCTTCGAATGAAAAGACCTTGGTTTTTAAAGATGTGAATGAAACTGTGTATGTGAATGCAAAGAATGTAAATTTAAGAAAAAATCCGATGATGGAATCGGAGGTAATCAAAAAATTAAAAAAGGGAGAAAAACTGACAAGAATAGGTGTGCACGAGGAATGGAGCAAGATTATTTATAATAACAATCTTGCCTATATATCGACTCCTTATTTGAGCAGTATCGCAGCGGAGGAGGCTGATATTTCGGATCCGAAGCTGATTAAAGAAATCCCGATCAGGCTGGATCCGAGCTGGACTTATGCGCTCAATGCAAAGATCACTTCCGGAACGGCAATGCTTTATAAGGCGGATACAAAGCGAAAGAATATAACGATATGCCTGAATGCCGGGCATGGAACCAAGGGAGGGGAAGCTCTTAAAGTTCTCTCCCATCCCGATGCGACCCCGAGAGTGACGGGGGGAGAGGGAGAAGAAGGCGAGACAAGCGAGGCGGCGATTTCTCCGGGAATTACTTTTCTGGATGGAAGCAGCGAAGCGGAGGCGACGCTTAAGCTTGCAAATATGTTAAAGACGGAATTTCTGTCAAGAGGCTATGATGTGCTGATGATCAGAGGGGGAGAGGATGTGCAG
The DNA here is from genome assembly GCA_030529445.1 of Johnsonella sp. Lineage (GTDB taxonomy): Bacteria > Bacillota > Clostridia > Lachnospirales > Lachnospiraceae > Johnsonella. The sequence goes on along the minus strand of JAUMWW010000016.1, from coordinate 22,409 downwards.
CTTGATAATATTGCAAGAGCGGTAATCGCAAACAATACGTCGAACTGTCATATTTCGCTTCATTGGGATTCTACGGATACCAATAAGGGGGCATTCTATATGGGCGTTCCCGAAGTACCTGCTTACCGGGCGATGGAACCGGTGGCTTCCAATTGGAAAAAGCATGAAGCGCTCGGAGAGAATTTGATTAAGGGGCTTAAGGCGGAAGGCATAAAGATCTTCAGCGAGGGAAGGCTCCCGATGGATTTGATTCAGACATCATATTCTACAATAGCCTCCGTGGATCTCGAGCTTGGAGACAGGGCGAGCACCAACTCCAAAGAGGAGATGAAGAAGATGGTCAAAGGAATTGCTGACGGAGTAGATTCGTATTTCGGACAATAATTCGGAGGATGTTTTGCGGTAGTATGCTGCTTGATGGAAAAAACCTCAGGCAGCTTTTTTGATTTTCTTCGGATGAAAGAGAGGGCATTATCTTGCTGATCAAAACCTCAAAACAAGGGATAAAACGATTGAAATTTTCGGAAAAGAGAGATTTTATCAAGAAATCAAAAAATATGAGAAAATCATATTAAAAAAAACTATAGAATTGGTAGGTTAAAGCTGTTATAATTGCCCGAAAATCATTTTTAAAAGTTTTAAAAACACAAGAGGAATAGAGTATGAAAAAAATAGGAGAGGTTTTACAAAGAAAGCATAGGGGCTTCTTAAGATCACTAAGCCTTATGTTGATCATCAGCATATTAAGCACTTCAATAGGCGTTTCTCCCCTGCATGCGCAGGAGGGAGAAGGAGGCGGAGTAAAAAACCCGGCAAGCCCCTCCGATGCGAACAGCGCTTTCATTTCCGAAGAGGATGAATTCAGAGATCTCGTCTTTTTCAGCGCAGAACATGCGGGAGAGGAAGCGCTTCGAAATGGGAATGCAGCCGCAGCGCAGAATGAAGAGATGGCAAGACGGGATTATCCCGATGCCCTGGAGGCGGAGGGTTTTCGTTATATTGAAGATAACGGAGAAGTTGTGATTGTCGGATTGGCGGAGGGAAATACCGATACCGAAATTCAGATACCGGATACGCTTGCCGGAATGAATGTAAGGGAAATTGCCGATCATGCATTTTATTTTGAAAATCTGAGCAAAGTCGTACTCGGAGCAAACCTGATCCGAATCGGAAACTATGCCCTTACCGGCAATCAGTTGGAAGAGATCGGGATACCGGATCGGCTCGAACATATAGGGAATCATGCTTTTCGGGATAATCAGATCAAGGAGCTGGATCTGAATCATCTGAAATTTCTCGGAGAATATGCATTCACCAATAATAAAATCGAGAGCCTCATGCTCGGAGATGCCCTGGAAGAGATAGGGAAAGAGGCGTTTCGCAATAATGATATCAGAGAAACCGAAGCGCCGGACACGCTGCGAAGCCTCGGAGAGGATGTTTTTTCCTATAATCGGCGTTATGTAAGGGTAAGAGTGGGTGCCGTACAAAACATCCCCGCGTTTCAGAAGCGGGAGGGGGGATACGGCTATGTAGTCAACCCGGTCAGACTGAAGCTTTCCTTTATCGATGCGGAAAGCGGGGCTAAGCTTCTGGATGATCAGCTCCTCGGAGAAAATCTGCAAAATGAGAGCGAAATCTTTGCCTTAGGCGCAGAGCAGCGTTATGAGCCTCCGCAAATTGAGGGTTATATTCTTGATATGCCCAATGAAGAGGGCTTTGTTTTGTTTACTCCGGATGCGGAAGAATACAGTCTCGAGATCAGATACCGCCTCCATGACAGCGGGCTGGTGCTGAAGCAGGATCCTTCAAAATCCTTAAGGATAGATCCGAATACGGCGGATATCGAAAGAGTGCTCAGAGAGCTGGTCATTGCGCAGAATGCCGCGGGAGAAGACCTGCGTGCATCCGTGGAGATCAATCCTTCCACGATAGATACTTCGGCGGAGGGGAGAACCTACGATATCAGTTATCTGCTCAGGGGAGAAGGAAGAGAGGTGAAGTATCTCAATCTCAGGGTTTATGTGGGACAGGATATGAGCCGATATCCTCTCGGCAACGATTGGGTGCTCGGAGACTTTGTCTACGGAGGAGATCCGGGAAACCAATGGGAGAGCAGACCGAGCGTGGTCAACGGATTATCCGAACAGGGAAAGCTCAAGGCGCAGACCAATAAGGATCTCGTGCTGCCCCATATCAATCCGAGGACGGGAGACAGGATCCTTGAGGCGAGCAGCTATAACCATGATAAGAACGGATTTTACCGTTTTTCGGAAAAAGGCTTCAGAAGCATCCGTGATTTTGACGGCAATATCAAAAAGCTGGGCTGGAGGGCGTTTGAATCATCGGATCTTCGAGAGGTCGTGCTGCCGAATCTGGAAGAAATCGGAGAAAGGGCGTTTTATAATAATCCCGCTTTGGAAGAATTCGATTTTTCCAAAATTAAAAAGATAGATATGGGAGGTTTTTGGAAAAGCGGCATCAAGAGCGTGAAAGCGCCGAATCTGGTGAATCTGGGAACCTATGTCTTTTATCAGAGTGCCGTGGGAAGCGATCCGGATGATCCCCAGGCGGTTTATATGCCTAAGATTACCGATCTTGCAAGCAGCACTTTCCGCAATGCAAAACTAACCTATGTCGATGATACGATGTTTCCGAACCTGACCGTAATCCAGGCGGAGGCGTTTGCATCCAATCAAATTGAGAAAGTGAGCCTTTCCAAGGTAAACAAGGTCGGTAATAACGCTTTTCATTATCAGAACAACAGGGCGCTCACCGAAATCTATCTGCCGGAGGCTACCGAAATCGGACAGCACGGATTTTCCTATAATAGTGTGGAGCGTCTTTCTCTTCCGAAGGTCAAGCTGATCAAGGGGGAGGCATTCAGAGATAATAAGTTAAAAGAGCTCGATCTTCCGCTCTTGGAGGAGATGCAGGGAAATGCCGTTTTTGCAAAAAACCTTTTGGAGGTGCTCAGGCTTCCCTCCCTGCTGAGGGCGAAGGGCGAAAGTAATTTTGAAGACAATAAGATCCGGGAGGCATATTTGGATCGGGTTGAGGAGCTTGGACCGTACTTTTTCAAAAGAAGCTATCATGTTTATAATCCGGGCTTGCAGGCGCTCGACGGGCAGATTCCGGTTTATACCCAGAATCTTCTTCTGCCGAGCAGGGAAAACTATATTGTCAATCCGAGCAGCGGCAGCGGAGGAGCATATACGGAAGAGGATTTCACATGGGCTCCCGATATGCCGGATAAGGTTACGGGATTCACCACGCAGGGAAAGACGAAGTTTATTGCCAACGGTTTTCATCTTACTTTGCCGGACAGAGCAAAGATTGTAGGAGCATATGCATTTAATACCCAGCAGGTAAAGTCGGTGAGCGGAAAAAACGTCACTGAGGTGGAAAAATTTGCATTTCGCTGGAATCCCTTAAGCAAAGCGGATTTTCCCGAACTTGTTATCGTCAGGGAAGCTGCTTTTGCAAATAATTCGGCGGAAGAGGGTGCAAGGTTGACCAAGTTCAATTTTGAAAAGATCAATCTGATGGAAGGATGGGCTTTTTACGCCGCAGGCTTGGAAGGAGAGCTCTCCATTCCGCTGATGGGCGAGCTTTTACCCGGTACTTTTGAAGGAAATCGGATCAGCAAAGTGAATGCTCCGATTTTAAAAAAGGCTCAAAGAAGCGCTTTTTCCGGCAATGAACTCTCCTCAATAGACAGGGAGCAGTTTCCGCAGCTTGAGCATGTGGACTATAAGGTGTTTGAAAGTAATCCGGTAAAGAAGATCGATCTTCCGGGGCTGAAATTCAGCTACGGGCATTATGAATACAATTTCAAGAATGTGACGGAGCCGGTGCATTGGGTGATTCCCCAGGGCATCAGCTCTCAGGGGAATAATAAGCAAAACTACGGAGCCAATACCTTTGCATATTATCATAAGGTAGGTAGAGATGATGCAACCCTGATGCCGGGAGCTCTTATTTTCACCTCTCCCTTGAGAGCGGACGGAAGCCTTGACAGAAGCAATCCGCAAAATTATAAAGAGGGTTGGAATAATGCTTCTTACCATCACGCCGGAAAATGGGTAAATACCAAATACAGAAGAGCCGTAATTAATCCGGGAACCGTGCTTGTTCGATACAGAATAGAGAGCGGAGAGTCCTTCGACGGTCAGGAAGATAGACCTTTGATTCCCGATTACAGAGAGTATATTTACGAAGAGCTGGAGGGAAGAATCCGGGAGACCGGAGCCTTTTCTCCGAACAGAATCTATCATGCACCTCAGGTTCCCGGCTATGTACTGGTAAAGACGGAGGATGCTTCGGGAAATGTCAGCACGATAGAAAAAACAATAGCCCTTCCTTTTGAGCCGGAGGGGGCGAGGACGGACAGAAGCATCATCTTTACATACCGCAAGGTGGAAATCAGCCCATTGGAAGGACCGAATCTTACTTACGGCGTCAGACGGGATCCCGCGGATCCCTTGGAGCATTCGATGGACTATACCGTCAACCATCCCGGAAGCACGACGCTCTTCCCGCAGATGCTGACTTTCTTCAGTATTGACAGCTTAAAGGTGCCGATAAAGAAGGGAAAAATCAAAATCACCTATGATACTCCCTATATCGATGCGGCTCAGGTGAACGTTTCACAAAGCGCGGCTACCGATGTATGGTATCGGGCGGATGCATGGAGCTCGCAGCCGGGAGGTCTGGAGATCAGGCTGAATGAGAATATTTCGGCAGCCTCCTCGATTCGGGATGTGGCGATATCCTATCGTTTTAAAAACGGATTTACTCCCGATGAGGCAAAGACGAAGCTGGAAATGGTTCTTACGGACGAGGACGAAAACGGCAATGAGGTAATTATTGCAAAGGCGCCTCCGGTAGAGCTCGGACTGATTTATCAGCCGAAGCCCAGACTGACAATGGAATCGCCGCTTAATCTGCCCGGATACGATTACAGAGGAATGACGGCGGCATCCAATGCGCCGAGAGCAATGGGAAGGCTGGTGGATGCGGCTCCTGCCGAAGGCTATAAGGTGGCGAATGATCCCGAGCCGGTAATGTATGCATATAAGCTGGATCAGATCTATTATCTGATTGACGGGGTGGAGCTCGAGACTCTGCTTCCCGAGTATACCGCAATCGATGAGCAGGGAAATGAAACAGTAAAAAAAGCCCTTTTTGATCCGGCATTAAATCCCGGATGGGAGCTTTCCGAGGACGGAAACAGCGTGCGTTTTACAAGATCCTTGGAGCCGATGATGAGGCTGGATTGGATCAATCGCTCTCTTCCCAAGCTCTACTTGAAATTCCCCGGTTTAAAGGAAAAAAGCAGCGTGGAAACCCGCAGCTTTGCCAAGATCAGGCAGTATAAAGATCCTGCGATTTCCGGTCCGGAGAGCAAAAAAGATGCGGGAGGAGATCTCGGCATAGGAGATGCCCTGATTATGCAGGCGCTTTATCACGAGCCGAGGCTCTATACCGGAGAGGATACCTCCTTAGGAAAGACGCATGCCTTTTTGCCGCGGAGCCTTCATTATTCGGCATATCTTTATGACCATGAGGAGGACAGGAAAAAAGACATCCCCTATCGCTTAAGCCTCAGATCCAGCAATGAAATCAGCGATTATCGGAATGTATCCGTTTTCGATTACGACTTGGACGAGAGGCTGTATTATAAGCAGATTAAATTTGAACAGACGCCGAATGAAGCGGGGAATGCGACGGTATTGATCAGCGCATATAAAAAGGTCGGCCAATATATGGATCCGCAAAACGACAGCCTCGTTTTTGAAAGAGAGACCGCGATTGATAAGAGCCGGGCGCTTTCCTTCCCGAATCTGGATATTGATTATATCCGGATCAGGCTGCTTTCGACCTCCGAGAGTGCATTGAACAAAGAGTTGAGCTTTCTGGTGATCGCCGGAGTCAAGGATAAGAGCTCTCCTTTATTGGACGGATCGGGAGGGGATAAGCAGCTTAAGAATAAGGCGGTCTTTGTGGCGGATCATTTCAAAAAGGGAACAGACACTCCGATGGGAGAGCGAAACCCCGATCCGGAGTTTGCCGCCCTCGGAGGAAACAGCGCAATTGTTTCAGAAGCTCAGGTCAATATTTTAGAATATAAGCTCAGCATGGGAGTGGAAAAATCGCTCTTTTATAAGGAAGCACCGGAAATGTACCGGCGCTACCCCTCCTTTGCTTCCGGAGAGCTGGTGCTGGAGGGCGAGAAGGGGGCTTACCATATCCGCCTCAATCCCGTTCTTTCCGGGAATCCCGCAGATATGAGCGGTACGGTGCTTAAAAATCTTGAAATTATTGATTTGCTTCCGAATTCGATCCAGACGAGCCGGGCGGATATTATTTTAGATCCCTTATTTATCAAAGCGGGAGGAAAAGTTGAGCTGATCGGAAATTATCCGGTGAAGGAAAACGGGCAAAATCTTATGAAGAATGCAATCCGTTTCTATTCCGAGAGCTTTGATACCCGCTATTATAAGAATCATCCTCTGCGCATTGCTTCGATAAAGACGAAATATGTGGGAGAAACCTTGCAGGAGGTGCTTACCAATAAGGTCTATGCCTCATGGGACAATCCCGAAATCGAAGTGATCAATCCGGCAAAGGCGGAAAACAATACGGATCTGATCAATCCGAAGGGAGAGCCGATTGATCCCGCGGCGCAGCCCTGGGCATATTCCGAAGCGGCGATTCGGGTTGCCAGCAGCAGCGCCCTGAGTGCGAAGCTCTATATTAAAAACCGTAAGGATCATCTTTGGACGGATAAGATCACCACGGAATCGGAGGAGAAGTTTGATTATCGGATGGTGGTTTCGCAGTTTGACCGAAATCCGGAGATCACGGGCTATAGAGGAATCGATATCATTAATATTTTACCCGGAGAAGAAGATCTGCGCCTGAATAAGCAGGGAATCCGGGGAAGTGAATTCTCGAATGAGATAGATCTGGAGAGAGTGGGGACGGATCTGCGCCTGCCTTCGGGTTATCGCATAGAGTATTATAATACGGATGCGCAGATAAAGGATTTTCTGGTCGGCAGGAGCATAGACGATTTCGGAAACGATGCTTCCATCATCTGGTCACCCGATCCCGCGCCGAATACGAAGGCGATTCGTATCAGAGCCGAGGCGGGAACCGTGCTGCAAAGAGGCGAAAAGCTGATCATAGAGATTCCGATGAAGGCAAAGCGCCTAAGCGGAAATGAAGACGCTCTGATCGGAAAATCCGGAGTCGATTCTTTCGCTCTTCGCTATTATAAGAGAGATACGACGGAGTATTCGGATTTTGCCGAAGCCAATTTGGTTGAAAACAGCATGGATGTGCCCAAAGGCAGCATTTCCTTCACCAAATTCGGAAAGGAAGGAAGAAATACTCCGGATAATCAGGCAAGAGCGCTTCCGGGGGCAGGATTTGAAATCGCCGAAAACAGTGACAGACAGACCATTCTCGGCGTCGTATATTCCGATCAGAACGGAAGAGTCCGCTTTGACGGGCTTGCGATCAATAAGACTTATTATATCCGGGAATTTGCTCCGCCGGAAGAATACGCGATTTCAAACAACCAGGGCTTGGTCGTTGATCAGAGCAAGTTTGTAAAGCTTGCACAGGGAACTTATGAGGTGAATATACCTGATAAGGACAGCAAAAATGCATTTATGAATGTCAAGCCGATCACGGGTAAGCTCAGGCTGGTGAAGCAGAGCCGGGATCCCTCCGTTCTTTTGCCGAGCTATTCCTTTATTCTTAAGGGATATGAAGCGACCAATCAGACGGTGGAGCAGGAGATTTCAACCGGAGCGGACGGAAGCCTTACGGTGGATAATCTGCCGGAGGGAAGCTATTATGTGGAGGAACTGGAATCACCCTCGGCAAACCGTTATGTGAGACCTCCCAGACAGTATTTCCGGATTGATGCGCAAAAGAAAGAGCATGAGCTGATTTTTATCAACAGCAATTTCCAGGTTTTATTTAAGAAAGTCGTTGTAGAGGATGAGAATCTGCTCGATCCGCAAAACTGGGACAGGCTGACGGATTTCGGGAAGAAAAAGCTTCAGGGTTACAGATTTAAGGTCAGAGGGGAGGACGGAACGAGCTTTACCACAGGAAATACGGGAGGCGACGGATCCGTGATCCTTTCCGGCTTAAAAACGGAAGTGGTCTATACGGTTACGGAGGATGAGGCGCAGAGCAGCAATTTAAGACCTCTGTATCAGCATAACCCGCGACAGTACCGATTCAAGATCACGCATGACGGAAAGCTGATCAATGCAAAGAACGGAGAGAGATTCATACAGTACAGCCTGAATTTCCCCAATATGCCCAAAAAGATCAAGGGAAAAATCATTATCCGAAAAACCGATCAGGCTTCGACCGCGCTTGAGGGTGCAAAGTTTAGAATCAGCCGGATGGAATTCGGGGAAAACGGAGAGCTGCGCTCTCTTGTACAAGTCGGAGAGGATAAGATCACAAGCCTGAATGCTCAGAACAAGGCGGAGGCGGTCTTTGAAAATCTGGATCCGGGAATGTACCGGATTGAAGAGGTTCTTCCTCCCCCGGGCTATTATCTGCTGGGGGATGAAAAGATAGATGTTCGGATTCCGGACAGAGTCGTTGATTCTATGGCAAATGATTCGAAGTATGAAAAGAGGGGAGAGGAAATCATCTTTACCTCGGAGCATACCGTGAAAAATCGTCCCATTACGCTTAAGTGCATAAAGGGAAGCGACCTTTCGGATTATCAAAATGTCGATATCACAACGGCGAGGCATTATGTAGAGAGCAAGAGAGCGGCTCTTCCCAATATCAACTACCGGGTGACGGGAAATAACCGGGCGACGGTTTACCTGCCTTTGGAGGGAGTCGTATTCGAGCTTTATCGGATGGAAAACGGACAAAAAACCGGTGCTCCGATTCAAATCGGAGGCTCCTCTGAGATACGAAGCAACGAAAAAGGAGAGATCGATTTTCAAAATTATCCCTTTGAGTATGATGCGGTATACGGATTGGTGGAGAAGCAGGGGATCGGCGGATATCAAAAATATGAGGGAATCAAGACCTTCTCCATCCGCGAGGAAGCCTTAAAATCCGGATTTAACGGGAAAATCAGCTTCTATATCAATAATCGGAAGCTGGAAGGCAGTCTTCTGGTTTCCAAGTATGACGGATTTAATAGAGTAAAGCTCGGCGGAGCGGTGTTCCAGCTCTTTAAGGGAGATCTTGCAAGCGCCGATTTTACAAATGTGCTGCAGGAAAAAACAACGGGAGAAGGCGGTTATGCGCTCTTTTCCAAGCTGGAGCCGGGAAGCTATGTGCTCAGAGAAAAATCCGCGCCTGCGGGATATATGCAGCCCCGGGAAGGGGAGCGGGACAGAGAGATTGTGATTTCCGATCAAAATCTCCATGTTTCGAGCGTATTCTTCAATACCAAACTGATCAATATTCCGATTCGCAAGCAATGGGCGGGAGGTTCGGAAGGATCGGCAAAAGTAAGACTCATGCGCTCCATCTATCCGACGATAGGATATACTCCGGTGATGGTAAACGGGCTGACGGATGCCTCCGGTGCGGTCGAGCTGAACGCAGCGGGCGGATGGGAGACCGTATTTTCGGATATGCCGCTTTCCCGCGAGGACGGCAAGAGGTATTACTATAAGGCAGAAGAATTTGATCTGGATAAAACTCTCTATCGTTCGACGCTTACGGGAAATGCAGAAAACGGCTTTACCATTACCAATACGGCAACCGCGCAGAACAAGGTTTCCATCGGCGTGACAAAGAACTGGGAGTTTGCCGGGCAAGTCCCGGATCTGCAAAATGCACAGGTTGAGGTGGCGCTTAAGAAAGTACTTTCCGGAAATCGGATTCCCGTGCCGGGAGATGCTTCACATACCGAGGAAATTGAAAGATTTACCCTTAACGCGCAAAATCACTGGCAGCATACCTTTATGAATCTGCCGAAGAGGGAAAACGGAAGAGATATCGTATACAGGGTTGAAGAGATCGGCACTCCTGCGGGCTTTGAAGCAGAATATGCCTTTGATGCCGCAAATGCTGCATTTACCATTACCAATAAGGCGATTAAGCGAGACAAAATAGAGGTGGAAAAGATATGGAGAGGAGTTTCACCGGATGAAGCTCCCCACATATCCATAGAGCTTTATGATGCGGAGGATATGACAAGATCTCTTGCCGCAGCCGAGCCTCTCAGAGAAAACGGAAGAGAGATTGCAAGATTTTTGGATATCCCCAGCTTTGCGTACAGCATGAACGAGGGAGGAGGAATTGAGGCAAGAAAGATCCGTTATGTGTTGAAGGAAAAATACGCGGATCAGCAGGAACATCCGGCATACAGCACGGAAAGCGGCATGAACGAGGATATGTTTGCCGAGTATTCACAGGATGCGAATTTAAAAAATTCTCTACATGCGGAACTGATAAACAGCATGGCTGCACAGGATATCATTGTCGAGAAGCGCTGGGAGGGTATAGAGCCTGATGCGGCGCCGGCGGTTGTGCTGGAGCTTCTGGACGTGACTGCGGATACGAGTGCGGACTTAAGCGATACCGCTTCCCATATCAAGCTTGCCGATATTTCTCTGGATGCGGTGCAGGGATGGAGCAGGACATTTGCCTCCATGCCGAAATACAAGCCGGACGGGATCACGCCGATTCGATACGCGCTGAAAGAGCAGCCTTTGGGAGAAGGATATCTTTTCCGGCAAAATATCAGCCGAACCGAGGATGGAAGCCTGCATCTGAGCATGACGAATACGAGAAAAAAGGTTAAGCTTAAAATCTCCAAAACATGGCAGATGCTTCCGAAAATTTACGAAAATTCGGATGCGGAAAAACCCGAAGTAAGACTTCATCTTTGGGCGGATGAGAGTGAGGACGGAGTGTATAATCCGACAGAAATTTATCCGATTAAGGAAGGAGTGCAGTTAAATCCCATTGTCTTAAACGAGGGAATGAACTGGAGCATAGAGCTTGAGGATCTTCCGCAGTATACTTCGGACGGCAGGCAGCGCATCAGATATTATGTTACGGAAGAGGCAAATGAGGGATATGAAGGTTCGAATGCTCCTTTGGAGCTGAGGGAGACGGGAGAAGCAAACCTTCTTGAGGGCAATATTTTGAATCGCCAGATTGCAAGGAACATCCATATCGAAAAGCGCTGGGAAGGCTTGGAAAGCTATCCCGAGCAGGAGAGAGGAGAGCTTCCCGCAGTCAGCCTTAAGATTTATGACAGCACGGATCCGCAAAATCCGATTGAAATTACCGAAAGAAGCATTGTTTTGGTCAAGGATAATACGGATGCTTCGGGTGCTCTCTGGAAAGCCAATCTCATCAATATGCCGAAGTATAAGGCGGACGGAAGCGCAGAAATCATATATACCGTAAAAGAAGTCGATGCTTCGGAAAGACCGGGATATGAAGTGCGCTATGATCCTGCACTGATCGTCGATGTAAACGATTTGAAGTTTACGATTACCAATCAGGTCAGACGAAGAGATATTTTAGTCAGAAAGAGCTGGATCGGAAAGCAGGAAAGCTTTGTTGATGTGTATTTGCTGAAAAACGGAAACCGAATTTGGCAAAATCCGACCAGAATCAGAGAGCAGAATGCACAGACTCAGGATGCATGGACACATGTATTTCCCGCTCTGCCCTATTATGAAATTGACGGCAGAACGCCGATTCGTTACGGTGTGGAAGAAGTCGATACCCCGGGATACAGCAGCAGCCTGATTGAGGCGGAGGAAGTAGTTCCCGGAAATACGCAACAGAAGCGTCTGAGCTTTGAGCTGACCAATACCTTCCAGACAGTGGATCTATATGTGGAAAAACAATGGGAAGGCGTTGAGCCTGCTCAAGCTCCGGCGGTCAGGATCGGACTTGTGAATCTTAAAGACGAGAATGCGCCGATTTCTCTTAACAACTACAATATGCAGCTCGACCAATCCAACGGATTTAAGGGAGTCTTCCGGGATTTGCCGAAATTTGAAGAGGACGGAGTCACCCCGATGAAATACGGAGTGGAGGAGCTTGCTGCGCAGGAAGGCTATCAATTTACATACAAAACGGAGTATTCACAAGAGCCCGGCGCGGATTCACCTTTCGGAAGCATTCACTTTAAGGCTCTAAATACCAGAAAAAGGGTGAAGATTAAGCTGAAGAAAAACTGGCTCGGCGGAAGTTCCGAGTTGGCGCATCCGGATGTGATTTTGCATCTCTGGGCGGACGATACGGATAACGGCATCGAGGATCCGGCGGAGATTTTTCCGGAGCAGGAGATTCGTCTTAGGGCGGCAGAGAGCTGGCAGAAGGAATACGAGCTTCCCGAATATGCAAGTGACGGAATCACTCCGATCAGCTATTATGTGAGCGAGGACCCGATCTCTGGTTATAAGACGCTGGAGGGCAAAAAACGGCTTGATAAAAATCCTGCAAGCAAAGCATTGGAAGCGGAAATCACCAATCTGCTCTTGACGAGAAATATTTTGGTGGAACATGAGTTTTTGGATCTTGACCTGTATAAGGAAGAGGCGAAAAACAGGCTTCCCCGGCTCCATGTCCAAGTTTATGATATTACGGAACCGGATAACCCGCTTGCCCTTCTTTCTCCCAAGCCGCTGGAAAAAGATGCGGACGGAAAGTGGAGGACGAGTTTTGCTTCTCTGCCGATATTTTGGCAGGGAACGACGAGGGAAGCGATTTATCAGGTTAAACTGATCGAAGAAGAGGAGATGAAGGGCTATCAAACGGTGCATGATCCGGTGCGGATATTGCCGAGTGCGGATTTGGAATTTATACTGCACTCAAGCCCCTTAAAACTTCCGGTGTATTTGGAAAAAGAATGGGCGGGGATTGATCCCGCAGCGGCTCCTGCGGCAAAGTTTGCCTTAAAGGAGAAGCATTCCGGAGGAGATATCCGTCTGGAGGGAGCATTGCTTGAGCTGAGTACGGCGAATGCATGGAAAGGAAGCTTCGGAGAACTGCCGCTTTTTGCGATAGACGGAAAAACGCCGGTTGAGTATGAGCTCGAAGAATTAAGCAGCTTTGCAGGCTATCATCTGAGCCAAAGCATCACCCGGGACGATGCCGGCATTTATCTCAAAGCGCTCAATACCAGGGAGGAGGTCAAGCTTCATCTTCGCAAGAGCTGGGCAGATCAATATCTTTCCTATGAAAGACCGGAGGTAGAGCTGCTGCTTTGGAAGAGCTCCTCCGGGGGCGAGCCCTATGAAGCGGTTTTAGCGGATCCTTCGGCAGCGGATAATCGCATTCTGCTCAATCAGAGGACGGGCTGGAGCAGGGAGATCGCGCATTTGCCCAAATACGAAAAGGACGGAAATACCCCGATTCGTTACTATGTAAGCGAAACTCCGATTCCGGGCTATCATACCATGAGCGGAATGAAGGAGCTTATGCCCTCTGCCGACAAGCCGGGAGTGCTTTATGCAGAGATTGAGAACAGTCTGATGCTGGTGGATATTAAAGTAAGCAACGAATGGAGAGGACTGGATTCCTATGCTTCGGCAAAGAAGCAGCCTCCGATCGTACATGCGCTCTTATACGATATGACGGATGAAACGCATCCCATCCTGCTTGCAAGCAAGCCCATAGATCAGAAAACTGCGGGCGAGAATATTTGGGAAACCGAATTCAAAGGCTTTGCAAAGTACAAGGAAGACGGAATCACTCCGATTCGATATAAGGTGATCGAAAAGGAGGAAATGGAGGGAAGTCTTCCGGGCTATATCACGAGCTATTCCGAAGCGTTTACGGATGAAGCGGGAAATCTTGTGTTCCCGATCCATAATTTTGTTCGCCTCAGAAGAATAGAAGTTAATAAAATCTGGAGGGGAGGAGCGGAGTCTCCCGCCGTAGAGGCTTATCTTTCTCAGGGAGGCGACAGAATCTCCCTATCCGCGCTTGCGATTAACGGAAAAGATGAAAACGGACGCAGGACAGAAACAAGAGAGCCTTATTATGAGATAGACGGAAAAACGCAAAGAACTTACGGCTTGGAGCTTTATGCAAAGGGAGATTATAAGACAAGAGTATCCGAGAGCCAAAGCCTGAGTGATCCTTCGGATGAAAAACACAGCGATCTGCTTTTTGAGATCAGACTGTTTTTGGAAGAATCCGGTGAGGGGGGAGGAAGTACGGGAGGAAACTCCTCTGCCAAGCAGCAGTATAAGGTCGATCAGGGAATATCGCATACGGAAAGAAATCTCGATCAGAATCCCGAGACGCTCTCCCTGCCCGATCCTTCCGCTGCGGAAGAAAGCTTCTTTGATTCCCGGGAGAGAAAAACAGGGGGAGCTAAAGAACGAATAGGAGGAAATCCTCCGGATACGGGAGACAGAAGCGATGTTTTGCGCTATGTATTTTTCCTGATTCTAAGTCTTGGAGCTTCACTTCTTCTCTTTAGAAAGAGCAGAAAGCAGAATTAGAAGAGCTCTCTTCCGGCTTCGGATAAGAGAAAAAAGAAAGAGTGAAAGCGGCAGTTTCAATTTGTCGCTTTCACTCTTTTTAAACTTTTTTATATTGAAACCCCATATTAGGCATGCTATAATTATACAGAAAAAAATGGTATTAAATAGTGAAATTGCATAGTTTGAGATCAAATTTTATATCGGGGGAGGGCATTGAGATGAAGAACAAGATATTGAAGTTCGGTATGGCTTTTTTATGTGTATGCTTTATTTCGGCGGCGCAGGAGGGTTTTTCTGCTTATGCCTACAGTGAGGAAAACGGGGGAGAGGCGGATCACTATACTTCGGATGAGGACTGGACTCCCGCAGGGCTTGAGCTGGATGTGATCAAGGAGAGCAAACTGGATGATGAGCACAGCATCGTTTACCTGATTATGCCGGACGGATTCCTGGATACGGACGAGGATAAGGAAAAGTTCGGAAAGGAAGCCGAAAAACTGATGGATTATGTTCTGCATATCAATCCATACAGCGAATTCAGCGATATCACCAAGGTCTATACATTGTACACGCCCTCTGCCGAGAGCGGAGCCGGAAGAGATATGTCTTATTCCGAATATAAGAATATCTTGGAAAACGGCGGCGATAAAATGGAAAAGGATACTTTTTTCCGTTCCTCCTTTAATCAGTTAAGCAATCTCGGCAATTATGAAAGGCTCCTGGAGCCGACGATGGCGGGAGTGCAGCGCTGCGACGATATCGCAAAAGCGTACGGAATAGATTATGATCAGATCGTCATTATTTGTAATTCGAATCGTTATGGAGGAAGCGGACTCAGCGAGACCTTCCCCTCCTATAAGGCGACCAGCTCGAATGCAAGCGAGCCCATTGTATTAAATCCGATCAACCTCGCCGTTACTTCCGTTCATGCTTCGGCAAAGGAAATCGTGGCGCATGAAATCGGGCATGCTTTGGGAAATTTGGCGGATGAATATTGGCCCGGAGAGGTATTTGCCTTTGAGCTTGCCAATATGACGAAGAATCATAATCCCGAAACGATTAAATGGAAAAAATTCCTCGACTATAAAGAGAATACCCGAATCAGCATTCATTCCTATACCGCGGTAGGTTACGGAGATCCTGCCGCCGACCGCTGGTATAAGCCGACGGAAGGCATCTGTAAGATGCAGCTGCTGAGCACGAGAACCGTAGACCATGAATTTTGTGAAGTCTGTCGTGAGGGACTGCGCGACTCCATGTCAAAATATGCGCAGGCTTCCACGATTCACTGGCAGGATTACGGAAAGAACAGCAGACCGACCAATGCACAAAAAAATGAGGCGGATTACAGCGGATATAAAACCTCTTACCAATATACGGGAAAGCCGCCGAAGGAGATAGAGGAGAGCTTTGTCGTAAGGCATAAGGGTCAAATCGTGGAGAATCCCAAAATCCGATTTACCTATTATAACGAGAAGGGAAAAGAGCTCGGCAGAGCTCCCTTTATGCCGGGAAAATATAAGGTAAGGGCGGAATTTGTTCCGACAATCTCCGGCATGAATGAGGCAAGCATGATCAGAGCATATACGATAGAAGGAGAAGCAAATCTTTCCCGGGATTCCTCGGGAGATTCTTCTTCGTCTTCCTCGGGAAGCAGCTATACGAATGCCAAAGCGGGAGCCCTCGGATGGAAAAGAGATGAAAAAGGATGGAAGTACGGCAAATCCGGAGGCGGTTTTTACACCAAGGAATGGCTCGGGCTGGGAGCTTCGGAAAACATGCGCTGGTATTATTTCGGAGAAGATGCATATATGATGAAGGGATGGTTAAATATCGACGGAAGCTGGTATTATCTGAGCCCTCTTCAGGACGCTTCCGAAGGAATGATGCTGACCGGCTGGCAGCTGATTAACGGAAAATGGTATTATCTGAATCCGATATCGGATGGCAGCAAGGGCAGGATGTTTTCCAACCGCAGAACTCCCGACGGATATTTTGTAAGAGAAAACGGCGAGTGGGACGGAGCTTTTGCAAAATAAATGCGGATTCGGGAAGGAGACTTGTCCGGATTCCCTCGGGATCCATAAAACGCAAAAGAGTATAAAAGCACTGCCGGCTTCATGCTTCTTTTTCAATAAGGGAAGAATCGGAGCCGGCAGTATCTGTTTTGAGGATATAGAGAATGGATGATGGAGATAAGGAGGCGAAATGAAGAGTTTTTTCGAGAAAAAAATAAATATTAAGGGAGAGAGTTACAGCATCCGTGAAAAAAAACTTTCGGTCTGCAATGCGGATATAGAAGACGGGGATATCGATATCAAGGAAAAGATCAGGGATTTGGAAGAGATTGAATTGGTGAAAAACAATATTACGGATATGAGATTTTTAAATAATTTCAGCAATCTTTTTTCGGCGGATCTTTCGGAAAATTATATTTCGGATCTTCCTTCTCTCAGAGAGATAAAAAGGCTGGAAACCCTGCTTTTATCCGATAATTATATCAAGGATATCAAGATGCTCGAAGAGATGGAAGAGCTCAGAGAACTCGGACTCGCGGATAACTGCATAGAAGATGCATCGCCTCTTGCAAAGCTGGAAGATCTCAATTATCTTGATCTTTCCAATAATAAAATTAAGGATCTCTCCTTTCTTGAAGCGATGACCGACTTGCTGGAGCTGAACCTGAAAGAAAATCGGATTGATGAGATCAAAGCCCTGCACAATTTAAAATCACTGAAAAAACTCGATATCAGCTTTAATGCGGTTTCCGATCTCGCGCCCTTGGCGGAGCTTAAGGAAATAGAGAATTTTTCGGCAACGGTAAATAAAATAGAGGAAGTATCTCTTCTATCGGAAATGAGAAAGCTTCGTTATCTGGATTTGGAAAAAAATGCGGTGCAGGAAATCAAAAGCCTCGAAAATCTGAAGTCGCTTTCTTCGCTCTATATCGGATGGAATCAAATCAGCGATATCAGCGTATTAAAAAACATGGAGAATTTGAGAACATTGAGTCTTTGGATGAACCCCATAGAGGATTATTCGGCGATCAGATCCCTGCGCAGCCTGCGAAGACTGCAAATCTCCTCCGAGGCGCCAATCGATCCCTCCATCTTTAAGAATCTGCTCAATCTGAAATGCCTTTATGTCGGAAGCAGGCAGATGGATGAGGAGGAAGTGAAGCGGCTCAGAGATTGGCTTCCGAATTGTATGATTTATTTAATATAAAACGGTTTATCAAAAAAAGGGCGAAGCATCCCGCCTTCTTCAGCCTCGGATTTTGATCCGGGCTTTTGGGGAGGGGGATGTTTCGCTCTTTTGTGTTGAACTTGGATTTTTCGCTTTAAGCGCCGAGATTGTCTTTCTGATCATGCCTCACAGAGTCTACAGGATTTTCTCTCTAAAAGCATAGGTTTGATCAAGCGCCTGGTATAGCATTCCGTTTTGGGATTTTGCAAGAGCTCGAGCAGGAGCTTTGCGGATTCTCCGGCAAGATTTTCTTTTCTCTGATCTATGGTCGTCAATTCTATCATCGGGAGAGAGGAATAGACGATATTATCATAACCGATGAGAGAAATATCCTCGGGAATCTTGAGATGAAATTCATCCGCCGCCTTAAGCAGTCCCAGAGCGGTGGAATCCGTAGCTGCAAAAATCGCCGTATGAGAGAGCTTCTTTTGGAAAAACTCTCTGCCCAATGCATATCCGCTGTCGATCGAAGAGGAGCTCTTGCTGTTTTCAATCAGCGTAAAGTCAAGACCGTGCCGCTTAAGTGTTCGTGCAAAGCCTTCCAGCCTGTTTTTATGGGTGATGCTTCCGGGACGATGCCCGATATAGGTGATTTTTTTATGCCCGAGGGAGAGCAGATATTCTGCCACAATGCTTCCTCCGCTGATCGTATCGGAGCTGACGATATTTAAATGTTTGATATCCTCTTCGTAAAAAGAGCTTCCGAGAAGAACCAGAGGGCAGTCTTTTGCATATTTTACCGCATAGTCCTGAGAACTGGCGAGGATGATGCCGTCGACTCTTTGTCCGAGCAAAAAATCGAAGAGCTCCTCCATCGTCTTTTCCTCGTTTAAGGTACTGCAAAGCATAGTATTATATCCCATTTTCCTCATATAGATCTCTATATGCAGAGCAATTTCCGCATAAAAAGGATTGCTGGCATCGGGAATGACCAAACCGATGACGTTTGTTTTTTTGCGGATCAGATTTCGTGCAAGGATATTCGTACGATAGCCTTGGCTTTCACAGATCTGAAGAATTTTTTCCCGGGTCTTGGGGCTGACATGCCCCTTGTTATTTAAGGCGCGGGATACGCTGGCATAGGATACGCCGGCGAGTTTTGCAATATCTTTGATCGTGGTCTGTTTCATCATATGCCTCCCAAAGAGTAAAATGTGAAAACGTTTACAGGCATAATACAGTATAACATTGTTAAAGAACCAAACTCAAGTCTAAAAAACTAACAATTTAACAATCTTTATCGCGATTATTCTATATATTTCCAACAAAGATAATTGACAAAATAAATTTGAAATGATATTCTGATAAAAACAAAAAGGCAAACGTTTACAGAAATACGGAAATCGGATCGGGGAGGAAAAAATGATAAAAGCTTTGGTATTCGATATTGGAGGAACATTTCATACGAGCTCCTTTGATCCCCTCTCTACCGCGCTTTATCAAAGCCTCATGCTGCAATGCCTCGAAGAAAACGGTATTCGAATTGAGGACGGTGCAAAGAATCTTTTTGAGCGGATTGAAGAGGGCGCGGCGGAGTATAAGAAATATGCGGAGCAAAATCTGATCGAGCTTGCGGGAGACAGGATCTGGAAGGAATTTATGCTGAAAGCTTACGATGTTTCGGATCGGGAGCTTTGGGGAAAGGGAGAGAAGCTGAGCTATATCTTTGACCGTTACCGAAAGAAACTGATCAAGAGAGAGGGCTTGGGTGAGGTGCTGGAGGAGCTCAAAAGAAGAGGGTATCGCCTGGGCGTGATCTCCAATATTATGAGTCTTAATTTTGTTCCGCAGATTTTAAGAGAATACGGCATAGATCATCTTTTTGAAAGCATAGTTTTAAGCAGCGTTTGCGGGATCAGGAAGCCGAACAGAAAAATCTTCGATCTTGCTCTGAAAGAGCTGGAAATCGGCGCAGAGGAGGCATGCTATATCGGAGATACGATTTCAAGAGATCTGCTCGGCGCAAGAAATGCGGGATGGAAAACCATGATTAAAATCGGTAATCCTGCGGTTTCCCGCAAAGATCGGGAATACGAAAGCTGCAATTTAAGAGAGGATTTCAAGATAAAGGAATTGAAGGAAATTTTTTTGGCTTTGGATTTCCTCAAAGGAGAGGATAAAAAGAACAGAGGCTGAAAAAGAGAGTGAATTTTGGGAAGGAAAAAGACTGCTTTACCGGGGGAGATGAAGATGAACAAAAAAAATGAAACATATTCCAAATCCACGAGAATGAAGAACATCATTCTGTCCATAGTAAAAAATCCGTATAATATCATGGTGGCTCTTGCGATTCTGCTCCTAAGCTATTTGATTATCGTGCCCTTGTTTGATATGATTTCCACCACATTTACAATGGCACAGAGGGACGCGATGCGGGCGAAGGTACCGGCAGGATCCTTTACCTTTTATTATTGGCAGAGACTTTTGCTCAGTAAACTGAGCAGGAAGCTCTTTATCCAGCCTCTGCTCAATTCCCTGCTCATCGGGTTATTTGTTTCCATCGGAGCGATTTCTCTGGGATCCATACTGGCATGGCTGATGGTCAGGACGGATCTTCCCTTTAAGGGATTTTTCTCGCTGGCGGTTATTATACCTTATATGATCCCTTCCTGGGCAAAATCTCAGGCATGGCTTGCGATGTTCAAAACGCAGAGAATCGGAGGAGCACCCGGATTTATGACGAGCCTCGGAATCAATATACCGGAATGGCTGGCATACGGACCGATCGCCATCATCATCGTGCTTTCACTGCATTATTATGCATATGCCTATTTACTGGTTTCCGCGGCGCTCAACTCGATCAATTCCGAACTGGAAGAAATGGGAGAGATTCAGGGAGCGAAAAAGCTCGCGATTTTGAAGAAAATTACCCTTCCTCTCGTGCTGCCGGCGATGCTTTCCGCCTTTATCCTGACCTTTTCCAAGGCGATCGGAACCTTCGGCGTAATCAACTATCTGGGTTCAAAGGTAAATTTCGTGACGCTTTCCAGCCAGCTTTATATGAACAGCAAATCACAGGATACACAGACGGCATTTTCCATGGCTGTGGTCATGATCATGATCGCTTCGATATCGGTATTTATCAACCAGAAGCTGATCGGATCGAGAAAATCCTTTGCAACCATAGGCGGAAAGGGAAAAAGATCGACTCTTCTGAGCCTGGGCGCACATAAGGCATGGATCAGCACGCTTCTGATCGTATTCTTTCTGGTCGGAATCATCACGCCCATCGCAATACTGGTGATGGATTCCTTTATGCTGAAGGAGGGCAGCTATTCTCTCGCAAATTTCACGACCTATTATTGGATAGGAGACGGCTCGAAGAAAGATATCATGGAAGGAATGCCGGGAATTTTCCATAATCGGGAATTTATCAATTCTTTGATCAATTCGCTTAAGCTGACCTTTATCAACGGTATTTTCGGTACGATACTGGGGCAGATCGTAGGATATATCTGCGTAAAGGGAAGAGGAAAGTTTTACGGGAAGCTGATCGAGCAGTTCGTATTCATTCCCTATCTGATTCCCTCGATCGCCTTCGGCGGAATTTATCTTTCCATGTTTTCCAGACCGCAGATGATTTTCGGAATACCGGTTCTGCCTTCGCTTTACGGAACCTTTGCATTGCTGACTCTGGTTTCCGTAGTCAAGCATCTTCCCTTTGCCTCCAGAGCGGGAACGGCAAATATGATGCAGATCGGAGGCGATCTGGAGGAAGCGGCGGAGATTTCGGGAGCGGGATTTTTCAAGCGCTTCATGAGCATCGTCTTCCCCTTAAGCAAGGGCGGTTTTATTTCCGGCTTCATGCTGATTTTTGTATCCATTATGAAGGAGCTGGATCTGATCATACTGATCATGACGCCGAGCACTTCAACCCTGCCCTATCTCGCTTTCCAGTATCAGAATCAGAATATACAGCAGGCTTCCAACTGCGTGGCTATCGTGATGTTTTTGATCGTCTTTTTGGTATATGCATTGGCGACGATCTTCGGAAAGGCGGATATGGCAAAGAGTATGGGAGGTTGATGAGAAAGGGAAGTCTTTTGACACAGAAGCGATAAAGATTAAGAGAGAAATGAAAGGATGTTTGCTATGAGCAGAATAGAGCTTCAGAACATAGATAAGTATTACGGGAAAAATCATATCTTAAAAAATCTCAGCCTGACGATAGAGAACGGAGATTTTATGACCCTGCTCGGTCCCTCCGGCTGCGGAAAGACGACGACCCTGCGGGTGCTTGCAGGTCTGGAGAAGCCGCAAAACGGCAAGATCCGTATGGATGAAAAGGAGATTGTCAATGCAAAGGAGGCATATTATGCTTCTCCCTCGGAGAGAAATCTGAATCTGGTATTTCAGTCCTACGCGCTCTGGCCGCATATGACGGTGGAGCAAAATATCGAGTTCGGACTTAAGATTCAAAAGCTGAGCAAGGAAGAAATCAGTGAGAGAATCGATGATGCATTGGAGAAAATGCAGATCAAAAAATATATTCACCGCTATCCCTCGGAGCTTTCCGGAGGACAGCAGCAGAGAGTGGCGATCGCAAGAGCTATCGCCTCCAAGCCTGCTCTTTTGCTTCTGGACGAGCCTCTCTCCAATCTGGATGCGAAGCTTCGCGTGGACATGAGATCGGAGCTTAAGCGTCTGCATACCGAAACGGGAACGACGATGGTCTATGTTACCCATGACCAGACC
>JAUMWW010000030.1 GCA_030529445.1 Johnsonella sp. | reverse complement strand
AACAGATATCAAAATCTGTTACGCAATAAAAGTCTAACTTTTTGGGGTCACATCAGCCCGAATCGGCTGCTTCCCTCTTTTTATTCATCTCTTATTTTTCATGCTCTCCCTCCTCCCGCAGCGAAGTATTCTTCGCAAAGGGATTCGGATAATTCATCACAAGTATCCTCACCTTTTTACCGGTATTATTCTGCCAATTATGAGGCAGCTTCGAATCCAGATATACAGAATCTTCCGGATAGAGCTGGTAAACCTTATTCTTATAGCTTAAGGTCAGTATGCCCTCCAAAACATAAATAAATTCGACACCCTCATGCACATAGGTCTTGAGCTGGCAATAATCCGGAGAGGGCCAGAGCTCATAGATCCTCGGCAGAAATTTCGCCTCCTCGGGGTTCTTCGCCAAATGGAACTGCACATATTTTGAATTTACGGGTCCCACCTGCCTGTCATAGCTTCGAACCACCGGATCCTCCGCATCCCCCGTCTTTTTCGGCATATAGAAAAAACCGTCCATATCCATATCCAAAATTTTCGCGATCCTCTGCAAAGAATCGATCGCTATCGAGGTCATACCGCGTTCAAACTGAGACAGGAATCCGGTGGAAAGTCCGGTTTCCTGCCCAAGCTCCTTTAAGGTAATCTTCTTTTCTTTTCTTCTTTTCTGTACCCGGCTGCCGATATCTATTTTTTCCATCTTTTACATCTTTCCCGATTTATCGAATACCGCCTGCATCGCTTCAATTACGGCTGCGCGCATTCCCTTATTTTCCAAAACCGCAACTCCCTCTATCGTCGTTCCTCCCGGGGAACAAACCATATCCTTAAGCTCTCCCGGATGCTTTTTGCTCTCCAGCACCATTTTGGCGCTGCCAAGCACCGCCTGCGCGGCAAAGCGATATGCCTTTTCTCTTGCCATACCCTGGAGCACCGCCGCATCCGCCATCGCCTCGATGAACATAAATACATATGCCGGAGAAGAGCCGGAAACCGCAACCACCGCATCGAAAAGCTTTTCATCGATGCGCTCCGCCTTTCCGAAGCTTCCGATGATTTCTTCCAGTATTCGGTAATCCTCCTCACTTATCTTATCATTCGGACAAAGCGCGGTAATTCCTTCTCCGACCAGAGCCGGGGTATTCGGCATGGTTCTTAAAATCTTTGTTTCTTTCCCCAGCCCCGCCTCTAAATAAGCTATTGTCTTGCCCGGCGCGATCGAAACGAAGATCTTCCCCGAAGCAAGCGAAGCCGCCTCCTTCATCACCGTATCATATACATTCGGCTTTACCGCCAGAAAGATGACATCGCCAAAGCCGATAAGCTCCTTATTGTCCTTTGTCGTACGGATGCCGAAATCCTCCTTCGCCTTTTCAAGGCTCAGATCGTACCCGTCGCTTGCCATTATATCCTCCGGCTTTACGATGCCCTTTTTTAATATGCCTCCCATCATCGCCTTAGCCATATTGCCGCATCCGATAAATCCTATTTTCATCTTCTTCCTCCCTCCATCTTCTTAATTTCCCAACTACTATTGTATACGCAGAGATAAAAAATTTCAAGGCGTGCTTTCGGCACGCCTTAAATTATTTAATGAAAACTCTGCTCCGTTCTTCCTATGATCTCGTCCTGCAATGCCTTGCTCAGATTATGGAAATGATCGGAATATCCTGCCACACGCACGATCAGATCCTTATAATTCTCGGGATGCTTTTGCGCATCCAGCAGCACGCTGCGGTCGATAACATTGAACTGAATATGATGCCCGTCCATATTGAAGTATGCACGCACGAGGTTTGCCATATGATCCAGTCCGACATCTCCCTCTACGACGGAGGGGGTGAATTTCTGATTCAGCAAAGTTCCTCCGGTTGCGAGATGATCCATCTTCGAACAGGATTTGATTACCGCGGTGGGACCGTTTACATCGGCTCCCTTTTCCGGGGAAATTCCCTCGGAAACCGGCAAATGCGCCTTTCTTCCGTTCGGGCTTGCGATCATTACCTCTCCGAAATACACATGGCATGTGGTCGGAAGCATATTGATTCCGTATTTTCCTCCCTTTACGTTCGGTCTTCCCACAACCATTCCCTTATACAGATTGAATACGGACTTCATGATATCATCCGCATAATCATCATCGTTTCCGTATTTCGGCGTCTTGCTGCTGACGAGGTGGTGAATCTCTTCATAGCCCTCGAAGTTTGCATCCAATGCATTTTGCAGCTCTTCCATCGTAAACTTCTTCTTATCGAAGACATTGTACTTGATTGCCGCAAGAGAATCGGTGATGGTTCCGATTCCTACGCCCTGGATATAGTTCGTATTATACTTTGCTCCTCCCGCATTATAATCCTTTCCGGACTGGATGCAGCCGTTGGTGATCAGTGAGAGGAAGGGAACCGGCATGTAATCGGCATAGATTTTTTCAATAATATTATTTCCTTCTATCTTGATATTGATAAAATACTCCACCTGCTTTTTATATGCCTCGAAGAATTCCTCATAGCTCTTGAAATCCTTTGCCTCTCCGGTTTTGGGTCCGAGCTGCTGGTTCGATACCTTATCAAATCCGTTATAAATCGTAAGTTCGACGATCTTGGGAAGATTCATATAACCCGTAAGGATATACGCCTCGTTTCCGAATGCTCCCGTCTCCACGCAGCCGCTGGTGCCTCCGCATCTTGCGTCCTCCAGAGATTTTCCGGCATTCAAGAGCTCCTGCACGATCGCCTCGGTATTGTAAAATGCGGGCTGACCCCATCCGCGTCTGGAAATCTCACATGCCCTCTTCAGGAATTTCTGCGGGGTCTTGCGGCTGATCTGCACATTGGAGCTGGGCTGGAGCAGTCT
The DNA here is from genome assembly GCA_030529445.1 of Johnsonella sp. GTDB lineage: Bacteria > Bacillota > Clostridia > Lachnospirales > Lachnospiraceae > Johnsonella. The sequence goes on along the minus strand of JAUMWW010000030.1, from coordinate 9,748 downwards.
CATCTCGTCCATGCAGTCCAGAATCAGATAGCTGACTTCGTTGACTCCGTCGCTTCCGTCCACCGCGATTCCTCCGGTATTGATATTGGCAAAATCCGTATAGGTGGAGCTCTCCTTCAGCGTGATTCCCACCTTGGGCGGAGCGGGCTGATTATTGAATTTTACCCAAAGGCATTCCAGAAGCTCCAATGCTTTTTCATCATCGAGAATTCCTTCCGCCGTATCCTTCTTGTAGAAGGGATAGAGATGCTGATCCAGTCTTCCGGGGCTGTATGCATCCCAGGGGTTAAGCTCCGTCGTCACACCGATATGCACGAACCAGTACATCTGCAATGCCTGATAATAGGTACGGGGCGCATGTGCAGGCACCACTCTGCAGTTTCTTGCAATCTGGAGAAGCTCTTCCTTCCTGATCGGATCCTTCGCCTCTTTTGCAAGCTGCTCCGCATATTCCGCATATCTTTCGGCATAGATCATGATCGCATCACAGCAGATCTTCATCGCCTCAAGCTCTTCCTTCTTCTTAAGCGCATCCTTATCATTCACAAAATCCAGATTGTCGATGGCTGCCTGAACCTCAGCCTTCAGATCCAGAAAGCCTTTTTGATAGAATACTCTTCCGCCTACCGTATGTCCGGGACCTCTCTGTTCCATAAATTCGGTAAAGATTCCGGCATTATAGCATTTTTTCCATTCTTCCCCGAGATTATTGAGCATCTTGTTTCTCAATGCTCTCTTCTCCCAAAACGGGATGATTTCTTTTTCCTGTATCTCTCTATCTTTGTCATTGACCTTGAAGAAAATGATGTCACGGGAATCCATCACGTTCATATCCTCCAAAGTATGGCAACAAAGCTCAGGGAAGGTAGGCGCCGCCTGCGGAGAATCTCCTTTTTCTCCGACAATCAGCTCCCTGTCGTTAATGCACAGGCTTCGGTTTTCCATAAAATGCTTGAAGGCAAGAGCCCTCATTTCGGGAACGGATACAGTACCCTCATACAGCTTGTACGCATCGGTCATCAGCTTCGCACGCTCTATATAAATATGCGGAACCGCCTCAACGCTCTGCTTTCTCAGTGCTTTGATTCTTTCATTCATTCCTCTGCTTTCCATTTTAACCTCCTATCTTTACCTTTATGTTTTTTCTTTCAAAAATATGTTTGAGCTCCTCCATGCGTTCGGCACTCGGAGCGCAAAAGTTCTCCCCCTCGTATTTCATATCGATTCTCTCGTATTTGCTCTTGCCCACCTCATGATAGGGCAGGAGGCTGAGCATCGTAATATTGAGATTTTTTACAAAGTCCGCCATCCGGGCAATGCTTTCATCATCACTGTTTACCCCTTCGATCACGGGAACTCTGATGTGGATCTTCGCACCTTTTTCACTGAGCTTCTTTAAATTTTCCAGGATCAGCCTATTGTCTTTCCCGGTCAGTTCCTTATGCTTTTCCCCGTCCATATGCTTTAAGTCATATAAAAATGTATCCACATAAGGCAGGATCTTTTCAAAGCGTTCGAAGCTTGCATAGCCGCAGGTATCGATATTCACGCTATAGCCCATGCGGCTGCAGCGCTTGAGAATCTGCAAAACAAACTCCGCATCCTGCGCCATGACCTCTCCTCCCGAGAGCGTAACGCCTCCGTTTGACTGCTCGTAAAACATCTTATCCTTATCGATCTCTTTCATGATTTCATCGACCGAATATTGCTTGCCCGCCTTTTCCCTCGCTCCGTAAAAACAACCCTCGACGCAGCATCCGCAGGCATCGCATAGATCTCGGGGCACAGGGAAGAATCCGTTTTTCTCCACGATCCCTTTCTGGGGACAGTTTAAGACGCAGCGCATGCAGGATGCGCATTTTTCTTTATTATACATAATTTCCGCCCGGTAAGACTTGCTCTCCGGATTATGGCACCACTTGCACTCCAAGGGGCAGCCCTTGAAAAATATCGTTGTTCGAATACCCTCTCCGTTATGTATCGAATATTTCTGTATATCTAAGATAAGATTTTCCATAGTGTATCCCTCTTTCTCTTTGAAATATTCAGTTCCGCCTTTTTTTGTCTGTATTTTCACTCAAATGAATTTATTTTTTCTATACTTCTATGTTATTTCATTTTAATGAATTTGTCAATATGATATCAAAGTTTTCCTTCAAAAAACCCGCCCTCCGATTTTATCCAAACCGAAGAGCGGGCTTTCCCCAACACTCTCTTTGCTATGCTCTGAGCCGAATACCTTTCTCGCCCAGCGCGCCCAGTATCTTTTCCATTACCGCAGCGACTTCCTTTTCTTCCAATGTCCTCTCCCCGTGCCGGAAAGTAATCGTATAAGCCAAAGACTTAAAGCCCTCCGCAATCTGATCTCCCTCATAGATATCAAAGAGCTTATAAGATTCCAAAATACCGGAATGATGTTTCTCGATCACTTCCTCGATCTCTCCGGCAAGCACCGCTTTGGGCACGACCAGGCTGATATCTCTGGTCATCGCGGGGTATCTGGCAATTCCCCTGTATTTAATCTGGAAGGAAGCAAATGAACCTAATTCCTGCATATCCAGCACCGCAATATAGGTTCTTGCTTCGAGCTTATAATTCTTTGCCACCTTCGGGTGAAGCTCTCCCAGATATCCCAGACTCACGCCCTCATAAGATATCTCGGCTTTACGCCCCGGATGGAGATAAGGTCTTTCCGTATCCGGATGATAATGCTTCTTGCCGCAGATCCCGAGATTGTCAAGGATCTCTTCGACCCCTCCCTTCAGAGTAAAGAAATCTCCCTCTCCGTAAAACGCAAGCACGAGCTGCATCCTCTCCTGAGGAAGCTCCTTAAGCGGAAGCTCTTTGGGCAGATAAATATTGGCAAACTCATAAAGCTTCACGTCTTTATTGCGCATATTATAATTTAAGGAAAGGGAATTAAGAATTCCGTTGAGAGGATTCGTTCTCATAATCGAAAAATCCTCTCCTAAGGGATTCATGATTCCGATCACCTTTCTTTCCCCGGCATGCTCCGAAAGATTGAGCTTTGCAAAAACCTTCGGGCTTTCGAAAGAATAGGTCATCGCTTCGGAATATCCCATAAATTCCGCCGATCTTCTCGCAATATCTCTTATCCTCTTCTCAAAAGAGATTCCTCCCATCGTCGCCTCTCCGGTAGGAAGCGCGGTCGGAATTCTGTCATATCCGTAAAGCCTCGCCACTTCCTCCGCAATATCCGCCATACAGCTTAAATCGCTTCTGAATGCGGGAGCGATCAGCTCATTTTTGCTTTCATCGTATTTGATTTCCACGGAATCCAGATAGGCAAGCATTTCCTGATCCGAAAGCGCTGCGCAGCTCCCCTCCTTTTTCAGCCCGAGCAGATTCCTGATCGCCTCCGGCTCGAAAGCAATCCTTCTCTCCTCCTGTTTGCAGGGATAGACATCGATACAGCCTCCGATCACCTCTCCCGCACCTAGCTCCTCTACCAGCTCGCAGGCGCGTTCCATGGCTTTCATTGCGGTTTCCGGGCAGAGATCCTTCTCGAACTTCGAGGAGGAATCCGTGCGCAGTCCGAGCTTTTTCGAAGAAATCCGGATATTCGTTCCTTCAAAGTTTGCACATTCGAATACCATCGTTTTTACCTCTTCTCTGATCTTCGAATTTTCGCCGCCCATAATGCCCGCCAAGGCAACCGCTCTTTTTGCATCGTTAATCATCAGAATCTCGGCATCCAGCTCTCTTTCCTGACCGTCGAGAGTCTGGAAGCGATCTCCCTCTTTTGCTCTTTTTACGATGATCTGCCTTCCCTCTATCATTTCGTAATCGAAGCTATGCATGGGCTGCCCGTATTCAAGCATGACATAATTCGTGATATCCACGATATTATTGATCGGTCTGATTCCATGCGCCGCAAGCCGGTTCCTCATCCATCTCGGCGAAGGCGCGATCCGGATATTCCTGACCATTCTTGCGATATACCTTCTGCAAAGATCGGGATCCCGGATCTCCACCTTTAAATAGTCCTCGATATTCTCCCCGTTTCCCGTGGAGATCGGCGCTTTCAGGGCAAATTCCGTACCGAAGGCGGCGGCGGCCTCCCTCGCAATCCCTATCACGCTGTTGCAGTCCGCCCTGTTTGAGGTGATTTCGTATTCTACGACCGCATCCTCCAGCCCGAGGTATTCCAGAGCGCTCTCTCCGGGCTTTGCATCCTCGCCCAGTATATAGATTCCGTTTTCCGGGGCATCCGGATAGTAATTCCTGTCCAGACCGAGTTCCTCCACGGAACACATCATTCCCTCCGACTCCACTCCTCTGAGCTTGCCCTTTTTAATCCTGATGCCGTCCGGGGGAAGCGCTCCGCCCTCATGACCGCCTGCCACCCTGCCTCCGTCGAGCACGATGGGAACCGAATCTCCCTCCGATACATTATGCGCACCAGTCACGATCTGCACCTTCCGATCGCCGACATCGCATCTGCATATGATGAGCTTATCCGCATCCGGATGCTTTTCTATGGATTCTATTCTTCCGATTACGATTTTTTCCAGATTTTTATCTCTCTCTTCATATCCCTCTACCTTGGTTCCCGTCAGGGTCATGCGGTCACAGTACTCATCGAGGGTAATCTCTCTTGCCTCTTTCTCTTCGCGCTTTTGCTTGCGCGAAGCTTCTTCCCCGCATGCCTGCTCTTTTATCCTGGTCAGATCAAGCTTCGGCAGATATTCGCCGATCCATGATAATGCTGTCTTCATCTCAGCTTTCCTCCTCTTTCGTCATTTTAAAACTGGCTCAAAAATCTGATATCATTCTCATAAAGCAAACGCATATCATCGATCTCGTACTTGAGCAATGCCACCCGCTCCAAGCCCATGCCGAAGGCAAAGCCCTGATATTCGTCCTTATCCACGCCGCACATATCCAATACATTCGGATGCACCATGCCGCAGCCGAGGATCTCTATCCATCCGCTGCCCTTGCAGAAGCGGCATCCCGCGCCCTTACATTTAAAACAGCTCACATCCATCTCCGCACTCGGCTCCGTAAAGGGGAAATGATGAGGTCTGAATTTTACCTTTGTATCCTCTCCGAAAAGCTTTTTCGCAAACTCCGCAAGCGTTCCCTTTAAATCCGCAAAGGTAATCTTTTTATCCAATACAAGCCCTTCCACCTGATGAAAGCTCGGAGAATGGGTCGCATCCACCTCGTCCGAGCGAAAAACTCTTCCCGGAGAGATCATCCTGATCGGCAGCTTTCCCTTCTCCATCACCCTTGCCTGCACGGGAGAGGTCTGTGTCCGGAGCACGATTTCTTTATTGATATAAAATGTATCCTGCTCGTCCTTTGCCGGATGGTTTGCCGGAATATTGAGCTTCGTAAAATTATATTCATCATACTCTATCTCCGGTCCCTCGACTACCTCATATCCCATTCCGATAAAGATATTCTCTATCTCATCCAGTGCAATCGAATTGGGATGCCTATGCCCGCGGGAGGGTCTGGTCGCCGGCAGAGTCACATCTATCCCTTCCTTTTCCAGCCTCTTCTCCATCAGCTTTTCGGAGAGGGAATTTTTCATCTCCTCAAGCTCTTTTTCAATCGCCTCTCTGGTCGAGTTTACGAGCTGACCCACCTTCGGTCTTTCTTCCTCCGCCACATCCTTCAGCCCTTTAAGTACGGCGGTGAGCTCTCCCTTCTTTCCCAGATAGAATACCTTCAGCTCATTGAGCTTCTCCATTCCTTCGACGCTTGCGATCTTCTCCAGCGCCTCCCGTCTGATTTGATCCAATTTTTCCTTCATTTCTTCCTCCTCTTTGCTGTCGGCTGCTCCGCTCTTCTCTTCGCCTGCCTCTTTGATCAGGATTTATGGAATTAAAAAAGCTCCTCCCTCATGCGTAAAACGCAGACCGGGACGAGCATTTACTCGCGGTACCACCCTGTTTCCGAAAAACGGCACTCCTTATACTTAACGCGTATTCACGTCGAAGCCTACTGCAAGTTCAGCTCCGCTGCCTGCATCTGCACCCTCGCTTTTTGCATCGGATGCAAGCGCACAAAATGTGAAATTCACATAGTAGCCTGAACGTAAGGGAATCTCAGCAAAAATCCCTCTCTCTGAACGAAGGCAATATGCTACTTTGCATTTTGACAGCATTTCTTCCTTTTATTTTGAAACTTCATCCATTCTAAACCCAAAGCTCTGCAAAGTCAAGTCAAATGCCCGGCTTTTTCCTCTCATCAATACTTGTTCATTTTGTATTTATTCATAATATATCCCAGAACCGCCCCGATAATTCCTCCTAAAATATGGGTCAGATTGGAGATATTATTCCGCACGAAGGCTCCCTCATAGAGCTCCGAACCGATATAGATCAATGCCACAAGGATAAAGGTCAGCGGTATGCTCCCCTCCTTGATGCTGGTCAGCGAAGAAAGCAGAATAAAGGCGAATACGACACCGCTCGCACCCAGAAGCTTGGCATAAGGAAAAAACAGGAAATTGGCGATTCCCGTAACCAGCGCCGTCGCCAGAATAACAAAAAGAATATTCGAGGAGCCGTACTTCTCCTCCAAAAGAGGACCGACCACCAAAATCAGCATCATATTGCTCATAAAATGCACCCAATCCGCATGCCCGAAGATATGCCCGAAAAATCGGATATAGGTAAAGGGATCCAAAAAAGACGATCTGTAAACGGAAAAGAGCAGATTCGTCGTAAATCCCTGTGTAATGATCCCCAGCAAAAGAGATGCAAGGCTGATGGATGCAAATCCCAAAACAACGGGCGAATTAATTGAAATACTGAGCTTTTCACTCCACTTCTTCATCGGAAACCTCCCTGTTTTCTGCCCTCCGGCAAATCATCCTCCGGGCAATGTATTTTTTTATTCCATGCTTTCAATACAAGAAAGACTTTCAATCATCGGTAAGCGCCCCGCTTCCCCTCAGATCGATCTTCTCTCCGAGATATTTCGGCTGCGGCTTCATAATACAGTATACCAGATCCTTCGCTCTGGCAAATGCCTCCCTGAAATAAAACCTCTGCCTTCCGGCGTAAATATGCTGGTCGGCGGCAACTCCATAAGCTTCGATACCGAGGCTTCTTGCCGTATAAAGAGCCCGGGGAAGATGATATCCCTGGGTAACGACGAGTATCCTCTTTGCCCCGAATACCTCAGAGGCACGATACATGCTCTCATAGGTCGAAAATCCGGCATGATCCATAAAGATCTCCTGCGGCTCTATTCCGTTTGCTATCGCATATGCCTTCATCGCATTGACCTCGTCATAATCTTTTTTCCCGTGATCTCTGCTTACCAGCATGCGGTCCGAAACTCCCGTTTCAAAAACATCTATGCCCCGATTCATCCGGTCGATCAGCATCCCCGACATGGATCCGTCGCTGCGTACAAGACAGCCGAGCACCAAAACGCAGTCTATGTTTTTTAATTGATCGGCTTCTTTTGTGCTGCGCAAATACTTCTTTGTGCTTCCGATCATAATGAAGTTGAGCAGGCTCAGAAAAACGAGCATCTCCACGCCGAGGAAAAATCCTCCTCTGAGGAAATCCCAAAAAAATCTCAGACCAAAATTCTTTTTTGACCCTCTCCCTCGCAAAATACTCCTATCCCTTTTTTTCATTTTTCACCCTATCATATCGATATCATCAAAATCCGCTTTTCAGGTCCTCGGCTCAGTTATATCTGCTTCCGCATTTCGGGCAGTATTCAAAGCTCTCCCCACTCGTGTAGGAGCACTGCATGCAGCGATAAAAATGATAATTATACCCCGCTATCTCTCTCAGATCTTCCCTTCTGATCTCTATCTCCTCGCCCTTTACGATGCGCTTCCCCAGAGAGGAATCTATCTCATATACGCTGCCGCAGCAATTGGCATAAATATAGTATTTCTTTCCGAACTTAAAAATAGGAATGAAGAAAAATGTAAACTCGCTATAGCTCATCACCATCGTATAACGTCCATATGCTCCGCAGGCATTGCAGATCACGGTTCCGCCGCATCGGAAGGCTTTCTTCCCCCCTCTTACTCCCGTAATTAAAAACATATCTATCCCCCCTCTTCTTTTTGATCATCACTCCCTATCATAAGAAATATTATAACATAGAAGCGCAAAAGTACAATAAATTGAATGCAGCTTATTGCATTCCGAATATGAATTGTTATAATGACAGTATCAAAAACATGGGAGGTTTCTATGAAAACAAGAGAATCCGAATCATTATTTCAAAGGAAACTCAGGCTTTATTTCTCGGCATTTATCTTTATTTTCTGTATATCCGCTTTTTCTTTTTTCTTTCCGATGAAAATCTTTGCAGATTCCGATTCTTCGGGGAAATGGATCAGGGATAAGATCGGCTGGCGCTATCAAAATGCCGACTTCCGCTTTCCGAGCAATGAATGGAAGGAAATCGAAGGCAAATGGTATTTCTTCGATCAATATTCTTATATGGTATCCGGAAAATGGGTCGGAGACTATTATCTCGGCCGCGACGGAGCAATGCTGGTCAATTCGGCAACTCCCGACGGCTACCGGGTCGATCAAAACGGCAAATGGATTTCTTCCATTCCCCAGGCAAGAAAGGGCTATCAATACATGAATTCCGAAGAATTTGCCGAGCTTCTTATTTACGGATTCAGCCCGGAGGAGGCGGATCTATATTTGCTGCTCAATGCATACCGGGAAGATATGGGGCTGCCCAAGCTTTCCCTTTCAAAATCACTGAGCATCGTCGCCAGAACCCATGTGAAAGATTCCAATACCTACCATCCCGAAAACCGGAAGGATATTCGGGGAATACAGGCAAATCTGCATAGCTGGTCCTATAACGGAAACTGGAAGGGGGTAAACTACACCCCCGACCATCATTATGCGGAGCTGATGTGGAGCAAGCCCTCCGAGCTTACCTCTTATACGGGAAACGGCTATGAAATCTCCGTTTGGACAAGCTCCGATTATCTGAGCCCCGGCGGCGCATTAAAATCATGGCAGGGATCCTCCGGGCATAATGAGGTGATTCTCGGCAGCGGAACATGGAGTGATTTAAAAACCGTCGGAATCGGAATCGAGGGCTCCTATGCTCATGTATGGTTCGGCAAAGATCCCGACCCTGCCGGATATTTTACCTTGACAAACTATGAGGTGGTCTATCCTTAATATCATAAGAAAAGAGGCTGTGAAAAAACAGTTTAACAAAAGGGAGTATGAAAAAATGATTTCTCCTTTTTTCATACTCCCTTCCTTTCCGTTTCATCCTTTATTTATTTGATCAGCTCGTCAAATGCCTTTACGATTTCCTTGCTCGGCACCACACCGATCTGCGTTCCGACAAGCACGCCGTCCGTGCCGATATATGCCGCCGTCGGGAGCGCACGCACTCCGTAATCCGTCATCGTCTGACCGCTCTCATCGAAAAATACCTTGATGTTTTCATAACCGAGTCCGGCAAACCACTCCTTAAACTCTTCCTTATCCATCTCTCCTCCGATTCCCGGAGTTACGATAGAGATGATCTCGAAATTATTTTCCTGTGCCGCCAGCTCATTTAACTCCGGCAGGCTGGAAAGGCAGGCGCCGCACCATGATGCCCAGAATTTTACATAAACCTTCTTTCCCTTTTGCTCGCTGAGGGTATAGGAATTGCCGTCAAAATCCGTCACCGTAAAGTCGGGAGCGATATCTCCCTCGTTTTTCATCTCCGCATCCTCTTTCGCAGCTTCTTTCGCGTCGTCTTTTGCCTCTTC
>JAUMWW010000029.1 GCA_030529445.1 Johnsonella sp. | reverse complement strand
AATGCGGGCGGAAACGATGCAAATGCGGGCGGCTCCGGCGGCGATTCTTCTTCCGGAAGCGGACAGGCGGCAGCGGAGAGTCTGCTTCATGCCTCCGAGACGAAAGTAATCAGCAGAGAGATAGGCTGGGTAAAATATGTGGCGATTTCCTTCAAGAGCGGAAGCCTTGAGGATTATGAGGTCTTTATAGACGGAACCGATATCGGCGCGGCTCTGACCAAGGTAGACAGCGCCGGAAAGATCGTAAAATGGATGAGCACGGTCAAGGATCCGAAGGAGCTCAGGGTCGTAAGAAAGAGCGACGGTCAGCAGGAGGTATTGGCTCTTGGCGAGGGTGCGGCAAGTACCGGACCGGAGGCGGGAAATCCCGAAGATGCACCGAAATATGTATTCACCAACGGACCGATCTCCAGATTTGATTATTTCCTTGATCATTACGATCAAAACGGCGAGGTAAGGACGCTTCCTTCCGGCACGACATTTGATCTGGAAGCGGTATCGGATCAAAACGCCGGGGAAGGAAATCTTCCGGGAAGATACTATTCTCCGGATACGCTGATCGACGAGAGGGGAAATGGAAAGCTTTTGATCAAGCTTTCTCTTGTCAACGAGGAACAGAGCCGCTGGTTTGACAATCTTGAACGCATTAAGGCATTGAATGATGAGAACAGACCGGTGAACGACAATATTAATTTTACCAAGAGAATAGAAACTGCGCACGGAAAGACGGGAGTGATCGAGGTTGCTCTCCCGCAGACGAATTTCTTTAACAGGGGGAGATATTCCTTCGTGCTGTATTCGGCAGCAAATAAGGCGATAACGATACCGGTTCATCTCGTGGACAAGAATAAGTTTGAACTCCTGCTCAATTCAAGTACGCCGAGTCCGAGAACCGGAGACAAAATCATGTTCAATATCGTCAGTGCGGATACGAGCATCGATCCGACCTTCGGAAACGATCTGAAGAATCCGATCCGCAGAGTGCTTTTGGTGAAGCCTTCCGGGGAAAAGCTGGAGCTGGAAAAAATCAAGCATTGGGCTCTGATCGGGGATTTATTTAATATTTACGGAAGCGATCCCGAAAAGAAAGAGATTCTCACCGACGAGCCCGGTATTTATACAATCAGAATTTATGCGGACGGATACCAGAGCATAGAAAAGAAAATAGAGATTGCCCGGGGCGATATCACTGCGGGAGAGGGAACAAATTCCTTTACTGCGGTATCTGCGGTTTCTCTTTTAAACGGTGTAGATGCGCTTTCTTCCGCAAGCGGCAATATAGGAGACGGAGGGTCGGACGGCGGCTCATCGGGCGGAGGAATCGGAGGAAGCATCAACGGATATTATCTCTTTGAGCATGATCTTTTGATTAATGCCCATATACTCAATGATATCAGACCGGGGAATCAGCAGGTAAAGGCGGTGCTGGATAGATATTTCTCTCATGTTCCGGTAATGGCGGGCGACAGCTTTGCAAAACTCTATGATTTCAACAGATATCTCGGAGCGGTAAGAGATAAGAGATTAGAGGGGCAGGAAATGAGCTTTGCGCAGTATCTTGCTGCGGACGGAGGAAAGATTGCCAAGACCAAGCCCAGAGAATACAGATATGTTTTGGAGGACGGATTGCTCGGAAGCCTGCAGAAATTCTCCGAAGCTCTGGGAAAAGACTTCCCCGTATTGGAAGGAAGAAGGGCAAAAAAAGGAGAGAGCTTCACGCTCAAAACCGATGATACCGAATATGTTTCGGCAATCAAGGCGCTTTATATGGACGGCAATTCGCTTGCCCTCCGAAATGATAATTATTTGAAGCAGTTTGACATCTCTGCGGCAAAGGATGCGATAATAATCTATCCGAGCGCATTCAATCAGTATAATACGAAGCTCATCGGAGAGCATACGCTTCGTATAGATGCGGAGGGATATAAGGTAAATTATCTGAAGCTTACGATTACGAAAGATTATGAGGAGTTTAACCTTCGTTTGGCGGATAATCCGATGAAAGCGCAGGATGACGAGCCGACAAAGTATTATACGGATCAGGATGTGCATATCCATGCGGCGGGGCAGGAGGGAAGCCCGCTTTACGGAGACTTCCTGAAATCTTTATCGGAGGTAAGACTGGATACTCCCGACGCCTCTTTGCGCCATGTAACTGCGGAAGGGGAAGGCGGTCTCTTTACCAATGATAATTATAAAAAATCTCAGGGCGAGCTGATTCTCCAGGGAGGGCTCTTCAAGAAAGAGGGAAGCTATACGCTTCATCTGATCTCGGGTGGGGGTTATCCGAATAAGACTTTGCAGTTTGAAATTTCCAAGCCCCTGCAGCAGCCCGAAGAGGGAGGAGAAAACGAGACAGAGTTAAAGCTTCCTCCTCGCTTCTTAAATGCGGAATATAAGAGCACATTATTAGATAAGTATTGGCTTGTAAAATTTGAAGCGGAGAACGACAAGGCGATAGAAGATTATTTCAATACCGCGGTGAATAAGGTGACGGTCAATGAAACGGTATACCAAAAGACGGCGTTCGGAGACGGAAACCATTATACATTCGGAGAAGCGGGCGCATACGGAAGCCTCCCCCATCTCAAGCTTTATGATAAATCCTTTGTTCAGGGGCAGAACAGAATCAGAATAGAGGCGGAGGGCTATGAGGTGCTTGAATTTATCATTACAAGCGAAGCGCAGGGAGAGCAGCCGGGGGATTCCGCGGATGATCCCGGAAGCAGTCCGAGCCTGAAAAAGCCCCCGCAGTTTGCAAGTCAGGAATATAAGAAGTCTTTCCTGAACAACTACTGGCTCGTAAAATTCAATGCGGAAAATGATAAAGCGATCGAGGATTATTTTAATACCGCGGTGAATAAGGTGACGGTCAATGAAACGGTGTACCAAAAGACGGCGTTCGGAGACGGAAACCATTATACATTCGGGGAAACGGGCGCATACGGAACCCTTCCCTACCTCAAGCTCTATGACAAATCCTTTGTTCAGGGACGAAATAAAATCAGGATAGAGGCGGAGGGCTATGAGGTGCTTGAATTCGTTATCGTAAACGGAAGCGAGGACTCTTTGCCTCCCGAATCCGGGGATCCCGGTCAGGGAGATCATGCGGGAGGAGGAGAGGCAACGGAAGGAGACCTTTTGGCGACACCGAAGGTAAAAGAGGTTGTGCGTTTGAACAAGATGTTCTTCGGAACCTTCTATGTCGTGGTATTTAAAGATATGGAAGAGGGAGAAATTCAGAGCTATCTTGAAGCGGCAAAGATTACGGTAAACGGAAGCGTATTTTCGAGGAAATATTTGCTGAATGAAGATGACCGCAATGCCTATAAGCTTACCAATGAAGATGAAAAGGGCATGAACAGCGGAGGCGGAGCCTATAAATATCTCGTCTTCCCGACAGGAAGCCTGCAGAGGGGTCAAAACAATGTAAAGATTGAGCATGAAGGCTACCAGCTTTTGGAGTTTAATTTTGAGAAAAGACGTTAAATGAGAATAAGAAAGAAGAGATGAAGAAGATCGGTTGTCCGGAGGAATGACTTTCGGGCAGCCGATCTTTATTTTTCTGTTTTTTTCCATCTCCGATCTCTGTTATATGCAAAATGTAGATAAAATTATCTTTCAATTGTCTCTGTTTGATAGTTTTTTATTTAACATTACAGAAAAGTAAAAAAATCTTATCCATATTTTTGAAAATCTTTGACTAAATTAATGTTTCGTTGTATAATACACACAAGAAAAAAAGAGAATGATATTCAGGATTTGGAAGCTCTTCAAGGCCTGTTTTATTATGAGATAGATTTCAGGAGGAAAAAAATATGCTTAGCCAGAAAATTACCGTTACAAACCCCTCGGGACTGCATTTAAGACCTGCGGGAGTGCTTTCACAAACCGCAATGAAATTCAAATCCGATGTATTTATTGAGTCGGGAGATAAGAAGGTTGTTGCAAAAAGTGTCCTGAATGTGATGAGCGCGGGAATCAAGACCGGAACGGAGATTACTCTGATCTGTGAGGGAGAGGACGAAGCGGAGGCGATGAAGGCTTTGGTCGAAGCGATAGAGTCCGGGCTCGGTGAGAAATAATATCAGGGTTCATCTGTAAAGATGGGCTCTATATTGTAAACAGATACGGGATGATGCCAAAAGAGCCGATCAGGCGGGATAACTTTCCGGAGCCTGCTGCCAAGCGATGTTTTCAATCGACTCCGGCAAGCCGAAAAAAAATAATCAGTATGGAGCAGGTAAGATGAGGTTTTCACGCACCGAATTATTATTGGGAAGAGATAAGCTTGAGAAGCTTAGGGCGGCGAGAGTCGCCGTATTTGGAATCGGAGGTGTAGGAGGGTTTGCAGCAGAAGCTTTGGCAAGGAGCGGAGTGGGTGCTATTGATATCATCGATCATGACCGAATCGCAGAGAGCAATATCAATCGGCAGATCATAGCAATGGATTCTACGCTCGGGAGGTATAAAACAGAGGTGATGAGGGAGAGGATAAAGGACATCAATCCGGACTGTGAGGTGCGGGAATACAGATGTTTTTATCTGCCCGAGAGCAAAGGGAAATTCGATTTTTCATGCTATTCGTATATTGTGGATGCGGTAGATACGGTATCGGCAAAGCTGGAACTTGCATGCGAGGCAAGCTCTGCGGGCATTCCCATTATCAGCAGCATGGGAACGGGGAATAAGCTAAACCCCTTGGGATTTCAGATCTGCGATATCTATGAGACCTCGGTATGCCCGCTTGCAAAGGTAATGAGGCGCGAATTAAAAAAAAGAGGAGTCAAAAAGCTGAAGGTGGTGTACTCAAAAGAGGTTCCTCTCAAGCATGCGGAGGATATTGATGCTCAAGAGAGCATACCGGAAGACAGCTCAAGAAGAAGTCTGCCGGGTTCGACGGCTTTTGTGCCTCCGACGGTGGGGCTGATTATTGCCTCGGAAGTAGTAAGGGAATTAATTCTGTAATTGTTTTTTAGGGCGATTACATAAAAAGATCAAAAGGAGACAAAAAGGAGAATGGAATTTATTACTAATGTTAATTCACATGTAAACAGCTTTATTTGGGGTGTTCCGGCAATGATATGTATTATCGGCGTGGGAGTCTACCTCAGTATTAGTACAGGATTTGTACAGATCCGCAGATTCGGAATTGCAATGAAAACGACGCTTGGAAAAATATTCAGCAAAGAGACGGTCGCAGAGGGCGCGATGTCTCCTTTTCAGGCGGTTTGTACCGCACTTGCGGCAACGGTAGGAACGGGAAATATTGCCGGTGTAGCGGGAGCAATTGCACTTGGCGGTCCCGGAGCGGTTTTTTGGATGTGGATTTCGGCTTTCCTCGGGATGTGTACAAAGTTTGCCGAAGTTACACTTGCCGTAAATTTTAGAGAAAAAAATGCAAGCGGAGAGTATGTAGGCGGACCGATGTATTATATTAGGAACGGTCTGGGAAAGAAGTTCCATTGGCTTGCCGCATTATATGCGATATTCGGAATTCTTGCGGTATTCGGAACAGGAAATGCAACACAGGTAAATACGATTGTAACGGCAATTAATACTCCGATGATTAGTTACGGAATTTTTGATGCAGACAATCTTTTTATCAGCAATCTCGTTATAGGATTGATCATTGCTGCATTGGTTGCACTCGTCCTGCTGGGTGGAGTTAAGCGTCTGGGAAGCGTAACGGAAAAGCTCATTCCTTTTATGGCAGTGCTTTATATCTTGCTGGGTCTCGGTGTTGTTATCCTTCATATCGATACGGTTCCCCAAGTTTTCTCATCTATATTTAGAGGAGCTTTCAGCCCTTCAGCGGTTACGGGAGGCGTTGTGGGAAGTATGTTTATCAGTATGAGAAGAGGTGTATCCAGAGGTATCTTCTCCAATGAGGCGGGTATCGGTACGGGTTCCATCGCTCATGCATGTGCAGATACGGATGAGCCGGTAAGACAGGGACTTTTCGGTATTTTCGAGGTTTTTGTGGACACTATCGTGATTTGTACACTTACGGCATTGACGATACTTTGCAGCGGGGCAGCTTTTGAGTACGGGGCAAAAGCGGGAGCTGATCTGACGATACAGGGATTCATTCTGACTTACGGAAACTGGGTTTCCATATTTACCGCAGTAGCGATGTGTTGTTTTGCATTTTCAACGACTCTCGGATGGGGATTATACGGCTCGAGATGTATAGAATTTCTTTCTTCCGAGAAGATGACGAAGCCTTTCCTGGTGGTATATTCTTTGATAGCTATTTTGGGAGCAACAATGGATCTCGGATTAATCTGGGATATAGCGGATACTTTTAACGGGTTGATGGCGATTCCGAACCTGATCGGTCTCTTTCTCTTGGGAGGAACTGTAGTAAAGCTTTGTAAGGATTATTTTGCAAAAGTTGAAAAAAAAGGATAATCGGAAGCTGATTTACCCCTAAGGCAGCCTTAAGAACGTGATAGAAGAAGCTCTTAAGGCTGCCTTATTTTAAATAAAATGCTTATTTTGATAAAAAATCATAGAAATGATTGACAAAACAAATTGAATTGTATAAAATAAAATTATAAACTATTAAAAATAGAAAAAAGCAGGAGGTTAATAAATGGCAGCATTACAGATAACCAGTGAAAATTTTGAAAATGAAGTTTTAAAATCTGATAAGCCGGTGCTTTTGGATTTTTGGGCACCTTGGTGTAATCCGTGTAAGGCATTGCTCCCGATTATCGAGGAGATTGCAGGGGAAGCTGCGGATTTCAAGGTTGGCAAGGTCAATGTTGATGAGGAGCCCTCGCTCGCAATGACATATAAGATCAGAACCGTGCCAAGTCTTTTAGTATTTAAGAACGGAGCTCAGGTTAATAGTGCAGTAGGTTATATGCCGAAAGACAGCATCTATGACTTGGTGAGAGGTTAACTTTCCTTCGGAAAGTATGCCGGTACGGATTTATGCAGAATAAGTTTGAGGCTCTTAAGCTAAGTAATCAATTATGCTTCCCCTTATACGCATGTGCAAAAGAGATTATCAGGACCTATGGTCCGTTTCTAGAGGAAATTGATCTGACATACACTCAATATATAACTATGCTTGTGATCTGGGAAGAAAAGAAGATTTATGTAAAGGATCTCGGGAAAAAGCTCTACCTTGATTCAGGAACTTTGACTCCGGTCTTAAAAAAACTGGAAGTGAAGAAATTAGTATCGAGAGAGAGATGTAAATCGGATGAGAGGAATCTCTGTGTCATATTGACCCAGGAGGGTGAAAAGCTTAAGGAAAAGGCAGCCGATATTCCGATAAAAATGGGAGACTGCATCAATCTTGACGCACAGGAAAGATTGATGCTCGCAAATCTTTTGGATAAGCTTTTATCAGGAATTACAGATCTATAGTCGGTATATAAAAATAATATTTGCTCAAGAAAAAGCCGAGGAAAGAACGCCAAATTCCCTCGGTTTTTTCTTATTATATTATTATTTGTGCTCCCGTCAGGGCAAAAAAGGAGTATAGATAAAGAAGGCGTATATGCTAATATGCATGGCGGATAATGATTTTGAATTGATTTTTCTTGCAGCGGATGATTCCCTCGTTTTGTAACTTTCCGATTTCGCTGGAGAGAGCGGAACGATCTACCAGAAGAAAATCTGCCAACTCCTGACGGTTAAAAGGAATTTCAAAAATGTCGCTTTCATTTTTCTGCGCTTCCAGCTGAAGATAAGAAAGAAGGCGATCCCGAATTTTTTTCTTCGAGATGAAATCTATCTTTCTGGTTAGAAGCAGGTTTTTTTTCGCGATCTCGGTCAAAAGATTTTGAACGAGTCGATTATGAAATTTGCAGGCGATCGGACAGATATAAAGGAATCGACCGATATCAAAAAACATGATGTCGGAGTTTTCTTTTGCAATAATATGGACATCAGAGGGGGAATCGGAAAGACAGGCATAGCTTTCTGCAAAGCTCATTCCGACACTGACCTCGGAAAGAATGTTTAAATTGCCCCAGAGATCATATTTTTCTATCATTGCCATGCCCTTGACCAAGATGCCGAAACAAGAAGTGCTTTCTCCGCAGCGTAGAATGTACTCATTTTTCCGATAATGGACAAGCTCGGGTGAGAGGCATCTCATCAATATATTCATTTCCTCATCTTCCATATCTGCAAAAATAGAAGAAGCTCTCAGTAAATCATAATATTCTTCCATACTTTACCTCAAAATAAAGATTTTGAATCTTAAAATGTTGTTTTTACAACTGAAAAAAGTATTTGTATTATATTATAATATCAATATAAAAACAAGTGAAAAGGAGAAAGAAAAATGGAAAAGAGATTAAAAAATATCAATGCGGAAGAAATTTTTACTATGGCGGATCTTATTGAAATTCAGAGCGGTCAGATTGTAAGCAAGACTCTGGCACAGAATAAGGCACTGAGTCTTACCCTTTTTGCATTCTCAAAAGGAGAGGAAATCAGCACACATGAATCAAACGGAGATGCTCTGGTTACCGTACTGGAAGGAAGCGGAAAGTATACGGTGGCGGGAAGTGAATATGTGCTCAAGGCGGGAGAAAGCCTGGTTATGCCGGCAAGAAAACCTCATTCCGTATATGCAGAGGAAGATTTTAAAATGCTTTTGACGGTGGTCTTCTAAAGTCGTTATTGTATGAAAAAATCGATATCGAAAAACTTGTAAAGGAGCAGTATGGAGGGCTTGATTCATATTTATACGGGAGAAGGGAAGGGAAAGACGAGTGCCGCGATCGGACTTGCGCTTCGTATGGCGGGGAGCGGAGGCAGGGTATTGATTGCGCAGTTTTTAAAAGATCATACTTCCTCCGAGCTTGCTTCGCTGGCAAAGATTGAAGAAATCGATATTATAAGTTACCCGCATAAGGTTTCCTTTCTCAAAAGGATGAATGAGGAGGAGCTTCTTTTTGCAAAAGAAAAGAATAGGGAATATTTCGAAAAAATTTTGGCATGCTGCAATAAATATGATATGCTCTTATTGGACGAGTTCTGCGCCGCTTACCGTTATGATCTAATCGATCAGGAAAGAGTCCTGGATTTTCTGCATCATAAGCCGAAGAAGCTTGAGCTGGTGCTGACGGGAAGAGATGCGGATCCGAAGCTGATCGAGCTGGCAGATTACGTCAGTGAGATCAAAAAGATCAAGCATCCCTTCGATCGGGGAATCAGCGCAAGAAGAGGGATAGAGCGATGAGAATAGAGGAGTATAATCGGCTTCATGCCAAAAACGGGCTTCGCTGCGGATATACGACGGGGACCTGCGCGGCAGCCGCGGCAAAGGCGGCATTGATGATCTGGGCAGGTATAGAAATCGAAGAGGTCAGGGTGCTCACCCCGGCGGGGGTTCTTCTGGATATTCCAGTGCAGGAGGCGCAAAGAGGGGAGCTGCATGCGAGCTGCGCGGTAAGAAAATATGCCGGTGACGATCCGGATATTACGGATCAGATTCTGATTTATGCAAAAGTGGAGATCGGCGAAGAAGAGAAGGAAAGCCCGTTTGTGGCGGGCCTAGAGGGAGGAAAGGGAATCGGCAGAGTAAGCCGCCCGGGTCTGGATCGAAAGCCGGGAGAGGCGGCGATCAATAGCGTGCCGAGGAGGATGATAGAGGAGCATGTCAAAGAGGCGGCAGAAAAGCTCGGAATCCGTCGGGAGATCAGGGTAAGGATATCCGCGCCGGAAGGGGAGGATTTGGCAAAAAAAACACTCAATCCGAAGCTCGGCATAATCGGGGGGATTTCCATACTCGGAACCGGCGGTCTGGTGCTGCCGATGAGCCGTCAGGCGATCATAGATACGATAAAAACGGAAATGAGAATGCAGGCTGATCATTCATCCTGCATTATTGCGGTTCCCGGGAATTACGGGCTGGATTTTATCAAAAAGGAGTATAAAATAGAGGGAGAAAGAAGCGTAGGATTCAGCAATTATATCGGAGAAACCATTGATTATGCGACGGAGCTGAGAGTGGAAAAGCTTTTGCTCATCGGGCATATCGGGAAATTTGTCAAGCTTGCCGGAGGAATTATGAATACCCATTCCAACGAGGCGGATGCGAGAGCGGAAATCATGGCGGCGCATCTTCTGCGCACGAAGCCCGAAGCGGTAAGCGAAGAAAAGATTTATAAGACGGCAATGGAGATTCTTGCTTCCAATACCAGCACCGAGGCGGTAGAGATATTGAAGGAAAAGAACCTGCTTTGCCCGGTTATGGGCTCTCTGGCGGAGGCGATGTATCGCTCGGCAAAAGCCAGATCAGAGAGGGCGATTGCCTTGCGATCAAAGCTCAAAAAGAATGAGGAAAGCGATGAAATGGCATATCGGCTTAAGATCGGGGTGATCACCTATACCCCGGAAGAGGGAGAGCTTGCAAGAGCCGGATATGTCGAGGAAATTCTTGAGGAGATTGGGAATGAAAAGGGGAAGGAATAAGGAGGAGAAATGGCAAAACTGTACGGCGTGGGAGTGGGACCGGGAGATCCCCGACTGCTTACGATAAAGGCATATAAGATAATCGCCGAGGCAGAGGTTATCGCATTTGCCGAGATAAGGACCGCATACCGCATTGCAGAGGCGGCGTATCCGGCAATAGGGAAAAAAACTCTGCTGAGTCTGCAATTCCATATGACAAAGGATGAGGTGCTGCTGGAGGCTTCCTATTCTGCCGCGGCAAAGAAAATCGAAGCCTTTCTCGAGAAGGGCAGAGACGTGGTTTATCTGACATTGGGAGATCCCAGTATTTATGCGAGCTATCTCTATCTGCAAAGACGTATTCTCGAAGCGGGATATGAGGCGGAAATGGTGCCGGGCATCCCTTCCTTTTGTGCCGCCGCGGCAAGGCTCGGAATCGGGCTTTGCGAGCAGGAGGAATGCCTCCATATCATACCGGCATCTTATGAAATCGAAGAGGCGCTCGGATATAAAGGAACGAAAATATTGATGAAGGCGGGAAGGCAGTCAAAAACGCTGAAAGAAAGACTACGGGAGGAAGGATTTCAAGCCTATGCGGCGGTCAACTGCGGTATGGACAATGAAATGATTTGCAGGAGTCTGGATGAGTTGCCGGATCAGCCGGGATATTATACAACGATGATCATAAAAGAAAAGCGGATGAAAAAAGATGAATAAGATATCTGTCATAGGAATAGGACCGGGGGCGTATGAGAAGCTGACCCTGGAGGCGCAGAAAGCCTTGGAGGCTGCAGAGGTAATTGTGGGCTATACGCTATATATCGATCTGATCAGGTTTTTTTTCCCCGATAAAACCTATATCGGCACGGGAATGCGAACGGAAGAGAGCAGGTGCAAAACCGCATTTGAATACGCGAGCAGAGGGCATAAGGTTGCGCTGGTTTGTTCGGGCGATGCCGGAGTTTACGGATTGGCGGGGCTCATGCTCGGTATGGAAAAGCATTATCCCGGCTGTGAGGTTAAGATCATCCCCGGAATCACCGCAGCGCTTGCCGGAGCCGCAATCTTGGGCGCTCCCCTGATTCATGATTTTGCGCTGATCAGCCTGAGCGATCTGCTTACTCCCTGGGAGAAAATAGAAAAAAGGCTTCGCCTGGCGGCGGAGGCGGATTTTGTCATATGCATTTATAATCCCTCGAGCAAAAAGCGAAGAGAGCATTTGAGAAAGGCATGTGATATTCTGCTCCGATACAGAGAGGAGGAAACCACTTGTGCGGCGGTGAGGAATATCACAAGAGAGGGAGAAGCTTATCATATAATGAGCCTTGCGAAGCTGAAAGAATTTGAGGCGGATATGTTTTCGACCATTTATATCGGAAACTCGATGACGAAGCGAGAGGGAAAGAGGATGATTACCCCGAGAGGGTATAAAAGCGAAGAATAAGAGGGATGAGGATGTTAAATATTTTGATATTCGGAGGAACTACGGAAGGAAGGAGGCTTGCCGAATTTTGTGAGGAACTCGGAGCAGGCGCCTATGTTTCCGTTGCCGGAGCATACGGAAGAGAAATGCTTGCGGGACTCAAAAAGATCAAGATTTTAGAGGGGAGAATGGACAGCGAACAGATGCTTGCCTTCATCCGGAACAATAAAATCGCAGCCGTATACGATGCGACCCATCCTTATGCGGTATCGGTTTCCGAGAATATTCAAGGCGCCTGTAAAAGAGCCGGCATTTCCTGTATCAGAGTCAGAAGAGAGCTTGGAAGCGGGAGAGCTTGCGAGGATTGCTTTGCGGAATTTGCCGATATCGATGAGGCGGTGAAATATCTGGAAAAAACCGAGGGCAATATTCTGATTACCACGGGGAGCAAGGAAATCGAAAAGTACAAAATACTGGAAAAAGAGAGGCTTTATGCGAGGGTTCTCCCGAGCAAGGAAGCCTTGGAGGCATGCGAAGCGGCAGGAATCGCGCTTTCCCATATCCTTGCCATGCAGGGTCCTTTTTCCGGAGAAATGAATGCGGCAATGATCCGCAATTTTCAATGCAGATATCTGGTCAGCAAGCAGTCGGGAAGCAGGGGGGGATTTGAAGAAAAAATCAAAGCCTGCGAGGAAACCGGCTGCATTCCTCTGCTCATAGGCATTCCTCCGCAGCATGAGGGAATCCCGGAAGCGCAGGCAAAAGAGGATATCCGTTCGAGATATGAAGATGCGGGGATGCCTGCAACGGGAGGAGAGCAGGAAACAACAAAGGAGAAAGAAGAGGAAGAAAGGAATATCTAGGGAAGAAAGGAACAGGGGGAAGACGGAGAAGAGCGAAGAGGAGAAAAGAAAGACAATCAGATCAGGATAAGAATTGCCGGGATAGGTC
>JAUMWW010000028.1 GCA_030529445.1 Johnsonella sp. | reverse complement strand
GGAAAATGAAGGCATAGGAAAAAAGGCTTTCGGATAAAAGAAAATAAATCTTTGGTTGACTGCTGCCTTATATGCATGTATAATGTAGCAGTCAATGTTATTTTACGGAGAACTCGAGGGAGGCTTGAGAGGTCTGACTGCTGCACCTTTGATTTTTCGATAAAATACGGAAAAAATGGAGATGTACCGAAGAGGTCGTAACGGGCTTGACTCGAAATCAAGTTGTCGGGTAACCGGCACGTGGGTTCGAATCCCACCGTCTCCGCTTAAGAGGTTGCCGCCGGCAGGATAAAACTGTCGGCGGCATTTTTTTATTTTATCTGCGTATATGGTGATTTTTTGTACAAAACGTGGTACACTGTGAAAAATAGGGAAAATTTAACCATAGGGGCAAGCATAATAAGGAGGAATTTATGAAAAAGAAGGCAATAATTTTTCTTATTTCATCTTTAGCAGCGACATTTTGCATGACGGCATGCGGCGTTCTTCCCTCATCCGAGAAGAAGGAGGAGTCAAGCAGAAAGATGATGAGAAAGAGGATAAAAAAGAGGATAAAGAGGAAGAGGAAGAATACGAAGATTTATCCCTGATCTTAGAAGATAAAAAAGCAATCTCCGCCCTGATCCGCAGATACAAGCTCGAGAAGGACGATGATATATACAGCGGCTCCGATCCCGATATCGAGCTCAGTTTTGACGAAGAGCGGGAGCTGGTGAAGCTGGTGCTCGATTCGGAGGGCTTTAACTTTTCCGGTGTGGAAGTCGGAGAACGCTTTAATACGGATAAGCTGGATAAAAAGCTCGAGGATTATGTTTTGGATGAGGAGTATTCTTCGGAAAAAGGAGCCGTATATATTTCAACAGAGCTAAGCGAGGACTGGTATGTATTTTTCCGCTCGAAGAACGGAAAGAAAATAGATCGCATCATCGTATTTCTCGGAACAAAGGAAGGGATGGAGGAGCTTGCGGATATCGCAGGGCATGCAGAGCCTCCGACGCAGGAAGAGGATGAAGAAGATATGGATCAGGAAACCGCTTCTGCATTTGTGCAGGGAGAGGAATCTTCTCCGCCGACTACCGCCGCTCTGTCTCCTGTAGAATCAACTCCTCAGGTCATCATACAGACGATTCCGGTACCACAGACCGTCTATGTTCCGGTGCCCCAGCCGGAGATCCTGATGAGTGAGGAATATCTGATTCCGGACAGCGATACGAGATATTTATCCGATGCGGAGGTCAATACCATGTCGAAGGATTTTGCCCGATATGCGCTCAACGAGATCTATGCCCGCCACGGACGTCTTTTTAACGATACCGCTTTGCAGGAATATTTTAATGAAAAAACATGGTATTACGGCTATGTGGAACCGAAAGATTTCAATGAAAACTGGTTAAATCCCGTGGAGAAGGAAAATATAAGAAAATTAAACCGCAGAAGAGATGGATATTCTCTTCCCTAAGAAAGAAGCAGCGCGGACGGTTTTGCCGCGGGAGCGATAGGGATAAATAATACGAATGGATAAAAAGCGGACAGGGGAAAAGGGCGGATGAGAAGAAATAAGCGTTTGCTGTATATGCTGTTTCCGGTATTGAGCCTTTGCCTTTGCGCATGTATGCTATGGATTCGTCCGAAAAGCCCAGGCTTTTGACGGATCAAAACTATGTAAAGGATATGCATATGCTGGGGAGCCGTATTTATTTTGCAAATACCAGCCCGGGAGATGTGTCAGGCTTGGCATACGAGGATAAGAATATCTATTGCTTCGATACGGAGGAAAAGGCACAGAAAGCCGGGTATCTTCCATACAGCCCAATATTTACAAGAACAGGCTCTATTTTCCGACAAGATCCGCAGATGAAAAACGGGGAGAGCTCTATGTCTGCCGGACGGACGCATGATGAGCGATGTATGGATAGAGGGAAAATACTATGTTGGCTCCGACGGAGTGATGCTGACCGACACATGGATAGAGGGCAGATATTATGTCGGGAAAGACGGGGTGTGGGTGCCGCGGTAGAAAGGATTCCGATAAAAAACAATGAGGAGGCTGAAAGATGAAGATTGTGATACTGGATTCCTCTCCGGTGGATGTGGGAGGATTAAGCTGGGAAAAGATAGAATCTCTGGGTGAGGTGAAAATATATCAGAATACGCCCTATAAAGAACCGAATCTGGTTCCGGAGCGAATCGGGGATGCGGATATTGCGATCAGCAATAAAACGCCGATTTCCGCAAAGACGATGGATCTTTGTCCGAATCTGAAGCTGATCGCCATGCTTTCTACCGGATACAATATTGTCGATTACGAATATGCCGCAACAAAGAATATTAAAGTGGCAAATGTGCCCAATTACGGATCCAATGCGGTCGCGCAGTATGCGGTCGGCATGCTTCTGGAGATCTGTTCCCATTTTTCTCATCATGACAAAACGGTGAAGGAGGGAAGATGGGAGAGCGGGGGGAAGTGGTGCTACTGGGATTATCCGATGATAGAGCTTTATCAAAAGACGGCAGGAATCATCGGGCTCGGCAGCATAGGAAGGACGACGGCAAAAATCTTGGGAGCACTCGGAATGAAGGTGCTTGCCCATAGCAGGAGCCGCAATCCCGAGGGAGAAAAGCTTGCCGAATATGTGGATTTGGATACCTTGCTTGCCAATTCCGATGTGATCTTTTTGCATTGCCCTTTATTAAAGGAGACGGAGGGCATTATCAACAAAGAGAGCATAGCCAAAATGAAGGATGGGGTCATCCTGATCAATAACAGCAGGGGACAGCTGATCGTAGAGGAGGATCTTGCGCAGGCACTAAACTGCGGCAAGATCTATGCCGCAGGACTGGATGTGGTCTCCAAAGAGCCGATTCGCAAGGACAATCCCCTGCTCGGGGCAAAGAACTGCATGATCACACCCCATATTTCCTGGGTTGCGACAGAGACGAGGCAGAGAATCATGGATATGACTTATGATAATCTGAAAGCATTTATCGAGGGCAATCCGATCAATATCGTGAATATGAAATAATCTATGGCAGGAGGCGGGAGATGAAGTGTTTTGCGATTATAGGAAGCAATTTCATTACGGATCTTTTTTTGGAAGCTGCGGCAAAGATTGAGAGCCTGGAGCTTGCCGCCGTATATTCCAGGAGCGGGGAAAGGGCGGAAAGCCTTGCGAAACGCTACGGAGCGCAAAAGATCTATACGGATCAAGAAAAGCTCGCAAAAGACAGCGAGATAGAGGGGATTTATATCGCCAGTCCGAACAGCCTTCACTATGAGCAGACGGTGAAAATGCTTGAAAACGGAAAGCATGTGCTCTGTGAGAAGCCTATCGCCTCCAATCTTTCGGAAGCCAAGAGGATGTTTGCGGCGGCAAAGGAGAGAAGGCGCGTTTTGCTTGAAGGAATGCGCCCGGTTTTTGATCCGGGATTTCAGGCGATTCGGGAGAATCTGCATAAACTCGGGAAAATAAGAATGGTAAGGTTTCATTTTTGCAAGTATTCTTCCAGATACGATGATTTCAAGGCGGGTAAGCCGGGAAATACCTTTAATCCCGCGTTTTCCAACGGTGCATTGATGGATATCGGGGTATACGCCGTGCATGCGCTGATTAGGCTTTTCGGCATGCCTCAAAAGCTTGATGCGGCCTCCTTTGTTTTGGAAAACAGTATAGACGGAATCGGAAGCCTTTTGCTTACTTATCCGGAAATGCTGGCGGTGTTGAGCTATTCCAAGATTACGAACGGATATCTGCTCAATGAGATACAGGGGGAGGAAGCCGTAATGCTGATTGACAGAATAGAAGATACCAAAGATATCGAGATTCTTTATCGGAGAGGTGGGAAGGAGAAGATAGAAATCGTAAAAGAAGAGAATAATATGGTCTATGAGGCGGGTCTCTGGCTCAAGCTGATGGAGGAGGAAAAGGGCTGGGAAGAGGCGCTTTCGATGGGGAAATACTCTCTGGAGGCAATGGAGCTGATGGACGAGGCAAGGAGAAGGACGAATATCGTTTTTCCCGCAGATGCCGGATAGAAAGCGGAATTTACGGGATTTTGTTTCAGGATGCAACAGATATCGATGAAGAAAGGAGAGAAAAAAATGAAGAAGCTCATATTTATCCTGATGATGGGAGTGATCTTTTGGAATACTGCGGCAATTTCCGAGGCGGGAACCTGGAGGAGAGATAAGGTCGGCTGGTGGTATGAGCTGGAAGAAGGAAAAAAAGCCAAATCCCAATGGATACAGGATACGGACGGAAGCTGGTATTACTTCAGCAAGGAAGGCTTTATGATGGCCGATATATGGGTAGGAAATTATTATTTGGGTCCCTCGGGAGCGATGCTGACGAATACGATTACTCCGGACGGATATAAGGTAGATGAAACCGGAGCATGGGTTCCGGAAGCAGGAAATATCTGGAACGGAGATTTTCATATTTTCCTCTATCCGATAGATCGATCGCAGCCCGACCCCTGGGGAGTGGATTATGTCATGTTAGAGCTTGAAACATTGTATATAGCAGGTCATATCATGGATGGAAACTATAATGATTTGGGATATATACAGACGAAGTTTAAAGTTAACTCTTCTACGCTTTACTGGTCATCAGGAGGAGCTTCACCGGATGTTCGCGTGTCGAAAGAATATTGTCGTGAGATATTAAGGAAGTTAAACGGGCTTGGTCTGATTTTAAAACTGGAGAACGGAACCGTGGTTTCCGCAACCATTGCCTCATAGAAAGCAGGATGCAAGGCTTGGCAGTCCGGTCAGACTGGAAGAATCCGGAAGGATATGAGACAGAATAAAAAGCCGGCAAAATCCTTGTTTAAGGGTTTTACCGGCTTTTTGATATTTTTGCAAAAAGAGAGCTTGCCTCCGGGTAAATTTCCTTCCCGAATCTTCATCATTGTTTTAAAATGCCCGATACCTTCGGCAGATCTCCAAAGCCTGTCTCAGGTGAGCTTCCCGTTCGGAAAAGAAATGCTTATATGCATTGCAGTATATATTTTTGCCGCCTTCTGCAAGGCTTTTTCGCTCTCTCTTGCAGCCGTTTCTGCAAAGATAAAAATGAGGGCAGTTTTTGCATTCCTGAGGGTAATGCATCGATTCTTCGATAAAATCCCTCGCTTTTTGAGACTGCATGATTTCCGAAAAACCGCTTTGCCCGAGTGTTCCGAGTCTCCACTGATCGAGCACGAAGAAATCGCAGGGATAGATGCCGCCGTCTCCCTCGATAACAAACTGTATGCCGCAGACTCCTCTCATATTGCAGGCTTCGGGCTCTCTTCCCGAGAGCATATAGATGAGATTATCAATATGGCGAATGCTCGTATAATGCCCTTTTTTAAGATCTTCAAACCAAAGGTCGAAGATGCGGACCAGAAACTCGCCGTATCTCTTATCCGAGAGGGAATATGCACTGCTCTTATCCGGACAGTCGAAGGGATCGATGCAGGGAATGAATTGCAGCCATTTGAAGTTGTTTTTCTTATAAAATCCGTAGATCTGTTCGATATAACGGGAGTTTTCACCGGTCAGCACGGAGAGGATATTATAAGATACCTCGTATTGATCAAAAAGTTTTGAAGCATGCAAGACCTTGCTCCAAGTGCCCTTCCCCTGATGATCGATCCGATTGGGATTATGAAGCTTTGCGGGACCGTCCAGGGAGAGACCGATCAGGAAGCGATGCTCGGAAAAAAACTCCGCCCAACTTTCATTGATCAGATACCCGTTGGTCTGAAGAGAAAAATATATTTTGAGCTTCTTATGATTGTATACTTTGACAAGCTCTATAAATTTTTTATAAAAATCAATACCCGCCAAGGTCGGTTCCCCGCCCTGAAAGGTAAAGGAACAGTAGATATCGGCATAGCTGAGAGCTTCCCTGAGCAAATCCTCAATCAGCTTTTGGCTGAGCATACCCTGAAATTCCTCTGCCCGGTTTTGAGAAACATCTCTGTAGAAACAGTATGTACAAGCCATATTGCAGGCAGAGGAGGCGGGCTTGATTAAAATATTTACAGGAGGCATCGCAGAATTTTCCTTTCCCTTATTCCGTTTGAAGCATAGAGATATTTTGCCTGCATCAATCTCTTTTCTTCGATTCGGATACCCTATTATAACAGATGGAACTCTTTTATGTTTTTGATATTTTGTTTTTTTATTGTATTTTTTTGATTTTTGATGTTAGAATAAAAATCCGGAGAAAAGAGCTGAAATAGATGATCTTGCATGGGAGAGGAGGAGGAAGTGAAACAGCCGCCGAAGATGAAAGTACTGATTTTTCGAAGAATCTTTTTATATAATATTCTATTTTTTTTGTTTGCGATTGCTTTGCTCCTGATCCTGACCTTTCGTCTCGTTCTCGAAGAAAGAGGTAATGCGAGAGTCGAGCTTTTGCAGCAGATCAGCGAGGTAAACCATAGCGACAGAAGCAGGATGATTTTCGTTATGGATTATATTTATCGAAAAGTTGCCTCCTTTTATGAGGAATATCCGAAGCAAAATATTTCCGATGGAGAGATCAATGCCGCCTTGGAGGAATTGCAGGAGCAGGCTGCCTCTTTCGGGTGCGATTATACGATAGATATTATTCTGAATAATAAGAAGGTATATGCTTCCTACAAGCACTCGGAGGAATGGCTGAAGGGAATGATGCAGTCTTATTGGTATATCAAACATTTCAGCGGAGAAAGCAAGAGCTCGTGGAATTTGCAGATCAATGATACGAACGATCCGGCAAATTACAGCCTATGCTATGCGCATACTCTTTATGATCAGCAGGAGCAGCCGATCGGAGTGATTATTTTGGGTTCCTCCGCCTCCTCCTTATTCAGGAGTTACAGAAAGCTTTTGGATGCGGGAAGTACAATCTATATTCTTGATGAAAAGGGTATCGTCATCAGCCATTCCAATCCGAATATGATAGGGGTATGGCTGTATACGATAGATGCATTTCAAAAACAGTATAAGACGGATTCTTATACTCTGACCAAGAAGGCGGGGAAAAATCTCATTGTATCGAACTACAGAAATCCCGAAAGCGGATGGATTTTTGTGGAAGAACAGCCGGTAAAAGGTTTTATGCTTTCGTACAGCAGAATCTTATTTCTGCTGCTGCTCGTGCTGATACCGGTATCTTTATTCTCTATCCTGCAAAGCTTCTGGTCGACGAGGAAGCTTTCTCAGCCTCTGATTGAATGTGCCGAGCATATGAAGGGAATCGGAGATAAGAGTTTTGATATCATGCCCGTAAAGAGCCAGTATTTGGAGATAGATGTACTGAGCAGAGGCTATAATGCAATGCTTGAGAGAATATGCAGCCTGATAGAGAGAATCAAGAGGGAAGAGGATGAAAAAAGGCGCATAGAGTTTGCGTTTTTGCAGGCACAGATCAATCCTCATTTTTTGAGAAATACAATGACGAGCATAAAAGGCTTGATCCTGATGGGTCAGGGAGAAAAGGCGGCAAAGATGCTTTCTTTTTTCATGAATATGCTTAATATTCCGATGAAAGCGAATTCTTGCGGATACAGCCTTAAAGATGAAACGGAATATGTACGGTATTATATTCAGCTCATGGGATATCGTTACGGCAGGGATTTAAAATATGAACTTGCAATAGAAGAAGGTCTGGAGGACTTTATGATTCCTCCCCTGATTTTGCAGCCCCTGGTTGAAAATTCGATTTTTCACGGTCTGAGTGCTTTGGAGGAAGGAGAGGAGGGAAGAATTCGCATTGCGGCAAGCAAAAAAGGAGAAAGCATTATTCTGAGCGTGGAAGATAACGGAGAGGGAATCAGCGCGCAATGTTTGGAAAAGATCTGGGAAAGCGAGAGGGGCAGGGAATCGGTAAACAGCATAGGTCTGAAAAATGTGCTGAGCAGAATCCGCTATGTCTTCGGCGAACATTCAAAAATAGAGATAGAAAGCAGGCGGGGAAGAGGAACTTCGGTACGAATTATCATAGATTGTCAGGAGAAAAAGCAATGAAAATTCTGATTGTAGACGATGAGATGCCGATTAAAGAATACATTATACATTGTATTCAATCCGCATCGGAGGAGGATGAGATTGCAGGGAGCGTATCTTCGGGAAGGGAGGCCCTGCGTTTCCTGGAGAGAAATCCCGTCGATCTGGTGTTTATCGATATTACGATGCCCAAAATGAGCGGTTTGGAGCTGCTGCATTTGATCTGTGCCAGCTATCCCCAGATCACTGTGGTCATGCTGACCTGCCATGATGACTTTTCCTTTGTCAGAAAGGCTATGCAGCTTGGCGCCTCAGACTATATTCTAAAGAACGAGCTTGAGCCGCAAAGTATTCGAGAGATCTTGGAAAGGCTTAAGAAAAAGAGATTGAGAGAGCACCCGGAGCATATCATCAAGCGAAGACTTTCTTTCGTGAAATACCTGAATACGGCAATTGCGGATAAGAATGCCGATTTGCTTGAAAGAGAGGAAATCAGGGAATATCTTTTAGGTTATCGTTTGGGAAATTATTTTGTATGTATTTTTCATTACCATAAGGATATCTTGGATAAACTTGCAAGACTGCATTTTTTTTGGATCAAGCGCCAGTGGATATTTCCCATGGGAGAAGAGAAGGTTTTGCTTCTGATCGATATTATACCTGAGCTTAAGGAAAGCCGCCAGCAATCCTACCGCGAAGCTCTGCGCAGATTTTTTGACCGGGAATCGGGATATCCTGCGGGCATGAGTTCCTTATATTTTGAAGAGAGCATGCTGAAGCGTGCGGTATTGGAGGCGAAAAGAGATCTTTCGAAGAATTTTTATCAGGGAGAGAAAAGAAAGGAAAATATTGAGGATGAAAATGCATTAAAACAGATTTTTTTATACAGAAATTCTGCGATTACCGCACTTGCGGGCGACGATATCAAAGACTTCAAGGAGCAAATGGAGGAACTCTTTGATTTTGCCGCGGAAAAGCAGATTCAGGCGGAACAGCTCAAGCGGGTGATTTGTTTTATTGCTGAGATTTCTGCGGAAAATGAGGAGGCTGCAACCGTTCTTCTGGCAAGGATCATTCATACGGCAAATCTTTCTCAATTGAGGGAGGTATTTAAGGAATTTGTACAGGATCTGGAGAAGACGAAGCAGACTTATTCGGAACATATCGAAAAAGCAATCAGGTTCATTAAAAAGAATTATCGCTGCAATATAGGGCTGAATGAAGTGGCGAAAGAAGCGTTTTTGAATACGGAATATTTCAGCAGGAGATTTAAAAAAGAGGTCGGAATCAATTTTTCGGAATATCTTCTTACGCTTCGCATGCAGGAAGCGAAGCGGCTTTTAAAAACAAGCTCCAAACAGATTAAAGAGGTGGCAATCCTGGTGGGAATCGGCAATGTGAGCTATTTTACTTCCGTATACAAAAAACAGTTCGGCATAACTCCGGCGGAGAGCAGGAGGGGCAGAGAGGAAAAATAAGCATTCCCAATAGAATAAAACCCCGAAATGAAGAGGATACCAAACAATATATCCGAGTTTCGGGGTTTTTTTGCATACATTTAGAACAAATCAGATAAAGAAAGTCAAGATAACAAAAAAAGGAGTCAATATTTCAAATAAAATCAGAGCAAAAAGAAGCTATAATATCAGTATAAAATTGCCGGGCTTCAGGAGAGGGCGAAAAAAGAATTCCGAAGCCGGAATCGTAAAGAAATCCTATGTGACCATAAATTTATATAGAAAGAGAGGAAAAAGAAATGAAGAAAAAGAGTTTACGGCGAGCATTTTCGACGGTCATCCTTCTGGCTATGCTTTGCGCTTCGCTTGCAGGATGCGCAAAAAAAGCGGAAGAAGGGGCGGGAGTTGTCGAGGGAAGCAAGGAAGCGAGTAAAAAGCCGCTGATCGTAGGCGTGCAGTCCGCGATTATTTCCGTTCCTACGGTGTATGCGAAAGAAAAAGGATATTTTAAAGAGCTGGGATTGGATGTAGAGCTGGTTGTATTCCCGAACGGTTCGCCGGAGAACGAAGGTCTGGCGGCGGAGCAGCTTGATGTGGCATCAAACGGGTTGGCATCGGTATTTTCCATGGCATCCGGTCTTTGTGCATGGGTTGCGGAGACGGATACGATAGGAGACAGTACATGGATATTTGCAAGACCCGATAATCCGGTGTTTTTGCATAAAGGGGAGATAGAAGGACTTCCGGAGATGTACGGAAACGCGGAGGTACTCAAGGGGCAAAAAATCCTCGGACCGACAAGTACGATCAATCAGCATATGGCAAACGCGTATATGAACCAATTCGGCTTAGTGGCGGGAAAGGATTATGAGTTTTTAAATATGGATAATTCCGCGGCTGCACAGGCGTTTCTCGCAGGAGAAGGAGATATGATAGGGGTTGCGGATTTCTCCTTTGTGGAACAGATGGAAAAGGCGGGAATGAAAAGAGTGGCGAGCTATCAAGAGGCGACGGGAGGAGAGTTCCTAAACGGCATCCTGGTCAGATATGATGTACTCAAGGAACGCAGAGAAGATATCGTGCTCTTTCTTAAGGGAATGTATAGGGCATCGGAGGAACTGCAGAACAATCCGGAAATTCGAAAGGAATTTGCCTATAAATTTTATAATGATAACGGAAAGACGACTTCGGAGGAGGCATTGGATAAGGAAATTGCCTCCAGAGTCTATGTGACTCCCGAATACATGAAGTCCGATTCTTATGTTCTGGGCTACGGAATGGTGGGAACAGGCGAGTTCTTTGCATCGATAGGCACGATAGAGACGAGCCAGGTGGATAATATTAAGAATGCAATAGATAAGAGCTTGCTGAAAGAGGCGTTTGACATAGAGGTGAAGGCTGCAGGCAAGTAAAGGAGGGATGCCCGAAGCAAGGCTGGAGTTCGTTTTTGCGGCAGAATGCATTTGCTTTGGGCAGCCTTATTTTATTAAGGGAGAAGATGCATGAAAAATAAGATAAATTTGAATAAATACGGCATGATCAGTGTGCTTTCCCTCCTTCTCGGCATCTTTATCTGGTGGCTGCTTACGGGAGTATTGGGAATCGTAAAATCCAATATTCTTCCGGAGCCCGGCGTGGTGGTGCGTACCTTTATCAAAAAGCTCTACGATCCGAATCCCGACGGAAGCATATTGGCGGTTCACCTGATGTCCAGCCTTCAGGTTGCCTTATCGGGCTACGGGCTGGGAATCCTGATCGGAATCCCGCTGGGCATCATTATGGCATGGTATCCGAAGATAGAGATGACGGTGCGCCCTCTCTTTGATCTGGTGCGTACCGTACCCGGTGTCGCATGGATACCGGTTATGGTATCTCTTGCCGGGATAGGGCTTTTATCCAAGGCTTTGGTGATTTTTATTTCCGCGATGGTGGCAGCCGTGATCAATACTTATTCGGGAATCAAGCAGACAAAGGAGGTTCATTTATGGGTCGGACAGACCTTCGGAGCCTCCAATTGGGAGCTTTTGACGCAGGTTGCAATTCCTTCGGCTCTCCCTATGATCATGACGGGATGCAGGATTGCGCTCGGTTCAGCATGGACAACCCTCGTTGCTGCGGAGCTTTTGGCATCGACGAGAGGAATCGGTTATATGATTCAGCAGGCAAGAGGAATCTATCGTTTGGATATTGTGATTGTGGGAATGATCGTAATCGGAACGACGGGATCCATTCTTGCGGGAGTGATCAGTCTTGTGGAAAATCATATGCTGAAAGGAGGGAAATATTGATATGCCGATGTTTTTACGCAAAAACAGCGAAAAATTTCTTTACGGCGCCGGAGGCATCTTAGTCTTTGGAATGATTTGGTTTTTTTCGACGAAGGGAACGGAGCTGGGAAAAATCCTGCCGGATCCTCTGACCGTGCTCAGAAGATTCTTTTTGTCTTTTGTAAAACCGATAGGAACAAAGACGATGATTTTTCATATTCTTACCAGTTTGCGGCGCATGCTCATTCCCTATTTTACGGCATGCGCGCTGGGAATTGCGCTCGGTATGCTGATGGGATGGTATAAACCTCTTGAAGCGATGGTAAAACCTTATATCGAACTGATACGTCCTATTCCTCCGATTACCTGGATCCCTCTTTCGATTGCCTGGTTCGGTTTTGCGGAAATGTCAAAATACTTCCTGATCTTTCTGGCATGTTTTCCTACCATCACGATCAATACCTATTCCGGCGTGCGTTCGGTGGACGAGATCATAGTCAGGGCGGCGAGGATGCTCGGAGCAAAAGACAGGCAGCTTTTTACGACTGTGGTCATGCCCTCTACGGTTCCTTATATTTTTGCAGGGCTGCAGGTTGCAATCGGCAGCAGCTGGGCGACGATTGTCGCGGCGGAGATGATACGATCCTCCGAGGGAGTGGGTTGGCTCATCATCAGCGGACAGGAGACGAGCAATATGCCTCAGGTACTCGTAGGTATTGTAGCAATAGCGATTACCGGGCTGATTCTGGTATCCTTTATGCGCATGCTGGAGGGCAAGCTTTGCGCATGGAATGAGAGGGGGCGCTGATATGGAAGAAAAGGTATTGATTCATTGCGAAAAGCTGTCGAAGGCATTCAATACTCCAAACGGAGTATTCAAGGTCATAGAGGATCTGGATATCAAGGTAAGGGAAAATGAATTCCTCGTGCTCTTTGGTCCGGGGCAATGCGGAAAAACGACAATACTCAACACGATAGCGGGATTTGAGACCCCGAGCTCCGGAAATGTCTTTTTGAAGGGCGAAAGAGTGGTCAAACCCGGACCGGACAGGGGAATGGTTTTTCAGACCACGGCATTATTTCCATGGCTTAAGGTCATCGGCAATGTGGAATACGGCTTGAGAATGAGGGGCGTACCTAAGAAAGAAAGAAGAAAAAGAGCGATGCATTATATCGAGCTTGTAGGATTGCACGGATTTGAGCATGTTTATCCGATCAAACTTTCGGGAGGAATGAAGCAGAGAGTCGGGATTGCCAGAGCATACTGCAATGAGCCTCTGGTGCTTCTGATGGATGAGCCCTTCGGGCATCTGGACGCGCAGACGAGGTATCTGATGCAGGAGGAAATCACGAGGATCTGGCAGCAG
>JAUMWW010000015.1 GCA_030529445.1 Johnsonella sp. | reverse complement strand
AAGTCTCCGACGGTGCTTCCGGTAAGGTCTCCGGCACAAAGGGATCGCTTCCCTGCGGAGTGCTTTCCTGTGGAGGACTTTCCTGCGGCTGCGTATGTTCTATTTCGGGAAGACTTCCTCCCGGTCTCAATCTATTCGTAATCACCCATATATTCAGGGCTCTCATTTCCTCCCTGGTTTCATACCTTGGCCAATATTCCTCCTGCCTCACGCTCCATCTCGTTTCCATATCCGGAGGGGGAGGCTCCGGTTCTTCTCCCGGAATAAAAATATCCTCCTCCCAATCCTCTGCACTCGAAGGGGATGCCAAAGAGGCAATTGCGCTTTCCGGATCATCCCAGACATAGGACCAGCCGTTTGCAGCGGAAAGCCATACCAAATTCGAATAGGGCAGTCCGTCCCGATAAAGCCTGACCGGCACAGATTCGGGACGGTTCGGATCCTCTCCCTCCCAAAGGAGAGAAACCGCCACGGAGGGAGTTGCCGGCGGCAAAACGACCCTGCCGCTGTGAACATCCGAATACGCAAGGTATCCGTGGAAATTTTCCCTCATGCTTTCATAGCCCTGATCATTATAATGAATACCGGTCTGAGAGCGAAGCTGTCGATTTGCTCCTTCTCCCGCCTTTACATAATAACTGATTTTTGCGGTGTTTCTTCCTTCCCCCGACTCTACTCCTTCCAAGTAGCGGGATTGGTCGATTCGAAAGCTGATTTTTCCGCCCTGCGGATCCCGCTCCGCCGATTCCACTACGATGTTTTGCGTCTCTGCGAGTCCCAAAAATTCGACATCTTCGGAAAAAACATCTTCCACGTTCAATTCCGAAGCGGCGGTCTGACCGTAATTTCTGATCGTAATCGTATAGCAGACAATCTCTCCGGGATAAAGTCCTTCTCTTGCGTCCTTATCGGAGCTGCGCTCTACGATCAGCGAAGCCCCGGTTTTTGCCCATACCTTATCCAAGGCAACGCGGCTGCCCGCTCTGCGTGCGGCAAATCCGATCTTTATCTCCTCCTGCGCATCCGGAACGAGGTATCGGCGTACCACATTCCTCCATTCCCCGTCCGACTCGACGCTCAATACCGGATTTTGATTTGCATTCAAATAAAGATCTAAGGCGCCGCTTCTTTCGCTTGCGCTCTTATGCGAAAAACCGTAATAAATTCTTGCGCCTGCGGAAGCCTGCATATTCTGAAAAAGAAAGGCATTATTCCCTCCGTCCAAAATCAGGTACTGCGCCCTCTGCCCCTCTTCTCTCACCAGCTCCACGGAATAGGGCGAGCCCGGATCAATCGACGTGAGATTTTCGGGTTCGGGCGGCTCCTCCACCAGAGGCAGGATATTCCAATTTCTTAAATAATATTGATCACCCGCGATATCGGCATTATTTTCTCCGAAAATTTCCCTCCTCGGTTCACTGATACGAGGCAGTTCGAAATCTCCGTTTCCCAAATTCAGCGGCAAAGGAATAAAGCGGCTCTGCTCATGCCATTGCGCAATATCGGCATGCCCCTCCAAAAGA
Organism: Johnsonella sp.; assembly: GCA_030529445.1. GTDB lineage: Bacteria > Bacillota > Clostridia > Lachnospirales > Lachnospiraceae > Johnsonella. The sequence goes on along the minus strand of JAUMWW010000015.1, from coordinate 64,563 downwards.
TTCCTCCTGCGAAGCCCTACCGCAAAAAGCAGAATGAGTGCCGCAAGAAAATATATTCCTATGATCTTAAATTTTCTTCGTTTTTTGCAGTAATCTTTCATCGGTACCACTTCCTCAAAACAAAAAATAATCCTTTGTTTACTCCTCTTTCTTTTGCGTTGTTTCTCTCCCTATATCTTTCTTTTTTCGGATAACGATATCGCTCTCCGCATCGCTTACCTTTCTCCTTGCATATAAATAGACAAAGAGTCCTATTGCAGACAGAACCAAAATAATGATAATTTCAATAAAATTCCTGATCAGCATAGATTATTCTTCTCCCTAAGAAGAGCCCTCTTCTTTTCAATCCATCTCAAAACCGCAAACATCGGCGCAAGCACCGCGCTATACCACCAAGCCATCCCCGCAACCGCAATTCCGCTTGCCAGGTCTATGCCGTTTGGTTCTCCCGCAAAAAGGAAAGCCATTCCCTCCTTCTTTTCTTCTGCTTCCGATTGTTTTGTTTCCTCTTCCTTCTGCTCCCGAAGCGCGGAAGCGCTTCCCTGTGCCGGACCTTCCTCCTCGACCGAAATCTCGCTCTCCTGTATCTTATCCAATCCGCCAAAAGCCGCCTCTTCAGCCCTTTTGTCCTTCTGCTCTGCACCTTCTTCCTGCACCCGGCTCTCTTCTTTTTGCTCCTCTTTGTCTGCGGGATCACTTTCTTCCGGCAGAAGCAAAAGCTCTCCGCCGCCATCCGAGAGCAAAAGCGGAGGAATCTCCTCCTCCTGATAATGTGTCACATGAGAGTATTTCTTACAATATCTATATCTATGTCCTGCTTCCTTCTCGGTCGGTACTCTGTCAATGATCCACTCGCTCCATTCATGCCCGCTCGGAGAGATCTCCTCCGTATAGCTGTAATTGCATATTTCACAGGTATAAAGCCTCAGTCCGGGCTCTCTCTCCTGCGCCTTATGCACAAGCGTCACAACAAATCTATGCTCACCCTCCCGACAGATCTCCTGCTGATCTGCCATGATCGGAAAAGCCGGGCATAGGAGCGCTAAAATGCAAGCCGCCGCAAAGCTATGTATTATTTTTTTCATTATTGCCGCTCCTGATACACTCCATCATCACCTTATCTGATTATGCAGCAAAGATGCCTTCTCCATTGTTTCCTTTAATTTCCCATAATACTTTCTGCCTACGGGTATCGAGGTTCCGTCAAAAAGCAGCAGATCTCCGTATGAAAACGCTCCGATCGAAGCAGTCGCCACAAGATAGGATCTATGTACACGGAGAAAGCCTTTTAAATAGAGCATATTCTCAATCTTTCCTATCGTGGAAATAAATTCAAAGCTTTTCGTTCCGTAATGAACCGTGATAATCTTTCCGTTTACCTCAAAATACTTAATGCTGGAAAGAGCAATATTTCTATGCTCTCCTATTCCCGTGAACAATATGTATTCCTGATCCTTATCCGAGACCCTTTGGATCGCTTCCTTTAATATCTTTCTCACCTTGGATTCTGGAGTCTCAAATTTTACGATATAATTAAAGGCTCTCACATCAAAAGCTCCCAACATATGGGATTTTGAATAGGTCAAAAAAACAATTTCCCCCTCATATCCTTGATCCCTGAGGAGTCTTGCGGTTTCCATACCGCTTAATTCCGGCATATTGATGTCCAGAAAAATTACCTGTGATAAATCTTTGTTTTCATCCATATCAAACAGGAGTTTTCTGGGATTGTCATACTGCAGGAGTTCGGCATCTACCGCCTCCTCCTTCAGTATTTTCTGAATGATTGCGGAGTAAGTTTGTATATCCTGAAGATTATCATCACATATTATGACTCTCATCTAGCATTACTCCTTAATATTTAATTAAAGTTCTTCTTACTATCATAAAACAAAACCTTGAATATGTCAAAAAGTTATTTATTTTGCACTTTCTCCCTTTCTTTCTTATGTCTTTCCAGAAGCCGATTGATTCTCTCTGAAGGAGTCAGAAGCTTGCTTAAAGAAGCGTCATGATTGAGATTGTCGATGATCAATGCGATATATTTGCTCATATCCACATTGATATAGTAGGGCTTTGCCAGAAGCTCAGGCGACTGATATACGAGATTTGTCGTCAGTATCCTGTCTATCGCCCCTTTCTCATAATACTCGTCAAGCTTTGCAAAACCGTTCGTAAAGAGACCGAAGGTTGCAAATATGAATACCCGTTTCGCCTTTCTCGCTCTGATTTCCTTTGCCACCTCCATCACGGTATTGCCCGAGGAAATCATATCATCGATGACGATAATATCTTTTCCTTCCACACTGCTGCCGAGAAATTCATTGGCAATCATCGGATTTTCCCCGTTGACCAGTCTGGAATAATCCTTTCTCTTATAGAACATTCCCGCATCCAGCCCGAGAAGATTGGCAAAATGAATCGCCCTCTTCATTCCTCCCTCATCCGGGCTGATCACCATCATATGCTGGGCATCCACGATCAGATCAGGCTGATCATGGAGAAGCGCCTTCATGCATTGATAGGTCGGCTGCACTGTTTCGAAGCCTTTGAGCGGAATCGCATTCTGCACCCTCGGGTCATGTGCATCGAAGGTGATGAAATTATCCACTCCCATTCTTACCAGCTCCTGCAGAGCGATCGCACAATCAAGAGATTCCCTTCCCCTTCTGGTCAGCTGTCTTCCCTCATATAAGAAAGGCATAATGACGTTAATTCTTCTCGCCTTTCCCGCAGCCGCCGCAATAATTCTTTTCAAATCCTGAAAATGATCGTCGGGAGAGGTATGGTTGGTTTTTCCGAAGAGGGAATAGGTCAGGCTGTAATTGCATACATCCACCATAATATAGATATCGTCTCCTCTGACGGATTCCTCGATAAAGCCCTTTGCTTCTCCCGAGCCGAAGCGGCTGATATGGGCAGGTATGATATAGGAATCTTTTTCATATTCCATAAATGCGGCGCTTGCTTTATGTTCGCTCTGCTTCTGTCCCCTCCATTCCACGAGGTATTCATCGACTTTTTTTGCCATCTGCTCGCAGCTTTTTAAGGGCACCAGCCCCAAAGGTCCAACCGGTATGCTTTCTATCATTTTTGCCTGATCCGACATTTCTTCCTCCCGCAAAACATCTTCTTCCGATCTCATACTTTCACCTTTCTCCTGATATCATCTCCGTAAAGCGGAATCACATAATATGCACTGGATATTCTTGATGTTACCCTCTCCGTATAAATATCTCTGAGCATCTTCATCGAAAGATTGGTGGAAATAATCATTGATTTTTCTGCATTTAATCTTCGATTGATTATATAAAATAAGCCGGAACTTGTAAAGCTGTTGACCACCTCCGTTCCGAGATCGTCAATAATGAGAAGTTCACATTCCGTCAGATGTTCCAGCAGATCCTCCGTTTTTATTTCACTGTCTTTTTCGAACTTCGACTTGCCCATCCTGTCAAAAAACTCCGTCGCCGTCATATAGATAACGGAATGATTGCTGTCAAGCAGTCTTTTGGCAATGCAGTTGGAGAGAAAAGTCTTTCCGACCCCGGTATTTCCCATAAACATGATGTTTTCATGCTTTTGATCGAAATCGCTGACAAAATTCTCACAAATCGCAACGATTTTTCTCATATACTCTCTCGCCGTCATCCCGATATTGCTGATCTTTCTTTCGTCATCATAGAGCTCGTAAGAAAAAGAATCAAAGTTTTCTTTAGAAAGTATTTTGTCGATATTGGACTGCGCATACAGAAGCTTATTGATCTTCTGCCGAAAGCAGCTGCATTTTCTTCCCTCTTTATATCCGCTGTCTTTGCAGTCCGGGCAGCGATAGCGCAGCTCCATATAATCTCTTTCAAAGCCGTGCTCCGCCAAAAGCGCCTCTTTTTCTCTCCTGATTTCTTCAATCTCTTCCCCGAAATCATCGAGCGCATCCTTTTTCTTTTCCAAAACGAGCTTCCGGTATCTTTCCAAGGCGGAACTTCCCGCCTGCACGCAGAGCTCCTTCATGCAGGGAATCGCGCGATATACCTCCTGCGTCCTCTCCTCCTGCTCCCGTCTTGCCTTAGCCTGAAGCTCTTCATATTCCCTGATAATTGCATTATACTGCGAATTGCTTATCGCCATATCCTTCTCCTGAGTAAACGGGCAAATCAACCTCTTCGCATCAGTTTTGATTCAGCTGTAAACTGAGCCTGTCCAATATCATGCTGTCCAGATCGTCATCCCTCTGTTCAAAATTATTAAACTTATTTCCCGCTTTTTGCGGCTTTTGCTTTGTCAGCGGTATCGTCTTGATCTTATCCTGCCGCTGCGCATCCAGTTCTTCTATCTTTTCTAAGCTGTATGCGCCTTCCTTCCTCCAATTCGACAAAATGGAGTCGGCATACTGAAAGCTGGGCTTATGCACCGCCGCCAGCGTTTTCTCGCATGCCAATGCGATAAGCTTTGCGGAAAAGCCCCATTGCCTTGTCCATTTTTCAATATATTCTTCCTCACCGGAGCCGAGGCTGCGGTTTCCCAGACCGAATGCCTTGCTTACCGCATGAGTGCCTGTTTGAAAGAGCTTGGAATCCTCCTTTGCCTGCTCGATGCTGCAAATATTTTTGGATTTCCAATCTATCGCTATCGCTTCTATATATCTTAAGGAGCGCTTCTCTTTCTGTACGCAGATCTCTATTAAATATTCGATCAGCTCGGTGGGAAGCCTGAGCACATCGTACATATACGCCATCGTTCTGATATCCGTCGCCGTAAATGTCTTTGCCAGATAGGTCTGCGCACAATAAACCAGATCCTTGAATTCCTTGTCCTCTTCCAGCCTGACCAGATCGACTTCGGATTTATCCGGTATCTCGGAAGCCGAAAAAATCTGCGCATTTTCCTCTTTCGGACCGATCTCTTCCTCCTTCGCTTCCGCATCCGAAGCCTCAAAGAGCCCTTCCCGGGGAAGAAAAGCCTCCTCCTTCTTCTTCAGCGCGCAGCTTTCCTGCGCAGAAGCTTCCTTTTCCTCCATGATCAAGCCTTCCTTTTTCCAATACCGTATCGCCCTGATCACATCCTTTTCGGTAAGGCAGAGCTCCTCCGCTATACTGTCCACGCAAAGCTCTTCCTTTGCTCTGATGCATAGATAGAGATAAACTTTTACATACTCTCCGTTTGCCTTTATCATATGCTTATTGATAAATTCCTTGGAAAGCACTGCAATATCCGATATATCCAGACTCTTAAACTTTATTTTCATACCCTACCTCATTCGTGTTTTTTACCGATCCGAGCCGATTGCAGCTACATAATAGCATAGCGAATCTTAAATTTGAATAGAGTTATACACAAAGAAATACACAACTTATTCACATCCGTGGATAAGCCTCTCTGTGGAAAGAGTGGATAAGTCAGTTGCCCAGCAGGCTTTCTCCGACTTTTACGATATCGCCCGCTCCCATAGTTATACACAGATCCTGTGCACAAAGATTTTCCAGCAAAAAATTTTCTACCTCATCGAAGGAGTCAAAATAGTATGCCTCCCCTCCCTCTTTTCTGATCAGATTCAGAATATCCCGGGAGCTTACTCCGAGCGTATCGCTCTCCCTCGCCGCATAGATCTTGGTCAGCACTACCACATCCGCAAGGCGCAGCGCCTTCGCAAATTCGGCAAGCATCGCCTTGGTTCTCGTATAGGTATGGGGCTGAAACACGCAGTAAATCTTCCTATGCGGATAGCGCCTTGCCGCCCGCAGCGTCGCCTCTATCTCCTGGGGATGGTGGGCATAATCGTCCACGATATTGATCTCTCCGATCTTCCCCTTATGCTCAAAACGCCTTCCCACGCAGCAAAAGCCCGCAAGCCCCTTTTGAATCTCTTCTATCCCTATTCCGAGCGCAAGCGCAAGCGCGATTGCCGCAAGCGCATTGTCGATATTATGCTCTCCGATCACGGAGAGCCTGATCCTTCCGATCTTTTCTCCTCCCGCGATAAGGTCGAAAGAGGGGGAGCCGAATTCGTCATACTCTATGTTTTTTGCATAAACATCGGCATCTTCCGTGCCGAAGCGCAGCAGCCTGCCGCAAAAGCCCTCGCAGAGCTCCTCTGCTTTTGCAATCTTTCCGTTCAGGATCAGGGTTCCCTCTTCTCCCATATTCAAAATGAATTTTTGAAAAGAAGCTCTGATCTCTTCAATATCCTTGAAAAAATCCAAATGATCCGCTTCGATATTCAGTATAATCTCATAATTCGGATACAGATCGTGGAAGCTGTTCGTATACTCGCAGGCTTCGGTTAAAAAGACCTCCTCTGCGCCTATACGCACATTGCCGCCGATCAGAGGGAGCATTCCCCCTATCGATATCGTGGGATCCAGCCCCGCTTCCATCAGAATATGGCTGATCATCGAAGTCACCGTAGTTTTTCCGTGTGTACCGCTGACCGCAATCGAAGTGCGGTAGTTTTCCATCAGCCAGCCCAGAAGCTGCGCTCTGCCGATCAGGGGCAGACCCCGCTTCCCGGCTTCCTTCATCTCGGGATTATCCTCATGTATTGCCGCCGTATAGACGATATACTCGACCTCTTCTTTGATATTTTCTTCTCTATGCCCGTAATGAATCTCGGCACCGAGCTTCTCCAAAGCCTCGCAGGCTTCATTTCTCTTGCAGTCGGAACCGCTGATTTGAAAGCCTTTGCAGATCAGTATTTTCGCCAGTCCGCTCATACTGATTCCGCCTATGCCGATAAAAAATATATTTGCGGGTTTCTTAAAATCAATCTTATACATCCGTCTTCATCCTCGATTTTCCCTCGATTTTTATTTTATCTTTTTCGTCCGAAGCAGGGCAAAGCTTCTATGACTCTCTCATTATCTCACCGAAGAGAACATGCCTGTATTTTGAAAGCGCAGCCATCAGTATATTGCCGAATACGCCGACCGCAATCAGCTCGCCGATTCCCACCGTCAGCATCATGAAGGGAATCAGATCGCTCACCCCGTATGCATAGCGCAGTACGAAGGGAATGATCAATGCGTTTGACAGAATCGGCGGCAGGCTTGCAAGATATTTCTTCTCTCTCAAGAGATAGGTCCCGTATGCACCCAAAAGGCTCGCAAGACTTCCGAAGAGAATATCCGCCGGCATCGCTCCTCCTAAAAAATTGGAAAGCAAGCAGCCCGCAAACAGTCCCGGTATCGCCGCCGGCGTGAAAACCGGCAGTATGCAGAGCGCTTCGCTCACCCGAAGCTGTATAGGACCGAAGCTGATCGGCGCAAACAAAATCGTAAGCACCGTATAAACCGCCGCGATCGCCGCCGCATGCACCATGTAAGTTAATGAATTCCTGTTTCGTTCTCTCATTTTATTTTCTCCCTAGTTTTGTTTTTCGTGTGGATGGTTTCGAACACACGTATCTCTCTTTTTAAATCCTTTCGCAGATTTCGTCAACTATTTTTTTCATGCTCTTTTTCATTTCATTGACGGTAATATCCGCATATTTCTTATACATCGGCACTCTCTCATCGTAGAGTCCGCGCAGGGTCTGACCCTGCGGAAGGCTCACCCCTCTTTCTCTAAAGTCTCCGAGCCTCGACTTTATCGCATTATAGGAAAGCTCCAGATAAATAAGGGTGCTGATTTCTTTCAGATGCCGCATCGCTTTCTCTCCGTATATTACGCTTCCTCCCGGTGCAATCACGGCATTTTGTACGGAAATCTCGGAATTTACCTCTTCCTCCAGCTTCCTGAATCCCTCATCCCCGTATTCGAGGATCAATTCCTTTAAGCTCTTATTGTATTTCTCCTGAATCAAAAGATCCGTATCGATAAACTCTTTGCCCAGTCTCTTTGCCAGAAGCGTTCCGATCGTGCTTTTCCCGGAGGCGGGCATCCCGATCAGGGTGATATTGTCTTTTAGCGCGACTTTTTTCTCTCTTTGCATGATCAACCTCGCTGAGAGGCCTGCACTCCGATGGTCAGCCCCGGAACCAACTGTTTTTTCCTGGATACGACGCCCTCCAACCAGACACTGTGTTCCTGATGTGCGGATTCCCCCTCTATCCGGAAAGATTCCTTGGCAAGCGCCGAAGCACCGTGCCCTATGCAGATCAGATCCGTGCTCTGCTTAAGGATATCCGTCAGCATCATAAAAATCATATCCTCCTGCGCAGTTTCATATATGCTGTCAATATAAGGAAGCAGCCTCTTTTTGATCGCCCCCAGCTCCTCTCCGCTGAGCGAGCTGATCTGCCCGATTCCGATATTGAGTTTGCCCAGCTGAAATCTCTTATAATCCTGTTTGAAAATCTGCTCATCCGTCTTCGATTCCAAATTTCCGGCTGCCGCAAACATCTTGAAGGCATATTCATTCACCTCTATTTTTGCGATTTTTCCCAGCTCCAGCGCAGCCTCTTTATCCGCCTCGGTACAGGTCGGAGAGCGGAAAAGCAGGGTGTCCGAGATAATCGCCGAGCAGAGCAGCCCCGCTATATTTTTCGGTATCTTGACCCCTTTTTCCCGGAACATCTGATAAATAATCGTCGAGGTGCAGCCCAGCGGCTGGTTTCTGAAATAAATCGGTCCCATCGTGCTGATCGTACCCAGCCTGTGATGATCGATGATTTCGGCAATATTCGCCTCTTCTATTCCCGCAACCGCCTGCGTCTTCTCGTTATGATCGACCAGTATCACCCTCTTGCCCTTTGCGCCCAAAAGGTTTCGTCTGGAAATCATCCCGATGTATTTTCCCCTCTTATCCGTAACGGGAAAATAACGATGTCTGACTGCTGCCATCACCTCTCTGATATCGTCGAGGTAATCCTCCTCCGAGAAGGTCATCAAATCATCCTTGGTCATAAAAAATCCTATCGGCATCGATTGATTGATCAGCCTCGCCACCCCGAAAGTATCATCCGGCGTCGTGATCACCGTCGTGTTCTTCTCCGCCGCAAGCTTCTTGATCGTTTCGGAGACTCTGGCACCCTCGCAAACCACGATGCAGGCAGCTCCCATCTCTATCGCGCAGAGCTGGGACTCATACCGGTTGCCGAGGATGACGAGATCGTTTTTTTCTATATAAAACTCCATCAAATCCGGATTCGCCGCAGCCACCAGAACCTTTCCGGAGGAAAAGGACTCTTCCTCTTTGCCCACGATCAGATGAGCCTCCAGCGTCTCCAGGATATTGGAATATCTTGTATTCGCTTTGGAAAGAATACTGCTTTCTTTAATATTCATATAGGAATTGGCAATATCATTGACCGTAATGATTCCCTCCAGCACCCCCTCGGCATTGACAACGGGCAGAGTCGATACGGAATCCTCATTCATGATATTCCATGCCTTCTTCAATGAAATTCCTTTATCCACTCCCGCGGTTTTTCTGATCTCTATATCCCTTACCTGGGTTCTGATATTGGAACTGAGCTTCGGCGCCTCCTGCTTAAAATAATCCAGCACAAATCTGGTTTCTTCATTGATCTCTCCCGCACGTCTGGGTTCAAAGCATCCCTTCTCCGTCTTGTTTTTAAGATATGCGTAGGATATTGCGGAACATATGGAATCCGTATCGGGATTTTTATGTCCGATGATAATTGTTTTTTGTTCCATACTCCCCTCCACTGTAGTTTTTTACTATTTCCTTTCTTTTTTTTATCCCATTCATAATCATTTTACAGCCTGTTCATAAATTATTCATATCTAAGTCCTATACTTTATGTTATAAAAATTCAGTTTTGCATATTGTTTTTTAGTCGAGTTGCATAAGGAATTTTTCATAATTACCCCGAACTGCAAGCAGTTCGGGTCTCCTCATTTTAAAGCTCTTTTTTTCTATTTCGGAATTTTCCCGATGCTCCGCTTCTTATTGTTGAAAAGATTTCTCCGGGAAAAACCTGATGAATATTTTATAATTATATCATATGAGCCTATCAGAGTCAAAAAATCTCCTTTTAGCGGTTTTTTATCCGAATAAAAGGAGATTTTCAATAAGTGATTACTTCTTCTGAATATATTTTCTGATATCAAGCGCAATCGCTACGATGATGATCACACCCTGGACGATGTATTGATAATCCGGCTTGATTCCCAAAAACTGCAGAGAGGATTTCAGCAGCTCGAATACCAAAACGCCGATTACGCAGCCTGAAATACGTCCGATACCTCCGTTTACGGATACGCCTCCTATCGTACATGCGGCGATCGCCTCGAGCTCATAGCCCTGTCCCATGTTTACCGAGGTTCCTCCCGCCTTTGCTCCGAGCAGGAATCCCGCAATCGCATATAAAGCGGCAGCCATTACATAGATCTTGATCTTGCTCAGCTTCACGTTAACGCCGGAAACCTCCGCAGCCGCCTCGTTTCCGCCGATTGCATACATATACTTTCCGTGACGGGTCATATTATAAATAAACCACATAATCAGACCGATAACCAATGCAATAATGAAAAGGAAAGGAATTCCCAAAAAATTTCCTGTTGCAATATAGGTATAATCGGTTCTGTATCCTCCGATCGGAGTCGCATTGGTATATACTAAGCAAACTCCGTATACGATCAGCTGCATGCCCAAGGTACCGATAAATGCCGGAACATGAAGATAGGAAATCACGATGCCGTTGATCAGTCCGAATATCATGCAGATTCCCACGGAGATCAGGAGCACCAGAAGAATATTCATATCTCCGAGATTGGGGAAGAACTTTCCGGAGAAATCCGCCTTCTGAAGCAGAGTCGCCGCAATGCAGGCAGCCAGTCCCACCATACGTCCCGCGGAAAGATCGGTTCCCTTGGTAATCAGACAGCCCGATACGCCGAATGCGATAATCACACGGCAAGCCGTATTCACCGAAATATTTGAAAGGTTCTGAAAAGAAAAGAAATTATCCTTTAAAACTCCCGTTAAAATCACCAATGCGAGCAATACGATGATGATGCCGTTATCCACCAAAATTTTCCCTATATCCGGACCGCCGTTCTTCTTGATCTCCAAGGCAGCTGCTTTTTTTTCGCTCATTTTATCAACCTCCTGAATTTAAAACTTCGTTGCAAGACTCATGATATTTTCCTGAGTCGCATCATTGCCTTCAACTTCCCCCGTGACTTTTCCGTTGCACATCACGATGATTCTGTCGCTCATGCCGATCAGCTCGGGCATTTCCGAGGAGATCATGATGATTCCCTTGCCCTGCTTTGCAAGATCTATCATAATCTGATAAATCTCATACTTTGCACCCACATCGATACCCCTGGTCGGCTCGTCCATAATCAGGATATCCGGATTGTTTGCAAGCCATCTTGCAATAATTACCTTTTGCTGATTTCCTCCCGACAAGGACTGTATATGCGTCCTATTGCTCGGAGTTTTAATGCTGAGCTTTGCGATATTATCATCCGCAAGCTTCGCAATCTTTTTATTATTAAGAACAAAGCCTCCTCTCACAAACTGATCCAGGGAGGAGATCGAGACATTATCGGATATTGAGAGACAGCCCAATATACCGGTTCCCCTCCTGTCCTCGGTGATCATTCCTATACCGTCTTTAATCGCATCATGCGGCTTGGCAATCGGCATCGTCTTTCCTTTAATCTTTACGCTTCCCGACTTCACCGCCCTAAGCCCGAATATCGCCTCCATAACCTCCGATCTCTGCGCTCCCACCAAGCCGCCGAAACCGATGATCTCTCCCGCCTTCAGGCTGAAGCTGACATCCTTGAAGGATTTCTCATGTATGCTGCTGAGGTTCTCCACCTCCAAAAGCGTTTCACCCTTTGCAATATCTCCCTTGGGAGGATAAATATTGGAAAGCTCTCTTCCGACCATCTGCTTGATGATTTCCGCGTCGGAGATATCCTTTACCTCCCATGTTCCTACATAGGTTCCGTCACGCATAATCGTGATATCATCGGCGATCTCTCTGATCTCCGCCATCTTATGCGAAATATAGATAAGAGAAACACCCTTATCCCTCAGCTCTCTGATAATCTTAAAGAGTCCCGCAACCTCATTATCAGTGAGCGAAGAAGTCGGCTCATCGAGAATAATGATCTTGGCTCCCATAGATACCGCCTTGGCAATTTCCACCGACTGCATCTGGGAAATGGAAAGAGTCTGCAAAAGTGCTTTAGGATCGGCATTCAGTTTCACTTCCTTAAGCCATTTTGCAGCTTCTTCATTCATTCTTTTATGATCAACTATGCCGAATTTTTCCAAAGAAAACTGCCCCAACTTCATCACGGGATATCTTCCGAGATACATATTCTCGGCAATGGTTCTTGCCGGCACGGGCTGAAGTTCCTGGTGCACCATAGCCAGTCCCTTATGCAGCGCATCATCAGGATTGAGGATGTGCATCTTTACTCCGTCCACAAAGACTTCTCCTGCGTCCATCCTGTATATTCCGAAGAGGCATTTCATCAATGTGGATTTGCCTGCACCGTTCTCTCCCATCAGCGCATGCACTGTTCCGGGTCTGACATTGAGCTGAATATTATCCAGAGCCTTTACACCGGGAAAGCTCTTTGATACTCCCGTCATCTGAAGTCTGTATTCCGCCATTTCTTTCTCCTTTCAAAAATCGGGTGTGCCGATAGGGACACACCCGAAACATCAACAACCCGCAGTCATATTATAAACCGGATCGGGGATATTTACTTCACCTGCTCAAGAATCTCAGCTGCGTTATCCTTGGTAACTTTTACATAGTCTACCATGTTTACCGCCTCAACCTTTTCGCCGTTTACAAACATAAGTGCTACATCTCCGGCAGTCTTAGCCTGTCCGATGAAATCGTTAAATACGGTTCCCGTCATCTTGCCGTCGGAAACATTCTGGCAAGCCTCTGCAAGAGCGTCAACACCTACGATATAAATATCTTCTCCTACTGTTCTTCCTGCAGCTTCGATTGCCTGAAGCGCTCCGAGTGCCATTGCATCGTTATTGCAGAAGATAACCTCGATCTTCTCGCCGAACTGGGTAAGTGCGTCTGCCGCAATCTGCTGTCCCTTAGCCTGATCCCAGTCACCTCTCTGCTTAAGCAGCTCTTCGCCTTCCAAGCCCGCATCGGTAACCGCCTTTACGGAGAACTCCGTTCTGTACTGTGCATCTACATTCTCGGGATCTCCCTGAATCATTACATAGCTTACTTTTCCGTCGCCGTTGATATCGCCCTTATTCTCAAGCTCAACGATCTGCTCTCCCTGATAGGTACCGGACTGACGTGCATCTGCACCTACGTAAGTAGCCTTAAGCCCGTCCTTTGTCCATCTCTCCTCCTCTGCAACATCGGGCTCACGGTTAATATACACTACCGGAATACCTGCGGTGTTTGCAAGATCGGTAACCGTAGGAGCGGAAGATGCCTGTACGAGGTTAAGAATCATTACGTCCACTTTGCTGGTGATGAAGTTATTGATCTGATTGGTCTGCTCAGCCTGATCGCCCTTGCCGTCCACGATCGTGATATTCTCTTTCGGAATACCGAGCTCGATCAGATATCTCTCAAGCTCCGTACGATACAGTGTCATGAAGTTATCATCGAACTTATAGATAGAAATACCTACCTTTACATCCTTCAGATCCTTTCCTGCCATTGCCTCTTCCATAGCCTTCGTGGTCTCTTCCATAGACATGGACTCGCCTTCCTTGGATTCCATGCTCTCCATGCTGCTCTCCGCAGCGGCGGTAGTGCTCTCCGTCTTTGCCGTGTTTGAGCATGCCGCAAGCGATAATACCGCACAGGATGCCGCAACGAGACCGAATACTTTCTTTGATAATCTCATTATCTTTTCCTCCCTTAATCTTAAATTGATTCTGATAAATCATCTTTCATCAAAGACAATGTACATTCTATTATCCGGTCCTCTTTTTTGCTATAGGTTTTTCTTTCCAAATCTATCGATTTTTTTTGCACCCTATCATTCTTCAGCGAGACTCATTTTCATGATCCGCACGGACGGATTCCTGAGAGACATGATAATATTTTCCGCTCTCCAGTTTTTCTTCGATATCCTGCGGAATATTGCTCCCCCCGGCTGCGGAGACCGCAAGATTGGTGATCACATATGCGTATTCTCTGCTGTTTCCTCTGACCGTACCGAAGAGAGCCCCCCGCTCAACCGCTTCCATTCCCTGCGGCGTGCCGTCTATGCCTACAGTCTTGACATAAGAAAAGCTCTTGTTTTTTTCAAGCGCATCGAGAGCCCCGAGCGCCATATCGTCATTATTCGATATCACCAGCTCGATCTGATTTCCGTATTCATTCATCCACCTCTCCATCAAAGCTGCGCCTTGGCTCCTGTCCCAGTTTGCCACCGCTCCTTCGAGCTTGCGAATCGGAATCCCCGCTCTTTGCAAAGACTTGATGATCCACTCCGTTCTTACCAGAGAATCCTGATGATTGGGTTCTCCCTCCAGAAGAAGATACTCTACATAACCGTCTTCATTATGGTCGAGCAGCTTTTTTTCCTTGCGATATGCATCGATCAATATCTGACCCTGCAAAAGAGCGGATTCCTTGGGATCTATTCCTATATAGTAGAGCTTCTCCGCCCTTTGCATATCGCTCTCCACCGGCTCCCTGTTAAAAAAAACAATCGGAATATTCGCCGCCTCCGCCTTGTCTATAATGCCGGAAACCTCGGTTCTTTCCACGGGATTGATGCAGATCGCATCATATTCAAGCGCGATAAATCTGTCTATCTGCTTATTCTGCAAGGTCTGGCTGCCTTCCGCATCCGTGATTTCCAGTTTGATTCTGATATTGTTTTCTTTCTCGTATTCCTTTACATAGTTTTCCACTTCTTTTCTGATGCTGGAAATAAAGGTATCATCCGCCTTATAAAGCCCTATCCCGATATGCAGCTCCTTTGCGCCGCTCTTTCCCGAGAAGCGGCTGCCTTTGAGTACCAAAAAAACTACGGCAAGCTCAAGCATGATTCCAAAAATCAATATTTTTTTCAGATTATGATTCATAATAGTATTTCCTCCGCTCCCGCTAATCGATCGGGTAAAGCATGCCGGTAAACTCCTCCGAAAGCAGGGTGGAGCGGTCGATATAATAGCTTTGTATGCTCTTTTCCCGTGCCGAGCCCTCCGCATTCATCGCCTCCAGGGCAAGCTCCACCGCGGCGTAGCCCTCTTCGTACTCATTCCAGATAATCATTCCGTCTATCATGCCCTGCTCCAGCTTATTCAGGAGATATACCGTGGCACCGACTCCGTATATCCCCGAAAATTCCCCGTGCAGTTCGGACTGCTCGGAGATGATGCGCGCGATATCCGAAAAGCTTGCCTTATCAAGCGCGACCAGTACCGGTCTTTCTCCCTGCGCAAGCATCGCTTCCAGATCTTTTTTCCCCAACTCCCCTCTTTTGAGGACGGTCTGTCTCCCCTCGCCTCCGAAAAAGGTTTCGATCTCTTCCTGCGCGCCCTCTATCTGTCTGAGCGAAGGATCGCTTGCTATCAAATATACTTTTTCGTCGCTCCTTTGCTTTGCCAGATCCTCTTTAAATCCGCAAAGCCCCGCCTGCAAAGAGACCGAGAGAGAGGGCAGGAGCGCTTCCTCCTTTCTCCCCCCCAGCACGATGAGAGGAACTTTTTGTCCCCTGCTTTCCATTGTTTTCAATACCCGGGGAGTATTTATTGCGGCGATGATGAGCGCGTCCGCTCCCTCCTGCGCTTCTTGCAGAATGATGTGGATCTGCTCCTCCTCATCTCCTCCCGTATTGAGCTTGATAAAATCCAAGTCTATATTATAATCCGTGCAGGCTCTCTCTATTCCCTTTTTCAGATTGATGTACTCATCATCCTTATCGTGATTCATGATGACGGCGACCCTTTTTACTTCGGATCTCTCATGCACGAGCAGAATATCCGTAGAGGATATAAAAAACATAATGATCAATAAACCCCCGTACACGATCCAAAGCAGAAACATATGTTTTTTCATATCATTTCCTTTTCTTTGATTTCGGAATACAAAACCGCGGGAAGACGGATAATCACCTCCGTGCCATCATCCGGCTCCGAATAGATTTCGAGCCCGTATTCCTTTCCAAAGTATATTTTTATTCTTTCATTCACATTCTTCACTCCTATGCCCGAGCCTCTTTTGCTTTTCGTCCCCGGCTCTCCCGAAAGCAGTCCGCTTACCTTTTCTTCACTCATTCCGAATCCGTTATCCTTGACCGAAAAGAAGAGCTCTTCGCCCTTTCGATATGCCTTGATTTGAATCAGCCCGTCTCCGTCCATATATTCCATTCCGTGATAAACCGCATTTTCAACCAAAGGCTGCAGCATAAGCTTGAGAGAGGCAAGCTCCCCTATTCCTTCTTCCGCCTCCAGCGTATAATCGAATTTATTCTTAAAGCGCATATGCTGTATCGTGAGATAGCTCTTAATATGCTCCAGCTCGTTTTCCACGGTAATGATCGGTCTGCCTCCGCTCAGAGAAATTCGGAAAAATCTCGCCAGTGCGGTAACGATTTTTACCGCCTCCGATTTCTTCTCATTCTCTATCATCCATACGATGATATCCAGAGTATTGTATAGGAAGTGCGGATTAATCTGGGATTGCAGAGTATCAAATTCTTTCTTGCGCTTCCACTCATGCTCCTTGATCATATCGTTCATCAGCGTCCGGATCCTGGATGCCATATCCTGAATGGAAAGCCCGAGATGCTTGATCTCATAAGAGCCGCCGATATAGACCTTTGCTTCAAGATTGCCGCTTTCTATCTCATTGACCGATCTCTCCAGCTTATTGATCGGCTCGCTGATCCTGGTCGAGATATAGGAGTTGATATATACCACGATAAAAAGCAAAAAACCGATCATAAAGAACATGAAGATTCTCGTCCGCAACGAATTCAGCGTAAAGCCTTCGGAGGGGGCAACCCCGACGAGTTTCCAGCCGGTGTATCCGATCGTCTTGATAAAAAGCTTTCTCTTCACGTCCGAAAAGCGATCCTTATGCACTCCGTCCGCATAGGAGGAAATCTCCGTATTATTCTCCACCTGTCTTCCGGAAAAAAACAATCCCATTCTGGGATGCCAGATCACCTCTCCCTTCTCATCCAGCAGATAGGCATAGCCCCTCTTTCCCAGCCTGATCTCATCCAGCAGCTGCCCGAAAGCGGCATAGTTCATATCGATCAAAAGCACCGCCTGTTCGGTCTTTCCCTCCTTTGTGATCTCCACCGCCCTCGTCATGCTGATAACCCATTTATAACTGTAATCATTCGCTTCAAAAATACGCTGCACATGGGGATTGGAAAAATGATTCTTGTCCGTTTTGGCAAGAGCATCCTGAAAGGTTTTATCCGAGCGGATATCGATCCCCTTCTTCAGCCTCGATGCCGGCGCAACCTTGATCAGCTCCCCCTCATGAGAAAAAAGAGCGATGTTTTCTATATTATCCTTATTGTTCTCATATAAGAGATAGAGTTTTTCTTCAATATCATCCTGCCGGATATCCGTATTTTTTATCACGCTGTAATATGCGGTATTGGAGAGCTTCATGATATCCACAAGATATTCGTCTATTAAATATGCCGCCTTATCTATGATCACGGTGCTGTTCTTGTCATTGCTCTGTTCCAGTTCCCCCGAAAGCCTGCGGTAAACGGAAAAGCCGATCAAAACGGATGCCATGACCGCAGTCAGCGAAAAATACATGAAAATGGAGCTTCTGATCCCGAGATTAGCAAGAAAATTGCGATACATCTTCTTCATGATTACCTCTTTTTATCCCTGCTCCTGTATTTGCTCGGAGAAATTCCGAATTTTTTCTTGAATACATAGCTGAAATAATTCTGCTCCGGATAACCCACCTCCTCGGATATCATATAGGTTTTCTTATCCGTCGTATTGAGGAGCTCCAGCGCCATATTCATTCTCAGATCGGTCAGATAGGCAACATAGGTCTGCTTCGTCTCCTTCTTGAAAATCGTCGAAAAATATGCCGTGCTCATATGCAGATGCTTGCAGATCATTTCCAGAGAAAGATCCGGATTGGTGAAATTCTCCGAGATATAGAGCTTTGCCTCCTCGATAATCGTCTTGGTCGTATTTTCTCTCTTTTCATGCAGATACTGATGAAGCCTCAGACATGCATCCCGAAACCACGCACAGAAAAAATCCGTATTCTTGATGATGCTCAGAAGCTCCAGATAATCCGCAGCTCCCTGATCCATCATCTCGAGCCGGATCTCATACTGCTGCATGAGCTGCACGAGAGTATTCATAATGCTGAGCATATATGCCTGATACTGCCTGGAATGCACCTTTGCGCTCTCCATCCTTTCGATGATCTCCTCGCAGACCTTCTTGAGCGCTTCCGTCGTTCCGAACTTAACCGCGTAGATAAAGTCCTTTTCTTCCTTTTCGCCTAGCTTGAGCACTCCGGGCATCACGGGCTCCACATCGTTGATATATACGGTATCTCCTCTTCCCACGATATCCTTATATCCTATCGCATTGAGCGCCTCATTATAAGAGGTTTCGAGCCGGGCAAGCTCGGGATATGCGCT
This sequence comes from Johnsonella sp., assembly GCA_030529445.1. Lineage (GTDB taxonomy): Bacteria > Bacillota > Clostridia > Lachnospirales > Lachnospiraceae > Johnsonella. The sequence continues at coordinate 46,050 of JAUMWW010000015.1, read as the reverse complement.
TCCTATCCCTATGGTCAGCTCTATGCCCAAAATCCTCCTGCTCTCTCTGCAGATATCCCTGAGCATATCCGAAAACTCCGATTCGCTTCCGATCTCGTCAAATACGCAGATAACGATGAACCTCAGCTCCGATAAGGCGTTGAAAATGCAGTATCGATAGGAATCTTTTAATTTCTCCTCGATAAAATTGCGTACAAAAATGGGGATGAGTTCCTTATCGATCTCCAGCCCCTCATCCTTGAGAAATTCTTCTTCTATATCGACGACCGCCACCGATCTGAGAACGGAATCCCCGATATCTATCCCGTAACGTTCAAGCTTCTCCTCCGTTTCCTCCGGATTTGCCTTTCCCGATACGAGATGGTTTAAAAATTGCTGCCTCAATATCGGGAGGCTCGCCTGATAATTTTTTCTCAGCATATCCATATCTCTTCTTGCTTCGATTTCCTTATCCAGCGTTTCTCTCAATCTGGCAAGAATTTCCGCCAGCTCCTCCATATTCACGGGCTTTAAAATATAGCGGGTTACCCCGAGCCTGATCGCCTCTTTTGCATAATCAAACTCATTAAAGCCCGAAAAAATGATTGTCTTGATCGAGGGGAATTTCTTCCTTACCCTCTCGATCAGACTCAATCCGTCCATATAAGGCATCCTGATATCCGTAATCAGAATATCGGGCTCCAGATTCTCTATTTTTTCCAAGGCATCCTCGCCGTTTTCGGCATCTCCGATGATCTGAAAGCCCAGTCCCTCCCAGTCCATCTTTTCGATAATGCCTCTTCTTACCTCTTCCTCATCATCCACAAGCATGATCTTATATAAATTCATCTCTCACCCTTATTTGATCTCTTTCTCATCAATCACTATCGTAAACGGTCCTTCGTTGACAAGCTCCACCTTCATTTCCGCGCCGAACTCTCCCTGCTCTGTCCTGATTCCGCTCTCCTTCGCCTTTTTTACCATGTATTCGTAGATCTCCTTCGCCCTCTGAGGAGATCCCGCCCCGATAAAGCTCGGACGGTTTCCGTCCCTGCAGGAGGCGAGCAGAGTGAACTGGGAAATCAGTAAAAGCTCTCCTCCCACATCCGATATCGAAAGATTGGTTTTTCCGTTTTCGTCCTCGAAGATTCTCAGCTTCAAGAGCTTTGCAAGATATTTATCCGCCGTCTTTTCATCATCCTCTTTCGCCACTCCGATCAGCACCAGATATCCCTTGCCTATGCTTCCCCTGATCTCTCCTCCTATGCTCACGCTTGCGCTGCTTACTCTTTGTATGACCAGTCTCATCCTCTGTCTTCTCCCTGTTTTCTTCTCTGTTTTCATCCCTGATTTCATTACCTCTACTTTAGCATAGATGGCAGAAACAGTAAAGCCGGCATAGTACGGGAAAACCTCCCTACCATACCGGCTTTTGCCTTTTTCTGATAAATTAATACCTTTTCTTGATATCCAGCCTGATCAGCGCCCTCTTGAGCGCAAGCTCGGCTCTGAGCAGATCAACCTCATCGTTTTGAGCAATCCGTCTTTCCGCCCTGAGTTTTGCCTCTTCCGCACGCTTCTGATCGATTTCATCCGGCCATTCGCAGACCTCTGCAAGAATCGTAATTTTATCCTGCAAAATCTCCGCAAAGCCGGACATTAATGCGGCTTCTTTGATCTCCTCCTCCTCATGTATGCGGAGCAGACCGGGAGCGATCACCGCCGTCATCGGAATATGCCCGGGATAGACGCCTATATTGCCCCCCGTAGTGGTAAACTCCGCCATTTTTACATCGCCTTCATAAAAATCGCTGGTAGGAGTGATTACCTTTAACCTGAAACGATCCGCCATAGGTCTCCCTCCTTACTGCTTTGCCGCTTTTTCCACAACTTCATCTATCGTTCCCGAATTGAGGAAGAATTGCTCCGGTATTTCGTCATGCTTTCCCTCCAAAATCTCGGCAAATCCTCTGACCGTCTCGGAAAGCGGCACATATTTTCCGTCGAGACCGGTAAACTGCGTCGCCACGAAGAAGGGCTGGGAAAGGAAGCGCTGGATCTTTCTCGCTCTCGATACGATGAGCTTATCCTCCTCCGAAAGCTCGTCCATACCGAGCATCGCAATGATATCCTGAAGCTCCTTGTATTTTTGCAGAACCTTCTGCACGCCTCTTGCGACTCTGTAATGCTCCTCTCCCACGACATGGGGAGAAAGTATACGGGAGGTCGAACCGAGGGGATCCACCGCCGGATAAATTCCCTGCTCCACAATCGCACGATCCAAAACCGTCGTCGCATCCAAATGGGCAAAGGTATTGGCGGGAGCGGGGTCGGTAAGGTCGTCCGCCGGCACATAAACCGCCTGAACGGAAGTAATGGATCCGTGTCTGGTCGAGGTGATCCTCTCCTGCAGCGCACCCATCTCAGTCTGAAGCGTGGGCTGATATCCCACCGCCGAAGGCATGCGCCCGAGAAGCGCCGAAACCTCGGAACCCGCTTGGGTAAACCGGAATATATTGTCGATAAAGAGAAGCACATCTTTGCCTCCCTCATCACGGAAATACTCCGCCATCGTAAGTCCCGTCAAGCCTACCCTCATACGGGCGCCGGGCGGCTCATTCATCTGCCCGAATACAAGAGTCGTCTTATTGATTACTCCCGAATCCTTCATTTCATAATAGAGATCGTTCCCCTCTCTGGTGCGCTCTCCCACTCCGGTAAACACGGAATAGCCTCCGTGCTCCGTCGCGATATTTCTGATCAGCTCCTGTATCAGCACCGTCTTGCCGACACCTGCACCTCCGAAAAGTCCGATCTTTCCGCCCTTCTGATAGGGGCAAAGAAGATCCACGACCTTGATTCCCGTCTCCAAAATCTCCATTTCCGTAGACTGCTCCTCAAAAGAAGGCGCTTTCCTGTGAATCGGAAGATACTCCTTTACCTTCGGTGCTTCTATCCCGTCTATCGGCTCCCCGAGAACATTGAACATGCGTCCTAAGGTGTTTTCTCCTACCGGAACCGATATGGGCGCTCCGCTGGCAAATGCCTGCATTCCTCTCCTGAGCCCGTCCGTAGAACCCATGGCAACGCATCTTACGGTATCATCTCCAAGATGCTGTGCCACCTCCACCGTAAGCGTAGCGCCTGCATTTTCTATGCGCACCGCCTCATTGATTTCGGGAAGATGACCCTGGCTAAATTTAATATCCAAGACCGCACCGATAATCTGTGTGATCTTGCCTATATTATGTTCTGCCATCTTATCTCTCCTTCTCTTACTGTATATTATAAGCGCTGCTAGCCTATCGCATTCGCTCCCGCAACGATTTCGGTAAGCTCCTGCGTGATCGCGCCCTGTCTTGCACGGTTATACTGCAAGCTGAGCTTATCGATCAGTTCATCCGCATTATTGGTTGCATTTTCCATCGCATTCATTCTCGCACCGTTTTCTGCAGCCACAGCCTGCTGCAGCGCTCCGAAGATCAGGGAGGAAAGATATTTCGGAACAACCGCGCCGAGCACCTCCTCCTCATTCGGAGAATAATTCATCAGCGCTCTGCTCTTGCTTCCTTCCTCGTCTGCTTTTGTCTCCTCTCTGATTTCTTCCGCCGAAAGCGGGAGCAGCTTGAGGAAAACCGGAATATGAACCACCGTATTCTTAAAATTGGTATATGCAAGATAGATCTGCGAGATCTCTCCTTTTTCGAATGCCTGCAGCAATACCTTCGTCAGATCCGCCGCATCCGTGTACATCGGCTCATTCATCACCTCGGCATAATCCCCGGCAATCGAATACCCGTGCCTTTCCAGGGCATCCTTGCCCTTCTTGCCGATCGCATAGATCAGCGCCTCCTCCTTTCCGACATTCGCCTCAACCATTCGGATTACATTATTATTATATCCTCCCGCAAGCCCTCTGTTGGAGGTGATGACGATTACCGCCTTCTTTCCCCCTTCCCTGCTTTCGAGGTATTGATGCTTGAGATTCTCGCTCTTGGTAAGAATGGAGCCTATCGTTTCATACATCAGGGTGAAATAAGGCTTTGATTTCTCCGCCTTCGCCCTGGATTTTTGAAGCTTTACCGTAGCGACGAGCTTCATCGCTTTCGTGATCTGCTTCGTGCTCTGTATGCTGTTTCTCCTGCGCTTGATCTCCTTCATCGAAGCCATGCATTCTCACCTCCTTCTATGAGTTCTTGCACTCTTCAATAATCTTCACAAGCTTTTCGCCGAGCGCCTCGCTAAGCTCCTTCTTTTCTCTGATTTCTTTGAGTACTTCGGGGTATTTATCGTCGGTGAAGCCAAAAAGCTTCTGCTCAAACTCCGCGATCTCTGCGGTCGGAATATCCAAAAGCAGCTTCTTCGTCACCGCAAAGATGATGAGGATCTGATATTCCACCGGCATCGGCTTATAGTTTTGCTGTTTCAAAACCTCTCTGATCCTCTCTCCCTGTGCAAGCTGTCTTGCGGTAGCTTCATCAAGCTCCGAACCGAACTGTGCAAAGGAGGCAAGCTCTCTGTACTGCGCAAGCTCCACTCTGATCGGACCCGCTATTTTCTTCATCGCCTTAATCTGCGCCGATCCGCCCACTCTCGAAACCGAAAGTCCGGCATTGATCGCCGGTCTGAATCCGGCATTGAACATCTCCGTCTCCAGATAGATCTGTCCGTCCGTGATCGAAATCACATTGGTCGGTATATATGCCGATACGTCTCCCGCCTGCGTTTCGATAATCGGAAGCGCGGTCAGGGATCCGCCTCCAAGCTCCTCGGAAAGCCTCGATGCTCTCTCCAAAAGTCTTGAATGCAGATAGAATACATCTCCCGGATAAGCCTCCCTGCCGGGCGCTCTTTTTAAGAGCAAAGAGAGCGTACGGTATGCCGCCGCATGCTTGGTCAGATCGTCATAGATCACCAGCACGTCCTCTCCTCTTTCCATCCACTCCTCTCCGATCGCACAGCCCGCATATGGCGCGATATACTGGAGCGGAGCAAGATCCGATGCGGTGGATACGACGATCGTCGTATAATCCATTGCACCGTAATCTTCCAGAGTCTTTACGATCGCCGCAACCGTCGATGCCTTTTGACCTATCGCCACATAGATGCAGTGAACGTTTTGTCCCTTCTGGTTAATGATCGTATCGATTGCGATCGATGTCTTTCCCGTCTGCCTGTCTCCTATGATCAGCTCTCTTTGTCCTCTGCCTATCGGTATCATCGCATCGATTGCCTTGATGCCGGTTTGCAGAGGCGTATCTACCGATTTTCTCTTGATTACGCCGTGCGCAACCCTCTCGATTCTCCTGTATCGATCTGTAAGAATCGGTCCCTTGCCGTCTACCGGCTGTCCGAGTGCATTGACCACTCTGCCGGTCATCTCATCGCCCACGGGAACCTCCACCACCTTTCCGGTGGTTTTTACGGTATCGCCCTCATTGATGCTGCGATGATCTCCGAGGAGAACCGCGCCTACGTTATCCTCCTCGAGGTTAAGTACCATGCCGTATATTTCTCCTGGAAACGCAAGAAGCTCACCCTGCATGGCATTTTCCAGCCCGTGAATTCTGGCGATTCCGTCAGCAACCTGAATTACAGTTCCTACATCCGATACTTCCAGCCTGCTTGAATATTTTTCAATCTGTTCTCTTATCACAGAACTGATTTCTTCGGGTCTTAAATTCATTTAGCCTCATTACCTGCTTTCTTAGATTTTCTAGAACTCATCAAAACTTATCTCATCTGTACGGAGAGCAGATCCTGTTTGAGCTGATAAAGCCTGTTCTTAATCGTAGAATCCACCACTCTGTCCTTAATTCGTATTCTTAAGCCGCCCAAGAGATCGGGCTCCACCTGATAATGCATCTCGAAAACCTCATATTCCGTCGTGGAAATAAGTTTTTGTACCAGAGCTTCTTTCTGCTCCCCGCTCAATTCGCTCGCGGAGCTGACAAATGCAATACCTATTTTCCTATCTTCCTTTACCTTAGCGATAAAATAATCAAATATCGCATAGAGCTCATTCTGTCTGCATTTTTCGATGATACTCATCAGAAATCCCATGCTCATCTCGGATATTTTCCCCGAAAATACCGCCTTGAGCGCATCCGCCTTCTCTTCTCTGGATATTTTGGGCGATTCCAATATTTTCAGAAGCCCCGGATTTTGCTCAAAAACAAGCTTTAAATCGCTTATCTCCTGATAAATCCGATCCAGAGCCTCCGCTTCCTTCGCACTTTGAAAAAGTGCATCGCCATATACCTTTGATATCAGCTTTGCCATGTGCTCTCACCAATCTCTCTTAAGGTCTCGTCTATGAGATCATTCTGTATCTTCACATCCATTCCCGATGCGAGTGCTTTGCTTGCCATCAAAGCGGCTATATTGACCATTTCTTTTCTCACCTCGTCTACAGCCTTTTCTCTCTCCAGCTCTATTTCCCGCATCGCCCTCTTCGTTATTCTGCCTGCCTCTTCCTTTGCCTCGGATATGATCTCCTCTTCCTTGATCTTCGCCTTCCTTCTCGCCTCATCCATGATATGCGCCGCTTCTTTTTCTATATTCTTCAATTTCGACTCATATTCCGCCTTGAGTTCGCTCGCTTCGGCATCCTTCTGCGCCGCTTCGCCGAGCTGGGCTGCGATCTTCTCACGCCTTTTTTGCAGAAAATCCCTCACGGGATTAAACAGCAGATAGGATAGGATAAAAAAGAGGATCAGAATATTGATACCGGCTAAAACCGCATCTGCAATCCATTGCAGATCAAATCCTATCAATCGTTCCAAAACTTTGTCTTCCTCCCTTAACTCTTATTCTTTTGGTGTGGAAACATGCCGAATTTTATGAATTGAAAGGCTTAACAAACATAAGGATGATCGCAACGACCAGTCCGTAAAGACCTGTCGTCTCCGCAACCGCCTGTCCGAGAAGCATCGTCGAGGTAATATCGGAGCGTGCGCCGGGATTCCTTCCTACCGCAGAAGCACCGTGTCCGGCAGCGATACCCTGTCCTACTCCGGGTCCTATACCTGCGATCATCGCAAGTCCTGCACCGATTGCCGAGCATCCGTAGATAAAATCCTGTCCTGTCATGTTCATAAAAAAGTCCTCCTGAAAATTTTAATCTGGTTTATTCCATCTTATCGTTTATATATACCATGGTCAGCATGCAAAACACATAGGTCTGTATGCATCCCGAAAAAATATCACAGTACACATGCAGGGCTGCCGGTATACCTATGCTGGTAATAATAGGCATCATACCGTACCAGAGCCCGAGCATGATGAATCCCGAAAGTATATTTGCATAAAGACGCAGGGATATGGAAATCGGGTTTGCGATCTCACCGATCAGATTCAAAGGAAAAAGAATCGGTGTAGGTTCGAATAATGAAGTAATATGTCTGATTTTTCTGTTTTTAAAACCTTGGTACTGCACAATGATAAAGGTCATGATTCCGAGCGCAAAGGTAACTCCGTAATCCGCTGTCGGATTTCGCAGCCCCAGGAGACCGCCCAAATTGGAAAACAGAATGAATAAAAATATCGTTCCCACATAATTGACGAATTTATACGCATGCTTTCCCAATATGCCTTGTGCCATATTTTCGATTGTTTCTCCCAGAAATTCGAGAATGTTTTGAAATCCACCCGGGATATCCGAGGCGTTTTTCATCGCTCTCCTCGCAAACAATGCAAAAACAATCAGCAGTACCGATACGACCCAGAGAGAAACCGTGGTCGTCGTCAGCCAGACCTTCTGTCCGAAGAGCTCGTACTCAAGGATACCGTGTATCATAAAGTCAAGCTCCTTGCTCAGCAGGTGATTGGCTGATAATACAGCAGAGTGCATCTTGCCCCTCCTTTCTGCTTCAACATATTGATGGTTGCCCCCGATATTCTGTCGGGATTGTTTATTTTAAGAGATTTTTTTATTGCCGAAAAATATTCTATCCGCAAAGGGCTGCAAATAGGCTCCGGGTTTTATCCCGAAAACCGCAAGAATCAATGCGAGCACATTGATCTGCCGGATATTCCAGCAAGCGGCGACCACTGCAAGCAGCAGAAGCTTTCTGATCATATTATGAGATATCGTCTTCTTTCTCGCATACTCGGGATCTCTGCTCGCCAAAACATCTTCGAGCACGATTCCCATATGGATCAGCATCGCAAATGCGCAAATCGTCCCCAAAATAACGCCAAAAGCAAGCGAAAGCCGTGAATAACCGAGCCCGGGTGCCAAAAAGAGCAAAAGCACGGATAAGGCAAGCTCATATAAGACGATCCCGAAACCCATCCCGAAAATGGTTTTTTTTAACGACGCGCTCATCTCAATCCTCCTTGAAGATTCGGCTCTTCGTCTTCGGTCTGAGCACCTCCGGAGATTTGCCTCCCCGTGCTCTGTCTTTATCGCTTTCTTCTTCATCCCTGCTTTTCAAAACTGATTTCACCATGCGATACGCCATATTTGCACCGCTTAAAGTTCCCAGAATTAAAAAAGGAATGATCAGCTTCGTTCCGAAATGCCTGTCAATTCTGTATCCTATATAGGTGCATAAAAAAATTGGAGTCATGATACTTATTCCAAGCTGGGAGACCAAGGCAAGGCTTTTAAAAACCGACTTACGATAGAAAATGATACCACCTCTTTCAAAACCTCTTAATATTTTATTATTATATCCGGGAAAGCGCGCTTTGTCCAGTACCTCTATGAATATCAATATATGCCATCCTTTTTCAAGCGCTTTTTTTGTAAAAAACTTCTATATTTTTGATCTTCTTTCGTTTTTATTTTATCAATCTTTTTGCGGAAAAACAGCTTTTTTCCGCTTCGTTTTTTCCCTTATCTTGATTTATTGCAGAGTCCCTCTTACTCCTTTTTTGAAAAAAACTTTAATAAACCCGTCTAGGGTCCCGAGGGAGGCGGGGTCAGCAGGATAACCGCTCCCTTTCCCTCCGGCGCATTTTCTTCTTTTTCTTCTTTTTGTTCTTCTTTTTCTTCACCTTTCGAGGCTACTTGCATGACAAGGATCTGATTCTTCGGTTCTTCTTTCGATTCTTCTTTCGATTCTTCCTTTTTCTCTCCTTTTCCCTGCTCCGCTCTCCTTAATGCTCCGCCCCGATCGATAAGATACTGCACTCCCGCTATCTCTACACTGCCCTCCGCTCTCATCTGCCCGTCTTCTTCAAGAAAATATTCCTGATTATCGATTTTAAGCAGACCCGTCGACATTTTTCCCGACTGATCCAGATAATACCACCTGTTGTTTTGCTCTATCCATCCGGTCTGCATCTTTCCGTTTTCGTCCAGATAATACCAGGCAGAATCATGGAGAAGCCATCCCTTATGCCTTTCTTTTCCGGCATCCAGATAATACCAGTCCTCCCCCTCTTTGATCCATCCGCTTTCATTATGCGGCTCTTTTCCCGGTCCGCTCTTATTTTCTTTAGCGGTCAAAGAAGCCGATTCCGATTTTTCCGCATCTGCCGCCTCTGCCTCCCCCGGCTCCTGCGGCATATCGCCTGTCGCATAGAGCGCATAATCCTTATAATGATAGGTCTTTCCCGCTATGTTTCTGCTGGTGTCCCTCGGTATGATTGCCGAAAAATCCTTATACTGGAAATCTATATCCACAAATCCCCTGATTCCTCTGACCCTGCCTTGATTGGTCGCCTGCCAGATGGCGGGATTATGATATCTGTGCCGCTTATGATATCTTGCCACCCAGATATCCAGACCCTCGAGCCTGCTTTGATCGAATTTTGACGAAAGCCAGGAATCGCTTGCATAGAGCATGGGATGGTATCCGGCATTCTCGATTTTTCGGGTAAACGCCAGCACGATCTCGGTAAGCTTGGCTCTGCTCAGTTTGCCGTGCGCTCTTTCATCCTCGATATCATAGGCTACCGGATAGGATACCGGATAATCTTTGATCAGATGCAATACGTAATCGGCCTCCGCTTCCGCCTCCGCAACGGTATCGGCATAAGAATAAATATATATTCCCAATGCAATCCCCGCCGCGCTCGCCTCTCTTGCATTATAATGAAAGGTCGGATCCGGTTTTCTCGGATAGCCCGTCCCTATCATCGCAAACTGAATATCGTCCTGAGCAACCTCCTTCCAGTCTATCCTCCCCTGCCAGTGTGAAACATCTATTCCTCTTGCATATACCCCTTCCAGATTTGATCCGTCCAAAAGCTTATAGACGCCGGTTTCCTGCTTTGTCCAAACCCCGGCTATATAAGGCTTGTCGGTTCTGCCGGAGAAAAACAGGAATAGGAGAAAAGCTGTACCGAAAATAAAAATCCGCTTATACCGCAAGGCTTTTTCTCTCAACATTTTTCATCCTCTCTTTTTGATTCCTATGTAATTTTTATTTTTATTCACCAGGGTATGCCGTATTACTTGATTTGAGATATGATACCTTTTTAGAACGAATCGTATATGCCTCCGAGAAAGTAAACTCCCGGAAGCATATACGATTGATTTATATTACAGATTCTATTGTCTTGGTGCTTCGGAGCATAGCAAATCTACCAGATTCCTCCGCGCACCTTATAATAATTATAAAATACCGGATCCTCGGAAAAGTCCACATCCGCCTGTAAATCGCCCGTTCCGTCATCGCTGACGGTAACGGTGACCTGAATCACCTTTTCCGTATCGTATGTCATATACTCATTCGGATGATCCGGCAGCAATTCCCTTACCTCATAGAGATAGGTTCCCGGTGCACTGAAGATAATATCGCTGAATACGATCTCTCCCTGATTATTATTGCTTACCACAGTCTTTTCTCCGGTGCTGAGGTCCTCCAGCTGGAAGCTGAAGCTTGCTCCCTCCAGCCTCATTCCGTACAGAACCTTCTTCAGCTGAATCACGGGCTGCACAGGTCTGAATTGGAACTTGTTTTTAAAGATATTATCCGGCTCATAGGAAACATCCGCTTGCAATCTGCCTCCGGCATCCCAGACCTTTACCTTTACCTTTCTCGGAGCCACATCATAGATGATATGAGGATCCGATGGAATCGGTGGGACCTCTCTGATCATATACTCGTATTCATTGGGCATCGAGATTGTGATCGGATCGAAGCTGACTTTTCCGTCTCCCCCGTTTCTCGCCGTCCCGATCACCGCTCCGTTTTGCGTGAGCGTAAACTCAAACTCTCCGCTTGCAAGCGCGCGCCCTTCAAGCTCCTTCAATGCCTCGATCGTGACGATGACGGGAGCTGCCTCGTACTTATTCTTAAATACGGGGACTTCCTTATAATTGATCTCCGTTGCTTTAAGCTCATTATCTATCCACTCTATTTTCACTTCGATCTCAAACACCGTTTCATCATAGGTCATTCCGGGCTGAGGCGTCGCCGGGATAATCTCCCTCATAAAGTAGCGATAGTTTCCGGGTCTGCTTACATTGAGAGAATCAAATACAATATTTCCGTTTTCATCATTCTTTGCCGAAGATACCGTCTTCTTTTCTCCGTTTTCCGCCTCTTCATATAATTCAAATTCAAACTGATCCGCCTCCAAATCCATGCCGGTCAATTCCTTCTTACCCTCTATGACAACCGGAATCGCCGGAGGAGCCACCACTTGAATTACCGGCTTCGGATAAAGCTTCTCGGCGCTATGCCCTCCGTCAAATTTATACCGCAAAACGGCTTGCGCATTGGAGTAGAATCCCGGCTGCATCGAGCTCGTCACATTATCCCGATAATCCGTTCCCTCATCTCCGATATGGGGATAGCTCTTATTCACATCATAATATACCAGCGCATTATCGTTTGCTCTCACATTAAAGGAGAGTACATAGCGCGCGCCCGCCACGGTATTTCCGATCAGTTCGAGAATCACCTTCTTCGAAGAAGCATCCGCGCTCAGTTTGTAATCGGTCGATGCCAGCAGCCTGCTTTCGTTTCCTCCCTTGATCCTTACCACCTTCGATTCTCCGGCATAATCCACATATTCGGAGAGCTCGTCTTCTATCTTGACATCGAATAAGAGTCCGCCGACCCTCGATAAGAATCTGTCAAAGGTGTTTTTCAGCTGCTCGGGGCTGCTCACATGCACCATGTATTTTTCTATCGACACATCGATCTTTTGCGTTACGGTTTGAAGCCCCGACGCATCTCCCGGGCTGTCGCCGATAAATACCGAATAGAACCTGTCCGTCTTCGGAAAGGCGGATGCCGCATCCACCGCATAGGGAAGAGCAACCTCGTATTGCTTGGTATATCCTACCGCATTCACTGCCGGGAGAGCCGAGGTAGGCAATCCGTCCGTCAGGAAGAAAACCACCGTCTCTCTGCCCGGATCATTGAGTTCGGCTAAAATGGAGCCCGCCTCTTTGAATGCGCTGTAATAATTGGTTCCGCCCTCGCTGCCTCCCGGAAGCGCCATATTATCCACAATCTGCTTCAGGCCCGCCTTATCCGAGGAATGGGAAATCAGCGTCTGTGTATTGGTTCCGAAACGAATAATTGAAATTCTGTTATTCGGATTCTGGGTCAATGTTCCTATCGTACTTGCCAGCGTTGATTTCATATGGTCAAATCTCGTCGCGGTACCGAGCGGCGCCGTCATGGAATTACTCACATCAAGCAAAAAAACAATATCCTTGTCCTTTTCCTTTGCCGTCTCTTCGGTAGCCAGGGACAGATACAGCCTGTAATCATTCGGACCTCCCGCGGAAGTATCCGGATTTCCTCCCCCGTCTCCGAGATAATCAATCTGCTTACTGTAACTTACCTCGGGATCCGGCGCCTTGCCAAGCTCGCCGATATCCGGATTATATCTGAAATACAGGGTGAGCTCCGCGCTCCTGCTGTTGCTGTTTATGATTTCAGCCCAGTTAAAAGGAGTCACCGAGGTATTTGCTCTCCCTCCGTCATTATAGGTATATGCTCTTGTATTGCCGGCATATTCTATTCTGCTTAAACTCACATGAGCATCCGTATTTGCAGCGCTTTGAAAGAGGAGTATATCATAGGAAGTATTTCCTCTTATCCCATTAAAGGATATGGTGCTGATCTGCCCATGCTTCCATGAAAAACCCTTCTTCGGACTGTTATCATTCGGAACCAGACATTTCCCCTCTATCCTATACATATTCACGGTTCTGATGATATTATAGTTAAAACTCTTTGTTCTCACCTCAGCCGGAGCTTCATCAATATTTTCAATAACGGTTCTTACTCTTACATTTAATGCACCTACCGACGCATATGACTGCAAATCGAATGTAAATAAAAACATAAGGATTAACAGATAACCCCAAAAAATATTCTTTGCATACTTTATCATCGTCCTACCTCTCTCCAGCTTTAACTCAGTTAAATTCCACTTCTCTTAATGCATTTTCTATTTTATCTATAAAAGCACTCTCCATGCTGTCCGTTTCTTCTAAAATGCCGCTTACTTCGCGAACGATAATCTCTTCTTCTTCCTCGGATATTCGTTCAAAAAAGGAATATTTGCAGCGATCGGCTTCCGATAAATACAGATATAATCCGGCTATCACTCCTTTAACATTCACCCCCCGGCAAGCAGGCAGATCGCCTGTTTGAGCATAAAGCTTCTCCTGTGCGGCAGAGGAAAGTAAAAAATTCATCCATCGCTCAGCCTCCTTTTTATTCTTTGAAGACTTCAGGAGGACAACTCTTTTCTTACTGTTCCATGTGACAAAATTATGAATATCCGAACCGGGAAAAACGGATATCTTATAAGCTTCTCCGATGCTTTCGACATCTTTGAGCGCATCGCTCCTTAGGGGAAGCATCGCAATATTGTTCTGCCGGAAATATTCCATCGCACTCATTTCTCCGCGCATTTCCGGGCTCAGCCTTACCTCCTCTCCGACAATATAAAGCAGGGATTCTATGCTGTAGAAACCGTTATTGATCTCTCCCTGATCGCTGAAGAGGGAAAATCGGGTATTCGGAGCATTTAATAAAATATTATCGGCAAAGGGCTTAATTTCAAACTCTCCCTCCGCCTTTGTTTCCAGCATAAAGGGAATAATATCCGTACTTGATCTCAGTGCCAGGCTCACCTCTTCAAGCTCATCAAAAGAGCTCGGAACAAAGAGACCGTTGCTTTCCAATAAATCGGTATTTGCCAATAAAAGATCTATGCTCCCGTTTAAGACTAATGCATAAACCCCTTCTTCTTCGGCTGCGGATATCAAATACTCTTCTTTCTCCGTAAATTCGCTCAGATCGACAAAGAATTCTTTCTTCTCCGGGCTGTTGAGTCTGAAATCTTCCGGCAGAAATAGCAGATCCAGTTTTTTCTCCTTCCAGATTTCCGCCACCTCGTACTCATAGCGCTCCAAAATCTCCAAATTGATTTTAGTCCGGGGATTTTCCTCCTGGTACAGAGCCATAAGATCCCGGCAAATCTCCTCCTCCGATTCAAGACAGCCCACACGAAGCTCTGGGGATAAGAAATTCTTTTTCGCAAAAACAAAGAGCGCAAATCCGAGTACCGCGGTCAAAGCTATGATCAGTATTTTTTTCAAAATTCTCTCTCCTATTCTTACCAGCCGCTCGGAAAAGTTCCCTGAGTGAAGCTGTATCCTGAACCGGCGCTCCCCGAATATACTCCGCTATATGTTTCTGCGGCGGCAGAGGGATGCCAGATCACATCGCTTCCGCCTTCTCCGTAGTTTTCCTTTCCGTCGATATAAGCCTTGACTCTCACATTGCTAAGCCCGAATATCTTCAAAAAATGAAAATCGAAATTTTCGCTGAGTTCAATCCTGATTTTATATTGCCTGGAATTTGCCTGTGCCGGAAAGGACTCTTCTTTGAAAAACACGGATAAATCTCCCGCAAATCCGTTGTCCTGAAGGGTTTTTGAGGCTATTATATAGTTTTTTGCCCCCGGGTTATCCGCATAACGAATGCTGTCCTGATGCGTAAACCTGTCTTCGCGTAATAATCTGCACAGGTTTTCCAAATCGTTTTTTCTCGTATAGTACAAACTTAAATCAAATGCAATTCCTACAAAAAAGCATAA
This sequence comes from Johnsonella sp., assembly GCA_030529445.1. Taxonomy (GTDB): domain Bacteria; phylum Bacillota; class Clostridia; order Lachnospirales; family Lachnospiraceae; genus Johnsonella. The sequence continues at coordinate 31,044 of JAUMWW010000015.1, read as the reverse complement.
GAGCAAGAGCGTTCCCGCAAATAACACAATGATATTGCCCTCTTCTTCTTTAAGTTTTTTCCATGCTCTCTCCATAATCATCACTCCCACACTTATTCCGAACGATGCTGTGCGCCCACGACCCTCTCATAATTCAAGTTCTTTTCCTGGTTCAGCATGCCGGAAAACAATACATTTCCCAAAGACGTCATCGGCGTTATCCGATATTCGAGCTTTGCCTCCAGCCTCATATATCTCTTGATTGTCGTCGCCTCCACCGAGGTACCGCTGTCTTTTCCCGGCACCGTAAACTTGCTCTCTCTGTTATACAGTTTCGCTCTTGCATTGCTGACGCTCAGTCCCGAGGAATTAAACCCCCATAAGGCGCTATCCTTCATTGTATCCGCAATAAGAGTGCTCACCGCCGCTCCGCTGTATGTACTGTCGGAACCTGCTCTTGTCAGCGGATCCATATCGCTTAATTTTTCCGCCGTAATATCCCATGCGGCATAGGCGTAGCTGCGGGCAAACATATTGCTCTGATAGCTGATCCACCCCAATTCTATAATCGCCAAAATCAAGAAGATAAAAAGAGGAATGATCAATGCAAATTCTACAATCGCCTGACCTTTTTCTTTTCTTAACTTAGAAATAAACATTTCCTCCCTCCTTCCTTACGGCGTATAGCCCTGCGCATATATCTCTCTGGCGTATTCTCTGCTCTGTATTTTTACGCTGGAGCCGAGAACCTGCTTTCCTAAAAATGTTATGGGCTGAACATCCATCGCAAGCTTCATCTTCACAATACCGGAAGAATAATTGCTCGGTCTTGCATCAAATTGATCTTCAAAGTCTTCGAGAGCCCGCTCGCTCGAGTAAACATAATAAATATAATCCTGCTTCTCCAAGCTCCCCACGCTCAGGCTTTCTATGCTGACCCTGCCCACATCGAGCCTGTCTCCGTAGCTTACATCAATGATATTGATGACTCTTCCTCCCACTCCTCCGCCGAGATCGCCCTGCTCCAATTGCGCAAGCGCTTCCGTTGCAGCGGTATTGAGAAGCATCTTGGTATACATCAGTCTGGCATAATCTATGGGAAGCATGACCAATAGCATAATAATCGGCAGAATCAGTGTAAACTCGGCTATGGACTGCCCTCTTTCCGAGCTTGAACAACTCAGCAGCTTTTTTATTTTCCTAAAAAAATCACACAATATTCTCACCTTCATCCTTTAAGATCTCATTAAACTTTTCCACGAGTTCCTTTGCTCTCTTATACGCAATATCATGTTCTCTGTCTTCTTTTAACTCCTGCGCCGAATCAAGCGCCTTATTTTCATCCGTTTTCATTGAATGAGTGATCGGATATATCTTGGATTTGTTTTCCATTTCTTCAAGCTTTAATTCGAGCTTCTTGTTTTCTTTAAGCGCGTTTTCATAATTAAGCGTCATCTTATTAAGCGCATCCAAAAGCTCGATATTATTGAGCTTGATTTCCGTCATTTCTGCGGATATTTCATTGATCGTCGCTCTGTCATTCGAAGAGCTTTCTATATAATGTTTGAGATTCTCCGACTGCTGCTCCATCTGATACATGATTTCCTGAATGGTTTCCTTCAAAGATCTGATCATGATCTTTGCTTCAGTAATTTATTTTCTATATCGCTGCTCTGGTATTGAGAAATCAGGAAATCCTTCTCCCTTCCCTCTTTCTCCAGCTGCTTGATTTTCTTATCCGCAAGAGAATAATTCTCATATAGATCATTGATCTTATTTTCGAAGCTCTTGCTGTCCTTACTCGTCCTGCTGAGCATATCCTGCATTTTGTTGAGGATTCTCTCTTTATCTTCGATATTCTTTTTCAATACCTCGACGAGATTCTGCTTATTGATCAGCTCTCTCTCCGACCACATCAGCTTCTCCTGCGAAATCTCTTCCTCCGATTTTTTCCGGTCAAAGAGCTTCTTCTCCTCCTCTAATCCGGAAAATGCTTTTTTATATTCCTCGATATCATCCTGCAGCCGCTTAATCTCTCCCTCTTTCTCCTCCAGCCTCTTCTTGTATTCCTCGCTCTCGGCAATTCGGGCTTCATAATCGGTGAGCTTAGCTTGGTACTCGCTCTCTCTATCCTTCAGAAGATTTAACTCCTCCAGCAGCTCGCTTTGATCACCCTCTTCGATCCCTTCTCCGGATTCATACATTTCTCTGAGCTCTTCCTTCTGCTTGACGAGTTCCTTGACCTTGCCCTGCAGGGTGGCGATCCCCGCCTTGTACTGCTCTATTTCTTCATTCAGAGCGGAAATCCTGTCGTTTTTCTCTTTGATTTTTAACTTCAGTTCTTCCGTTTCATGTTCTTTTTCCTGATAATATCTGAGCGTTTCCTGAAGATTATTGATCTCCTCGAAGGCTCCGTTGATGTCTTCTTCTCTTTCCCGATACTCTTCGACAATCTTTTGCAATCTGGTGATCTCTTCCGCCGCCTCATCGACGTCATTTTCCCTCTCCTGGTACTCCTCTATCACCTGCTTTAATCTCGAGATTTCCTCTACCGCCTCCGTAATCTCTTTTTCTCTGCTGCTATTATCCTCTTCTATGCTGTTTCTGAGCTCTTCCAGTCCGGTTTCTGCTTTCCCCAGCTGCATGCGCAAAACTTCACACTCTCTGACCACATTCGTTTTTTCCTTAAAGAGATCCCGAAGCTGCGCCTCCATCTGCGTCTTCATTACATCCAGATTCTCATTGGACTTGCGGATATAGTCTTCGACGCTTTTTTTCGTATAGGTTCCGAAAACCGTCGGCTTTAAATCACCAATCACGGTCTGCTCCGGCTCCTTCTGTTGAAAAGGAAGGGAATTCAAGTTTGCACTGCCGTAATCTGTATATTTTGCCTCCGGCTGCTCCTGCCCCATATAGCGATCTATATAGTTATACTCCTCATTGGAAGCATTTTTCTTTCCTTTTCCGAATAATCCCATATCTTTACCTCCCGATCTCTTATCTGAATTCCAAAATATCTCCCTTTTCTATTGCCTCGGCAGCATTTTCTCTTAATTCTACGACTTTTTTTGTTCCTTTGACGATTGCTCCTACTCTCCAAGGCTTTATCGTTTCTTTATATAGTACCATATTTCTTTCGTCCAAATATAACACATCTATGGTGAATTTCATAAAGAAAGTATGAATGCTCCCGCAGGGAGATAAAAGCATTCCTCTTCCCTCCCCCAGCGCCTTTCTCCCCATCAAGCCAAAAAAGCGCTTGAAAAAACTATCCGCCTTTTCCAACTTTATCTGAAAAATTCCCTTCTCTTTTTCTAAAACCAACATCATCTTTAAGCTCCAAATTCTTTCATGATCGTCAGAAGTGCCGGTCCCAGTATAACGATAAAAATCGTCGGAAAGATGAATAATACGAGAGGAAGCAGCATCTTTACCGGCAGCTTCTGCGCTTTTTCTTCTACTTGTTGTTTATGCGTCTCCCGTATGGTTTCCGCCTGCACATGCAGCACATCCTTTATGCTCGCTCCCATTTCCTCCGACTGCGTGACCGCAGTAACGAAGGTGCTTATCTCCACATTCTCGCAGCGCTCGGCAAAGCCTTCCAAAGCCTCTTTCCTGCTCACTCCCAGAAGCATCTCCTTGCGGGTGATTTCCAGTTCATCGATCAGGGCTCCCTCGCTTTTTTCGACAACATATGCCACCGCCTGATCAAAGCCAAGACCTGCAGCAACACTGACGCTCAGCAGATCCATTACCTCAGGAAGCTGATGGTACATCTCCTCCCGACGTCTGGCAATCCTTTTCTTCAGAAAATACCTGCTGAGCCCGTAGCCGGCGTATAGCCCGAAGACTATGGAAAACAAGAGAGCTCTGAATCCGAAACGCTGAAGAAATGCGAAGATGCCGCAAAATACCCCTCCGAAAATCATTCGAAAAATGAGAAGAGAACCATAGCGCACCGGCGTCATTTCCAAGCCCGCCTGCTTCAGCTGCTTATCCACTCTCTGCAGGGATCTCTGATCTCTCGGAATCAATGTCTCAATTATCTCGAGAATCCTGTTCAGCAAGGTGGAAAAAATCTGCTTTGTTAAGCCTGTACCGCTTTCTCCCTCTATCTCCTGCAGTCTTTCCAAATTCTTTACATCATCCAGCCTCTGCATCAGCCTGATTCTATTGGAAAAGAGCAGATCCAGTACCATTTCCAAAACAATATTCGCCATCACAGCCAGGCTAACCGCCATGATCAGAATCATTCCCCCACCTCTCTTATCGATCAATCTATAATTTAATATCTATCATCTTGCGAATTATCAAAAATCCGATGGTCTGCATAAGGGCAGCCCCTGCCAGAATCATTTTTCCAATCAAAGTTCCGAATAAAGGCTGTATATAATCCGGACTGATAAAAGATATTGCAATCAGTAAAAATATAGGAAGTCCTCCAACCAATAATCCGGATGCCTTTCCCTGTGCAGTCAATGTCTTTACCGTTCTCAACACAGCCATGCGGTTCCTGATTGTTAAGGCTAAGGTATCCAGTATTTCCGACAGATTTCCTCCGACCTGCTGCTGCACGACGACCGCCGTTGCCAAGAGCTTTAAATCCTCGCTTTTCATCTTCTCCGCAACCTTCAGAAGAGACTCTTCAACACCTACACCAATCTGCATCTCCTTGACCACCGTCGCAAACTCCGTTCCCAAAGGCTCCGGCATTGACAGTGATGCACTGCTCAGCGCCTGAGAAAAAGAAAATCCGGATCTCAATGCATTTGCCAGAATCATCAGGGAATCTCCCAGCTGAACCTGAAAAAGCGCCCTTTTTTGTTTGATTTTATGCTTAATATATAAGGGGGGAATAAGCACTGCCAATACAGTCAGTGCTAAAGTCCTGATAATATTTGTCGTAAAGGTAAAGGTAATGATTGCAATGAGAAAGACGCCGACAAACCAGGTCAAAATAAACTCCTCCGGTTTCATATTAATACCGGAGAGGAGGATATTTTCCCTGAACGAACGGGAAACCCGCACAAAACGAAAAAGCTCCTCCTTCTTACCGCCCCTTTTTTTCTTATTCCTTCTTTCAGACTCGGCAATTTCCGCTACATAATCCAAGCGCCGATGAAGATTCAGCCTTCCCTCGACGAGCTTACAAAACAGCAAATAGATGATACAAAATGTGAATACCGCCATACTCAGGCTTAAGATCCACTCCATATTCTCAGCTCCTTATCCTCGGTTGGAACCATTCATCCTTGCAGATCGCACCTCCGTCCCGGATCTTCTCGCTGACCCGCGGAAGGATGCCGGTCGGCACGAATTGCCCCGAAACCCTTCCGATGGCGTCGATGCCCTCCTGCTGATAGACGAAGAGATCCTGAATCGTCACCGTATCTCCCTCCATGCCGACGATCTCCGAAATATTGACGATCTTTCTGCTTCCGTCGCGAAATCTTGACTGGTGAACGATAATATTGATCGCGGAAGCGATCTGCTCTCGAATCGCCTTTGCCGGCAACTCCATGCCCGCCATCATAACCAATGTCTCAAGCCTTGAGATCACATCTCTTGGCGTGTTTGCATGCACCGTCGTCAGCGATCCGTCATGACCGGTATTCATCGCCTGAAGCATGTCCAGAGTCTCCCCGGAGCGAACCTCTCCGACGATGATTCTGTCCGGGCGCATACGCAGGGAGTTTCTCACCAGATCTCGGATTGATATCGTTCCCTTTCCTTCTATATTTGCCGGTCTTCCTTCCAAGGTAACCACATGTTCCTGCTCCAGCTTAAGCTCTGCGGCATCCTCTATCGTAACGATTCTTTCTCCGCTCGGAATATAGGATGAGAGGACGTTGAGCAGAGTGGTCTTTCCCGATCCCGTACCTCCCGATACGATGATATTGCATCTCCCTCTGACCGCCGCCTCCAGGAAATTTGCCATCTGGACGGACAAGCTTCCGAAAGCGATCAGATCCTTAACCTGGAAGGCATAATTTGAAAACTTTCGTATCGTTATCGAGGGACCCTTGAGCGCCACCGGGGGGATGATTGCATTTACTCTCGATCCGTCGGCAAGCCTTGCATCCACCATAGGATTTGCTTCATCGCATCTCCTTCCCACGGAGGATACGATGCGGTTAATTACCTGCAATACATGGGCATCGTCCCGAAACCTGGTATCAATCTTCTCCAGCTTTCCGTTGCGCTCGATATAAATCTGCCTCGGAGAATTAACCATAATCTCGCTTATCGTGGAGTCTCGCAGCAGCGGTTCCAAAGGACCCAAGCCTATCACGTCGTCCAAAATCTCCTGCGCAAGCTTCGACTCCTCCGCCCTCGTCAGCCTTTGTTCCTGTTTTGCAAGTGATTGGTGAATAAACTCCAAAACCACTTTGCTGATATCCGCCTCATTTTCGTTGGAAGCAGACCAGGTATTATATTCATTCACAATCTCTCTATGCACGTTTTCTCGGATGGATTCATATTTCTTATCCAGTCTGAGCCCCATCCCCGTATAATATTGATTCTTCTTATCCTGGGAGAAGAGATTCGTATCGGCCGGCTGGACTCCCGCCTTTATTTTTTCCAATCTGCTTGCCCAACTCATTTGCTTTTACCGAACCTCCTGACTAAAGAATTTCCGCCCACTACGCTTGGTCTGTCGATTTCCGAAACCATCTTTGTAATCGCCTTGCTGATTCCGCTCCTCGTAGAGGATAAAATCAGAGGGCTTCCCTGGTTGGCGGCAACGATCGCGCTCCTCCTGTCATAGGGAATCGTATTCCATACGGGCATACCCAAGACTCTGGAAATATCGGATACTTTATTGGAATCCCTCGCCGCCTTTCCGACGATCAGCTTGATCTTTTCCTCGTCGGTCAGCGCCCGAATTACTCCCAGACTCTTTTTGGTATTGATCAAGGTGGGAATATCGCTGCCGGACATCAAAAATATCATGGACGAGCAATCCAGACAATTGATTGTGATATCATCAAAGCCGGAATTTGTGTCAATGATCACATAATCATAATACACTCTGAGCGTCGAGATGACTCTCTCCGCCTGCCCTGCCGTTACCATGCCGGCATCCTCGGGATTGAAGGGAGAGGGCAGGAAATGCACGCCCGATACATGAAGAGAGAGAAACTGCCGAATCGTATCGATATTCGGATTGGACTGCTCCTGTAAAAGCTCTATGATCGTATCCTTCGTTTTCATTCCCAAATATGCGCTCACATCCCCAAACTGCATATTATAATCCAGGATGACTACCTTGTTTTTATTTTGTGCCAGCTTGATTGCCAGATTCACCGCAAGCGTCGTCTTTCCAATCCCGTCCTTTGCCCCGAAAACAACCAGAACCTTGGATTTGCTCGAGCCTTTCCCCGTACTTTCAAGGCTCAGGATGCGGTTGGACTCATTACTGTAAATTGCCTTGAGCTCCGAAACAAGCTCCAGCGGGCTGATATCCGTCGATAGGATGTAATGTACACCAGCCTGCATAATATTGCGGATATCTTCTTCCTCTTTGCTGTCCGTGATAACCACCGGAATGCAGCGAGGTCTGAGCAAATAAACCTGATTGCACGCCCTCAATGATACCTGTGAGAGTTCCGCCACCATGAATATATCGGGATTAAAACGATTTATCGCATCCAATACCTGATTTTCGTTCTGCACCCCTCCAACCACGGTGATTTCTTCATCCCTGAGATAATGACTCAGTTGATTGCAGTTTTCTGCCGTTCCGAATAACAGTACCTTTACTTTCAAACAATATTTCCTCCCAATATATGAAAAATTCGTTATCTTTCTAAAATTAACACGCGCGAGTAAGGCAAAACTTTTTTGAAGCAAAGTCTTCTAGCCTAGCGTATTGCCGGCTGCTCTCCTGAATCTTCCCTCTCATTCTCAGTTCCTGACTGATTCGGCTCGCTGCTCCCTCTTCTTTGAGAAGCTCCTCCTGATGCTCCTGCATTCGGAGATTGTTCAGGGCTTTGGGAGTTTTCGACACCCGCGGATCCCGGCGCCTCATTACCCTCGTGCAAAATGCTTTCCGTCTTAAAGAGCTCATCCCTCGGGGTATCCGTTATCTCTTCATCCCCATGCGCCCGAAGAGCCAGGAACACTTCTCCATCGTCAATCCCAATCAGAACGATATGTCTAGCCTGCTCCGGGCTGAGCTCCAAGGTTACGGTTTGATATTCCCTCGTCTCTCCATCCTTTTTTACCTCAAAATAGGTTACACTGTCCAAGGCAAGAACCTTGACGTTTTGGATTGCGAGCGTGGCATATCCCTCATCAATATTTGTTTTCAATACGGATGTATTGCGCGGTGCTTCAAGACCGAGCCCCGCATCAAAAAACATGCCTGCCGGAGTCGGGATATCATTGATCTTTCCCGCCTCGATCTTTCCACTGGATATCACATCCACATAATCTCCGACCTTGATATTATGCCCTACTCCCGACTCTTTGTTTACCGCCACCGCCATTGCCCTTTTTCCTTCGGCGATTTTATAGGTTAAATCCAATGCACTGTCCTTATCGGCAGTCCTCAGTTTTGTTATTTTCTCTCCCGCAAAAATATCCGTAATCGTAATTCTTCCGACAACCTCGTCCATACTCGTGAAATAGTCCTGATCATCCTTCAAAACCGGAATCGCCTTTAATTCCACCATTTCCGCGGTAATCATCTCATTCGGCTTGATTTCAACCTTTGCCACTACTATCTGCTGCTTATCTTCCGTAATTTTATCAAAAGCCTTTTCTTTTTTCTGCCCCTGCAAATATAAATAGGAAAGCATGAATACTACTACAGCAGATAAAAATGCCACGATACGTATCTTTTTCACAAAGCATATCTCCTTTTTTCACACTCTGTTCTTTTAAATTATGATATTGAACCATTCCCTTATAGATTTTTTTACTCTTCGTCAAAAATAATTAAGGTTAAATTTTCTAAATAAACCAATATGATTAAAAATATGCATCAAAATAAAACTGATAAAACTAATAAGCTTAACTAAAAGTTGCTCATCATACAGTCTATTTTGATGCATATTCATTCATTTATGTAAAATTTGTACTCTAACAATTTTTAAAACTTATCACTATTTAATATCTTACGTTGTATATTTCTATGCTTAAAAAAATAATTTCTATATTGATTTTGCAATATTATGCCGGTTTAGAAAGTCGTGTTAGTAAACACTGTTTCAATTCTTCCATGTAACGCTCTAAGAGCAGCAATAAGACCTACAGCAATAATAGAAAGAATCAATGCGTACTCTACCAATCCCTGTCCACTTTCCTCCGCCATTATGTTGTTTAAGAATTTTCTCATAACAATATCACTCCTTTCTTTTTCTGTGTATTTCATTAAAGTACAAATATTTACCGCACATAAACTATGCCTTCCCAAAACAAACCGGATAAAAAAACAATTTTCTCTTTTCCATCAGGGTAAGTTATTATAAATATCTACCATTCTTGCAATTAGAGAGCTTGCAATACTGTTCCTAAACGCTCCAACCAATCCCATGACTAAAATCGATAAAAGCAAGGAATATTCCACCATACCCTGGGCTTTTTCTTCAGAAAAAAACTCTCTGTAATCCAACATCTTTCACACTCCTTTTCACTCTGCAATTCCAGTCTGTTTCTATCTGTTGATCACTCACTCTTACCCAAGCTTTGAAAACAATAAATTTCTCAGCTCCGCCAAAGTCCCGATATGAGGAGCAAAGAGCGCATATATAAAGCCTAACATAATCGGCGGACATAAGGGAAAGGTATTATCCGGATTAAAAATCGTCCTGATAAAGAAAGGAGATTTTAATATCCTGAATACCAAATATACAATCATCCCCACAGCCATTCCGAGAATGAACTCTCCGAAAAGCCCGACTCCCAAAGTAATCCCGATCAGGAGAGAAAGCTTGACATCTCCCATTCCGACCCCTCTGACTCCTTTATGAAGATAGACGATCATATGTGCCGCGAAAAAAAACACCAGCATCAGTACCGCCGCAATCAGAGAACCGATAAATGCGCTTTTCAATGTCGGAGCGGTCAATAATCTGTACGCGATTCCGAAAGGAAACATACATAAGAGCATCTCGTTGCCGATAATCCTGATGCAGGTATCTACAATGATGCCGAAAACCGCAAACATAGAAAATATCATGATAAAGATGCCTTCCCAAAAACGAAGACAATAGAAAGCCAAGCATGCGGATAAGGTCAACACTAATAGACTGAATATATACCAAAAAAGGCTTTTTGCATTTTGGTACTCTTTTCTTTCCTTCTTCGCCTGCTTCCATTGAATATAGCGTTTTGCCGAAGCCGGAAGCAGATAAGCTCCCAAAATTGACATCGCTGCAAAAACGGCGATCTTTAAGATGGCTTCATTTGACATTTACAATCACTCCTATATCAATCTCTCTGATACTCTAACATAGCACTCAATCACACTCAATCTCGTTATTTCATTCATCTTTATTGTTTTATCTCGAAAGCTCCCCGAAAATCTCTAAAATCCGGTTCATTTTTTTACAATAAAATGAATCAAACCCGCTCTCTGATTTCTGCTTTCTTAAGCCTGTTTAATTATATTGTAACATTTCCCGCTTCTTGTCAATAGCCCATATTATCTTTTGAATGATTTCGTATATTTTGTCGTAATATGCATGCTTTTGCAATCATTTGTTGTTTAATTTTATATTTTCATTCAGAATATCGGCTTCATCGATATCCCTGTTTGAAATTTTATATTACTCTTTTTCTCTTCTGTTATATAAAATCATTTCAATTGATAATAGTAATTCTTCCTGCTTTTTGTTGTTTTCTTTCAGCAATTCAAATTTCTTGCTGATATCCTTAAGAATATCTGTCTGAATCTTAAGTTCTTCTTCCAATTTCTCCTGCAAGACCTTTTCTTCCTGGAAGATCTTGATTTCTTTTTCCAGTTCTAAATTAAGCTTATGAATATAGGACTTTTTGCTCTCTATTTCCTCAAAAAGCTCCTCCTGCATTTTTTTATCTCTGCTTTCCTGAACTTTCTCGGAAAAGCTGTTGATTTCCTGCCATTTTTCTTCCAATAAAGCTTCGTACTTTTCCTTCTCTTGCAGGATGCTCTCATATTCTTTTACCAGAGCCTGCAGCTCATTGACTCTCGACAAATAGTCCGTCTCATCCTTATCTTCCGGTCTTTGCATATCATACTGCATAATCTGCATATATTTATTGGCAAGATCGATTTTGGCTTTCTCAAGCTCTTTGCCGAGCTCTTCATACTCTTTCTCCAGCCTCTTCTCTTCCTCCGCAATTTCCGAATCAGAGCCTATTTCCTCTTCCCCCCGAAGATTTTCTCTGTTTTCAGCTTCATTCCCCGACACAGATGCCTTCTTCCTTCGTCTCCTTCTTCGTTTATATGTGCCCATATCCTTCTCCCCGTCGCTATCAAACTATACTGAAGAATCGACTTATCTTGTCATCATGACAGACAAGCTTATCTTTCGGTCATCCGATATCTATATGCCGCTCTCAGAAAAACGCTATATTTATCATTTGACAAATATAGCGCTTCCGATACCGCAGCGAGGCAGATAGTATTTTATCTCCTCCAAATGCAAAGAATCAATCCATTTTGGAAAACTCATCCTTTCCTACTCCGCAGAGCGGACAAAGGAAATCATGATCCACGTCTTCCCATTTCGTTCCGGGCGCTATCCCGTTATCCGGATCGCCAAGCTCCTCATCATAAACATAGCCGCATACATCACAAATATACTTCATATTCATTACCTCTTACTTTTCTTTCCGTTTTTATTATTTTGTCAGCCGGTTCTTAAGCCGACCGGAGCATCACTATTCCTTTATATTCATTGAGCGTGAATATATTTTTTTCAGAAATTACTTCCCTGCTTTCAAGAGATCCCTGATCTCGGTAAGAAGGACGATATCCTCCGCAGGCTTGGGCGCCTTCTCCTCTTTTTTCTCTTCTTTTTTCTTTCCCGCATTTAAAAGCTTTACAATGAGGAAAATAGAAAACGCAATAATCAAAAAATCAACTACAGACTGAATAAAGGCTCCGTATCTTACTGCGACCTCAGCGATATCACCGTTTGCGGGAGTAATAATAATTTTCAGATTCGAAAAATCAATTCCTCCGAGAAGAATTCCGATTACCGGCATGAGCAGATCATCAACCAGCGAAGATACAATCTTACCGAAAGCACCTCCTATGATTACCGCCACCGCAAGATCCATTACATTGCCCTTGATTGCAAACTCCTTAAATTCTTTTAACATGCAATAGCCCCCTTTCTTGATTGTTTTTAATTGCTTACAATACTATTATACATAGATTTAAAAAAAAGTATACTAAAAATATATTTTAATCCCAAAATAATCTTCTCGGATAAATTTACGATATTTCCTTGACATCGTTTGGGCTTTCGGTTAAAATGCTTATTGTGCAGAGCAGAGCTTTGCAAAACATGCAGGTGTAGTTCAATGGTAGAACATCAGCCTTCCAAGCTGAATACGTGGGTTCGATTCCCATCACCTGCTTATCCGAAACAAAATCTTATCGACAGCGTTTTTTAAGAAGAATACTATGCGACAGTGGCTCAGTTGGTGGAGTACGACCTTGCCAAGGTCGGGGTCGCGGGTTCGAGTCCCGTCTGTCGCTCTGAAAACCTTGAATATTCAAGGTTTTTTTATTTTCCAAAAATCTATTGCGCAAAACCAAAAAGAATGCTATAATTAGCAAAGACTAACCGCCGGATATTGCGGTCGATGTCCGTCAACAACGAAACATTATTCAACTAATTTCAAAGTGAGGTATTTATTTATGGCAGGGATAAAAATCATATATTTCTCAAATTCGGGTAATACGGAAGAAATGGCTAAGGCTTTGGCAAAAGGTATCGAAGAAGCTGGCAAGGAGGCTCTCCTGATCGAGGCAGGCAATGCAAGCGCAAGCGACCTTGCAGAGGAGTCCGTTTTTGCCCTGGGCTGCCCCGCATGCGGAGACGAGCAGCTTGATGACAGCGTGATGGAGGAGTTCGTAGAAAGCCTCTCCGATAAGGTGGAGGGCAAGACCGTGGTGCTCTTCGGCTCACATGACTGGGGCGACGGAGAGTGGATGAGAAAATGGACGGAGCAGATGCAGTCCTACGGAGCAAAGGTCCTCAACGGAGAGGGCATTATCGCAAATCTCGAGCCCGATGATGATGCGAAAGCTCGCCTCGCGGAAGCAGGAAAGGCTCTCGCCGCTTTATAAGAAAGACTTTGCTTTCACACAGTTTATGTATTTCTCGATAAATCAGGCATTATTTCATAAAAAATTTTCTTTTTTACATAAGATAAAAAACAGGTTCCGCTCGCAATCGAAGCGGAACCTGTTTTTTTATTCTGCACTCAATATCATCGCAGAATGCTTTCCCATTTTTATCTCCAGCATTCCTTCCCTCATCTTCAGGGGAAGTCTGCCTACATTATACCCCTCCTCATCTGTATGGATAATGCGAACAACCCCATCCTCCTCGCAAAATCCCGCAAGCCATGCCGGAAGCCTGAAGGATCTCTCCTCCTCTCCGGTATGGAGCAGGATGATGAGCCTGTCTTCCCCCTCGCTTCTTGCATACGCGAGCAGATCCTTTTCCTGCAAAAGAGGAATCAGGCTGCCAAGACGCAGCGCTCTATGCTTTTTATGAATCGAGGAAATATAATGATGAAACTCGAGAAGCTCGAGATTCTCCCTTCCCCAGGGATAGGTTCTCCTATTGTCCGGATCCGTCCAGCCGCATAAGCCGACCTCGTCTCCGTAGTAAATCGTCGGAGCCCCCTGCAAAGTCATCTGCATGATGACCGCCTGACGAAATACCGAAAGAAGGACGCCCTCCTGTGCCGCCTTGCTCCCCTTATTATGAAGCCTTCCGACCACACCGTTTGTCCTGGTCAAAAACCTCGAATGATCATGATTGGAAAGCTCATTCATCGCCGTCATATAAGAGGGCATGGGCATACGTGCCTTTGCATGAAGCAGCATCTCAAAAAACGCTCTCGCATCTCCTTTTTTGGACATATCGCTCCAATCGGAGTGCTTTTCCATTCCTGTTAAAAACCAGCCCACCGGCTCCATAAAGGCATCATAATTCATTACGGAGTCCCATTGCTTTCCGTCCAGCCATGAGGAAGGATCTCCGTAATGCTCCGCTAAGATAAAGATATCCGGATTTACGGATTTCAGCCTGTCTCTGAATTTTCTCCAGAATTCATGATTATACTCCGGGCTCTGTCCGAGATCCGCAGCCACATCCAGACGCCATCCGTCGACCGAATAGGGAGGAGATACCCATTTCACCGCAATATTCATGATTTCATGGTAAAGCTTCCGGCTGTTTTCATAATAGAGCTTCGGCAGGGTCTCATGCCCCCACCAGCCGTCATAGCTTTCTCTCTCCTCATCATCATTGAAGTGGAAATAATCCCCGTAAATACTCTGCTTATCCTTATATGCCCCGGAGGGATATCTCCCCGAACGCCGGTAAATCCCTTCTCTGTCCAGCCATTTATGAAAGGAGCCGCAATGGTTGAATACGCCGTCTATAATGATTCTCATTCCCCGCCGATGAACCTCTGAGGCAAAGCTTGCAAAAAAATCATCGCTCGCCTTCAGATTTTCCTGATTCGTCGTCCGTATCATATATTTCGTCGCCAGCCTGTTATCGCTCTCATCATGAGAAAGCACCCTGCCCCCGTCCGTTACGATCTTTCCGTAATGCGGGTCGATATGCTCATAATCCTGCGCATCATACTTATGGTTTGAAGGGGATACGAAGAGAGGATTGAAATAAATCACTTCCACTCCGAGCCCCTTGAGATAATCCAGCTTATCCCATACCCCCTGTAAGTCTCCTCCGTAAAAATACCCGACATCGAATGCGGAGGGATATTCCCACCAATCGGATATATGCCTGGAGGGCATTCCGATATAAATATACTCGTCATCCAAAACATCATTGGTCTCATCGCCTCTGCAAAATCTGTCCACGAAAATCTGATACATCAGAGCGCCCTTCGCCCAATCCGGAGTCTTAAAACCGGGGATAATCTCAAATTCGAGTTCTTTTCTGAGCTTTTCGGAGCTTCCGACCCTGTCGAAATAAAGCGTCTCCCCCGAACCGCGTATTTGAAAATGATATCTCAGCGGCTCTTTCCCTAAAATTCTTTCTGTCTCATAATAATCGAAATACCGATCCGATGCCGCCTTTTGCATAAGCAGGCTTTCCTCGCCGGATGAAAAATATACCGCCTCGGCATCGTCCTTCGCCGTTCTGATTCGTATGCTTATCTTTTCTCCGATCTCCGGCTCCGGAGGCTTCACATAGGAAGCGGTTTCGTCGCTGAATATTGCCTCTCTAATCATTGAAATAATGCCTCAAACTCCTCAAATCCTATTTTTTCTTTTTCGAGAAGCAGTTCCGAGCATTTATCGAGAACCTCGCGATTGGCAAGTATAATCGCTTTCGCCTTCGCATAGCAATCGTCTATAATCCGCTTCACCTCTTCGTCAATCAATGCCGCGGTGCTCTCCGCATAAGACTTTACCTGCCCGAAATCTCTGCTGATCAGAACCTCTTCTCCCTCGCTGTCATAATTAATCAATCCGAGCTTTTCGCTCATTCCGTACTTCATCACCATGCTTCTGGCAAGCCTCGTCGCCTCCTTGATATCCGCGCTTGCTCCGGTGGTTACATCTCCGAATACCAGCTCTTCGGCTATTCTTCCGCCGAGGCAGACGATGATATCGCTGAGCATCTTGTTTTTGCTGTTGAACATCTCATCTTCTCCCGGCAAGGGCATCGTATAGCCTGCCGCGCCGATTCCCGTAGGAATGATGGAGATCGTATGCACCGGTCCGACCTCCGGCAGCTCTCTGAAGAGGATGGCATGCCCCGCTTCATGGTAAGCGGTGATCCGCTTCTCTTTCTCGCTGATCACCCTGCTCTTTTTCTCCTTGCCGATTCCCACCTTGATGAAGCTCTGTTCTATATCCTCCTCCGTGATAAACTTTCTTCCTGATTTTGCCGTCAATATGGCAGCCTCATTGAGCAGATTCTCCAGATCCGCACCGGTAAATCCCGAGGTTGTCCTCGCAAGCTTTCTTAAATCCACTCCGACACCGATGGGCTTTCCCTTTGCATGCACCTTCAGAATTTCAACTCTTCCCTCGACATCCGGTCTTCCCACCGCGATTTTCCGGTCGAAGCGCCCGGGTCTGAGGATAGCCGGGTCCAGAATATCCGCTCTGTTTGTCGCCGCAAGAACGATGATTCCCTCATTGACGCCGAAACCGTCCATCTCGACAAGGAGCTGGTTGAGGGTCTGCTCCCTCTCATCATGGCTTCCTCCCAGTCCCGATCCTCTTCGTCTTGCCACCGCATCGATCTCGTCGATAAAAATAATGCAGGGAGAATTTCTCTTCGCTTCCTCAAAAAGATCTCTCACCCGGGAAGCGCCGACTCCGACAAACATCTCGACAAAATCGGAGCCGGAGATCGAAAAGAAGGGGACTCCCGCTTCTCCTGCCACCGCTTTTGCCAGCAGGGTCTTTCCCGTTCCCGGAGGTCCCACCAGGATAATTCCTTTCGGAATCCTTGCTCCCAAAGCGGTATATTTCGCGGGATCTTTCAGAAAATCGACCAGTTCCTCCAGATCCTCCTTTTCTTCCTTCAAGCCCGCTACCATCTTAAAGTTTACATTGCTCTTCTTGGCAAGCTTTGCCCTGCTTTTTCCGAAGCTCATCATCCCCGCTCCGCCTCCGGAACCGGCTCTGCTCTGAAACATCAAAAAAATAAAGAATGCCATCCCGAGCATCAGAACCAGAGGAAGGACGTTTTTAAAAAATCCGTTTTCCCTCTCGATATCCCTCATGATATAGTTTACATTTTTTTCTTCCAGCTCTCCAACCAATGCATTGACATCCGACACATAATAATCCATATTATGGAAGCTGCCGTCCTTATATATAATTTGTGCATAACCACTCGGCGTCTGGCTGTTCTGATTTATCACAATCCTGTCCAGATCTTCGGAAAGCAGCAATTCTTCGAATGTTTTCCTGCTCATCCCGGATATGGACATACGCTTCTGTACGGCATCTGCGACAAAGCTGATTGCCAGAATCGTAATCACTGCAAAAATAATAAGTCTCCACTGGCTGTTTGCGTTTTTCAACTCTTACTCCTCCTCAAATTCCACCACACCGATATAGGGCAGATTTCTATACATCTGATCATAATCCAAGCCGTATCCCACTACAAATTCATCCGGTATGCTGAAGCAGATATAATCAACCTCCACATCTTTGATCACACGCCTCGCCGGCTTGTCCAATAAGGTACAGAGCCTTATGCTTTTGGGATTTCTGCTTTGCAAAAGCTCCAGAAGATGGGAAAGCGTCCTTCCGGAATCTATAATATCCTCGACAACGATGAGCTCCTTATCCTCAAGGCTTTCATCCAGGTCTTTCACGATTTTTACCACTCCGCTCGACTCCGTTCCGCTTCCGTAACTGGATACGCTCATAAAGTCAAAAGATACGGGAACGGTCAGCCTCTTTGCCAGCTCGCACATAAACATCGCTCCGCCTTTGAGTATGCAGATGAGATGTACCTTTTTTCCCTCATAGTCCTTATTGATCCTGTCCGCAATCTCCTGAATCCCTTTATTCAATTCCTCTTCCGAAATCAAAACTCTGATTTTTTCTCTCATGATCTCTCCTCTTCCTGCCCCTTTCTGCGGTCCTTGCCGGTATATTTTACTTCCAATACCTTTTTTGTATGTTCTTTGATCTTAAATGCCTCACTGATTCTCAGCCCGGGTATCCATATAATATGGCTCCCCTTTGCTAGCAGCAATATTTTTTCTCTCTGATCGGAGGGAAGCTTTACATCCCTCATATACGCCCGTATGCTCTTTCTTCCCACTCCTTTGAGTTCAATATAATCTCCCTTTTTTCGCCGCCTTATCTCATAATCCTCTCCTACCGCCTCCGCGTCAAACCATTTGCACCATGTTCCGGTCGGCGGGTTTTCCCTCTTTTGGTAGGGAAACTCTCTGAATCGAAAGAAAGATTCCTCATCTTTTCTCTCCTCCTCTTCCCCGGAGCCCCTCCGATAAATCACAAGAGCTTCATAATCCTTCTTTGCTCCGATTCCGTAAGGAAGGTCCAGGCGCTTTCCGGTTTCTCCCTCCAGCAGCGCCTCTATATCCCGGATATGCACGGCTGTGATATTCTTCATCCCCGAATGCAGCTTTTTTAACATCTCTCTGATCAGATAAGGTCTGAGCAGGCTGCGCTCTCCCTCGAAAGCCTCCCCGCTCATCGAGATCGCAAACTCTTTTTCAACTGCAAATTCCTTGCAGATCTTTTCCGCTTCCTGCAAAATATACGCATTGGCTTGAGCGATGAATTGTCCCGCCGCATTAATATGATCCACCGCAGCCGGGTTAATCTCGGAGCATAAAAAAGGCAGAAGCCTGTGCCTGATCTTATTCCTTGTGAAGCATTCTTCCATATTGCTTGAATCGACAATAAATCCGATCTGCCGCTTTCGGAGGTAATCCTCTATCTCCTCTCTGCCGATCTCAAGCAGCGGGCGGATAATCCTCCCCCTCTTCGGAGGTATTCCGGAGAGCCCCTGCAATCCGCTTCCGCGCAGAAGCTGCATCAATATCGTTTCCACATTATCCTCTTTATTATGCGCGACCGCGATCTTGGTTTTTTTTTCCTCCCCGTCCATCTTAAGCGCTTCCTGCTCCAATACCTGATACCGCAGAATCCTTCCCGCCTCTTCCAGGGAAAGCTTTTCCTCCCGGGCAAATGCGGCGACATCTCGGTAAACCGGCACAAATTCTATGCCCATTTCAGAGGCAAGATCCCGGGAAAAATCCGCATCCCTATCCGCCTCTTCCTCCCTCAGCCCATGATGGACATGGACGGCTTTCAATCTCCAGCCCCGGCTTTCGCTCAGCTCATGCAGGCTGCTTAATAATGCGGCGGAATCCGCCCCTCCGCTCAAGGCGATAATACAGGCATCCCCGTATCCGAGCATCTCTTGCCTCTCTATCATTTGATTAACTTTCCGCAGCATCTTCAATCCCTATCCGTCATCCGTCCTATGGTTAAAAACCTCCGAACCCTCATATAGCTAAAAGATTCGGAGGTGATGAAAACCCGTTTATTCATTTGGCTTCAAAATAATCTCATCCGGCTTTACCAGCCCGAGCTTTTCTTTTGCGACCTTCTCTATGTATTGCTTTGTCTGCACATAGATCCGATACTCTTCCAACGCCTGAGCCCTTTCGCTTTCCGCCTCATATTCCGTTTGAATACTCTGTATTCTTTCCTTATATACGCTTTCCTGTTCCTTAAGAGATCTCACTCTGATATTGAGGATCATTGCGATGCTGAATGCCGCAATAGCCACTGCCAGGATCGTGGCATGCCTTCCCATTCTCTGATTTTTCTTTCTCTGCCTGTTTCCTGCACCTGCCATAATACACCCTCCTGCTATACACACCGTATTTTATTATTCTAAGCTATTTACCCGATATTTTCAAGAACTTAATTGCAGCGAATACAAAATCCTTCAAGGGATTTTATCTGAGCTCCGAAAAATAAAAATGCCCCTGCGATCCTTCCACGACCTCAGGGACATCCTCGTTTTTTCTTATAAATACTTAAAAAGCTCTTTTGCCTCATCTTTTTTTGTCGTTTGGTTCAATTCCAAAACTTCCACCTTCACCGTCTTCGTACCGAAGCCTATCTCTATGATATCGCCGGGAGCAACCGTATAGGAAGCCTTGACAACCTTACCGTTTACGCAAACTCTTCCCGCATCGCAGGCCTCATTTGCCACCGTCCGTCTCTTGATCAGTCTGGACACCTTCAAGAACTTATCGATCCTCATTATTTCTTCTTGTTCACAGCGTCCTTAAGTCCCTTGCCAACCTTAAACTTCGGCACTTTGCAAGCGGGTATATTGATTTCTTTCTTTGTCTGAGGATTTCTTCCCTTTCTCGCCTTTCTCTGGGATACTTCAAATGTTCCGAATCCAACCAGCTGAATCTTCTCTCCCTTCTTAAGCTCGCTCATCACGGTCTCGGTAAACGCCTTAAGAGCAGCCTCTGCATCCTTCTTGCTCAATTCAGCCTTTGCTGCGATTGCCGCTATCAATTCTGTTTTGTTCATGGATTATTACCTCCTAGTATATTATA
The DNA here is from genome assembly GCA_030529445.1 of Johnsonella sp. Taxonomy (GTDB): domain Bacteria; phylum Bacillota; class Clostridia; order Lachnospirales; family Lachnospiraceae; genus Johnsonella. The sequence continues at coordinate 10,770 of JAUMWW010000015.1, read as the reverse complement.
TAACTATTTCTTTATATCCTTTTTGGGCTTATTTGTCAAGTTAATTAAGATTTATGCAAGCTTTAGACATTCCATAGCCTCCAAGAGACGGATGCATTCTGATATTGCATATCCGATATCCGCTTTTTGCTTTCCGATTGCCAGCCTCCACAAAACCTTCTCTGCGGTAACGATGCCGAGCCTTCCCCCGTAAGAGCTTACGATCTCGGGAATGCTTTCCGTATTTACCTCTGCTTTTTCGTACATCAGCAGCTCGATTTTCTCCCTTCCGATCAGAACCTCCTTGATATAGAGTTTGTATGCCATCGACTTGATCATCGCCGAATTGAGCAGATTGATCACCGCCGAGGGGGGATCTCCGAAGCGGTCTATGAGCTCGTCCTGCATATCCGAATAATCCTCTTTGCTTTCTATTAAGGCAATTCTCTTATAAATATCAAGTTTCTGCTCTTCATTGGAAATATACTCATAAGGAATATAAGCATCTCCTTCCAGTTCCACGCAGGTGCTGTATCCCTCTTCCCTGGCGACTCCGGTCTTTAATTCGCTCACCGCCGCGCCGAGAAGCTTACAGTAAAGCTCGTAGCCCACCGCCTGCATATGCCCGTGCTGCACCGATCCGAGCACGTTACCGGCGCCGCGGATCTCCAGATCACGCATCGCGATCTTAATCCCGCTTCCCAGCTCAGTAAACTCTCTGATGGCTTTCAGCCTTTTTTCGGCTTCCTGGGAGAGCAGCTTATTTCTGCGGTAAAGCAAAAACGCATATGCCCTCCTGCTGCTTCTGCCCACCCTGCCTCTGAGCTGATAAAGCTGTGAAAGCCCGAATTTATCGGCATCATGAATAATAATCGTATTGACATTGGGGATATCCAGTCCGGTCTCGATAATCGTCGTGGATACCAGTACATCTATCTCCTTATTGATGAAATCGAGCATGATCTCCTCAAGCTCCCTCTCCTGCATCTTGCCGTGCGCAAATACGATATTGCATTCCGGCAGCAGTTTTTGGAGCTTTCCCGCCATATCGGCTATGCTTTCGATATGATTATAGACATAGTATACCTGCCCCCCTCTTGAAACCTCCCGTTTAATCGCTTCTTTTGCGATTTCGTCATGGTATTCCATCACATAGGTCTGAATCGGCTTTCTGTCCATCGGCGCCTCTTCAAGGATGCTCAAATCCCGGATCCCCGCAAGGCTCATATGAAGCGTCCTCGGGATGGGCGTGGCGGTAAGCGTGAGCACGCCGACATTTTCTTTCAATTTTTTTAATTTTTCTTTATGCCTTACCCCGAATCTCTGCTCCTCATCGATAATCACGATCCCCAGATCTCTGGGAGAAATATCCTTGGAGAGCGCCTTATGGGTTCCTATGATAATATCGACCGAGCCCTGATTGAAATCCTTAATCGTCTTCTTCTGCTCCGCCGCCGTTTTAAAACGGCAAAGCAAATCTATTCTGACCGGAAATTCCTTCATCCTTTCCTTGAAATTATTATAATGCTGCTTGGCAAGAATGGTTGTAGGCACGAGGTAAATGACCTGCTTGCTCTCCTGAACCGCCTTAAATGCCGCCCTCATGGCAACCTCCGTCTTGCCGTAGCCCACATCGCCGCAGATCAGCCTGTCCATGATCTTGCCGCTTTCCATATCCGCCTTGACATCCTCTATCGCCCGCAGCTGATCCTCCGTTTCCTCAAAGGGAAAGAGCTCCTCAAATTCCCTCTGCCAGACCGTATCCTCTCCGTAAGCATACCCGCTTCCCTTCAGCCTGAGCGCATAAAGCTCCACCAGATCTCTCGCAATCTCCTCAACCGCAGTTTTTACCCTGCTCTTCGTCTTTTTCCATTCATTGCCTCCGAGCCTGTTCAGCTTCGGACGCTTCGCCTCCGCCGCCGCATATTTTTGTATGATATCCAGCTTGGTCGCGGGAAGATAACAGGAATCGCCGCCTGCATATTCTATTTTGATATAATCCTTGATCATATCCTCTTTTTCGATTTTTTCTATTCCGCGGTAAATACCGATTCCATGATCCTCATGAACGACGTAATCACCGGGGGAGAGCTCGCTCAGAGAAGAGATATTCCCTCCTTTGGATTTTGCTTTTCTCTTTTTCTTCTTTACCTGTCCGAAGATATCGCTCTCCGATATCACGAGAAACTTAATCGCGCCGTATTCAAAGCCGCTGTGAAGATTGCCGTAAACTACGAGGATCTGCCCTTTTTGCAGCTCCTTCTCATATTCTTCTTCCCCGTAATACGCCGAAAGCCCGTAATCCCTTAGCCCCTGCGCAAGCCTCCTCGCCCTGGTTCTCGAAGCGGTTGCAAGCACCACTCTGTACTTTTCCCGCCGAAAGCGCTTCAGATCCTCGATCAGCAGCTCGAAAGAGTTGGTATAGCTTGCCGCCTGCCTGCTCGACAGGGAATAGCTCGCCCCTATCTTCAAAAAGCTCAGCCTCTGTGCCAATGCGCATAAGCAAAGCATCGAGGAATTTTGCAGGGAAGCGAGCACTTGATCCGCGGTAAAAATTTCGGGAATTTCCTCCGCCGAAACCTGACCCGCCTCAATCCTCCCCGCCATTCCCTCTTTGAATTCCTTCTCCGTCAGCTTTGCCCTTTCATGGATGCGCTGAGGCTCGTCCAGATAAATCAGGCTGTTTTGCAAATCCCAGTAGCGAAGAAAAGAGCAGCTCCCTCCTCTTTGTACCTCTTTTGCGGGATAAATGCAAAGCTCATCGACGCGATCTACGGAACGCTGCGATTCGATTTCGAATCTGCGCAGAGAATCGATCTCATCATCCCAAAACTCAATGCGCACGGGCAGCTCCTCGGTAAGAGGATAAATATCTATGATTCCCCCGCGCAGGGAAAACTGCCCCGTACCCTCGACTTCAACATTTCTCTCATACCCGAGCTCGACCAGCTTCTTTTCCAGTTCCTTCAGGTCTGTCACCTCTTTTTCCCTGAGCCGAACCATGCTCTTCTGAAAGCGGTGATAATCTTCGAGCTTATCCATCAGCCCTTCTATCGTCGTTACTACGATTCCCGATTCATCCTCTCCCATACGCTTCCAGATCTCTATTCTTTCCTTGCTGATCAGGGAGCTTCGAATATCCGCATCGAAAAAAAGCAAATCCTTTGCAGGATATAGGAATACATTGGGAAAAAAGCTGGAAATATCGTCATAGAGCCGCTTCGCCTTGTTCTCATCATAGGTGATCACCAGCTTCCACGCTCTCTCCTCCCGCAAAAGCTCGCTGATAAAATACGCTTTTGCCGAATCCGACATATCCGAAACCTGAACCGGAGCTTTTCCCGATTTCAGCGCTCTCTCGATTTCCTCGTAATCCGCCATTTCCTTTAATGGATTTTTAAATACACTCATCTTTTATTCCGCATCCTCTGAGTTCATCTTTTGATTATAAAGATTCATCGCCCTGTCCGTATCTCCCGAAAGCATGATTTTGAGCGCATCGGCGCCTCTTTCGCAGGCAAGCGCAAGAAGCTTCTTTTCTCCCTCTTGAAATCCGCTTAATACATAGTCCGCCAGATCATAGCCTTCCGGCTTTCCTCCGACTCCTATCTTAATTCTCGGAAAGTCCATACTGCCCAAATGCGAGATAATGGACTTTATTCCGTTATGTCCCCCTGCGCTCCCCTTCTTTCGGATGCGCAGCTGCCCGGCATCCAAGCTGATATCATCAAAAACCACGATGATATCCTCCGGCAGCAGCTTATAAAAATCCATCGCGGCTCTTATGCTCTCCCCGCTTCTGTTCATATAGGTCTGGGGCTTCATCAGGATTACCTTTTCCCCTTCTATCACTCCTCTTCCGCAGATCGCCTTATGCTTTTTTTCGTTCATTTCGATCCCGTATCTGCCCGCAAGCTCGTCTATCAGCTTAAAGCCCGCATTATGTCTGGTGTGAGCATACTCCCTCCCGGGATTGCCAAGCCCCGCTATTATCTTCATTCTCTGCCGTCCTTCCTTTTTCGCTCTCTCCCGCTTTTTCTCTTCCAAAATCAAAAAAGGCTTCGCATAATCACGAAGCCTCTCTTTGGCAATACTTATTCACATACATACGGCATAAGAGCAATATGTCTCGCTCTCTTAATTGCTACCGTCAGCTCTCTCTGATGCTTTGCGCAGCTTCCCGTGATTCTGCGAGGAAGTATCTTTCCTCTCTCGGATACATACTTCTTCAATGATGCCACATCTTTATAATCAATACTCTTGGTATTCTCTCCGCAGTATGAACATACTTTTTTTCTTCTGCGCATACCCGAGCCCGGTCTTCTGCCTCTGAGACCTTCACCCTTATCTGCTTTATTGAATGCCATGATCGCAGTCCCCTTTCACTTATTCTAATTGAACGGAAGCCCTTCGTCCTCGACCCCGTCCGGAATATTCATAAATCCGTCACTGCTTGCCATGCTCGGCACGGGCTTTGTGCTCTCCGTATAAGCTCCCTGAGCACCCGCTCCCTTGCTGTCGGCAAACTCCTGTTCCTCGATAATCACCTCAGTCGTATAAACCTTCTGTCCCTCTTTATTAACATAGCTTCCCGTCTGAAGACGTCCGGATATCAAAACCCTCATTCCCTGACGAAAATATCTCTCGGCAAACTCTCCCGCCTTATCAAAAGCAACGCAGGGGATAAAATCCGCGGTCTGTTCCGCTCCCTCTCCCGCATTTCGTCTGCTATATCTTCTGTCTACCGCCAAAGTATACCTGGATATAGCCATAGAGCGCTCTCCTGATGAATACCTCACTTCAGGATCTCTGGTAAGTCTTCCCATCAATATAACTCTATTCATAAATTTACCTTCCTTAATAAAATCAGGCTCCCGCTTTAACAACCGATTGCTTAAACTATGCGTCCTGCTTTACGATCAGATATCTGACAACAGGCTCCATAACACGAATATGCGCTTCCACTTCATTCGGACAGTTCTTGTCTTCCGCCTCAAACTGAATAAAGTAATAAAAGCCTTCTTTCATCTTCTGGATCTCATACGCAAATCTCTTCTTGCCCCAATCATCTACATTGGTAACGGTACCGTTGAACCTTGCGATATAGTTCTGTACCTTTTCAAGAGCAGAATTCTTTGCCTCATCCTCAAGCTTTCCGTTCAGCACGAGTGCCAATTCATATTTACTTGTCATACGCTCTTTACCTCCTTCCGGTCTCCGGCCTCTAAATTCATTTAGAAGCAAGGGTTATATATTACAAACATGTATTCTATCAAATATATCAGGACTTTGCAAGAGATTTATGCTATACTTTTGAAACAAAGCGTATATTGCGCAGAAGAAAAGAAAACTCACGGGAGGTGCGGATGAAAAAGAAGCCGATGATCTTAACAAAACATATTCTGCTCTGCGGTTTTATGGGAGCGGGAAAGAGCACGGTAGGCAGGCTTCTGGGGGAAAGGCTTCGCCTGCGCTTTGTCGATACGGATCTTCTCATCGTCACGAAATATCAAAAAAGCATTGCCGAGATCTTCTCCTCCCTCGGCGAAAAAAAATTTCGAGAATATGAGCATGAGATCCTCTCCGAGATCCTCGCAGCGCCTCCCTCCGTCATCGCCGCCGGAGGCGGAATCCTCTCCTATGAGAAGAATTTGGCGCTTCTTCCCCATGCCCTGACGATTTGCCTGATGCCCGACTTCGATACGATCTTCCAGAGAATCCGGGGGGATGAGAGCAGGCCTCTTCTGCTTCACAAAAATGTCGAAGAGGTTCGGGCTCTTTATGAATCCAGAAAGCCGATCTACCTTCGCTGCACAGAATTTACGACAAAAAATTCCTTCTCACCGGATGAATGTGTGGAGGAAATTCTCGCCTATCTGCATGCAGAGCCTGGGCTCTGCAGAGATCCGGAAAAATCAAAGCTTATTTGATCGGATCGGATGAGGGGAGACTTTCTTTTACTCCCTTGATCGCCTTGATCCTCTTTTCCAGTATACGCCTTTCTATCATCAGCTGATGCCCGCAACCCGTGCATTTAATCCTGAAATCCTGCCCTATCCTCAGCACCTCCCATTGATTGGCGCCGCAGGGATGAGGCTTTTTCAGGATCAGAGCATCTCCGACCTCTATACGCATCATTTTCTCCTTATTTTATACCGCTTCATTAATAAATACGCCTTTTACTCCGCGGATCTTCTTACACCATGCCGCCCGGTTCTCCTCGCGATATCCGAAGAGCCACGCCGTCAAATCCCCGATATCAAACATAATGCATTCTTCGCAGGGCTCTTCGCTTCTTTCCAGACAGGAGCCTTCCTTGCCGATTCTCCACAAAAAGCAGCCTGTGTTTTCTTTTATCCATGCATCATGAACGCGGATCCATACCGAGATCTCCTCCTCTTTTTCGGAGGGATGCAGCCTGATCGGCTTCAAAAATTCATGGAGATGGATAATCCTGCCCATCATATAGGGCTTATCCTTTTCTTTGAGCAGCGCATACTCTCCCTCGCAGATAAATTCTCTGCATTCCTTTTTCTCTATGCCCCAATAGAGCGCATTTCCGACTATCCTTCCGCTCCTGTCCCGAAAAATCTCCATATCGCCCTGCTCGCTCTCCAGCTCAAGCAAAAGCCTGTCGAGGTATTTTTCGTCTCTGAGGCAGTAAACCTCGCTGATCTTCTGCAAAAACGCATTGCCGAAACGGATCAGCTCCTCCTTATCCTCCATGCGGTAGGCGCTTTTGCCGAGCCCTGCTCCCTCTTTCAGCAGCGTTTCCGTATAATTCGAAATAAATACAAAATCAAAGGGAGAGTAATATGCCGGATTTGCGGGTAGCAAAAAGGTAAAGGGTTTATTCTCACGATACATCTGCCGAAAGCTCTCGAGCAAAAGCCCCCGCATCAATCCCTTTCTTCTATGGGCTTTTGCCGTCGCCACCGCGACGATATAGTTAATCTCGTACTCCCTCCCCAGGAAGCGCATTCTGTAGGGATTCAGATGCAGCATCGCTCTGATCTGATCCCCCTGTATATCCGCAATAATCGTATTGTCCCTGATTTTTTCGCTGTAATAATAATCCTTGAAGCTTTCCGAATCCTCTTCAAAGGCTTCATCATAGAGCCTGCGGCTGCTTTGCTTTTCCCATGCCTCGAGATTTTTGATCATTGCTCCTTAAAATCCTTTTGCTCCACATAGTATTTTCTTGCAAAATCAATGGGGTAATAACTCTGCTTCGCCTTCCTGAGCCCTTCGATCCCCAGATCATCCTCTCTGTTGATCAGCTTCGCCTCGGGAAATTCATGCAGCAGAAATTCCCTGTTAATGAACTGATATAAACCCTGTATATTCGGATTTGCCTTTTCGATATGGATAATCGCCATATCCTCCCTCTGATTATAGCTTCCGACGGTAAACGCCTCCAGCTCGCCGTCCACGAATACTCCGCCGAGCCTGATATTCAGGCTCTTGCAGTTTTTAATCACCTCATGCACACCGTATACCTCCGGGTCGAGATGCTCCTCCACATCGTCTCCCTTATTATCTCTCCATTTAGAAAGAAATTTAAATACGATATCTCTGTTGGAACAGGCAAGCTTCCGGTATTCGTATCTGCCCTCATATTCCCGGATAAACTTATTATAGTGGTTTTTCTTCTTATGCAGTTTTTTCCCCGCAAGAGATCTCATGGCGTCTCCGTCATAGAGATAATCCTTGAGATCCTCCTGTTCTTTTACGATAAATCTCTCCGGAGAAAGATCCAAATAACGTATCGCTTCTTCATCCGCTAAGTTGATGACCAGCTTCTTTTTTAAAACCTTATTGAAATATTCCACCGTCTGCTCGAAACAATACCTCAGATCTTCCTCTCTGCACAGCGGCATTGCCGAGTAATGCTCTCCCTGAAACTCCATCAGCCATAAAAGCCCGATTTCCTCTTCGCCCCGGCGAAGAACGGCAGCCTGCACATTATAATGATCCTTCCAAAGAAAGCTCTCGAGACTCACGCTGTCGCAGGTTTTGTTCGGTCTTAATCCGTAGAAACGATTATAATCCTGTATATCCTCCGCATTAAGACTCCTAAACACAATATTGTTGTCCATATATTTACCAAACCTTATCTTTTATCTATGAATAGGGAAGCGATCCGCAATCCGAACCGAAACATAAACTAAAAATAAACACGCTTACCCTTTTCATGTATTGATTATAACATAGATTGGCTATTTGGCAACATAACGAAGACTTGCGGTATCCAAATTTCTCATCGCATTGAGAATGGCGATCACCGCAACACCGACATCCGCAAACACCGCCGTCCACATATTGGTCAGACCGAAAAATGCCAAAATCAAAACCGCAATCTTAATGCCGAGCGCAAACACAATATTCTGATTTGCTATGCTCACCGTACGCCTTGCAAGCTCTATCCCCGCAAGCAGTCTCGAGGGTTCGTCATTCATGATCACGATATCGGCAGCCTCTATCGCCGCATCGGAGCCGAGCCCTCCCATCGCGACGCCGACATCGGCTCTTGCAAGCACCGGCGCATCATTGATCCCGTCTCCGACAAAGATCAGCTTCTCCTGATCTTTTTTTCTGCCAACGAGCTCCTCCACCTTGTCAAGTTTATCTCCCGGAAGCAGCTTTGCATATACCTCGTCTATGCAAAGCGTCTTTGCCACCTCACTTGCAAACATTTCGCTGTCTCCGGTGAGCATGACCGTCTGCCTGACTCCGAGCTCTCTGAGTCCGCTGATCGCATACCCGGCGTCTTTTTTAATCCTGTCCGCGATCACCAAACATCCCCTGTATTCGCCGTTTTGCGCGATATGCACGATGCTTCCCTCTGCTTTTGTCTCCGCATAAGGGATTCCATGTTCCTCCATCAGCCTCGCATTTCCGACCAATACGGGAATCCCGTCAAGCTCGATATAGATTCCCCTGCCCGAAATCTCCTTGAGATTCCGGATCCTCCCGCTCTCTATCTCCTTTTTTTTGCTCTCCTCTTCATAGGATTTTTTTATCGAGAGCGCGATCGGATGGGAGGAATAATGCTCCGCATAGGCTGCGATTTCAAGCAGACTTTCGCTTTCCATCCCCCGGGGAAGGATCTTTGTCAATGCAAACACGCCCTCTGTAAGCGTACCCGTCTTGTCAAAGACCGCAATCTTTGTTTTTGCCAATGCTTCGAGATAATTGCTTCCCTTTACGAGTATACCCAGCTTTGAAGAAGCTCCCACTCCTCCGAAGAAACTGAGCGGCACGGAAAGCACGAGTGCGCAGGGGCAGGAAACCACCAGAAAGGTCAGGGATCTTTCAAGCCATACGCCGAAGCTGCGGGGCGAAAAGAACAGCGGACCGAGCAGCACGATCAGGAGAGCAAGCCCTACGACGATCGGCGTATAGACCCGGGCAAACTTTGTGATAAAGTTTTCCGAACTCGATTTTTTTGTGCTCGCATTTTCGACCAGATCCAAGATCCTGCTCGCGGTAGACTCCGAAAATTCTTTGACCACCCTGATGTCGAGCACTCCCTCCATATTGATGCTCCCGCTCAATACCGTATCTCCCTCTTCTGCCGCTCTCGGAAGAGATTCTCCGGTAAGCGCAACCATATCGAGCATGGAAGCACCCTTGATCACCACTCCGTCCAAAGGAATCTTCTCTCCGGGCTTTACGACGATGATCTCTCCGATCTGCACCTCATAGGGATCGACAACGCGAAGCTCTCCGCTCTCTTCTCTCAGATTCGCATAATCCGGTCTGATATCCATAAGCTCCCCGATTGATCTTCTTGACTTATCGACCGCCATGCTCTGGAAAAATTCCCCTATCGTATAAAAGAGCATAACGATCACTCCCTCGGCAAAATCTCTCAGCCCGAAAGCTCCTATCGTAGCAATGCACATCAAAAAGTTTTCGTCAAAGAGCTTTCCCCTTCCGATATTGTATACCGCCTTTTTCAGCACCGGCAGGCCGACGAAAAGATAAGCGGCGAAAAAGAACGCCACGGCAAGCAGGGCATCCATCTGCATCATCCTCCCTGAAATCTCCGCCTTTGGCAGCAGAGCGCTTCTCTTAAAGAAAACGGCAATCAGGAAAAAAGCGGAGGAAAGCAGGATCCCGCGCAGCATATTTTTTTGTTTTTTATTCATCGGCATCTCAAAACCCTCTGCTAGGCTCTCTTGATTTCTATCTCCGGATGCTCTTTTTTGATGAGCTCCGTCACCTTGGGAAGCACCTCGTCCATATTTTCCGCTTCTATGCTGCATTTTAAGGTGATAAAATTAATCCCCGCTCTTTGCACTCCTTCAAGCTTTTCGATCGCTCTCTCCAGCTTTGCCGCGCAATCCGCACAATCCAGTCCTTCCAGCTTTAATATTCTTTTCATTGTTCTCCCTCCTTAATATGTCTGATATGAGTCAGTCCCGTTTCAAAAACCGCTCTGATATGCTCATCATCCAACGAATAATATACCGTCTTTCCTTCTTTTCTGTATTTCACCAAATGCGCTCTTCGCAGGCTTCCCAGCTGATGAGAAACCGCGGATTTATTCATTCCCAATACATTGCAGATATCGCAGACACACATTTCCGAGCGATCGAGAGCCCAGAGAATCTTGATTCTGGTATGATCGCCGAATACCTTGAAAAATGCGGATAATCTTGCAAATTCCTCTTCTTCCATCATCTCGTTTCTGATCTTATCGACGATGTGATGATGGACGATATTGCAGTTGCAGCTAAATTCGCTCTTTGCCAAAACTCCCTCCTTCTCTTTTCTATTTCTTTT
>JAUMWW010000014.1 GCA_030529445.1 Johnsonella sp. | reverse complement strand
CAGATCCGAAGCTTGACTGCTGCGGCATGCTCTCCGGCGCGGAACCGAAGCTTGACTGCTGCGGCATGTTTTGCGCAGGCGCTCCTTCCGTCCTCTCCATACCCTGATCGGATACAGAACCCTTGTTTTCCTCTCCGCAAGTTTGGCAGAATTTATCGCTTTCATTCATCGCGCTTCCGCATTTTTTACAATTCATACTTTTACCTCCCATTCTGAAAATACTGCCGTCGAATATTATAAAAATATCTGAAACGGCAGTTTTTTTTTCATAACTTTCTTTAAATATATATGATAAACTTGCTTAAGTCAATGTAAAATAGGGATTTAAAATCTAAATAATTTTTTAATATACAAGCTCGGGTACTTGCGAGTTTTTCTGTTCTTTGATATGCTAATGAAGCAAAATTTTGCTTAAGTCACGGAGGTTAAAAATGACGGATCCAATAAGGCAGAACCATCTGTCCTATACCAAACAGAACATGTTGAAAGCCAAAGCAAGAAAGACTCTTTTGTTTTTTTATATTATCCCCTTTGTGGTGATCAATACCATTATCTTTTTTGCGGTTACTTCGATGCCGAAATTCAAGGTTGAGGTGGCAGATACGACAGATTATAAAACCGTATTTGTTTCTGTCACAAAAGAAAGCTTATATCCTTTAAAAAGCTTTGAACTTCTTCTGGATACCGAACCCGTGGAGCTTACCAAACGCAAGGAAGGCTTTAAAACCATTTATGAAACCACTCTCACAAGGAACGGAACCTTGACGCTGAATGCCGTAAATCTCAACGGAATGAAGCAGACCCTTTATGAGCATATCGGCTCCATCGACGACGCTCCCCCCGAGTCCATCTTAAATGAAGAGCAGTCCGATGATGACAGGGTATCCCTCATCTTTGAAGATTCTCAATCCGGCATCGATTTCGATAAGCTTTATGCTATCGATGCCGAAGGAAAACATATCCGACCGGTCTCAACCGATGAAGAGCATAGCTCTGCGGTTTTTTCCTATAATACGGACAGCCTTGAGGTACATGTTATGGATAAGGTCGGCAACCAGAGCGTGGCAAGCTTTACGAAAATAGAGCGGGAAGGGGGGCTGAGCGCAGACGATGCCGAGCCGCTTCCCGAAGAAGATTCCCCTTAAAAAGGCAAAAAAGAAGATCTGTTCCGGGCAAAAACCCGGACAGATCTTTTTTTCCTGCCTTTTTTATTCCTCTTCTTATTCGTCTATGCCCTCCGGCTGCTTCCGCGCTTCCTGCTTTCTGCCGTAAATTGCGGAAAGCATTTCACAGTGCCAGATCAGATCCGCTCCGAATTCATCCTCAAGCATTCTCCATCTCCAATTGCCGCTCTCGGTTCCCGGCTCATTGATCCTGGCTTCCTTTCCCAGCCCGAGATAATCCTGCATCGGAATAATCACCGTATCCGCCACGGAGCTCAAAACCGTTCTGATGCAGTCCCAGTGCAGCTCCTCATACGGCGTATGCTCTGCGCCGAGATAGCGTATCATATAAAGCCTTGTCTCGTCCGAAAGCCCATCTATCCATCCCTTAAGCGGAAGATTATCGTGGGTGCCGGTATAGGCGACACAGTTCCTCTCATAGTTATGCGGGAGATAGATATTTCGGCAATCCGAATCAAAAGCAAACTCCAGCACCTTCATCGAAGGAAATCCCGAATCCTTAACCAGCTTGACCACGCTCTCGGTGATAAAGCCCATATCTTCGACAATGATGGGAAGCTCCTTTCCTCCGAAGCGCTCTGCAAAATACTCTTTCATTTTATCGAAAATTTCTATATTCGGTCCCTTCATCCATGTTCCGCCGATTGCCGTCGGGTTACTTGAGGGAATGGAATAATATTCATCAAATCCTCTGAAATGATCGATTCTGACATAATCATAGAGTCCGAACTCGTATTCCATTCTCTTAATCCACCACTCATACTCCGTTTTCCGATGGTAATCCCAGTCATAGAGCGGATTGCCCCAGCGCTGTCCCTCCGGAGCGAAATAATCCGGCGGACAGCCTGCAACAAACTCCGGCTCATTATCCTCGTTAAATAAGAACAATTCCGGATGGCTCCATGCGTCCGCGGAATCATAGGAAATATAAATCGGCATATCTCCTATGATCTTTATCCCCTTCTCCCCGGCATATGCTCTTAATTCCCTCAACTGATGTGCAAACACCCTCTGCACCCATTCATAAAATTCTATCTCTCCGGCGAGCTCTTTCTCAGCTTTGGCAAGGCTTTCCTCCTTCCTCAGCCTGATCCCTTCCTCCCATTCCATCCAGGGAAGACCTTGATACGCCTTCTTCAATGCCTGAAAAACGCAGTAGGTTTTTGTCTCGTCCGAAAGCCGGATCCGGTCGAATCGGAAAAGCTCTTTGTTTTCCCCTGAAGCCTGATATCGTTCAAATGCGCTTCTGAGGATGTTTTCTCTGTGCAGGGCAAGCTTTTCATAGGAAACGCTGCGCCTCTCTCCTCCCCAGTCTGCGGATTCTACCTCTTCCCTGCTTAAAAGCCCTTCCTCAATCAGCTTTTCCAGACTGATATAGTTCATATCTCCGGCAAACGCCGTATAGCACTGGTAGGGAGAATTTCCGAGTCCCGCGGGTCCGAGCGGAAGAATCTGCCAGTAGCTCTGCCCCGCCTCCTTTAATTGATCGATAAATCGATATGCCTCCTTTGAAAATCCGCCGATTCCGTAATTTCCCGACAGGCTGAATATCGGCAGCAATATGCCGCATGCTCTCTTCATTAGACTAAACTCCATTCTCTTCATTTTTTTTCATAAAAACATTCATGCTGTTATAGGGAATCTCGACGCCGTTTTTATCCAGCTCCCTTTTAATGGCTGCAAGCACCTCCCATTTGCAGCTGAGGTAGTTTTCGGATCTGCACCATCCCCTGCCCCCGATCATAATCGCCGAGGCTTCAAATCCCTCGACATAGGCTATGGGCTCGGGATCATCCAAAATATCTCCTATGCTCTTATATGCGGCGATCACGCAGCGCTTGGCAAGCTCGGTATCCGAATCATATGCCACGCCGATCCGAAGATCGAGTCTCCTGTTCTCATACGCGGTAGCATTGATCACAACCGCATTGGAAAGGATTCCGTTCGGCACGGTAATTTTTTTATTATCCGCACTGATCAATGTCGTGTAGACCAGCCCGATCATATGAACCTGCCCCTCCACATCATGATAATAAATATAATCCCCTACACAAAAGGGCTTCATCAGGAGGATGAGCACTCCTCCCGCAAGATTGCTTAAGCTTCCCTGCAGGGCAAGACCGATTGCAATGCCGGCGGAACCGATGACGGCGATGATCGAAGCGGAATTGACCCCGATTCTCTCGGCAACGATAAATACAAAAAGTATATAATACATCGCCTTGAGCAGGGAGATGACAAAGCGCCTCACTCCCTCATCGACCTTGAATTTTTCCATCGATTTCGAAAGCATTTTCAGCAGAATCTGCATGATCTTCCGGCTCAAAAAGAAGATCAGCAAAATAACCAGAAACTGATATAAGAAACTCAGCAGAGCCGGATAATTCTTTTTAAATATTCCAAGAATGCTTTCCGGCTTAAGCTTTTGCAGGTCTTCACTGACCGCATCCGCGACCTCCGCAGCCAAAGTTTCCGCCGTGATCGTTTCCTTCAACTTTAAACCTACCATATCCTACCCTTTTACCGCCTTATCCTCCGCTCTCTGCGCCCGGTATGCAATCATGGACAGCGGCGGAATATCTGCCGTCAGCACATGATCTTTTCCGTCCAGCTGCATTTTTTTGGTCGTCTTCGTTTTCTTTACCGGACTTGCACTTCCCCCGTAAGATTTCTCATCCGAATTAAAAATCAGGCTAAACTTCATCCGCTCGGGAATACCTATATCAAAGTTGCGGTATTCTACGGGGGTGAAATTGCAGATAATCAGGATGAGATCATCGGGATCCTCCCCTTTTCTGAAAAATGCGACGATGTTTTCTTCATAAGAATGGCAATTCATCCATTCAAATCCCTCCGGCTCGTAATCCAGCTCCCAGAGCGCCGGGTTCTCCCGATAAAAAAGATTCAGCGCCTTTACATAGCTTTGCATCTGCCGATGGATGGGATAATCCAGAAGCTCCCAGGAAACCGCCTTATCCTCGTTCCATTCATCCATCTGCCCGATTTCCTGCCCCATAAAGAGCAGCTTCTTTCCGGGGTGGGTAATCATATAGCCGTATGCCGCCCTGAGATTGGCAAATTTTTCCTCCTGCACGGCTCCGGGCATCTTATTGGCAAGCGTAGCCTTCCCATGCACGACCTCGTCATGGCTCAGCACCAGAATAAAGTTCTCGCTGTATTGGTAAAGCATTGAAAAAGTCAAGGCTCCGT
The DNA here is from genome assembly GCA_030529445.1 of Johnsonella sp. Lineage (GTDB taxonomy): Bacteria > Bacillota > Clostridia > Lachnospirales > Lachnospiraceae > Johnsonella. The sequence continues at coordinate 65,889 of JAUMWW010000014.1, read as the reverse complement.
AATGATGGCTTCTGAAATACGGGTCGTTTTTCATATAGGAAAGAAAATCGTTCATCCATCCCATATTCCATTTATAATCGAATCCCAAGCCCCCGTCTCTCAAATCGCCGCTAATCTTCGGCCACGCCGTTGACTCCTCGGCTATCATCAAAACCTCGTTATGCCTGATTTTCATAATGGAATTCAAATGCTTCAGAAACTCTATCGCCTCCAGATTCTCATGCCCTCCGTAGAGATTTGCCACCCATTCTCCGTCCTTCTTTCCGTAGTCCAGATAAAGCATGGAAGCAACCGCATCCATACGGATGCCGTCCACATGATAGTATTTTGCCCAGTACAAGGCGTTGGCAATCAGGAAATTGCTGACCTGAGGACGCCCGTAATTAAAGATATAGGTTCCCCAATGCGGATGCGTCCCCTGTCTCGGATCCGCATGCTCATATACATGGGTTCCGTCAAAGACGCCGAGTCCGTGAAGATCTTTGGGAAAATGAGCCGGAACCCAGTCCAAAATCACTCCTATCCCTTCCTTATGCATATAATCGACAAAATACATGAAATCCTTCGGGCTTCCGTATCTGGAGGTCGGCGCATAATAACCCGTAACCTGATATCCCCAGCTCGCATCCAGGGGATGTTCCATAATCGGCATGAGCTCCACATGGGTATAGTTCATCTCCCTGATGTATTGCGCAAGCTTATGCGCAATCTCCCGATAAGAGTAAAACTCCGTCCCGACAATCGCCCTGCCCTCTTCATCATAAATCGGCTCTTTTCTCATCCATGAGCCCAGATGCACCTCATAAATATTAAGCGGCCTTCCGTCATAATTCTTTCCGTTGCTTTGGATATCATCCCTCTCGTTCATCCAGTCCTCATCCGTCCACTCAAAGCCGCCGATATCACAGACTATGCTTGCCGTATCCGGTCTGAGCTGAGAATACAGGGCATAAGGATCCGCCTTGAGCATGGGCTCCCCTCTGAGGGTCTTGATTTCAAATTTGTATATCGCCCCGCTTCCAAGTCCCGGAATAAAAATTTCAAAAATGCCGGAATCTCCTAAACGCTTCATCTGATAGCGCCTGCCGTCCCAATTGCAGAAATCCCCCACTACGGAAACACGCATCGCCTCCGGAGCCCAAACCGAAAAATGCACTCCCTCCACTCCGCGTATAGTTCTCGGATGCGCTCCCATTTTTTCATAAATATCGTAATGGGTTCCCGCCTTAAATCTCCTCAGATCCTCTTCCGTATACAGGCTTCCGAAGCGGTACGCATCCTCGATAAGCTCCGTATTTCCCTGATGATCGTAGACCCTCAGCTTATACTCCGGTATACTTTTTCTCTTTAATAAAAGGGCAAAAAAACCTGCCTCATCGGCTTTCTCCATCTCATAGGATCTTTGAGAGGAAAGCTCAAGCTCCACTTTCTTTGCATCCGGTATATAGGCTTGAATCAATATTCCCTCATCTACTTTATGTGCTCCGAGATATGCATGAGGATCGGCGGATTCGGAATAGACGATCTCCTCTATCGCCGCCCAATTCATCAGCTCGTATAAAGATTTATCCATATTTTTTCCCTCCGACTGCTTAAACTTAAATTAATTTTAACATTTTATCTTTTAAAATCCAATATCTTCCCCCTAACTTAATGAAAAAGTTACTTGCATATCGTGGAAATCTGTCTTAAACTATAGGGCAGGTCGATGTTTTAATGAAAAATTTCATTCAAATTCCGATTTTAAAAGAAACCAAAGGATAGGCTGTTCTCATGAGAAATAAATATCAGAAAAACGATTCAAAAACGCAGGTTTCCGACTATGCACCGGACTGCCGGGAAAAGGCAAGACACCCGGGCCGCTCCCGCAAGCGCCCCGGAAAAGACAAATACCTTAAAGATTTAAATGAGCTTGATGAGCTCGACGAGTTCGACGAGTTGGAGGTCTTCGATCTGAAAAAAGAGGTTTTCAACTGGATCACGGTTCTCGTCTCCGCATTGTTAATCGCTCTTTTCTTGACGAATTTCGTCATCGCAAACTCCAGAGTTCCGTCCGCTTCGATGGAAAACACAATTATGACAAAGGATAGAATCATCGGCTTTCGCCATTCCTATCTCTTTTCGGATCCGAAACGGGGAGATATCATTATTTTCCGATATCCGGATGATGAGGAAATCTATTTCGTCAAGCGCATTATCGGCATTCCCGGCGATACGGTGGATATCATCGACGGCAAGGTATATCTCAACGGCTCCTCTCAAGCTTTGGATGAGCCTTATATCAAGGAACCCATGCTTCCCGAACCCGCGATGCATTTTGAAGTTCCCGAAGACGGATATTTTTGCATGGGCGATAACCGCAATAATTCTTCGGATGCGAGGAGATGGCAAAATCCCTTTGTTTACCGGGATAAAATCATTGCAAAAGTTCTTTTCCGCTATTTCCCCAATATTCAGGTACTCAAATAAAACAAAAGAAAGCGGCTCTCAACCGGAAAAACCGATGGAAAGCCGCTTTTTTATTTTGCTTCTTTATTCCTTAATTGGATTTGATTTCCTTCCAGAATGCGTTATACTGATCCTCCGCCTCCGGTCCCAAATACTCGAAAACCTCGCAGTTTTTAAGCATCTCGTCATCCGGGAAGACCGCCTTGTTCTCCTGCATCTCCTTATCCAAAAGCTCGAATGCCGCGGTATTTGGCGTAGGATAGGTGATGTATTCGAAGTTTTTCTTTGCAATATCTCCTCTGCACATGAAATCTATCCATTTTTCCGCATTCTCTTTATTCTTTGCGTTTTTCGGAATTACCCAGCCGTCCAGCCAGACATTGCTTCCCTCCTTCGGAATCACATACTTGAGCTCGAAATCCTCTCCCGATTCCGCAACCTCATTCTGTATATAGAGCATTTCTCCCGAATAGATCACCGCAAGCGCAGCCTCTCCGCCTATCATCTTATCTCTTACCTGATCGATAACATAAGCCTGTACGAGGGGCTTTTGCTCAATCAGCAGATCTCTCACCTTCTCCAGCTCCGCCTTATCCGTAGTGTTGATCGAAAAGCCCAGTTTTTTCTGCCCGACCATAAATGCATCCCTGACGGAATCCTGCATCAGAATCTCTCCCTTATATTTCTCGTCCCAGAGCACATCCCAGCTGTCCGGATCTCCTTCAACCATGGATGTATTATAGAGAATGCCGACGGTTCCCCAATTATAGGGAACGGAGTACTTATTCTCCGGATCGTATGCCTTGGCAAAATCCAAGTATTTCTCGCCGATATTCTTGACATTCGACACATTATCCAGATTGATTTCGGCAAGCAGATCATTGTCTATCATCTTCTTGATCATATAATCCGAGGGGCAGACCACATCGTATACGACGCCGCCCGCTTCCACTACGGGATACATTTCCTCATTGGTTTCAAAAAGATCGTATACCACCTTGATTCCCGTTTCATTTTCAAAGTCCTCTATCACGGTCTCGTCGATATACTCTCCCCAGTTATATACATAGACCTCTCCGGCGCTCCCCGGCTCCTTCGCCTCAGCCTCTGTAAGCGAGGCATCCTTTGCCTCCTCCTTTTTGCCGCAGGCACTCAGTCCCAGTGCCCCCGCCAGCAAAAACGCCGCCATCATCAGCCCTCTCTTTTGAATCAACATCTTTATTTCTCCTCCTTACTTTTAAAACTATGCCGCCTGCCCGCATCATCCGCCTCGAAAGCTCCGCCTGAAAGCGGCTCGGATATATGCGGAATGTTGCTTATATCATCATGCGCTGCATGAATAATACCGTTTTTATCTTTTCTCTAATTCATTTTTTTAATGCGCTTTGCCAAATAGCCCGGAGCAAAATTCGTAATCAAAAGCAGAACCAGCACCGACAGGAAGATAATGCTTGACAGTGCATACATGCTCGGCTTGATTCCTCTCCTTACTTCGGAATAAATCAAAGTCGACAGAGTATTGATTCCCGCTCCCTTGGTGAAATGGGTAATGATGAAATCATCCAGGGACATCGTAAAGGCAAGCAGAAATCCGGAAAGCACTCCCGGTATGATATCGGGCATAACCACCGCAAAAAACGCTCTGATCGGCGTCGCCCCCAGATCCAGCGCCGCCTCATAGGAATACTTGCTGGTCTGCTTGAGTTTTGGCATGACCGATAATATCACATAGGGGATATTAAAGGTAATATGGCTGATGACGATGGTCTTAAAGCCCAGGGATATCCCGAATGCAATAAAGGCAAGCATGAGGGAAATTCCGGTAACGATATCGGCATTCAGCATCGGAATATTGGTCAGCCCCATAATAATGCCCTTGGGAAGCGTAGCCATATCATTGATCGCAATCGCCGCCACCGTTCCGATCAGGGTCGCAATCAATGCGGAGATCAGCGCAATAACGATGGTATTGCGAAACGCCGCCATGATCGTCGCGCTCTCGAAAAGCTGCTCATACCATCTCATCGTAAAGCCGCCCCAGCGGGTTCTGGACTTGCTCTCATTAAAGCTCAGCACCATCATTGTCGCAATCGGGGCATAGAGAAAGATTAAAATAAATACGATATAAAAATTACCACAAATGCTTCTGAGTCTTTCGGAAAGTTTTATTGTCAAAACGTGCTGCCCTCCCCTTTCTTATCATATTTTGCAATCAGCGCCATGCTCAGCAGGATGAAAATCATCATCACGAGGGAAAGCCCCGATCCGATATTCCGGCTTCCTCCCTTGGTAAATTCCTGCTCTATCACGTTGCCGATGAGCAGGATCTTGCTTCCTCCCAGTATATTGCTGATAACAAAGGTCGTGAGCGCGGGAACGAATACCATCGTGATTCCGCTTATGATTCCCGGCACGCTCAGCGGCAGAAGAATCCTTAAGAAAGTCTGCCAGCGGTTCGCCCCCAAATCGGCAGCCGCATGGATCACGCTGTCCTCGATCTTGACTAAGACATTATAAATCGGCAGCACCATAAAGGGCAGAAAATTATAAACCATACCGAGTATGATCGCATATTCGGTATTGATAATCGAGATTTCCGGCAGATGCAGCGCCTCGAGAATTCCGTTGATTACGCCGTTTTTCTCAAGCAGGGTCTGCCATGCCAGGGTACGGAGCAAAAAATTCATCCACATCGGCAAAATAAAGATAAACACGATGAAGCTTCCCGCCCTCGCTCCTCTGCTTCTGAGCACCAGCGCAAGCGGATAGGCAAGCACCAAACAGATCAGTGTGCTGATTACCGAAAGCAGGATGGATATCATCAGCGCCTTAAAATGCTCCGGCGTTCCCATTGAAAGAATATTATCCAGGGTAAAATTCCCGTTTTTATCCTGCAAGCCGTAAAAAATAATCAGAAGCAGGGGAATGATCGTAAATCCGGCGATCCACAGGATATAGGGAAAGGCAAGCGTTTTTTTCGCAAACAGTTTATTCATCTACTCCGAGCGCCTCCTCATCCTCCGATTCCGGCTTATTCATGATCTGTATATTGAAGGGATCTACCGATATTCCCACCTTTTTCCCGACGGGAGAAAGGTCGGTCGAATGCACGAGCCATTCATAGCCGTCCGGAGTGGTCACTTCCATCTCATAATGGACGCCTTTGAAAATCACATGGCTTACCACTCCCATAAGCCTTCCCTGCTCGGGATCGACAAGATCGATATCCTCCGGTCTGATCACGGCATCTACCGGCTTATTGATTCCGAATCCCTTGTCCACGCAGGGGAATTTCGCGCCGAAGATCTCAACCAGCTCATCCTTGAGCATCGTCGCCGGAACAATATTGGATTCGCCGATAAAGTCCGCAACAAACGCGCAGTTGGGCTCGTTATAAATCTGCTCCGGCGTTCCCATCTGCTGAATATAGCCCTGATTGATCACCACGATGGTATCCGACATCGTCAACGCCTCTTCCTGATCATGGGTGACATAAATAAAGGTAATTCCCAGCTCGTTTTTGAGCCGTATCAGTTCATACTGCATATCCTGCCGAAGCTTCAGGTCCAGCGCTCCCAAAGGCTCATCGAGCAAAAGCAGCTTCGGCTCGTTTACGATCGCCCTTGCGATTGCGATACGCTGCTGCTGCCCTCCCGAAAGAGAATTGACATCTCTCTTTTCATAGCCGTCCAGATTCACGAGCTTGAGCGCATACTTGATCTTATCGTCAATATAGGCTTTCGACTTATTCTTTATTTTCAATCCGAATGCGATATTCTCCGCAATATTCATATGGGGAAATAAAGCGTATTTCTGAAATACGGTATTCAGATTTCTCTTATTGGGAGGGATATTGGAAATATCCTCTCCGTCGAAGATGACCTGCCCCTTATCGGCTCGCTCGAAGCCGCCTATTATTCTTAACGTGGTTGTTTTCCCACAACCGGAGGGTCCAAGTAAGGTCAAAAACGAGTTCTGCGGTATGCTCAGATTAAAATCATCCAAAACAAGCTCACCGTCATAGCTCTTGTAAATATGCCTTAAATCAACAAGCGGCTTATCCATCTTCTCCATGTCTCCTTTTTAAAATTTAGTACGCATAGAAAGCGGGAATCAAAAAAGAACTCTCTTTCTTTCCTCCCTGTCATATGCAAGAAAAAATACCGGGACGGGATCTTTCATCCCCGGCGCCTTTCTGAAAATTTCCGCTTTCCGACATGCGCCTTCCCAATATCTACTCATATAATTATGCAAGATAAACGGGTGCTGTCAATAGATTTTTGAGATTATATATGATATACTTTTAAAATCACTTTAGAAAATGCCCGTATTCGGCTTAAACAGGGCATTTATCCAATAAAATTTTTTACCGAATTTTGGGAGAAATATGATGAAAAAGAAATATATGGCATATGTAGGTTCCTACTCCTACACCGGAGAAGCAAAAGGCATTACCGTTTATGATGTGGATATGGAGAAGGGGGCATTCAAAAAACGCTGTGAAGTCGCCGTGGACAATTCCTCCTACCTCATCGTTTCCCATGACAAGAAGACGCTCTACTCTATCGCCGACGAGGGCGTGGTTGCCTTCCGCATCATGGAAAACGGCTCCATCAGCCGCTTAAACTCCGCCAAGATCAAGGGGATGAGAGGTTGCCACCTCTCTACCGATCCCGAAGACAAGTATATCTTCGTCTCCGGCTACCATGATGGCAAGCTGACCGTGCTTTCCTTAAATCCGGACGGCTCCGTCGGAGAAATCCTCGAGGGCATTTACCATCACGGGCTCGGCTCCATTGCAGAGCGCAATTTCAGACCTCATGTAAGCTGCACCAAGCTGACCCCGGACGGCAACTTCGTTATGGCGGCGGATCTCGGACTGGATCAGATCAAGATTTACCGCTTTAACCGGACGGATCATCAGCTTTTGCTTGCCGATATTCTTCCCTGTGATATCAACTCCGCACCGAAGACCTTTCTCTTTTCCGCAGACGGAAAATACCTTTATCTGATGTACGAGCTGAAAAACACGATTGATGTGTTTACTTATTCTTATGATAAGTCCAAGCGCAGCCCCGATATCGAAAAGATTCAGACCATTTCCTCCACCTGCTGCAAGGTTTCCTCCGGGATGACGGCGGCAACCTGTATTGTGCTTACTGCGGATAATCGGCATCTTTTTTGCGCAAATGCGGGGGATAACGCGGTCAGCCTTTTTTCAAGAGATGCGGATACCGGGCTTCTCTCTCCGAAGTTCTGCCTTCCGATCAGCGGCGAATACCCGAAAGATATGGATATCTTTCCGGATAACCGCCATATCGCCTCCATCAACCATGAAAGCGGCACGATTACCTTCTTCAGCGTGGATTATGAGAGGGATCTGCTGGTCATGAGCGCAAACGGAATCAAGGTGAACCAGCCCAATTGCTGCGTGATCGTCGAAATACAGGGGGCATGATATGGGATCGATATTCGGTAAGCTCTTTCGCCTCTCCACCTTCGGCGAATCTCACGGGCAAGCTCTCGGCGCGGTAATCGACGGATGCCCGGCAGGGCTTTCCCTTTCGGAAAGCGATATCCAGCCCTATCTCGACAGGAGAAAGCCCGGGCAAAGCCGCTTCTCCACCGGGCGCAGAGAAGAGGATCTCTGCCGCATCCTCTCCGGCGTCTATCTCGGAAAAACCACCGGCGCCCCGATTGCCCTGATTGCCAAAAACACGGATATGAACCCTTCGGAATATGAGGAACTCTCGGAAATCTACCGTCCCGGGCATGCCGACTACAGCAGCCGGATGAAATACGGCTTTCGCGATCATCGGGGAGGCGGGCGAAGCTCAGGCAGAGAAACCCTCTCCCGTGTGATGGGCGGGGCGGTCGCCGCCAAGATCTTAAAAGAACTCGGCATCGAAGTTTTCGCATTTACGCAGAGCATAGGACCGGTATCCGTCAAAGACTTCAATTCCGAGGACTGCATGAAAAACCCGCTTTATATGCCGGATCTCAAAGCCTCTTATATTGCGGGGCAGTATATTGAAGAACTGATTAAGAGCAAAGATTCCGCCGGAGGCATCATCAGCTGCATCGTCAGGGGGCTTCCCGCCGGAGTGGGAGAGCCCGTGGCGGATAAGCTCGATGCCGAGCTTGCTAAAGCAATCATGAGCATAGGCGCGGTAAAGGGCGTGGAGTTCGGCTCCGGCTTTGCTTGCGCCAGAATGCTCGGCAGCATGCATAACGATGCCTTCATCTTATCCGAAAAGGAGCAGGAGGTGAAAGTCTCCAAAGAAAGCAATAATGCGGGAGGCATTCTCGGAGGCATCTCCGACGGAAGCACCTTGATCATCAATGCCGCCGTCAAGCCGACGCCTTCCATAGGCATAGCGCAGCGAACCCTCGACAGCAGTCTTTCTCCCGTAGATATCGAGCTCAAGGGACGGCATGACCCGGTGATCGTCCCCCGCGCGGTCGTGGTAATCGAATGCATGGTCGCTTTGACCATACTTGATCTGATGTTTATGGGTATGCATGCAAAGATGGATTATCTGAAAAAGATCTATCAAAACAAAGACTCTTCCGATTAAATCAAAAGAAGCCCTCTTTTTCCGAAGAGAGCTTCTTTTTTCTCGTTTTTATTCTTAAAAAATACCCAGAAGATAGGCGTATCCTTCTGCTTCCATATCTTCATAGGGAATAAAGCGGATCGCCGCTCCGTTAATGCAGTATCTGAGTCCTCCCAACTCCTTCGGACCGTCCTCGAATACATGCCCGAGATGAATATTTCCCACTCTGCTTCTCACCTCGGTTCTCTTCATGTTAAAGCTCAGATCCTCATGGTAGCTTATGACCTCTTTCGCAATCGGCTTTGCAAAGCTCGGCCAGCCGCAGCCCGAAGAAAACTTATCCTTCGATGAGAAGAGGGGCTCTCCCGTTGCGATATCGACATAGATTCCCTTCTCGAAGCTGTCCCAGTATTCATTGGTAAATGCCCGCTCCGTATCATTCTCCACAGCAACCCTGTACTGAATCTCCGTCAATCTCTCCTTGAGCTCCTCATCGCTCGGTCTCCGGTATTTCTCCTCGTCGATTACCGGCTGATTTGCTTCCGCAAGATTGATATGGCAGTAGCCTCCCGGGTTCTTTTCCAGATAATCCTGATGATAATCCTCCGCCATATAAAAATGCTCTAGAGGCATCACCTCGATTACGATGGGCTTTTCATAGTTTTCCTGTTCCTTGTCGAGAACAGAGCGGATGATCTCTTCCTCCTGCGCATCGGTATAATAAATTCCCGTTCTGTATTGCACGCCGCTGTCATTGCCCTGACGGTTCACGCTCGTCGGATCCACGACGCGCAGATAGTATTTTAAAAGCACCTTGAGGCTGACCTCATTCGGATCATATACCACCTTTACCGTCTCCGCATGCCCGCTATGACGGTAAATCAGATCCTCATAGGAGGGATTCTCCGTGTTTCCGTTTGCATACCCGCTGATCGAATCCTCTACGCCGTATACCTTCTTCATATAGGCTTCCAGCCCCCAAAAGCAGCCGCCTGCCAAATAAATCTCTTTCAATTCCTTGTTTTGCTTCATCTCATCCTCTCCCTCCGTCATTTTCTTTTCCTCCGCTTTATCGGCGGCTTGGGCAGCCTCCGCCCGATCATTTCCCTTTGTTTCTTCCGCTTTTTCCGCATGCCCCGAGGAAGCCCCGGCATTTACCGCCGCCCCCGGAGTACAGGCGGTAGAAACCATTCCTATTGCCGCAAAAAGCAGCAATGTTTTGCTTATGTTTTCTTTTCTTATCATTTGCCAACCTTCTTTACTTCTTTATTCACCGGCGCTCTCACGCCTTTGCAGGAAGCATTATACTATAGATTAAAGCGGAAAATGCGGATATTCATTATTTTTTATGTAAATTTTAAAATCTGTATTTTAATTAATAAATATTTATGACGCTTGTACTTTTAATCATCCTGTCTCAGTGCTATAATGTTTTTCTAGAATATTTGAAAAATCACGGGGGTATTTTATATCATGAAAAGAAAAAACATTCGGCTTTTTCTGGCAGGATTCACCCTGACTTCTCTGCTGCTTGCATGCTTTTATGTAAACAGCTTTGCAGCCAGCAAATGGCAGGAGGTGGACGGAAGCTGGGTATATCTGGATAAGGACGGGCAGAGGCATAAGGGCTGGATAAAGACAACGGACGGCTATTATTACATGGATCTTTCCACCGGACTGATGTGCACGGGCTGGAAGAAGATCAATAATAAGTGGTATTATTTCAAATCCAACGGAATCATGAATATCGGCTGGGTAAAGGTTGATAATGTCTGGTATTATAATCTTGATGACGGCTCTCTTGTGCAAAGCAGTTGGCTGAAAATAGACAATAATTATTATTATATGAGAAGCGCCGGCGCACTCACCGTAGGATGGAGACCAATCGACAATCACTGGTATTATTTTAAGCCCGACGGCAGATGTGCTTTCGGCTGGACCAAGGTCGGAGACAGCTGGTACTATCTTGCTTCCGACGGAAAGATGCTTACCGGATGGCAGCAGATCGATAATAACTATTACTACCTCGATACCAAGGGCGTTATGAAGACCGGATGGCTCAATGACGGAACCAATAAATACTATATGGAGCCCAATGACAGCGCAAACCTCGGTAAAATGGTCTATAACTGGAAGCAGATTGACGGATACTGGTATTTCTTCAACAGCAACGGGCATATGCAAAAAGGTTGGGTAAAGGCGAATAATAAGTACTACTACTTAAACAGCGAAGGAAAAATGATCGTCGGACAGACGCTCAATATCGACGGAAGCTCCTATACCTTTGATGCAAACGGCGTTGCCGATTCCACAAATATCAACAGCAACCAGATTTATACCGCAAATTCGGCTCCCGGATCGGGAAATAATTTTTCCAATCCCGCAGGATCCGGATCCTCAAAAAATAATCAGTCGGGAAATTCCGGAAATCAGTCTTCCGGAAATGCGGGACCGGGCAGTTCTTCGGGAAACGGCTCCGGAAGCAAGGCTCCGATCAGCAGCGATTCCTCTTCGGGCGGCAGCTCTTCGGGAAACAGCTCTTCCTCCTCGGAGGGAGGCTCTCCTTCTTCCTCCGCAAGCCCCTCCCAGAATAATCCCGACTCAAATTCCTCCAATACAGGCTCCGGCTTAAAAGCCGGGCAAACCGAAGGACCGAGGTAAAGATGAAATTTAAACAAAAAAAACATGGTGCATTATCTGCCATTTTGAATAAGCGCAGAGGCTCTGCGCTTATTCTCTTGGCTCTCTTCTTTCTTTTGATCGGTCTCGAGGCTGCAAATACGGCTGCCAGAGCGGATATTTGGACCAGCCAGGCTCCCGGACGATATAAGCTCTTTGACGGTTCGAGCATCGACGGCATACATGCAAGAGGCATTGATGTTTCACATTGGCAGGGCGAAATAGACTGGAAAGAAGTGGCAAAAGACGATGTAAAATTTGCAATGATAGGAACAGGCTACCCCAACAAACCCGACCCGAAATTTCATTATAATGCGAGAGAGGCGGCAAAAGCGGGTATCGCTCTTGGGATATATATTTATTCCTATGCCGAAAATGTGGAACAGGCGGAGGCGGAGGCAGATTATGTGCTCAACCTCATCAAGGACTATCCCGTATCCTATCCCGTCGCATACGATATCGAGGACGAGACCGCACACGGCAAGCTCAGCAAGGACGAGCTGAGTCGGATCATTCTCGCCTTTACGAAAAAAATCAAGGATGCCGGCTATCATCCTATGCTCTATGCAAGCGATTACTGGTTTTCTACGAAATTTGACCTGAATGCTTTAAAAGAGCTTGATGTCTGGGTTGCCAGATACCATAAGCTCCATAAGTACAATAAGCCCGCCATCTGGCAGGCTACGAGCGAAGGAAGCATCAGAGGCATCAAAGGAAAAGTGGATATTAATTTTCAATATAAGGATTTCAGCGATATCATACCGAAGAATATCAGCAGAAAAATAGCCGGGCGGATCTACCATTATAAAAACTATGCCCTGCAATCCTCGGAAGAAGATGCTTCTTTCGCAAAAGAATCCGGAGCCTCTCCCTTGACGCAGGGACCGGGAGATACCTCTCCCGTGCCGGGAGGACCGGGCGATACCGCCTCCGGACAGGGATCAAGTACCAAACTCTCTCCCTCGCCGGGGCAAGGCGGCGAAGCCTCCTCTTCCAAAAAAGGCTGGATTTTCGAAAATAATACCTGGTATTATTTCGATCAAAACTCCCGCATGCAGACCGGCTGGATCAAAGACAAAGAGAGCTGGTACTACCTCGGCGAAAAGGGAGCAATGCAAACCGGCTGGATCAAGGATAAGAACAGCTGGTACTACCTTTCCTCTTCGGGAGCAATGCAGACCGGTTGGATAAAAGATCGGGAGCTCTGGTATTATCTCGATGCTTCCGGACGCATGCAGACCGGTATGCTCACTCTCGGCGATACGAGGTATTTCCTTGAAAAAGACGGGCATATGCTCGCAAATACCTCATTAAACTGGGAGGGTGTAGACTATCTCATCGAGAGCAGCGGAGCGCTCAGACCGGGCAGTTCCTCCCTGAGCTCCGTTTCTCTTTCCTCTCCTCCCCTCTCTCCCTAAGGCTAAAGCAGGCAATACAAAAAAGCAAATCCTAAAAAGGCATAAAATCAGGAAGCTTGGATAGGCGATATCCAAGCTTCCTTTTCTTTTAGGAATTCATTCCTTTTTATTTTTTTTTCTTATCATCCGGTAGAGCCCCTCTCTTAACCCGGCGGGAGCCAGACAGACGATTGCGCTGACAAAAATTGCTCTCAGCCATTCCAAAGGATTAAGAAGCCCGAGCCTTCTTTGCTCGTTTCTGAGCCGGCAAAAGCCTAAAAAATAGGCAAAGCCTCCTCTCCTATGTGAAAATCCTCTTCCGAGCCTTGCTTCCACCAAGATCTCATCGAGATTTGCAATTTTAAATCCTCCTGCCAGCAGCCTGCTCCAAAGATAGTAATCTTCCAGTCCCGGAAAATGCAGATATCCGCCGACCGCTTCTATATCCTTCTTCCTGAACATCACCGTCATATGATTCAGCGGATTTCTCAGCTTTGCATAGGCGCGGAGCGCCTCGTTGCTCTGCGGCATATGCTTGACTCTTAAAATCTCGGATTCCTCCTGAAATTCGGCGATATTCCCCCCGCAGGCGGAGATATCCGGATTGGCTTCCATAAAACGCTTTTGCAGCAAGAGTCGCCCGGGCAGCGCGATATCGTCGCTGTCCATCCTCGCCACGAGTTCAAAGCTGCATGAGCTAAGCCCCCGGGCAAGAGCACGCCCGAGCTGCACATTCTGCGGAAGCTCCACAAGCTTAAGCAGGGGGCAGCGCTCTTTAAATTCGGAAATTACGCCCTCCAGCTCCTCTCCCAGCCTTCCGTCCTTGACGAGCACGATCTCATCCGGCAGACATTCCTGCTCCATCAGGCTTTCGAGCGCTCTTTTGAGGTAGCTCGGCTCTTCTTTTTCATATACGGAAATCAGCACCGATACCGCTTTATGATTTATATGCTCCATTTTCAATCAATGCCTTTATTGAATCGACCACGACCTGCTTATCCTCTTTATAGGTAACCCCGAACCATTTATCATCGGTCTCCAGCACCTTCACTTTTGCCAAACCCTTGCCGACCAGTTCGTCTATGATGCCGGGAATCAGATACTCCGACTTGATATCCTCTGCCGAGAGCCCGGAAAGGAAGCTGCAAAATCCCTCGTCCAATACCTCGAGAAATTTCGGACCGAGCCCCCACATATTCATCGATACCGCGCTGTCGAGCGCAATTTCGGTATCCCTGCCCTCTGCATCCTTTGCCTCAATCTTTCCGTCCTTCATACGGATTTCAAAGGTTTCGGTAACCTTGGTCATATAGCCTTCTTTTATCGTGCAGACGCCTCTGGTCACTCCCCCGTTTTCGCTCAGCGTATTGATGAGCTTGAAGCCCGCCATACAGATATCCATCGGCTCTTTATTCTGATCCATTTCATTGACCAGATATTCATGAATCTTTTTGAAGCCTTCTTTTCCGTAGTAATCATCCGCGTTGATAATCACGAAGGGCTCGTGGATAACATTTTTTGCCGCAAGAATCGCCTGACCGGTTCCCCACGGTTTTTTTCTGTCCCATTTTCCTTTAAACTCTGCGGGAATATCCTCGACCTCCTGGAAAGCATAGGCAACCTCGACCTTCTTTGCAATACGGTCGCCGATGATCTCTTTAAAATCCTTCTCCAGGTCCTTTCGGATAATGAATACCACTTTGTTGAATCCCGCCTCCATCGCATCGATAATGGAGTAATCCATGATAATCTCGCCATTGGGACCTACGGGCTCCAGCTGCTTGATTCCTCCTCCGAACCTGCTTCCTATTCCTGCCGCCATGATTACCAAACTTGTTTTCATTAACTTTCCCTCTTTTCCTTATTTCTCTAATCTTTCTTTATACATCTTATCAAAATACTTTGTGTATTCTCCGTTAATGATATTCCTCCACCAACTCTGGTTCTCCAGATACCATTCTATCGTCTTGACGATTCCCGTATCGAAATTATATTCCGGCTTCCATCCGAGCTCATTCACTATCTTTGAAGGATCGATCGCATATCTTCTGTCATGCCCCGGTCTGTCCGCCACAAATTTAATCAGGCTTTCCGGCTTGCCCAGAACCCTCAGAATGGTCTGTACCACTTCCAAATTCGTTCTCTCATTATGCCCTCCGATATTATAAACCTCTCCCTCTCTTCCCTTCTTCAGAATCAGATCGATCGCGGTGCAGTGATCTCTGACATAGAGCCAGTCCCTGACATTATCTCCCTTTCCGTAAACCGGAAGCTCCTCATTATTGAGCGCCCGGCTGATAATCAGAGGAATCAGCTTCTCCGGAAAATGATAAGGTCCGTAATTATTCGAGCATCTCGATATCGTAACGGGAAGCCCGTAGGTTCTGTGATATGCCAACACGAAAAGATCCGCACTTGCCTTCGCCGAGGAATAAGGGCTTGAGGTATGAAGCGGAGTTTCTTCCGTAAAGAAGAGATCCGGTCTGTCCAGAGGCAGATCTCCGTAAACCTCGTCCGTCGATACCTGGTGATATCTCTTGATGCCGAATTTCTTGCAGGCATCCAATAAGGTCGTCGTTCCCAGCACATTGGTTTTGACGAAAATATCCGGTTCTTCTATGGATCTATCTACATGGCTCTCCGCCGCAAAATTTACGATGACATCGGGTCTTATCTTTTCAAAGACTTCAAAAATAAAGTCTCTGTCCGCAATATCTCCCTTGATGAACTTATAGTTTTCACAATCCTCGACCGCCTTTAAGGTCTCCAGATTGCCCGCATAGGTGAGCAAATCCAAATTGATGATCATATCTTTGGGATACTCATTGACCATATACTGAACAAAATTACCGCCGATAAATCCGGCTCCTCCGGTTACGATTATCTTCATTTTTTCTACCAAACCTTTCATTCCCTATTTAATCTTATCTATGTATTTTCCTTCTATTACGTCCTTAAGATATTTTCCGTACTGATTTTTCTTATATACCTCATAAGCGGATTTCATTCCGGCAATATCGATCCAGCCGTTGAGATAGGCGATTTCTTCCAGACAGGCGATCTTCCTGTGCTGGTGCTTCTCTATCGTATATACGAAATTGGTCGCTTCAACCAAGGATTCATGCGTTCCCGTATCCAGCCAGGTAAAGCCCTGACCCAGGAGCTTGACTTCAAGCTCTCCCTCCTGCAAATAGATCCTGTTGAGATCGGTGATCTCCAGTTCCCCGCGCAGAGAGGGCTTAAGAGATTTCGCATATTCAACGACCTTATTGTCATAGAAATACAGTCCGGTTACGCAGTAATTGCTCTTCGGCTCCTTCGGTTTTT
Organism: Johnsonella sp.; assembly: GCA_030529445.1. Lineage (GTDB taxonomy): Bacteria > Bacillota > Clostridia > Lachnospirales > Lachnospiraceae > Johnsonella. The sequence continues at coordinate 49,481 of JAUMWW010000014.1, read as the reverse complement.
CCTCTATCGAAATCGCCTTTCCCTCTTCATTAAACTCCACGATGCCGAAGCGCTCCGGATCCTCCACATAATAGCCGAATACCGTAGCCCCCTTCTCTTTTTCCGCAGCTTCTCTGAGACGTTTTTTCAAGCCCTGCCCATGAAAAATATTATCTCCCAGTATCATTGCCACCTTATCATCTCCGATAAAGCGATCTCCGATGATAAATGCCTGCGCAAGACCGTCCGGGCTGGGCTGTACCTCATAGCTCAGCTCTATTCCGAACTGGCTTCCGTTTCCCAAAAGCTCCTTAAACCTCGGTGTATCCTCCGGCGTGGAGATAATCAGAATGTCTCTGATTCCCGCGCTCATCAAAACGGATAAGGGATAATATATCATCGGCTTATCAAAAATCGGAAGCAGCTGCTTCGAGGTGACCTTTGTCAGAGGATAGAGCCTTGTTCCGCTTCCTCCTGCAAGTATAATGCCTTTCATGAGTCTCTCCTTCTTCATTAAATTATATATTTTTCGGCTTTTTCCATCGCCGCCTCTATCACTTTGTCCATATCGTAATACCGATATTCTCCCAGGCGCCCTCCGAAGATAATATTCTCTTCTTTTTTTGCCAGCTTCCTGTACTCTTCAAAAAGAGCATTGTTTTTCTCATTATTGATCGGGTAATACGGCTCTATGCCCCTGCTCCATTCGCAGGAATATTCTTTCGATATCACCGTAGTCGGAGTATCCGCAAATTCAAAATGCTTATGCTCGATAATCCTCGTATAGGGAACCTCCTCCTCCGTATAATTGACCACCGCATTGCCCTGGAAATTATCGATCGGCAGCTCCTCGCTTTCAAAGCGCAGGCTCCGGTATTCCAACACCCCGAGCTTAAAATCATAAAACTCATCGATCATTCCGGTATATACCGTTTTTGGGGCAATGCCCGGATGATTTGCGATAAATTCCCTGTAATCCGTATTCAGTCTGATCTCTATTCCCTCAAGCATCCTCTCGATCATGCCCGTATATCCGCCGATCGGTATTCCCTGATATCTGTCGTTAAAATAATTATTATCATAGGTAAAACGAAGAGGGAGCCTTTTGATGATGAAAGCGGGCAGCTCCTTGCAGTCTCTGCCCCATTGCTTTTTGGTATAGCCCTTGATCAGCTTCTCATATACATCTTTTCCGACAAGAGAAAGAGCCTGCTCCTCAAGATTTCTCGCCTCAAAGATGCCCAGTTCCTTGATCTGCCCTTGAATGATCGCCTTTGCCTCCTGAGGGGTTTTGATATTCCACATCTTGCTGAAGGTATTCATATTAAAGGGCAGATTATAAAGCTCGTCTTTGTAAACCGCAATCGGAGCGTTGATATATTGATTAAATTCAGCAAAGCGATTGACATATTCCCAAACCTTTTTATTTGATGTATGGAAGATATGCGCCCCGTATTGATGAATATTGATGCCCGCCTCTTTCTTGGTGTATATATTTCCGCCGAGATGGGAGCGCCGCTCTATGATAAGAACACTCTTTCCCCTCTGCTTTGCCATTTCGGCAAAGACCGCTCCGTAAAGCCCCGAGCCCACGATTAAAAAATCATACTTCATCCAAAGCTCCCTCCTATTCGAATATCTGCATTTTTCCGTATACTTCCTCTTTCAGATCCTTCTTATTCTTGATTGCGGCGGTAAGCCCTTCTTCAATCCCCTCGCTCGATTCCTTAATAAAAAGAATCTTCGGCGTCATCAAAAGCAGCTTGAAGTCGAGCCAAACCGTATAATTTCTGATATAGGTCAGATCGAGTTTTAATTTATCATAAGGCGTCGTATTGTATTTTCCGTATACCTGCGCATATCCCGTAAGACCCGCCTTCATCTTCAGCCTGAAGCAAAATTCCGGTATTTCCTTCTCATACTCCGCGGCAATCTCCGGTCTCTCGGGTCTGGGACCCACAAGGCTCATCTCTCCCCTGAGGATATTGATCAGCTGGGGAAGCTCGTCAAAGCGGGTTGCTCTGAGCAGACGCCCGACTCTCGTAATCCTATGGTCCGCTTTCTGAGAAAGCCTCGCCACTCCGTCTTTTTCCGCATCCTCTCTCATTGTTCTGAATTTCAGGATATCAAAAATTTTTCCGTCCAGTGTCAGCCTCTTCTGGCGGTAAAACACGCTCCCCCCGTCCTCGAGCTTAATCAGCAATGCCAAGATTAAAAAAACAGGAGAGCCAAGGATCAGCATAATCGTACCGAAGAAAAGATCCATGCTTCGTTTTACAATCAGCTGGTCCAACTGCGGTCCTATATTTCTGGACAGGAGCAGAGGCGTATCGAAAAGATTCAGCTCGTCCGAGCTTCGGATCAGCAAATCGCTGATCTTAGGCGCAGTATAGGTTCTGATGGATTTTTCATAGCATTTTTTCAAAATCTGATTCCTGTCATGGGAGGAAATATCCCCTATGATCGCTCCCTCATACTGCTTGAGAGCCTCCATAATATTGGAAATTCCCTTTTCCACATGAATCGCACCCGCAATGATGTACTTATCGTCCCTGGAATTAATCTTCTGCATAATATGAAAAACCGGTTTCTCTCCATAGATGACGAGAAGCTTTCTCGGAGGAAAGAGCCGGGAATAAATCCATTGAAATAAATACACCCATGCCACGATCACGAGCAACTCTCCCAGCGTCAAGAGAAAAAACATCATCGGATTATGGAAACTCTTATCGATCAGCGCAAGCTGCAGATAGGAAATCGTATTGACCAGCAATATCGAGAGAATCTGTGAATAAATCAGGTTCCACCTCCTCAGATATCCTATTTTCAGCCCTCCGTATGTACTCAGAAAAAAGAGGAGAAGAATTCCGTATAAGGCGGTAATCAGCCAGTTTCCCCTCCTCCAAAAGGGTTCTTCTAATATCAGATTATAATGTCTCGTCCATATCAACCAGTAGAGAAAAATCTCGATGCATAATATCACCGCAGCAGAACCGAATTTAACCAGTCTTTTGTATTTCTCCCTGCTATTATTCATTTCTTTTTATGACTCCGTTCTTTATAGTTTAAACCCCGAAACAGCCCTAAACTTTCATTTTCATCATCAAGATTTTATTTTTTATCCTCCTGCTTTTTCTTTTCCTCCTGTATCGGGATTTTTTCCCCCATGTTTACGATCAGGATCATAAATGCCCATGCGATCGGCGCGGTAATCGGAAGATAAAGATTTACCGTTGCCTGAACGCTATGTGCAAGCAGCAAAAATGCAAAAGCAAGAAGATATCTTCCCTCTTCTTCCTCCGCTCCCTTCATCCATGCTCTGATTCCGGTAAACACGCTGCCCGCGATCGCTCCGATATAGGAGAGCAGGGCAATCGGTCCGAGGGTGAAGAGAAGATGCAGGTATTCGTTATGCGCATTATCGAAATATTTTCCCGTTCTGCTTACGCTGTCCATATATCTTTCAATATTCTTGCTTACCATATAAATCCCGAAGGTATCGGGACCCGTACCGAAAATCTTATGAATGAGCGGGAGTTTAAGATAATCCTCTATTGTCGCTTTCCAGATATATCCTCTGTAGGTTCCCCACTTATCATTAAAGACAAGGTAGTTGGTCAAGCCTCCCCATTTCCTGAGTCTCACATCAGGATCCGTATTTGCCGCATAAATCAGATAAAATACGATCCCTGCAAGGATAAGGATGAGGATGAGCCAAAGCGCTCTGGGTAAAATCCCCATCTCTCCCTCGTCGCCTTCCTTGATCCTCTTGAAATCATAGCCGTAAAATCCGGCAGCCAATGCCCAAAACAGCAAGGCGATATGCGGCATTCCCCGAAAATTGCTGATGTATTCATAAATTCCGCTTATGCCGAGCACGCGATCCGAATAAAGATCATTGATCATGCCGACCAGCACGATCACGGTAAAATAGCTTGCGAGCGCAATCAAATATCTCCGAAAGCCCCTTCTTTTCTTCCATACCGCAAGAGGCAGAAAGCCGAAGAATGCCGCAAGCGTCAGATATCCGTTATCCGAATTTCCCATTGCAAGCGCCATAAAGCCCACTGTCATACATAAATATAAGAAAATCAGCTCCCCAAAGGCTTTGCCGCTTTCCCTGCTTCCCAAAGCCGCTTTCTTCGTCATGAAAAGTGTGCCAGAAAGAGTGATGACAAAGCCTACAAAGGCGGTATAGGTATTGATATTTCCTATCGTGGAGATATAGATGCTTCTCTGATCGGAAAACATATTTTTCTTGAAATGCAATAAATCGAGATCAAAATAATCGCTGATTCCGAAGAGACAGATAAAAAGCCCCGCAGCCAGAAAAAGCATGACGATCCTCTTTCTGAAGAGCGCATGTTTTCTCACGATAAAATACGAAGCCCCATAAAAAAGCATGAGCAAAAGCCCGTTATGCCTTCCTTCGTTTCCGAAAAAAGCCTGATATCCGTAAGGAAATGCCGTAAGCGTCGAAAGAATGCAGACAGCAATAAAAATAAGCACACAAAGATCGATCCGATTCATCGCAGCGAGCCATTCCCGAATCCCTGCAAAAGAAAAGCCCGCTTCTCCTCCTTCCGAAAGCCGTATATAGGCATAGTATAAAATCAATACCAAAGAGGCGATGCAAACCGTAATATACTTTGTGGGCAGTATATTAAAGTAAAAATTTGTAAAAATAAGCGGAAGCACAAATAAAATCGAAATCAACCAGAATTCCGATATTTTCTCTGCCTTCCTCTCAAAGCGGTTCGTATTTTTCAGCTGCCGAGCCGAGCTCTTTTTCTTAAATCTTGACATCGTCTTTACTCCTTAGCATTATATTCCCCCGCAGTCCGGACAAGACTTCCGAACCTTACCTATTCTAGCATAAATGGAGGGCAAAAAAAAGTATATCGGGAATTATTTAATACCATTATAATAATTTATCCCGAATGATCCTTTCTACGAATTCCGCATTATTCCGGGTTCTCGAAAAGAGATCCATGATTTTTTCAACCGTTTCCTCAGGCTTTAGAGAGCTTGTCGCCTTCCGAATGATTTCCACCGCCTCCTGTTCCGGCTGCGTAAGCAGGAGATCGTCTCTTCTCGTGCCGCTTTTTAAGATATCCATCGCCGGAAATATCCTCTTCTCCGAGAGCTTTCTGTCCAGTACAAGCTCCATATTTCCCGTTCCCTTGAATTCCTCATATACGACATCATCCATCCTGCTTCCGGTATCTACGAGCGCGGTCGCAAGTATCGTCAGGCTTCCGCCCTCCCTCATATTTCTCGCCGCTCCGAAAAATCGCTTCGGCATATGCAGCGCCGCCGGATCGAGTCCTCCCGAGAGCGTTCTTCCGCTCGGCATCACCGTCAGATTATAGGCTCTGGCAAGCCTCGTGATCGAGTCCAGAAGAATCATCACATCCTTTCCGTGCTCCACTAGGCGCTTCGCACGCTCTATCACCATTTCCGAAACCCTCTTATGCCTTTCGGGCAGCTCGTCAAAGGTCGAATAAATCACCTCTACCTGAGGACCGATAATCGCCTCCTTAATATCGGTTACTTCCTCCGGTCTCTCATCAATCAGCAGGATGATCATATACATATCCGGGTTGTTTTTCAATACCGCCTTTGCCGCCTGCTTGAGCAAGGTCGTCTTTCCCGCCTTCGGAGGGGAAACGATCATTCCTCTCTGCCCCTTTCCGATAGGGGAAAGCAGGTCCATCACCCGCATCGCCGTATAAGATTTATCCGTATGCGCTTCCGCCCCGGCGATCTCGAGCCTGATCCGTTCATTCGGAAAAATCGGGGTCAAATCCTCGAAATTCGGTCTTTCCTCCAGCCTGTCCACGGAGTATCCGTTTACCAGCGTAATATAGAGGAGGGCGGCAAACTTCTCCGCCGGAGATTTTATTCTCCTTGAGCCTCTGATGATATCTCCGGTTTTAAGGCGAAATCTCTTGATTTGGGAGGGTGCCACATAGACATCGTTTTCGCCCGGCAGGAAATTCTCGCAGCGAATAAAGCCGAAACCGTCCGGCATGACCTCGAGAATCCCTTCCGCACTGATCCCCGAATCAAGCTCCTTCATCTCAATAAACGCCCTGTCAGCGCCCTCTCCCTGATGGCTCCTCTTTTCATGGGAGGAAGGAGAGGGCTTTGCCGGAGCCTGCTTTTGCTCGCCCTGCCCGCTCTCCTCCAATTTTTTTGAATGCTCGCATAAAAGATCGATCAGCTCGGACTTTTTCAGTGTGCTCGCCCCTTTTAAATTTTCCTGCTTGGCAATTTCTTTCAGCTGTACTAATGATAAGGTCATTAATTTCTCTCTCATTGCTCTTCTTCCTTTTTTAAGTATTCCATAAATTCAATGATCTTCTTTTCATATCCCATACCGGAGGGCTGATATAAAGAGCCTCTTTCCACTCCCTCGGGGAGGTATTGCTGGCTGACATAATGCTTCGAAAAATCATGCGGATAGAGATATCCCTCTCCCCTTCCGAGACTCTTCGCTCCTTGATAATGCTTATCCTGCAAATGCGCGGGAATCGGAGAAGCCAGACTTCTTTCCACCGCCTTTTCCGCCTCGCAGATCGCCTTGACTGCGGAATTGCTCTTCGGTGCGCAGGCAAGATAAAGCACCGCCTGAGACAGAATGATCTTCGCCTCGGGAAGCCCAACCCTCTCTGCCGCCATCGCCGCGGAAACCGCCACCTGCAATGCCTGAGGATCCGCATTTCCCACATCCTCGGAGGCGCAGATCATGATCCTTCTTGCGATAAACTTGATATCCTCCCCTGCATACAGCATGCGGGCAAGGTAATACACCGCAGCATCCGGATCCGATCCCCTCATGCTCTTAATCAATGCGGAAACCGTATCATAATGATTATCTCCCGACTTATCATAAGAGATCTTTTTTTTCTGAATGCATTCGGAAACGATGTCCGTATCGAGAAATATCCTTCCTTCCCTGTCCATAGGCGTGGTAAGCACCGCAAGTTCAAGCCCGTTAAGCGCCGCCCTCGCATCTCCTCCCGCCGCTTCCGCAAGGAAATCCAGCGCCTCTTTCTTCGCCTCCGCGTGATAGGCTCCCATTCCTCTCGTCTCGTCTTTTAAAGCCCTCTCCAATAAAAGAAGGATATCTTCTTTTTCCAGCGGCTTCAGCTCAAAGATCACCGATCTTGAAATCAGCGCCGGATTCACTTCAAAATAGGGGTTCTGTGTTGTCGCACCGATCAGAGTAACCGTAGAATCTTCGACAAAGGGAAGCAGATAATCCTGCTGTGACTTGTTAAAGCGATGGATCTCATCGATAAATAAAATCGTTTTTTTTCCGTATTTTCCGAGGCTTTCCTTCGCCTGAGCGATCAGATCCTCCATATCCTTCTTCCCCGCCGTGGTGGCATTGAGCTGCTGAAAAATATTGCCGGTCGTATTTGCGATAACCTGTGCTATCGTTGTCTTTCCCGTTCCTGGAGGGCCGTAAAAAATCAGGGAAGAAAGCTTATCCGCCTTTATCGCTCGATAAAGAAGCTTATCCTTTCCAAGGATATGTTTCTGACCGACGATTTCTTCTAAGGTTCGGGGTCTGATGCGTACGGAAAGCGGCGCGGTGTTTTTCAGCTTCTCTTCTCTCATATAATCAAATAAGTTCATCTCTCAGCGCTTTCCCTCTGCATTCTGCAAATTATATAGTTTAATGTATTCTCGGAGTTTAACATGAATAATCAATCGAAAAAATCAATATTAGAACAACGCTTCCCGCATCGAAGCTCAGGAAGCGTTGTTTGGATATTATTAAGCGTTCTGAATTATTTTGTTTTCATCGTATAGGGGAGAATCGCCGCGGCAATATTGCTGATCGGCATCGTCTGTACCAGTACCTTGCCCGGACCGGTGATCACCGTATTGAAAATTCCCTCTCCTCCGAGGAACATATTCTTAATGCCGGGAACCGTCCTGATATCTATCGAACAGCTTGCATCCATCATCGCCACATATCCCGTATCCACGACAATGGACTGCCCAGCCTGCAAAGAATACTCGATCGCGCTTCCGTCCACCTCTATAAATACGATTCCGTTTCCGGAAAATCTCTGCATGATAAAGCCTTCTCCGCCGAAAAATGCGCTGGCAATCTTTTTCTGGAAAAATACGGAGGTCTGCACCGTAGCCTGGCTTGCAAGAAAAGCTCTCTTTTGTGCAATTACTTCCGTGCCGGGCGCTATCTGAATCGCTCTGATCTCTCCCGGGAATTTCGATGCAAATGCGATCATGCCCGGACCGCCTTCCGCCTCATAGGTGTTTAAAAACATGGATTCTCCTGAAAACATCCTGCCGAAAGCCTTTCCGATCCCTCCGTTCGTTGTCGTATTCATCTTCATATTCGGAGACATCCAGCTCATTGCTCCGGATTCACACAAAAGCCTTTCCCCCGCCTCGCATTCACAGATCGCTACAGGGAAATTTCCTCCTTTTATCTCGTATCTCATGTTAATTCTCCTCCTTATAGCGCCTTATCGGCTTTATTATTATAATATATACTAAGATTCGCGATTTTACAAGAATCTGATTTATTATTGATTTATTATAATGTTCTTAAAAATACGCTCGATTATGGAATCTTTTTGACGCTTTATCCCCGATATATGGTCAAATCGAAACAAAGCATGTATAATAGAACAAAGAAGCCCCGAGGGCTCTGATCTGATTAAAACAATCTTATGGAGGTAAGTTTATGGATGAGGTGAGGATGGATATTATTTGGCGCGATCGAAAAAGAACGATTTTCGGTCTTCCTCTGAGTTTTACCAAATATTCCCTGACCGAGGAAAGACTCTTTATCGAAACCGGTCTATTGAATACCGTTGAAAATGAAGTCCGGCTTTACCGCATTTTGGATGTTCAGCTGAGAAGAAGCTTCTTTCAGAAACTTTTCGGCATCGGTACCATAGATATCAGTTCCGCCGACAGGTCTCTTCCCAATTTCTCGCTTTTCAATATCAAGAAACCGAAGCTTGTCAAAGAGCTGCTTTCCAAGCATGTGGAAATTCAAAGAGATGCAAAAAGAGTGGTCAACAGGGAACTCATGATGGGCTCCGATGTGGAGCTGGATGCCGACGGAGACGGCATTTACGATTAAGTTTTTCGGCTTGGCGCTTAATTTTGCCAAGCCATTTTTCTCTGTTTTTTAATTTTTTGCGCCTCCTGCAAAAAGGCGAAAAAAAAAGCCCCTCCCAACGGCTCGCAGTCCGTTAAAAAAGACTTTCGATGCATCTTCAGGGACTCGAACCCTGGACAAATAGATTAAGAGTCTACTGCTCTACCAACTGAGCTAAAGATGCTTGCTTAATGATTTCTTAATAATAGCACGAGGAATATGATATAACATAATATCATAAATGTCAACAGCTTTATTAACTTTTTTTATTTTTTCATTCCGCGGGAGAAAAGCCTCTCCCCATAAACCGATAACAGAAAGGATTTAGAAATATGTTGCTGCTTTCAAAAACCGATATCAAAAAGCTTATTTCCATGCCGGAGGCAATCTCAGCCGTCAAGGAGGCATATCTGCTCGCCTCCCGGAAAAACTGCGTAATCCCCCTCCGCACACAGATCCCCGCGCCCAAGAGGGAGGGCTGCTTCTTATTCATGCCTGCCTATTCGGAGGCAATCGATATGGCGGGGCTTAAGGTCGTCAACGTTTTTCCCGAAAACGCGGCTTCCAATCTTCCCACCGTTCCGGCACAGATTCTTCTGATCGACGGAAAAACCGGCATCATCCTTGCCGCAATGAACGGAACTTATGTTACCCAGCTTCGTACCGGAGCCTCCTCCGGCGCAGCCTTTTCCCTGCTCGGAAAAAAGGAGGCAAAGACCGGCGCTTTAATCGGCACCGGCAGCCAGGCTATGGCACAGCTTGAAGCAATGCTCTGTGCAAGAAAGCTTGAAAAGGTCAATATCTACAGCTGGAACGAAGAGGCGAGGGTCGGTTTTTGCAAAGCTGCCCAAAAAGAGCTTTCCTCCTATAAGGTTCCTTTTTATGCGGTTTCCTCTCCGGGAGAGGCGATTGAAGATGCCGATCTGATCATTACCGCAACCTCCTCGAATACCCCGGTTTTTGATGCAAAAGATCTGAAAAAAGGTGCGACGATAAGCTGTATCGGCTCCTATCGCCCTCTTATGCAGGAGCTTGACGAAAAAGCCCTCCTGCTTGCCTCAAAAATCTTTTTCGACTCCAAAGATGCCGTGCTCTCGGAATCCGGAGATATTCTGATTCCTCTGGAAAAAGGGCTGATCGGCGAAAAAGACTTTACGGGTGAGATCGGCGAGGTCATTCTCGGTCAAAAAACTGGCAGAGAAAATGAGGAAGAAATCATCGTTTTCAAATCGGTCGGCATCGCGATCCAGGATCTGCTCACCGCCCGGATGATCTATCAACGCGCCCTCTCCCTGGGCATCGGTCTTTCATGGGATGAGGAGGCGTGATTTCCCTTCCCCGGAAAGCTTTTCATCCTTTATTTTACGGGATTTTTCGAGCAATTGGCAGAGGATTTATTGATATGCGCCTTCTTTTTCTCTTAATCGGCGTTATTAAAATAACTTAATTGACAAGGCAATTAAAATATGATAAATGAGAGTGTATATCATGATATGCGGAAGCCGGTTCCGACTTAAGGCAATGCCATAGCAATTATTTTGGCATTGTTTTATATTGCCCGAATCGGATCGCGCATACAAAAACTGTATTTCGTATCGGAAAGGCAAGATGGTGGAGCGAATGAGCAAGCGTATTTTATTAAAAGAATCCGTCAATATGGCAGAGGCAATCTTCGGCGTTATCTGCTTTGCTTTGGCATATCGACTCTTTATCGTTCCGGCAGGGCTCTACAGCGGAGGCTTTACCGGACTTTCCCAGTTGATCAAAATCGCTCTCCTGCACGTTTTAAAGATCAGCCTGCCCGGTGATTTCGATCTTACCGGTATTATTTTCTGGATGATTAATCTTCCTCTGATTCTCCTTTCCCATAAGCATATCGGAAAGAAATTTTTTATCCGGACCGTGATCCTGATTTGTATTCAGTCCTATATCCTCTCTCTCATCCCCTCTCCGAAAGCGCCGATCTTTTCGGAAAGCATACTCAATGTGGTCGTGGGAGGAAGCTTATCCGGCTTCGGTGTCGGAACGACGCTTCGCGCGGGCGGATCCGGAGGGGGCACGGACATCATCGGAATGTACTGCGCCAAACGCCTTCCCGGCTTCAGCGTAGGAAAAATCAGCATAGGAATCAATATTTTTATCTATTTCACGGCGGCTGTTTTAAGCGATATCAATATCGCCGCTTACTCGATGATTTACTCCCTCTTTTCCAGCATCGTCGTAGACCGGGTGCATGCGCAGAATATCAGCCTTGTCGTATTTATTATTTCAAAGAACGCGGAGCTTCGAAATGCCATCATCCATACTCTTAAAAGAGGCGTTACCAGCTGGCAGGGCTGGGGAGAGTACACGCATAGCGGCACCTGCATCAGCATCACCGCCATCAACCAGTACGAGCTTCCCTCTCTCCGCAGAATGATCGCGGAATATGATAAGCATGCCTTTGTCATCGTTACCTCTCCGAAAGCGCTTTTCGGCAATTTCGAAAAAAGACTCGAGGTATAATCCTTTCTTTAAGCTGAGCTTGTATAAAAAATCTCCGGAAAAGCTTTCCCCTTTTTAGGGGATAGGCGTTTTCCGGAGATCTTTTTCTTTTATCTCATCATCAGATTTCTCTTGTGTATTTCTTCAGCCATTCTCTCTCTTCTTCGTTCAGATGTTCCGCCATCTTCTCATAAACCAGCTTATGGTAGGTATTCAAAAGCTTCCTGTCCTCATCCTTCATGATCTCGGGGCAGATCGCATCCAAATCCATCGGAATATAGGTAATCGGCTCGAATGCAAGGAACTGACCGTATTCGGTATCCTTATACAGATAAATCAGAAGCTCGTTTTCCAACCTCACGCCGTGAGAGCCTTCTATATAGATTCCGGGCTCGTCGGTAACGATCATGCCGGGCTCAAAGGGGAAAGCGTCCGCTCTCAGCTGCCAGCGTATTCCCGCGGGACCCTCATGTATATTCAGCAGATAGCCCACTCCATGCCCGGTTCCGTGATTATAATCCAATCCTCTCTCCCAGAGCGCAGACCTCGACACATAATCAAGATTCGTTCCGTTGCAGCCCTTCTTAAACTTCACGTCCGCAAGCCTGAGATTGCTCATCGCAACGAGAGTAAAATGCTCCTTCATGATCTGCGGAATCTCTCCGAGCGCATAGGTTCTCGTAATATCTGTGGTTCCTTCATAAAATCCCGCTCCCGTATCGGTTAAAAAGAGGCTTCCCTCCTTAAGCTCCACATCGGTTTCCTCGGATGAGGTATAATGAACGATGGCTCCATGCTCTCCGAAAGATACGATGGGCTCAAAGCTCGGACGGATGAAATTGCCCATCTCTTTCCGCAGATCGTCGAGCTTCTCGGAGGCGCTCAGCTCCGTAATCTTAATCTTTCCGATATTTTCCTTCAGCCATTTCATGAAGCGGATATGCGCCACGCAGTCCTTGATCTGTGCCTTGCGCATATTCGCTATCTCGGTCTCATTCTTAATCGCCTTAAAAAGAATTTCGGGATTTGCCCTCTCCACCTTATGCACGGAATCGGGAATATTGCTGTATATCGCGTAATTAAGCTTGCCCGGATCAATCATCACCCTGCTGCCCGAAGCGAGCTTTTTAACATCTTCATAAATATTATTATAGGGATGAATTCTGATATTTTGAGCGGCAAAGCTCTTTCTCATCTCATCGTCAAGCTTGCTCTCGTCGATATAGAGCTCCATTCCCTCCATCGTAATCAAGGCATAGGAAAGCACGAGAGGGAAAAATTCCACATCGTTTCCTCTGATATTGAGAATCCAGCAAATATCATCCAGGGTGGTCAGAATATGGCTGTTTGCACGGTTTTCTTCCATTACGGCTCTGATTCTTGCCAGCTTGCTTGCGGTATCCTCTCCTGCATATTTAAGATCAAGGACAAAAGCCGGCTCTTTGGATAAGGAGGGTCTCTCTTCCCAGATCCGGTCTACCAGATCATATTCATAAACCACCTTTCCGCCTTTTTCTTTTGCGATCTCCTCATATTCCTTGCCCTCTGCCATCGCCGCCACGCGACCGTCAAAGCCGATGACGCCGCCCTCTCGGAGATTTTTTCTCAGATATTCCGTCAGTGTCGGGACTCCGGGCTCTCCCATCTTCATCAGCTCCACGCCGCTCTCTTTAAGCTGTGCCGCAGCCTGTATAAAATAACGTCCGTCCGTCCAAAGAAAAGCTCCCTCCTTGGTAAAGAGCGCCGTACCCGCAGAACCGGAAAATCCGGTCATAAATTTTCTCGCCTTAAAATGTTCTCCCACATACTCGCTCTGGTGAAAGTCGGCGGTCGGAATAATATATGCATCTATCTTTTTTTCCTCCATGAGACTGCGCAGCCTCTCACCTCTTGCCTTCATATTCATAAGCATCTCTCCTTTTGTCTTCCGGCAGAATTTCTCTGCATTTATTCTAAAGCGATCTTTCCCCCGGATTATTTTTATGTATAAAATATAGCATGTTTCTCAAAAAAAAACTATATTTCCCTACAATATATCCTAAAATATTCCGGAAGGAATCTGCTCCCTCTTATCCTCTCTTCTTCGCGGCAGATTCTTTGCCGCCCCGGCTTATCTTTCCCCTCCCCGGTACAGCGCCTCCAGCTTATGAATTTTTTGCCCTCTCTGCGAGAATTTCTCTTCATATTCGCTCATAATATTTTCCTTCGCCTTCTCTTCGCGGTGGAGATCAAAGCTCTTGAAAACAATCTCCCATCCGGATTCCGAAACGGAGGCAAGCGAGTAGGAAAAAAGATCCGCATTATCCGTCTTAAACTCGAGGCTTCCGCCTTCTTTAAGTATTTTTGCATAAAGCCCCAAAAAGCCGGGCGAAGTCAGCCGTCTGGAAGCATGCCTCTCCTTTGGCCAGGGATCGGAGAAATTCAGATAAATCTTATCCACCTCCCCCTCCTCAAATACCGCACAGAGCTCTTTGGCATCAAAGCAGGCAAAATACAGATTGGCGTATGCCCCGATCTCCTCTTCCCGCCTCTCTCTTCTTTGCAGCGCTTTCATCAATACGGTCTGATATTTTTCTATTCCGAGAAAATTGATCTCCTTATGCTTTTCCGCGGCGCTTCTGATAAACTGCCCCTTTCCCATGCCGATCTCTATATGAAGAGGCTGAGAATTGCCGTAAACTTCTTTCCATCTTCCCCTCTTGAGCAGAACTTCCTCCCCGGAAAAACAAAAGCGGGAATCCGCAATAAACTGCTCGCAGCCTTTGATATGTCTAAGTCTCATCTTTATTTGCAAACTTCCTTCCAAGCGGTTTTCTTTCGGCATCTCTGCGCAAAGCAGGGCAGAAAGAACCAAAATTTTATAAATATCTTAACATTCCATAACATTTATATCAATATATAAAAAAACGTGCAAAAATATTGTTTTTCTAGTATAATCAATAATAATATGCAAAATCAGGCAGATCTTCGAGCGGGCTCTGCCGATTTTCCATCACTATAAAAACGGGGAGGAAAGCTTATGTCAAACTCTGACGCTACGAATTCTTGGACATATATTCAGGACGGAGTTCGAGAAACGGAACGTTTAATCGGGCAGAAACAATATAATCTTGCTATGCTTAAAGCCCGTCAAACATTGGAAAGCATGGTGAAACAATTATCGGAAAAATACAATCTTCCGCCTTCGGATCTCGCCGATACGATAGATGATCTTTATAAAGCGCATGCCGTTTCGAAGGCAACCTGCGAGCATTATCATAAAATCCGGATCATCGGCAATAAGGCTGCGCACGAAAATGATAATAATGCATATAATGCAAGCACCGCATATCACCTCCTAAGCCAAGAGGTCTATACTTTCGCCAATGATTATTCACCGCGTAAAAGAGTGCGCCCTGCCGGACGAAGCACGACACATGAGAGCAAGGAGTCCAGGCAAAGAGCAGCCGCGCCCCGCTCGCCCCGATCATCCGACAGGATGCAGAGAAGCCCGGCAAGAAGCAGCAGGCAGCGCAACAATATCTATCTTCCTGACTTGCTGAAATTCATTATTCCTGTGCTTTTGATCATCTTCGTCATCGTGATCGTTAAGTCCTGCTTTATTTCCAAAAAGGAAAAGACGGCGGAAACAAACACCCAAACCGCGGCTACCGAAACCACGGCTACGATTGAAGAGACCACGACGAGACCGCCCGAGACGACGGAAGCCGAAAGCAGCTCCGCTGCCGAAGAGCTCGTATATAAGACGACCTCTTCCCTGCGCGTGCGCAATGCGCCGAGTACGGATGCGGATGTTCTGAATGTGCTTCCCGCCGGAACGACAATCGTCTTTATTAAAAAATACGATGATAAATGGACGGTGATCAACTATAACGGCGCACAGGCCTATGTTGCCAGCGAGTATCTGAGCACCGAGTAAAGCATGAAAACGATACATTATTTATTCGGCATCCTGTTTGCATTTTCTCTCATGATCATCTTATTGATTACTGCGGTCGATATCGTCGCTTACAGGATACCGGGCTATTACCGATATGAATTTACGAAACATTCCTCCGCGCAAAGAGTCGGTATGGATATGGACGAGCTTTTAGAAGTAAAAGATCAGATGATGGCTTATTTGAAGGGCGAAAGAGAGAGCCTCTCGGATATATCGGCAAACATACGAGGAGAAAAAGACGCTTTCTTCTTCAACGAAAGGGAAATTGCCCATATGGAAGATGTAAGAGCTCTGTTTTTGAGGGTTGTGCTGCTGCGCAGACTCCTCCTGCTCTTCGCTCTTTTATCGGCGGCTCTGATCCGGATTTTCGGAGGCAGACCCTTAAGCGTTCTTCCCAAGGCACTGGCAATCGGAGCGGGGCTTTTTTTCCTCCTGATCTCCCTGCTTGTCGCCTTGATCGCCTCTGATTTTTCAAAATATTTTATTATTTTTCATCAGATGTTTTTCGATAATGATCTTTGGATGCTTGACCCCGCAGTTGATAATCTGATCAATATCGTTCCCGAAGGATTTTTCTTTGAAACCGCAATCTTTATTGCGATTGTTTTTTCTCTTCTCCTTGCCTTGACGCTTGCGGGAGCAGGCTTTATCGGGAGATCCGCCGCAGGGCGGAAAGCGAAGGAAAATCATTAATTGCAAAAATTGCTATGGAGATACCGATGAAAAAAATTATTTCAATTATTTTATTGCTCGTCTTTTGCATCAACCCTTATGTTCCGCTTGTCGCAAGAGCCGAGGGGGGTTGGCCCGATAATCTTGAGATCGCAGCGGAGGGCGGCATCCTGATGGATGCGGATTCGGGAGTTGTGCTTTACGGCAAAAACATCCGGGAAAAATACTATCCCGCCAGCATTACGAAAATCCTTACCGCTCTGATTGTTATCGAGAACTGCAATTTGGAGGAAGAACTTACTTTTTCCCATAATGCGGTTCATAATGTTGAAGCAAATTCTTCCAGCGCCGGCTATGAGACGGGCGATCGCGTTCCGGTTCGGGACGCGCTTTATGCGCTTCTTCTGAAGTCCGCCAACGAATCCGCCAATGCTCTTGCCGAGCACTGCGCCGGAAGCATAGAAAAATTTGCCGAAATGATGAATGCAAAAGCGGCTTCTCTGGGATGCGTCAATTCTCATTTCGTCAATCCCAGCGGGCTGAATGACGAAAATCATTATACCTGCGCCTATGATTTTGCATTGATTGCAAAAGCGGCATTTGAAAACCCGACGCTCCGCGAAATCGCTTCGACGACTTATTATCGGCTCCCTCCCACAAAAAAAACACCGGAGGGACTTGAGATTTACAACCATCACGGAATGCTGAAAAAACGCAACGAAAATTATTATGAATGGGCAATCTGCGGAAAAACGGGCTATACGATGCTTGCCGGCCATACTTTGGTAACGCTCGGGGAAAAGGACGGGCTCCGTCTGATCACCGTCGTTCTCAATGCATACCGCACACATTATAAGGATACGAAAAGCATGATGGAGTTCGGCTTTCGTAATTTCAAAAGCATCAATATCTCAAAAACCGGCTTTTTGGATTTGGATACCGGCAAAAACATCAACCTTCTCGGAGCCCATGATGACCTCCCCTATATTAAAGCGGATGAAAACAGCTTTATTACTTTGCCCAAGCATGCGGATCCGGAAGAGATCACCTATTCCATCAGCTATGATCTGAATGCGGCAGAGCAGGGCTTTGCACTCGCAAAAATCGAATACGGCTACGGAAATATCAATATCGGGAAAACCTATCTTAAGATCGGAGAGGCGAGTCCGACCGAGGCAAATATGGCAATCGTCGATGCATCAAAACAGGCTCTGCCGATGAAGACGGCGCCTCCCTCCTCTGAGGAAAAAGAGAGCGCACCCGCCGGACTCCAAAGCATGAAGCAGTTTTTCAAAAAGCATTTCGTCCTGATTCTCATATCGGTGTTTATCGCTTTTCTTGCCTTTATTCTCCTTCTCATTATCCGGAGAATCCTGCAAAAAAAGAGAGAAGATGAGCTTGAGCTGCTGCGCAGGGAGAGAAAAAAAAGAAGAGAGGCGCTCCATCTCAATACGGAGCATCTGGATCTTTCCAGCTCCTCTTCCATCAGCATAGGTCTGAACACAAGCAGAAAATCACGCAAAAAGAAATGGCTGTTTAAGAGAAAATAATCGATGTGCAAATATATTGTTTTAGATCTGGAGTGGAATCAAAATCCCGAGGGCAATAAAGGCTGCGTAAGAGATCTCAACTTCGAAATCATCGAGATCGGAGCGGTGAAGCTCGATGCGGATTTCAATCTGATCGATCGCTTTCATCAGATTGTCAGCCCGCTTGTATACCGGAATATTCATCATAAAATATATGAAATTACTCATTTTAATATCAACGATTTAAAACGGCAGGGAGAAATCTTTCCGGAAGCATGCAAGAAGTTTCTCGACTGGTGCTATGCTTCCGAAAGCGATGAGAGCAGCATTTTCTTTTGCACCTGGGGAGAGATGGATCTGAATGAGCTTCAAAAAAATATGAATTATTATCATATGGAATCCGTTTTTTCCTATCCCCTGCTCTATTATGATGTGCAGAAGCTTTTTTATCTTCTTTACTGCCGGGGAGAAAGGGATCGCCCTCCTCTGGATCGGGCGGTATCCATGCTCGGAATCAAGACCGAAAGAAGCTTTCACAATGCGCTTAACGATGTTCTTTATACGGCGGAAATCCTCAGAAGAATCGATTTTTCATCCGTAAAGGAATATTTATCTCTCGATTATTATCATATTCCGAAATGCAGGGAAGAGGAAATCTACCTCATCTTCCCCGACTATTCGAAATATGTATCCAGAGCCTTTCCCTCAAAGGAAGAGGCTCTTGCCGATAAAACCGTAAGCGATATGCTCTGCCATAAATGCAGGCGCATGCTGAAAAAGAAAATCCGCTGGTTCTGTGTAAACCAAAAAAATTACTACTGCCTTGCATCCTGCCCTGAGCACGGGTTCGTGAAAGGAAAAATCAGGATGAAATCAAGAGCGGGTCAGGGCTTCTTTGCCGTAAAAACAATGAAAATTATCGCTGCCGGCGCTGCGGAGGATATCAAAAAGAAAAAAGAAGATACCCGGCGCAAAAGAAGCAAGCGCAATAAAGATAAATCAAATTATTAAACGATAAACGGAGGATTAGGAGATGAAATTCAAACAAATCATATTTGCGGCTCTTGCCGCTTTGTTCACGGGAGGCATCGCATTTTCGGCATCTGCCGAAAGCGATAAGAATTATACGATCAGCGAGGCATATTGGGATGAGGGCGAAAATTACGTCACCGGTCTTTGGGATGAAGCGGAAGATAAGACCTCTTATAAGGTCCAGCTTTATAAAGGCAATCGCAAAATCGGCTCCCTGCAGACCACCAACAGAACAAAAATGGTATTTTCCAGACTGATTGCGGATAAGGGAAGCGGCAGCTATTATTTTACCGTTTATCCCACCCGGGGCGGAAAAAACATGCTCGTCCGTTCGGAAGCGATCGTGATAGAATCCGATTATCTTTCCGCAATTAAAAAAGGACTTAAAAATACTTCCAATACAGGGGAGAAAAATCTCGCTTCCGCAGGACCGGGTGTGGCAAGCGCCCCCTCCATCAATCCCTCTTCGGGCGCGGCGGGCTGGAATCAGCTTGCAAACGGCGGCTGGTGGTGGAAAAATACCGACGGAAGCATCAAAAAGGAAGACTGGCTGTTGGATAAGGAAAACTGGTATTATTTTAATGCGGAGGGGATTATGCAGACGGGCTGGATTAAATACCGCGATCTCTGGTATTACTGCGGCGCCGACGGAGCCATGCTTAAGAATACGACTACTCCCGATGGATTTAAGCTCAATGCCGACGGTGTTTGGATCGAAAATTAAAGAATATGTTACTATCCTTACCGGAAATACAGCATTTTAACTATTTTGTTAAGATGCTGTATTTATTTGTAATGAAGTTTTAAGGCAGAAGCCTCTATATTTTTTACCCTGCTTCACTTATAATTTTATATATCGACAGAGGACAGATACTCATCCGAAGTGAATAAAGACGAAAAAACATATCAGCAGAATAAAGGAGATTGGATTATGAAAAGAACAGGTTTTTTCAAAAAAATTACAGCTTTTGCTTTATTTTCTCTTGCCCTATCGGCAATGTATTTTCCTGCATCGGCTTCAAACAATAAGACGGTGATCGGCAATGTGTCGCTTTCCTTCGATACCAGCAATATCGAAATCGGCTCGACCGAAAAAAATATCATCGTCGATTCTCTAAACGAAGCCGAGTATTATGTCAGCAATAACCGAGGCAGCGCCGTCAACAATGATTCCGACCGCTGGAATGCGGGAGTGACGCCGCGGTTCAGCATTACGATAAAACCCGAAAGCGGTTTTAAGTTTGATACCGCACAGCTAAGCAAACCCTCTTATTATACCTTCAGCGGAGGCAATGTAACGTTTATCAAGGCAAAGGGCGGCTCAAACTCCATCACTCTGACGGTGAAGACGGAAAAGCTCAAAGGAAACAAGGAAGACCTGGGCGTTTCGGAGCTTAACTGGGATGAGGGCAGCGGTCGTGCGGAATGGAATCCCGCAGACAATGCCGAAAAATATTTCGTGAAGCTTTACCGCGGTTCTTCGATTATCACCTCGGTAGAAACCGAAAATACTTCCTATGATTTCAACGGCTTTATTACCAGCTCGGGAAATTATACCTTCAAGGTTCGCGCTTATGCATACGGCACTTACGGCGAATGGGATACTTCGGATGAACTCTATGTCGAATCCTCCGACCTGCATAAATACGGCAAGGGCGGAAATAACGGAAATAACGGCGGACCGAATAGAAACAGAAACTCTTCCGGAAGCTGGATCAGAAATAATATCGGATGGTGGTATGCAAATCCGGACAGATCCTATACGACCAATGATTGGCAGTATATCGACGGCAACTGGTACTTCTTCAACAGAGACGGCTATATGGTTACCGGATGGGTACAGAGCCCGAAGTCGAGACTTTGGTACTACTGCGGTCCTAACGGAGATATGTATACCAACAGATATACTCCCGACGGATATTATGTCGGTGCCGACGGAGCTTGGGTGAGATAATTTAGTCCTCCTTCTCCCAGCTCAGTCTGTGCAGCTCGCCAAAGAGGCTCATCTGCTTGAAGCTGTTTTGGCGCAGCGCTTCATATAAAACGATTGCGACGGAGTTTGAAAGATTAAGGCTGCGTATGCTTCCCCACATGGGGATGCGTACGCAGTTTTCTTTATTCTTTCGCAAAATTTCCTCCGGTATTCCCGCACTCTCTCTGCCGAACATAATATAATCATCTTCCGCATAGCTTACCTCTGTATATATCTTCTTCGCCTTTGTCGTTGCCATATACATCCTGCCCGCCGCCAAAGGATTTTTTTCGTAAAATTCCTCCAGATCCGCATAAACTCTGAGATCAAGCTCTTCCCAATAATCCAGACCCGAGCGACGGATCGCCTTTTCATTCAGGCGGAATCCCAAAGGCTCGATCAAATGCAGCCTCGTCCCCGTCGCTACGCAGGTTCTTCCTATATTCCCCGTATTTGCCGGCATTTCCGGTTCCAATAATACAATATTCATTTTCCTACCTTATCCATTTCTCCCCGAAGCGGTCGATTGATATATTCCACCTCTTCCTTATCCGTAATGATCTTATCCCTCCCCTGTGTAAGGCTTCCTATCCTTACCGCATGAATACCGAGCGCTTTGAGCTCCTCGCAAAGCAGCCCGCCTTTTTCACTGAGCAGAATCCTTGCGCTGCTGGGCAGGTAATAGGGATTGAGACGGTAATATTCGCAGATTTCCACCGTGCTCTGCCTGATGGGAATCGCTTTCAGCTCGATTCGGATTCCGAGAAGCTTCTCCTCGGCGATACGGTAGAGCGCGCCGAGGACTCCCTCCTCCCCCGCTTCCGCCGCTTCGATCTCTCCTCCCAGACTTTCCGAAAGCGGGGATTTCCCCTCAAGGAGTGAAAAGCTCTGATCCGAATGAAGAAAATCTTCATCCGCAAGCGCTTCCCGGTATATTTTTTCAATATAAGAGCTGTTAAAATACTTTAACAGCTCTTGATTTTTGTTTATTAATATTTTTCTGATTCCCCTGTCTCCTGCATATCCGAGCATGAGGATGTCTTTTATATATCTTCCCATTTTATTTTGCCTCTGCCTAGGGCATTTCCACGCCGGGACCTATAGGAACGCTCGTCTCCGGTGCGGGCGCAGGCGCAGGAGCCGGCACCGTCTCTCCCGGACCTATGGGACGGGAAGGAGAAAGGCTGCCCTGAGAAGGCTGATCCGAAGGATCAGAGGAGCCTCCGCCCTCTTGTGAGGAAGCTTCCGTTTCCGAGGTCTCCGAGGGTAAAACCGCAGGCACCCCGGTTCCTCTCCTGTAAATCGCATTTGAGGTAATATAGGTATCCGTCGATACCAATACCCTTTCCACCTCGACGCCGCCGATCTTAATCACCTTCCAGAGTCTGGATTTTCTTCCGTTATGACCGGAGGATTCCTTAACCTGTGTTCCCGCCGGCAGACTCGGATCGTCCTTATAGGTGATTCCCGCCGGCGTGCTCGAAAGAATCTCCGAAACATATTCCACCGTACGGTCCTTTGCCCTGCTGTCTTTTCCCCAGATCGTAAAGGTAAGCTTCCCTCCGGAGGTATAGCTCTCGACAAAAATCGGGCTCTCATAATTATTGGTAATCTTAATATCCTTATATGTGCCGGCAATCGCCGCATCCGCGCTGGCGGGGCAATAGCCCACCGTCATGGAATGATTTTTTCTCTCGGTAATCCCGACCTCCGCTCTCAACGAGGCATTATATAGGGTCGTGGCGATCTGGCATGCCCCTCCTCCGACGCTGTCGACCACCTGCCCGTTCTCAAAGGCATGGGCGATCTGGTAGCCGTTTGCCACGGTAAAAGGATGCATGTTTTCATATCCGGAAAGAATCTCTCCCGGCATGAGAAGCTTGCCGTTGAGTTTTGCGGAGCCGACTTTGATATTATTTGCTCGCGCTCCCGAAGAGCTTGAAAAATCCGTCGTATAGGTGCCGAGAATATCCGTAATCCCTTCCAGATCCTCTCTCCTGATCTTTGCTCTGTCAATCTCGGTATCCGCAGCAATCTCTATCTGCTCCACCTGATCGGCATTTCTGAGCGCCTCGTCGAGCATCCGCTTCGTGCTTTCCTTATTCAGTTTTATGCCGTCCACTTCATCCGTAATCTGGAAGGCTCCGTTTTCTCTCCTGATCGTAGCGTCCACGGCGGTAGCCGAATCGATGACAAAATTTTCTTCCATGAATGCATCGAATTTTTCCTGATCGGTACCCACCTCCAGTTCGATATGCACCGGAGACTTTTCCAATTCGACCTGCTTGATATACCTCTCCACGATATTCCCCGAGGTATATTCCGCGATCGCCTCCTTTGCAAGGCTCTCCTGCTCCCATTCAAAGCCCAGCTCCTTTGCGGAGGTCGATGCCTTGCTTCCGTTGACCTCTATAATAATCGGCTTATCCGAGACGGCGCCGACGTAGCTGTCCAGCTTCTCCCCCGCCTCCTCTGCGCTAAGCCCCTGCAGATCGATCTCCCCGACAGAAAGCCCCGCAGGCAGACTCACGGCACGAGCTTCATCGGCATGAGCAAAAAGCCCTATACTTAAGGCAGCCAAAAATACCGTATATTTTTTCACTCTAATTTTCGCCATTTCTTTCTTCCTCATGATCTCTTAAAAAAAGCCCCAAAGCCCTGCTATCATCGGCAGAACCATCGCTATGACCAACACAGCCACTATGATCACGGATATTGTTTTTCTTTTCTTATTCCACATCTCAAAACCTCTTTCTCATTTATCTTTTATTTCAGCTTTCCGTATATCGCCCTCAGCCGATCGCTCAGCCTGGAAGCCTCATTCTTCGTCAGACTTTCCAGCTCGATATTCTCCATTATTTTATGATAGTTTAAAAGTTTGCGCAAGTATTCTTTTTGCCGATTCGATGCTTTTTGTTCCTTTTTTATCTTAAAAATTAATTGCGTTTTTCTAAACAAGCTTTCATTTTTCTCCGAATAATGCTCCAAAAGCTTTTCATAAAGCAGCATCACGGCTCTTGCATCATTTAGCGCCCGGTGAGCCTTTTTTGTTTCGATTCCGAAATACGCACAGGCGGAGGATAAGGTCTTCCTCTCTTTTTCGGGCATCAGCGCCCTGCAAAGCTTAAGCGTATCTATCCCCTCCTTTTCAAAGGAAATCCCCGCGTTCACGCAGGCTCTCTTAAGAAAGCTGTAGTCGAATAAAAGCTTATGACCGAGCAGGGGCAGCTCCTCCGTAAAATTTACAAAATCGGCGATGCATTCTTCTATCCCCGGCTTTCCCCTGAGCATCTCATCACTTATGCCCGTAAGTCCGGTAATTTCCTCCGAGAGGCTCATTTTCGGATCGATCAGAGCATGGTATTTTGCCTCCTCCCTGCCCTCTCTTACCTTGATTGCCGCAATCTCGATAATTCTGTCCCGCTTCGGTCTGACTCCCGTCGTTTCTATATCCAAGGCAATATAGGAAGCTCCCTCCCTAAACATCTTCTCTCTCATCCTTTATTCCGGAGCGCTTTTGGCACTCGGGCAATCCTCTCTCAAAAAACATTCAAAACAGCGTTCCCGCCTTGCAATGCAGATCGTTCTTCCCAGGGTGATGATATTAATATTCCAGACAATCCAGCTTTCTCTGGGCAAAACCTCCATCAGTTCATATTCTATCTTTTCGGGCTCCTCTTCCTTTGCCAGCCCGAGCTTTTTGCTGATCCGCTTCACATGGGTATCCACGACGATGCTCGGCTCATGGTAAATATTTCCT
The DNA here is from genome assembly GCA_030529445.1 of Johnsonella sp. Classification (GTDB taxonomy): domain Bacteria; phylum Bacillota; class Clostridia; order Lachnospirales; family Lachnospiraceae; genus Johnsonella. The sequence continues at coordinate 24,962 of JAUMWW010000014.1, read as the reverse complement.
CTGATTACATTTGCCGTCTTCCTTCCCACACCGGCAAGGGAGGTCAGATCTTCTATCCCGGAGGGTACCTTCCCCCCGTAAACCTCCAAAAGCCTTCTCGCCGCAAGAATCAGGTTTTTTGCCTTGCTCCGGAAGAGCCCTATGGATTTGATCGCCTCCTCCATATCCTCAAGCTTCGCATTCGCAAAATCCTCCAGGCTCCTGTATTCCTGAAAGAGCGTCGCGGTAACGATGTTCACCCTCTCATCCGTGCACTGCGCGCTCAGAATCACCGCAAAAAGAAGCTGCCAATCCGTCTCGTAATTAAGAAAACAGCGCAGATCGCTCCCGTACCGTTCTTCGAGCTTTCGGATAATCCTTTTGACCCTCTCTTCTTTCGCTTTTTTTCCCTCTCTCATCTCATACCTCGATCAGTATGTTTCTATGCGTGGGCTCGTACTCATAATATCGAACCCCCGCCGCATTGAGCATGCGCTTGCTCGCCCTGACCGCATCCGAATCCGCATACTTATCCTCCGCATAGATAATGGTCTTGATTCCCGACTGAATAATCGCCTTGGCACATTCATTGCAGGGAAAGAGCGTCACATAGAGCTTGCTCCCTTCAAGACTTCCCCCTCTGTAATTCAGAATCGCATTGAGCTCGCTATGCGTGGAATACAGATATTTTGCATGGTAAGGATCGCTGTTTTCACATTCTTTTCCCCAGGGAAACTCGTCATCGGAGCAGCCTATGGGAAATCCGTTATAGCCCATCGACAAAATCTTATTATCGGTGCTGACGATGCATGCCCCGACCTGAGTGCTCGGGTCTTTCGACCTCCTCGCCGAGAGCTTTGCCACTCCCATAAAATACTCGTCCCAGGTGATATAATCCTCTCTTTTTTCCGACATCTTTTCTCCTTCTTTCCGGTGCGGCGTTTCTCCCGCCCTCAGCCCTCTTCTTGAAAAAACAGCCGCTTAAACGGATGTTTTTTTCCTCAGCTCGCCTCTATGCTTCGATAGGCCGCCGCCTTGAGCAACCTGTTCATCACCGCTTCTCCCAATCCCTCCTGCGAAAAGCTTTCCGAATAAATCACATCGACTTGCTTTTCATCAAAGCCTCTGAGCACCGAAAAGAGATTATGCGCGATGCTCTTTTCGTCCTCCCTGCTTCCGACTGCGCAGACAATGCCGAAGGGATAAAAATCCGCCGTTTCCTTCGTCGCTATGATTCCCACTCTTCTGCCCCGAAGCATATCTCTTTCCGCAAAAAAAACTATGGTTTTGATGACCGCCTCTTTTGAACCATTGACAATCGTAATTTCCGCCTTCGGCGCATAATGCCTGTACTTCATCCCCGGCGCCTTAGGTCTCGCCTTTTCGTCCGGTCTGCCCGAAAGAGCGGGATCCTTTTTAACCTCGCCGATCACGGCGCGAAGCATTTCCTGATCGATCGCCCCCGGACGCAGCAAGATCGGAGAGCCCTCCGAAAAATCAATAATCGTGGACTCCAGCCCTATTGTTGAGCTTCCCCCGTCTATGATCATATCGATCCTTCCGTCCAGATCCTCTCTGACATGCTCCGCGCAGGTAGGGCTCGGTCTGCCGGAAAGATTCGCGCTCGGAGCCGCAATCGCCGTTTCGGAACGGCGGATGAGCTCCAGTGCGATCCTGTTTGAGGGCATTCTGATTGCGACCGTATCCAGCCCGCCGCTGGTCTCATCTGGGATGAGCTTCGTCTTTTTCAGTACCAGAGTCATCGGTCCGGGCCAATACGCCCGCGCAAGCTCCAGAGCCTGCTTTGGAACCTCCCTCGCATAGAGCTTCAGATCCGAAAGCTCTGCAATATGTACAATCAGCGGATTATCACTCGGTCTGCCCTTGGCTTCATAGATCCGCCTTGCGGAGTCCGCATTGAGCGCATCCCCTCCGAGACCGTAGACCGTCTCCGTCGGAAAGGCAACGAGCCCTCCCTCCCTGATGATTTTTGCGGCTCTCTCCAGCCCTTCCCCCTTCTTTGAAGAGAGAGAAATAATCTCCGTTTTCATATCCATTCCTTATCCTATAATAAGAACATCTTGTTCTCGGCACAGATTCTTTTCATTTCCTCCGGCCAGATGCTGGACTGCACCTCTCCTACATGCGCCCTGTTCAATAAGAGCATGCATAATCTCGACTGCCCTATGCCCCCTCCTATCGTATATGGAAGCTCTCCCTTCAGGAGTTTCTTATGGTAGGGAAGCTTTTTTCTGTCGGTGCAGCCCGACTCCTCGAGCTGTCTTGCAAGCGCCTCCTCATCCACTCGTATTCCCATGCTGGAAATCTCCAATGCCGAATCCAGCCAGTCAAACCAAAACAGAATATCTCCGTTTAAGGACCAATCGTCGTAATCCGGTGCTCTTCCGTCATGCGGCTCTCCGTTGGAAAGCGCTCCTCCGATCTGTTCGATGAAGACCGCTCCGTATTCCTTTGCAATCAGATTCTCCCTTTCTTTCGGCGTCTTATCCGGATACCTTTTGAGCAGCTCCTCCGAGCTGATAAAATGGATCTCTTTCGGAAGCCGATTGACCGCCTCCGGATATTTATACCATACCTCATGCTGCATATGCTTGATTACTTTAAAAATCGTCTTTACCGTCGATTCAAGCGTTTCTATCGTCCGCTCTTCCTTCCTGATGACCTTTTCCCAATCCCATTGGTCGACATAGCAGGAATGCGTATTATCGAGGCTCTCATCTCTTCTGATCGCATTCATATTCGTATACAACCCCTCACCGGGAAGATAACCGTATTCGTGAAGCGCCATTCTTTTCCATTTTGCCAGGGACTGCACCACCTCGATATCCTCCGTACCGATCGCGGCGATATCAAATCTGACGGGTCTTTCCACCCCGCTCAGATTGTCATTGAGCCCGCTCGAACGCTTTACAAAAAGCGGAGCCGATACCCTCTCCAGATTCATCTCCCTGCCGAACTCCTTTTGAAAAGTATCTCTGATATATTTAATCGCCTCCTGGGTCTGCCTGATATTGAGCACGGGATCATAACCCTTCGGAATAATTAATGCCATTGTTTTTTCACTCCTTGTTCATTTATTCATCTTTTTCTTTTGCGCCGGCGCTCTTTCAAAAGGCTCTTCCGTACGGCTTTAGCGCACCCTCTCAATTACCTTCCAAAGCTGCGGGGTTTCCAGGCCGAGTTTCCAGATTGCCACTCCCGCAAGATCGTTTTTATTGATCAGATCTACCTTAAGACCGAGGGATTTTTCTTCCTCCATCCAGAGATGGGATTTTCCGTCCGCCTCTTCAAATTCTCCGTAATACTGCCCGAGCGCTTCATCCCATCTCAGCTCGACGGAATTTTCCTCTATCCAGTCCGTTGCGGCTCTGATCCCCAATGCCTTGGAACTCAGCCCCGAAGAAGTCTTCGTCCAGAGCCTTGTATAGAAGGGAATCGCATTGATCAGCTTCTCCTTGGGAATCTCTTTGAGGCTGTCCTCGATTCCCTGTTTTACAAAAGGATAAGAGGAGACGCTTCCCATCTCTCCGCCGGCATAATGCTCGTCATACCCCATGACGATGAGATAATCTGCGACCTCTGCCTGTTTCTTTCTTCCGTAGAAGGTATTATAGGGAGCCGGAACCGGAAGATCCACGGAGAGGACGATGCCCTCCCTCCTGCAAAAGGTGGAAATCTCCCGGATAAACTGAATATAATGACTTGCCGCCTCCTCCTTAAGGCTTTCGAAATCCAGATTGATCCCGTCGATATCATATTTTTTCACATCCGCAATCAGATTTTCGATCAGCTTTGCTCTTGCAGGAGTGGAGGCAAAAAGAATCTCGGAATTGACTTCCTTGCTGAAATTATCGATCAGCACCCAAACCTGCAAGCCATTCGCATGAGCTTCTTTCACATATTCCCCGTTTGCCAGCGAGGTATAATTCCCCCGGTTATCGCTTAGAGAAAACCAGGTTGGAGAAATCACATTGAGCCCGGGCGAGTTTTTGATGATTTCTCCCAGCCCCTTATTGCTCTCCTTGGTGCCGACCTGATGCCAGCCCAGCACGATGGGCTCCTCCAGACGGATATTGCTGTATATGGGCTGCTCAAAGCTGCTGATACGAATCAGCTTGTCTTTTTCTCTCAGATGCTTTTTCTCGACAAAGCCGAAAAATCCGTCCGCGGTCTTCACCTTGAGCCAGCCCTCCTTAATCGATTCTCCGGTTTCCTCTTCCGAAGCGATCAGCACCTCTTCCTGCTTTTGCAATTCCCTGACGATATCGGTTTTTTTCGAATCTCCGGCTCTGAGCTTGATCTCCTTTTCCGCCTCCGCCTTGATATGATCCTCCCATTGATCTCCGATAAAAATCCTCTTTACCTCTCCCTGAATATATTCTTCCGTATAAATATCCGTATAGGTTCTGATCAGATCAACCGAAAGATACGCCTTCTCCCCCTCCTTGAGGATATAAAGCTTTCCGTCGCTTCCTCTGGAGGAAAGATCGGAATATAAGATATCGGTAGGCGTGGTATAGATCAGCAGATCTTCCTCCTCGCTCCAATAAAACTTATCATTCAGTATCGCTCTCACCCAAACAATGGGGATATAGATCTTCCCCTCTCTGTAGAGCGCTTTTTCCGCCTGCAGACCGTAGTTATAAATGATCGCGACCTTATCACCGCTCGCATCAAAATACTCGACCTCCTCCACCCTGCGCCGGGATGCCAGCAAGTCTTCCGAAAACCTCAGTATAAGATAAGAAATCCCGCTGATGAAGAGCATGAATACGATGATAAGAAGCAGTGGTTTTATCTTTTTCATAAAAATTAGGAAACCTCCGTTTCTGTTTGAGATTTCCTAATTATATCACAGTTATTCTTTTTTTGCAGTTAAAGACTTATACGGTATTCTTATTTTATCAAATCTAATTTCCTTAAGTACTCCCTTTCTTTCATCCTCTATATAATCACCCATATAGAGAGGACCGTTTTCAGATACTTTCAGCATATTCAGCAAATCTTTGTTTTTTGCTTCCTCTCCGTCTATGTATATTTTGACTCCGCAGTCCATATACCGGCGAAGATAGCGCAGAAAATCTTTTTCCTTATCCACTCTTAACTCCATATGCTCACCCGCCGTATCAGGGCGGATATTCTCAAACAGCCACATCTTGCAGCGCTTTGATTTTCGGAGGATTTGTAATATATAACCCTTAAAGATTCAGGCTCCGGAAAAAATCATAAAGCTCTGCATTGATTGAAAAAGGATCCTCGGAAAAAGGAATGCGCCCGATCGGAAATCCGTATATTCTCTCTAATTTTTTTCTGTATCCCTCGCTGCCGAAGGCTTGAAGGATGTACCAGCTCTCTAATATACTTTTTTCATTCGCGTCCAGGATTCTCCTCCCCGCCTGCGCCTTCCACGGGCTGGATGAAATCAGTAAAATCTTGACTTCGCTTTGCCAAAAGCTCTCTCCGCTGTTTTTAAGATCGCTCCCGTAATCGGAAAGAATATATTCATATCCCAGCGCATAGAGATCCCGGTAAAGCGATCCCGATACATCGGAATAATAATCCACTCCCTGTATCGTAAACTTATCTCTTCTTATCCCGTAGAAATCCGCCAGGCGCATGAAGTCTCCGCTTTGATTTTGCTCCAGCAGAGCCACTCTTCTTTTCTTGCACCCGCTGATATAATTTGCCAGGAGCAGGCAGATATGAGTAAGCCCGCTTCCTTTTTCCGCACTGAGAAGCCCTATCCTTACCGGCTTTTTCGGATCCTGCTTTTCAGTTTTTCTATAAATCCTTTTTCTTCCCATCTGATTCCTGCCGCCTTTGCTATCCTTTGATATATCTCGTCTCCCTGCTCGCTCCCCTTCCAGATATCCTTGATATAGGGGAAGGAAAGACAGCGTTTCGGATCTATTTGGGGCGGAATCTTAAGGCTCATCTCCTCCTGCGCAAGATTCGACAGGATCAGATAATTTTGCTTCGTATCGATCTTTTGCAGCGCATGCAGATAGTATTCTCTTTTAAACACACTGTCTTTGCAGATGAAAAGCAGCAGATCCGGCTTTTCGCCGATCGCTTTCTTAAGATTTGTTCCGTAATCCTCCACGCAGATCGATGCGCTCAGCTTCTCAAGCTCTATATAATCCGGATACGAAGGTCTGACGGGGATTTTATGAAATCTGAAATACCCGAAGCGGTCATATTCGAGCCCCAATGCAGAAGCAAGCCTGCTCATATGCCCGCTTTCATTATTTTCTTCATAGATTGCGGCAAATGCTCTCCTCCTCAGATATGCGCAGAGTCCGAGCGCGATATAGGTGTTTCCGCAGTTTTTCTCCGCAGAAACGCTCGCAATCCTCAGGTCGGCTTCTCCCGGCGCGGTCTCCAAAGCCAATCCTTCCAAAACGGAGAGGAAAGCTTCTACACTCTGGGGTCTGCCTTCCTTTTCGCTCTTCAGGCAGGACTCGATCAGGGCGGAAAAATCTTTTCCCCATCTTTTGGGCAGCTGCAGCGGTTCTTTTCGGGGATATACTCCATTTCCCGCATAGTAAAGTACGGCGGCGATCGCATATAAATCGGTTCTTGCATCCGCTCTCTTCTTCCTGTACTGCTCGGGAGCCGCATAGCCCGGCGTGCCGTATCCGTCCGCAAGCAATCCGCTCTCGCCCTCCCTGCCCGCATGGTCAAAATCTATTAAACTGACTGTATTATTGTGAATGATAAGATTTCTTGGTTGAATATCCAAATGAAAGATCGGATATTTTTGATTATGCAGATATTTTATAGGCTGACATAAAGATATGCCGAAGTTTATCAGCTCTTTGAAGGACATTGTTCCGATGTTTTCCACTCTCTCGTACAATGTAATTCCTTTTTTATACTCCTCTATGATATAGAGTTTTCCGTTCGCTTCTTCCAAATCGTAGATCATCGGGATTCCGGGATGCCGAAGCTCTTTCAGGAGCAATGCCTCCCTCTTATATTCCTCGTAGGTTTGGCTTTTATCGACGGAAAGCACTTTCATGGCTCTCTTCTCCTGAAGCTCCTTATGTAAAACCAAGTACACCGTCTTTTGCCTTCCCTGCCCCAAAACGCCGAGGAGCCGGTATCTGTCGGAAAAAGCCCCAATATTTTCGATTTCCTTCCTCCTTTCCTCTTCATTTTATCATGGGACGGACCGCGCTTTTTTCCCTCTGATATTTTGATTATAAGCTCCCGCTTCCGGCTCCGTCAATGATAAAAATATGTTCGGTCGCTTTTTACGGCTTTCTTTATTTAGTCTATAAATGATTGATTATTTAAATAATCTGGGTTATATTAGAGATGAAAACAACTTTTTGTTTATAATGAGCGAAAGGAGGCTTTATGAAGATTGAACGCATCAATGAGAGTCAGATACGCTGCACTCTCTCCGACGTCGATTTAAGCGCCAGAAATCTGAACATCGGCGAACTCGCTTACGGAAGCGAAAAAACGCGCAATCTTTTCCGTGAAATGCTGCAAAAGGCCTCTTCGGAGCTTGGCTTTGAAACGGGAGATCTCCCGCTCATGGTTGAGGCGATTCCGCTTCCGGGCGAGAGTGTTGCAGTAATTATTACAAAGGTTGATGATCCTGAAGAAGTGGATACGAGATTCGCTAAATTCTCACCTTTTACAGAAGAAGGAAATATGAATCATATGGATTTTGAAAATTTTGAAGTTTTGGAAGGTACCGAGAATATCTCGAGTCCTCCCCCTTCGGAGCAGGAAACCAAGCTTTCTCCGCCGCTTCACAGGGTCTTTGCCTTTGACTCTCTGGATCTTTGCTCCGATGCGGCAAATGCTCTGGGAGGAGTGTTCTGCGGTCATAGCTATCTTTATAAAAACAAGGATGCCGGAGTATATCTTCTGGTGCTTTCCTCCGTGGGCTGCGATCCGCTGGGATTTGCCAATGCCTGCAATGTGCTCTCCGAGTACGGCAGGAAGATTTATACCAATTATTCGAGTAAATCTTTCTATGACGAGCATTATGAGACAATGATTAAAGACGGCGCCATCGAGGCGCTTGCAAGAATTTAATCGCACAAAAAAGTCTGCGCATTATCCTTTTGCGCAGACTTTTTTTGCGTATTATTCTCCGATAATCTCGTTAATCTGCGAGATCAATACATCGGCATCCATTCCGTGCACCATGCATGCCTCTTCCAGGGTCTCTCCCTGAGATGCCGGGCAGCCCAGGCAATGCATGCCCGCTCTCATCAGAATCGGCGCTATATGTTCGTTTACCGTCAACAATTCTCCGATCGTCATATCTTTTGAAATCTTCATGATGATCCCTCCTCATTTAGTCTAAGTCAGTTAACTATAGCTTACTTATGCAATAATTGCAATAGCCTACCCAAGCTCTTAAAAATATGTTATACTATGCACTGTAATTTTAGATCAATACAACACCAGATTTACTGTTTGCTCCGGAAAGGAAGAGGATGAGAGGGGATCAAAAATCAGACAGATTATTAAAGCTTTATTTGAAATGGCCTTTTGCGGTAATTATTCTTCTGAGCTTATCTGCTCTGTGCATATATCTTTTTGATAAGCCGGCAGGCATCGCCATGAGCTTTATCGCATTCATTGCCTCCGCACTGCTTTTGGGCGTTTATTTTTTTTCCAAGAAGAGCATAGACCGCGCATTGGCTGGATTTGCCATGGAAATTTCCGATATTCAAAAGCATCTTGCGGAGGATTTGGATATCCCCTACGCGCTGATCGACCGGCATGGGGATTTTGCATGGAAAAACCGAAGCTTCTGCAAACTCACGGAAGGAGACAGGTCGGCTCGGAAAAACATCAATTCCGTCTTTCCGGAAATCTATCCAGAAAGAATAGAAAAGACCGAAAAAAGCATGGAACTGGAAGCTTCTTATCGAAATAAGAGATATCAGATCATTCTCAAAAACATATGCTCCGAAGAGCATATGCTTTATGCTCTCTATCTCTATGATCGGACGGAATATTTTTTACTTCGGGAAAGGCTTGCAGAGCACGGTATGGCGATCGGTCTCATCTACATCGATAATTACGAGGAACTGATCGAGATCATGGCGGAAGTGCGCATTCCTCTGCTCATGGCATTGGTCGATCGAAAGCTGAACCAGTTTATTTCCGGCTTAAACGGAGTGATCAAAAAAATTGAAAAGGATAAATATATCTTTATTATTAAGCAAATGTATATCGAGCAATTGCAGAATAATAAATTTGATATTCTCGAAGAAGTCAAAGCCGTCAATATCGGCAATAAGATGAGCGCCACCTTGAGCATAGGCGTCGGCGTGGACGGAAAAACCTTTGCGCAAACCCATGACTTTGCCAGAAACGCCATCGATATGGCATTGGGAAGAGGCGGCGATCAGGCGGTGGTCAAGCAAAAGGATACGATACGGTATTTCGGCGGAAAATCCCAGTCCGTAGAAAGAAACACCCGTGTCAAGGCAAGAGTCAAGGCGCATGCGATGCGGGAGCTCATCGAAAGCAAAGAAAGAGTGCTCGTGATGGGGCATAAAATCATGGATATCGACTGCTTCGGGGCTGCCGTCGGCATATGGCGCATCGCCAAAACCCTGCATAAGGAATCTCATATTATCATGCATGATTTTAATACCTCGATTACGCCGATTAAAGCCCGCTTCGAAGAAGAAGACTATCCCGAAGATATCTTTATCTCACCCGATGAAGCCAAAATACTCGCAGACGAAGACAGCATGCTCGTCGTCGTGGATGTAAACAGACCGAGCATCACGGAGGTTCCCGAGCTTCTCGAAATGGTCAATACCATCGTGGTGCTCGACCATCACCGACAGAGCAGCGAAATCATCACCAATGCCGATCTTTCCTATGTAGAGCCATACGCTTCCAGCGCCTGCGAAATGGTTGCGGAAATCATCCAATATATCGAACACGGAATCAAGCTCTCTCCCTTGGAGGCGGAAACTATGTATGCCGGCATCGTCATCGATACGCAAAACTTCAATAACCAAACCGGCGTCAAGACCTTTGAAGCGGCGGCTTATCTGAAAAGAAACGGAGCGGATATCATCAATGTCCGCAAGCTCTTCCGAGAGAAAATCGTCGATTACAGGGCAAAAGCGGAAGCGGTGCATAATGCGGAGATCTTTCAGAAGCATTTTGCGATCAGCGTCTGCCCCGAAGGCGATATCGAGAGCCCGACCTTAATCTGCGCGCAGGCGGCAAACGAGCTGCTCAATATCGTAGGCATCAAGGCAAGCATGGTTTTAACCAAATATAATAATATCGTATATATCAGTGCCCGCTCCATCGATGAAGTCAATGTGCAGTTTATTATGGAAAAGCTCGGAGGCGGAGGGCATAAATCCATCGCCGGGGCGCAGCTGAAAAACTGCAGCATAGAAGAGGGCATAGAACTGCTGAAATCCACTATTCTGCAAATGATCAATGAAGGAGACCTAACATTATGAAAATAGTATTACTGGAAGATGTAAAAGCACTCGGAAAAAAAGGAGAAATCGTCGAAGTCAGTGAGGGATATGCAAGAAACTTTCTTCTTCCCAAGAAAAAAGGAGTGGAGGCAAATACCGCCAATCTCAATACTTTAAAGCTGCAAAAAGCCAATGCTGAAAAAATTGCCAAAGAAGCTTTTGATGCGGCAAAAGAGCTTGCCGCAAAGCTGGAAAATTCCTCCGTCGCCATAAGCATCAAGGGCGGAAAGGAAGGAAAGACTTACGGTTCCGTTACAACAAAGGAGATTGCACAGGCGGCAAAGGATCAGCTCAATCTGGATATTGACAAAAAGAAAATCGTATTATCCGAGCCGATCAAAACTTTCGGCGCTCATGAGGTCAATATCAAGCTTCATAAAGATGTTACCGCAAGGCTTGTGGTAAATGTACGCGAAGATTAGGGAGAGATGAGATGGATGAAGCTCTGTTAAAAAGGGTTCTTCCTCACAGTATAGAGGCTGAACAATCCGTAATCGGCTCCATGCTGATGGACAAGGAAGCGGTGGTTGTCGCGGTGGATATCCTAAGCAGCGAGGATTTTTACTCCTCGCAATACGCCCTCATGTATGAAAGCATGGTGGAGCTTTTCAATCAGGGAATCCCTATCGATCTCGTTGTTTTACAAAACAAGCTGAAAGAGAAAAATCTTCCTCCCGAGATCTATAGCCTTGAATTTGTAAGAGATATCATCAATACCGTACCCACTTCCGCAAATATCAAGTCCTATGCCCGCATTGTTCATGAGAAGGCTGTGCTCAGGAGGCTGATTCGCGTCAATGAAGGCATCGCCAATCTCTGTTATGCCGGCAAAGAAAACATCGACGATATCCTTGCGAAGGCGGAAAAAGATATCTTTCAGGTTTTGCAGAGCAAAGGCAATTCCGAGCTTATCCCGATCGATCAGATTGCCAGAAACGTGCTTGAGAGAATCGAGGCGGCAAGCCGTACCAAAAAAAGCGTGACCGGAATACCGACCGGCTTCCTTGATTTGGATTATAAAACCAGCGGATTTCAACCCTCGGATCTCGTCCTGATCGCAGCCCGACCTTCAATGGGAAAGACCGCTTTCGTTCTCAATATCGTCCAGCATATCTCCATTAAGCACGATCTTCCCTGCATGATCTTCTCTCTGGAGATGAGCGGCGAACAACTGGTACAGCGACTGCTCGCGATGGAAAGCGGCATCGATTCGCAAAACCTGCGCACCGGAGAGCTTTCCGATAATGACTGGGATCACCTGATTCGCGGCGTGATTCAGGTGGGCGATTCCAAGATTTTTATCGATGATACGCCCGGTATCAGCATCAGCGAATTAAGAAGCAAATGCCGAAAAATAAAATTGGAAAAAGGACTGAGCATTGTAATCATCGATTATCTCCAGTTGATGACCGGAAGCGCAAAGAGCTCCGAAAACAGACAGCAGGAGATCTCGGAGATTTCGCGCAGCCTAAAAGCTCTGGCAAGAGAAATCAAGGCTCCCGTCGTCGCTCTCTCCCAGCTTTCCCGCGCCTGTGAAACCAGAACCGATCACCGCCCCATGCTTTCCGATCTCAGAGAGTCCGGAGCCATCGAGCAGGATGCCGATATCGTGATGTTTCTGTACCGGGACAGCTATTATCATAAGGACAGCGAACAGGTCAATGAGGCGGAGGTCATTATTGCAAAGCAGAGAAACGGTCCCATCGGTACCGTAAAGCTGATGTGGCAGCCTGAAACAACCCGATTTGTAAATATTGCAAGAGAATAAGCCCGAATGGAACAAAAGAGAGGAGCCTGAAAACTTACTTCAGACCCCTCTCTTTTTTGCCCTCCGGGCTCCGAGGCTGAGCATCCGTCGGAGAAAGAGGGCGATTTTGCTTTTACGCATTTCATCATTGTTTTGATTTTTGGGTGTTTATGCCTCGATGCATCCCGTAGGACAAACCGCCGCGCATGCACCGCAGTCTACGCAGGTATCGGCATCGATCACATATTTGGGATCACCTTCCGAAATTGCGCTGACGGGACATTCGCTGATGCAGGTTCCGCACATAACACATCCGTCCGTTATTGTATGAGCCATGATAATTTCCTCCTTCTTTCAAACAAAAACTTTATTATTCAACGCATTTTTATTGTATATTAAAAATGCAAACTATTCAAGAGGCTTGCATATTGTTCGTGATATTATACAGCATTAATCAAGCTCGATCGAATCCGAAATATAGTATCGATACCGCTTTTCATCGCAGTAATTCTTCACCTCTTCCTCCAGCCTCTTCCCGCTTCCGTATTCAAGAAGATAGATCTTTGCTCCGCAGGAGGCCATATCCTCTATATAATCCTTGAAATACGCCCTCGTGTCGGGATCGCTCGCCCCGAAGCTTTCCTCCTCAAAGTCGATCGAGGAAAACACCGTTTCCTGATTGATCCCCTCGATGATCTCCGAAAGCCCTCCTCCTCGCGCCAGAAATTCCCTGAGAAAGACATCTCCTCCGTTGAGCAGAATCTTTCCTTTCGACTTCAGCCTTCTGAGCATCCGCTCCAGCGCAAGAAAAAATTCCTCCTCCGGATATTGGTCATAAATATCGGCATTATCGATAAAAAAACCGTCGACGCCCTTTTCCAGCAGCTTCACCGAGAGCTCGCCCAGGATGAATTCCTGCCACCTCTTCTCTCTGATATCTATCCACGCCTCTTCTTCCCAGTTTTCATATTCGGAAAGCAGCAGATCGGAAAACTCCCGGTAATAGGGGCGAAAATCTTCCAGTGATCCGATATTCAAATAGCTGTATACCTCATGCCCCTCCGCCTTCATTTGTCGGATCTTGTCGGCGCTGAAATACTGCGCGTCGATCACGAGGATCCGATAATCCTTAAGCTTCTGTGCATCTTCCTCTCCGATGCTCAGAAATACGCCGTATTCCTGCGCAAAAGCTCTCTCCTTTTTTCCGAGGAAGAACCATCCTCCGAAGAGGAAAAACGCGACCAAAAAAGCCGCGCCATAGTTTTGTCTTTTCATATCATTCATCCGCTTCCTCCCTGCGGACACCGCAGAGCCGACCTCATTTCTTTTTGATGCATGCGATAATGCAGGGCAGCCTTCCATCTATCCTCGTATACTCCGCCTCCTTATATCCGGCTTCTTCAAAGAATCTTCGATACTCCGAATCATTGAATTGCCGCTGAAAACCGGCGCCCGCTTTTTTAAGCAGCTTGATAAGGCGAGCCCCGCTTCCTTCCCTGCCGACATAGGTCGGGATGAGGAGGCAGCCTCCCCTCCTGCAGACCCTGTCCAGCTCTCTCAGCGCCGCATAGGGATCCTCCAGCAAATGGATCACATTTGCCGCAAGTACTTTATCAAAACTCTGATCGGGATAATCCAGATGCAAAATATCCGCCTCCCGAAATTTTACATTTGCATATGCAAGACATTTTTTTTCCGCTCTTTTGAGCATATTCCGTGAAAGATCCGTTGCAATGAGACTTTTGCAGCGGGGGGCTATGCAGACGCTGAGCATTCCCGTTCCGCACGCGCATTCCAAGACCTCATCCGCCGGGTTGATCATTTGCCCTATTCTTGCACATAGAGACTCATGCACTTTTTTATTATAAAGATCTGCAAATAAATCATATACCGGCGCAGTCAGGTCCCAAAACATAGAAAAGCCTCCGACTTCAATTTTTATAAAAAGCCTGTTTTATTTCGCTCCGAAAGAGGAGCCTGCGGGAAAAAAACAGCCTGCAAAAGCCAACCAGAAAAGTCTGCCTGCAAGCTGTCCGAGATTTAAGAATTTTCCATCCTATGCTCCGTCTCCGAAAGACATTCCTCGTATTTTTCCAGAATGCTTTCATGGATTTTCAGCCTGAGCTCCTTGCTGATCGGGTGGGCGATATCTCTGAACTTCCCGTCTCCCGCGAGCCTGCTGGGCATAGCAATAAAAAGCCCCTTCTCACCCTCTATCACCTTTATATCATGTACCACAAATTCATCATCCAAGGTAATGGAAACGATGGCTTTCATCTTCCCCACCTTTTCTATCTGCCTTACTCTAACATCCGTCACCTGCATGAGACTATATCCCTCTCTTTTCTACAAGGTATACCTTGCATTTTTCTCTATCACAATTCTTATTCTATCTTCCGTCCCTATATAGCTTTCATTTGCTTTAATGGTGTCTCTGCTTTCCACAATACAGTTTTCTATTACCGTATTGTCGCCGATATAAACATCGTTTAATATAATAGAATTTCTTATGATACAGTTATTTCCCACATAGGCTTTTTTAAATAAAATTGAATTTTCCACAGTTCCGTTGATAATGCATCCACTGGAAATCAGCGAATTCTTTACCATGGAACCGGGGTTGTATTTTGCCGGAGGCAAATCGTCAATCTTGGAATAAATCTCGGGATACTCACGGAAAAAGTAATCCCTGATCTCCTTTTTCAGGAAATCCATATTCGTCTTATAATAGGATTCCACCGAGGCGATATTGCTCCAATAAGTATCCAGCTTATACGCGTATATCTTTTTCAATCCCTTATAACGGATCAGAATATCCTTTACAAAATCATATCTGTCTTCTTCCACGCATTTTTCCACCAATTCGATCAGCAGCCTTCTGCGGATTACATAAATTCCGCAAGAGATATTATTGGACTGCGCCACCATCGGTTTTTCCTCAAAATCAGTGATGCGCCAATCTTCATTGATGCTTACCACGCCGAATCTGCTCAGATCCTCCTTCGCCTCCGCCTTTTTGCAGACCACCGTAATATCCGCCTTTTTCTCGATATGGTATTCCAATACCTTATTATAATCGAGCTTATACACTCCATCTCCGGCGGCAATGACCACATAGGGCTCATGAGAAGATTTCAGGAAATTGAGGTTCTGGAAAAGCGCGTCCGCGGTTCCTCTGTACCAATCCGAACTCTGGGCGGTGATCGTCGGGGTAAATACATAAAGCCCTCCCTGCTTTCTTCCGAAATCCCACCATTTTGAGGAGCTTAAATGCTCATTGAGGGATCTGGAATTGTACTGGGTAAATACCACGACCTTCTTGACGTTGGAATTGCTCATATTGCTGAGCGCAAAATCTATGCTGCGGAAGCTTCCGGCAACGGGCATTGCGGAAATCGCTCTCTTATTGGAAAGCTCCCTCATTCGCTTGGAGTTTCCTCCCGCAAGAATAATTCCTATCGCTCTCATCTGTTCTCACCTGCCTTTACGATAAAATCACCGCTTTCCAAAATGCCGTCCCGGTAATCCTCTACAAGAGTCTCTCCCATGATTGCGGTATTTTTTCCGATTTTTATTCCGTCGGGTATGCTCGTCTTCTCTCCTATCGTAACCAGCTCTGCATTGTATACCTTCGGATCGAACTTGCTCGGGGCATATTCTCCGATACCGATCTCACATCCTCTTCCTATCCGCGAGCCCTCGGCAATGATCGCCTTATTGATGCGGGCATTCTCCCCGATAAACACATCCCTCATGATAATCGAATCTCTGATTACCGCTCCCGCTCCGATCGTCACCCCGGCTCCGATAATGGAATTGACCACTTCGCCGTATATTTCGGTGCCTTCTCCGATGATGCTTCGCTCAATATAGGAGGAGTCCGCTATGTACTGCGGAGGAATGATATCGCTCTTGGTAAAGATTCTCCAATACTCCTCATAGAGATTAAACTCCGGAATGATGTCGATCAGCTCCATATTGGCTTCCCAATAGGACTGCAGTGTTCCTACATCCTTCCAGTATCCGTTGTATTCATAGGCAAAAATTCTCTCGCCTTTTCCGTGAACGAAAGGAATGATATGTTTTCCGAAATCGCAGCCTTTTTCCTCCGAAAGAGCAACCAATGCCTCCCTGAGCACGGGCCAGCTGAAAATGTAAATTCCCATCGAAGCGAGATTGCTTCTGGGCTGCGCCGGTTTTTCTTCAAATTCGAGAATGCGGTTCTTATCATCGGTAATCAGAATGCCGAAACGGCTTGCCTCCTCTATCGGCACGGGCATCGCGGCGATCGTGAGGTCCGCATTGTTCGCCTTATGATAATCCAGCATAATTTCATAATCCATCTTATAGATATGATCTCCCGAGAGGATCAGCACATAATCCGGATTATAAAACTCAATATATTCAAGATTCTGATAGATCGCGTTTGCGGTTCCCGTATACCAGTCTCCGCCCTTGGAATTTTCATAGGGAGGCAGTATGGTAACGCCGCCGATATTTCTGTCCAAATCCCACGGAATGCCTATTCCGATATGAGAATTTAGCCGAAGCGGCTGATACTGCGTAAGAACTCCTACGGTATCTACCCCCGAATTAATACAATTGCTTAAGGGAAAATCTATAATACGATACTTGCCGCCAAAAGACACTGCCGGCTTTGCGATTTTTTGCGTAAGCACTCCGAGCCGACTTCCCTGACCTCCTGCCAAAAGCATGGCCATCATCTCTTTCTTTACCACTGTACCACCTCACTGTTCTTTGCAAGATCTGAGTATCCTCACTGTAGGTAAATTATAGCATATCTTTCCTATAATGTGAACAAAATAAGCTTAAAATCGCAAAAATTATTGTTGGTTTTTATTGGTGTGCTCTATTTTTCGTCAAAAAACATCAAATCTATAGAGAAAGTTTTATATTTAGTACCTTGGAAAGATTTTCCATCTTAGTATTTAATACCAGTTCCTCCGGAAAATCCGTTTCTTTCAAAATCTCCAGCGTTGCTTCAAACTTTCCGATATCATCGCAGTAATGACTGTCGGTATTGCATATGACCATTGCTTCGTGCTTCTTGCATGCCGCAAGCAGCTTCAGAATATTCTCCCTCCCCCCTTTCCTCGCCGAAAGCGGGTGAAGAGAAGAATTATTCAGCTCTAAAATCACTTCTTTTTCCTTTGCCCTGCTTACTAAGAGCTCATAATCGATCGGATATCTCGCATCATCCGGATGCCCGATAATCTTTACATAGGGATTTTCCATCGCGCCTAGATATGCCGCCGTATTTTCTTCCCTGCTTCCGGGTTTGATACAGATTGTATGCAGGCTCGCTATCACATAATCCACCTTTTTGCATACTTCCTCATCGATATCGAGATTCCCCCGATAATCCATGATATTTGCTTCCACTCCGGCAAATACGCGCATCCCCTTATATTCTCTGGGAATAACCTTGAAGTTTTTAAAATAGATATTTTTCGGCGCCCCCTCAACCCCCTCCGCATGATCGGAAAAGCCGTATGCAAGAAGCCCTCTTTCACAGGCTGCCTCCATGTTTTCCTTTAAAGTGCTGTATGCGTGACCGCTCGATACGGTATGGGTATGTAAATCATAAAGTAATTTCAATTTTCGTTTTCCTTTCCCTTTTCCTTACCATTTTCTTTCTACAGATAAAAGATTACCGAAATCGGCTCATCTCGGTAATCTTTTATCCTAAAATCTTTATTTCAGTAAATCTCCGAGCTTTCCGGCGGCATCGGATAAGGAGGATATATCAAGCTTGCCTCCCTGCGCATTCACCATGCCCATCACAGACTGCACCGCATCGGCAGGCAGCTCCACTCCCGCCAGCTCCTTAATCACAGCCGCAGGATTCGTCTTTAACTTCTCCAATAATTTCGGGTCCGCCTGCAGCTTCGCAGTAAGCTTCTCCACCACTGCTTTGATATCCGTCATGATCTTTTCCTCCTTTTATTTTTTGCCTCGGCAGATGCCGGGCTTTCCTTTGTTTTACACCACTATCATAGCATATTTTTAAGGAGGAATGTATATTAAGTTTCCGAAAAATCAGCTCTTCCTTACTCCTGCTTTTCCCCATCTTTTCGGCAACTTCTCTCTTGGAAGCGAAAGAAAACACCTATACGTTTTGCACAAAAAATCACCTCCATTATTTTGCAATACTACCGAAAAATATTTTTTTTACCGGATAATGCTTGCAAAAAAAGAGAAATACTATTACGATACAATTAATTTGGAAACGTTTCCAAAATAGAAAACATATGATAAAGGAGGATTTATAATTATGAAAAAAAGAGTTTTATCCGCGGCGATTCTTGCACTCGCTTCTTTCGCCGTATTAAGCGGATGTTCTTCACAGGAAAGCGCTTCTACAAATTCCGAAACGAAGGCGGAATCGGAGGCTCCCGCAAAGAGCGAGGCGGGTTCCGGATCCGTTTACTATCTTAACTTCAAGCCCGAGGCGGATGCGCAGTGGCAGGAGCTGGCAAAGCTTTATACCGAGGAGACCGGTGTTCCGGTTACGGTTTTGACCGCGGCTTCCGGACAGTATGAGGCTACGCTCAAATCCGAAATCGCAAAAACAAAAGCTCCGACACTTTTCCAGGTAAACGGCCCGGTTCGTCTTGCCGCATGGAAGGATTACTGCTATGATCTCGCGGGCAGCGCGGTTCTGGGTGAGCTTACCAACGAAGACTTTACCCTCAAAGAAGGAGATAAGGTGCTCGGTCTCGGATATGTCATCGAGTCTTACGGCATCATCTACAATAAGAATCTTCTTGAGCAGGCGGGATATAAAAAAGAGGATATCAAGGGCTTTGCCGATCTGAAAAAAATAGCGGAAGATATCAGCGCCCGCAAGGATGAGCTCGGATTTACCGCATTTACCTCCGCCGGCATGGACGGATCTTCCGACTGGAGATTTAAAACCCATCTTGCAAACCTTCCGATTTACTATGAGTATAAGCAGGACGGCATTACCAATACCAAGGAAATCAAGGGAAGCTTTTTGAAAAACTACAAAGAAGTTTGGGATCTTTATATCAATAACGCAACCGTATCTCCCAATCTCCTTTCCACAAAGACCATCGATGATGCGGTTGCGGAATTTGTAACGGAGGAAGCCGTATTCTTCCAGAACGGAACCTGGGCTTATAACGATATCGCAGAAGTCGGCAACGAGAATCTCGGCATGCTGCCCATCTATATCGGAGCAGAGGGCGAGGATAAGCAGGGGCTTTGTACCGGAACCGAGAACTTCTGGTGCGTAAACAGCAAGGCTTCTCAGGAAGATATCGATGCAACGCTTGCATTCATGAACTGGTGCGTTACCTCCGATGTTGCGGTTAAAGCGCTTTGCGGCGGCGAGGGCGCTATGCCTTCCGGTCAGAACGGCATGGGCTTTGTGATTCCCTTTAAGAAAAACCTCGAATCGGAAAACCCCCTCGTAAATATCGCAAACGAATATGTTGCAGAAGGATTTTCTCCGGTTTCATGGACATTCTCGACCATGCCTTCAGAGGCTTGGAAGAACGCAGTAGGATCGGCTCTTACCGTATATGCTTCCGATCAGAGCGAGGCAAACTGGAAGGCTGTCGAAACCGCTTTCATCGATGAGTGGAAAAAAGAAGCTGCAAACTTGGAGTAGGATATCAACTGCCTTTCTTCGGCAAATCTTTGAGGGTGCTATATGCACCCTCTCATCCTATCTGCAAGAACTCTATATGCTTGACATTTTCATAAAACTATAAGGAGGCAAAAATGGAAAAAGCCATTAAGCGTTATCTTCCGATCTTTGTACTGCCCACGCTGGCAGCATTTACAATAGGCTTTATTGCACCCTTTCTTCTCGGTATCTGGCTTTCTTTCTGCGAGTTCACCACCGTAACCAATGCAAGATTTGTCGGATTGAAAAACTATATTGAAGCCTTTAGCGACAAACTCTTTCAGCATGCATTCTTCTATACCGCACTTTTTGCGATCATCTCTCTGATCGTGATCAATGTGCTTGCATTTGCAATCGCTCTCGCTTTAACGCAGAAATTGAGAGGAACCAATATTTTCAGAACCGTATTTTTCATGCCCAACCTGATCGGCGGAATCGTTCTGGGTTATATCTGGCAGCTGATCTTCAACGGAATCCTTGAAAAATACAATACCGCTCTTGCATTAAACCATTGGCTCGGCCTTGCCGGACTGATCATTCTGGTGAGCTGGCAGCAGATTGGTTATATGATGATCATCTATATCGCCGGTTTGCAGGCCATTCCTGGAGACGTCATGGAAGCGGCGCAGATAGACGGCGCAAATGCATTTCAGCGCCTCTTCAAGATTACTCTTCCGATGATGATGCCCTCGATTACGATCTGTACCTTTTTATCGATGACGGGAGGCTTTAAATTATTTGATCAGAACCTTGCGCTGACCGCAGGTGAGCCCGCCCAGCTTTCGGAAATGCTCGCCCTCAATATTTTCAATACCTTCTATCTTCGCGTGAATTACGAGGGTATCGGTCAGGCAAAGGCGGTTATTTTCTTCTTAATTGTAGTCGGCATCGGTCTCATTCAGCTTAAAATGACTCGTTCCAGGGAGGTGCAGCAATAATGAATAAAAAAACAGCGAGCTTTATCGGCACATTGGTCTTCTCTCTCGTCAGTTTATTTTATGTATCCCCGATCTTTATCGTGCTGATCAATTCCTTTAAGAAAAAAACCTTTATCAACAAGAATCCCTTTAATCTGCCGAATGCGAAATCCTTTATCGGCATACAGAACTATATTAATTCGATCGATAAATACGGTTTTTTGAAATCTGTGGGTTGGACGGTTTTTATCACCGTAGGATCGGTGCTCGTCATTCTTGTCTGCACCTCGATGTGTGCATGGTTCATTACCAGAGTGCAGAATAAGCTGAGCAAAACGCTTTATTATTTATGCATCTTCTCGATGGTCGTACCCTTCCAGATGGTTATGTTTACGCTTTCCCTGATTGCCGACAGACTCCGGCTCAATACGCCCTGGGGCATCATCGTCGTCTATCTCGGATTCGGAGCCGGACTTGCCGTGTTTATGTTCTGCGGATTCGTTAAAGCGATTCCTCTCGAGATCGAGGAAGCCGCAATGATAGACGGCTGCACTCCGCTCCAGACTTTCTTTTTGGTCGTTCTTCCGATCATGAAGCCGACCTATATCTCCGTGGGCATACTGGAAACCATGTGGATCTGGAATGACTTTTTGCTTCCCTATCTCGTGCTTGACATCAATAAGTATAAAACCATATCCATCATCGTTCAAATGATGAAGGGAAGCTTCGGTACCGTCGATATGGGAGCCATCATGGCTGCACTGATTATGGCGGTAATTCCCGTTATCATTTTTTATCTCGCCTGCCAGAAGCATATCATCAAGGGCGTGGCTGCGGGAGCGGTAAAGGGATAAGAGCGGAGGATGAAAATGACGATTAAGGATATTGCCGCAGAGTCCGGCTATTCTCTGGGAACGGTTTCCCGCGTGCTGAACGCCCACCCCGGAGTTTCCCAAAAAGCCAGGGACAGGGTGATGGCAGTGGTAAAAAAGCACCGCTTCCAGCTTAATAATAACGCGAAACACCTCAAACAGGCAGAAAGTCTTGCGATCGCCGTAGTGGTAAAGGGAACCAAGAATATGCTCTTTGCCTCCATCGTGGAAATCCTTCAGGAACTCATCTCCAAGGAAGGCTATTACTGCCTCATCTATTATACGGATGAATTTTCCAATGAAATCGATTTTGCACGGCAGGTGATCCGCGAAAGACAGCCAAAGGGCATACTTTTTCTCGGCAGTAATCAGACATTTTTTGAAGACGGATTTTCCTATATTGATATTCCCTGCGTGATTGTCACCAACTCGGCAAGGGATCTTCACTTCCCGAAACTCTCCAGCGTCTGCATCGATGATGTGCTTGCCGCCGAGACGGCGGTGCGCCATCTCATCGGACTCGGGCATCGCAGCATCGGGGTTTTAGGAGGAGATCCCGCACAAAGCTGCGCCGCACGCGTGCGCTTTCAGGGTGTAAAATCCGCTTTTCAGGCGGAGGGAATCTATTTTGATCCCTCCACACAATATGCAGTATCGACCTTTTCGATGGAGAGCGGTTATCATGCGATGAAGCGCCTCCTGCAAGGTTCCCGGAAAATCAGCGCAGTTTTTGCCATGGCGGATGTTCTCGCAATCGGCGCCATGCGCGCGATACGCGAATGCGGGCTTCGCATTCCGGAGGATATTTCGATCATCGGATTTGACGGGATCGAGCTGGGAGGATATCTCTCTCCAAAGCTGAGCACGATCAGGCAGCCCGTCCATGAGATTGCATCCGGCAGCATGAAGGCGCTGCTGCACTGTATGCGGGGCGGGCAACCCACCCATATTATTGCTCCCTTTACGCTGATCAGCCGGGAAAGCAGTAAAATAATATCAAGAACAGATACAGAGGAGATAAGATTTTGAGAAAGAGCGGCATACTTTTGCATATATCCTCTCTCCCCTCTCCGTACGGAATAGGGAGCCTCGGGAATGAAGCATATCGATTTATAGACTTTTTGGCTGAAAGCGGCATGAGCTATTGGCAGATACTTCCCATCTGCCCTACAAGCTACGGCGATTCTCCCTATCAGAGCTATTCGACCTTCGCAGGAAATCCTTATTTTATCGATCTGGATATGCTCGAAGAGGAGGAGCTGCTCTCTTTTGAGGAATACCGGGAAGAAGAGGAAGGCGATCCGGAGCGCGTGGACTACGGGAAACTCTATACTCTGCGCTATCCGCTTCTCAGAAAAGCGATGTCCCGATTTTGCCCGGATTCTGCATATCTTGATTTCCTCTCCGAAAATGCGGACTGGTTGGAGGATTATGCTCTTTTCATGGCTCTGAAACAGCAGCACGAGGGCAGAAGCTGGTTTGACTGGGAAGAAAAATACCGCAATCGAAAAGAAGATGCCCTCTCCGAATTTATTGCGGCAAATGAAAGGGAAATCGATTTTTGGAAGAAGCTGCAGTTTTATTTCTTTAAGCAGTGGAATGCTCTCAAATCCTATGCTTCTTCCCGAGGCATTTCCATTCTCGGAGATCTTCCGATCTATGTGGCTCTCGACAGCGTGGATGTATGGGCAAATCCCTCTCTCTTCCAGCTGGATGAAAATAAGCTTCCTTTGGAAGTCGCCGGCTGCCCTCCGGATTATTTTTCCAAAAGCGGACAGCTCTGGGGCAATCCCCTCTATGACTGGGAATATATGGAAAGAAACGATTATGCATGGTGGAGCCGCCGCATAGAATACCTCTGCAAGGTATATGATATTCTGCGCATCGATCATTTCCGGGGCTTCGATTCTTATTATGCCATTCCCTTCAATGCAGAGGATGCAAGTCTGGGCAGCTGGAAAAGCGGTCCCGGCATGAAGCTTTTTGATGCGATCGAAAAACGCATCGGAAAACCGCATATCATTGCCGAAGATCTCGGATTTTTAACCCCCGGCGTGCGCAGCCTGCTTAAAGAAAGCGGCTTTGCGGGAATGAAGGTTCTCCAATCCGGCTTTGACAGCAATGATAACGATTGTGCGGACTATCTCCCCCATAATTTTATTCCCCACTGCGTTGCTTATTGCGGAACGCATGACCATAATACGATCAAAGGATGGTTCGGACGCCTGAAGGAAAGCGATCGGCGCTATGCTCTGGAATATCTCCGGATCAAGGATCTGAACGAGCTGCACTGGGAACTGATTTGCGTACTCCTCTCCACCGTTGCCGATCTTGCGATTATCCAGGCACAGGATCTCTTCGGTCTTGGAGAAGAGGCGAGAATGAATACTCCGGCTACCGTCGGAAATAACTGGGTTTGGAGGTTGAAGCCCGGAGCCTTCGATCGGGCGCTCTCCGAAAAGCTTTACCATCTTCTCGATATCTATAAGAGGCTCTAAGCCCTCAAACAGATCCTCCCCGATGGGGCTCTGCCAATTTGCAGCATAAAAAATCCTCCGTTTAATCAGATCCTTAAACGGAGGATTTCCTGTTTTTATCTGTTTTTCAAGATGGAGCGATTTTTTTGCTCAGCTTCCATTTTATGATCCCGGGGATCGATTTCTTGCTATTCCTCTATCCATGCTCCCGTCTTATCGAAAGAATACCATTTTCCGCCTATATTCTCTTTCGCATCGGATGCCAGATAGCCTCCGCTCTTTGCATAATACCATTTATTTTGGACAGAAATCCATGCATTTTCCGCAATATATCCGCCCTCCAATGCATAGAACCATTTTCCGTCTTTCCATACCCATTCCGATTCACAGAGATAGCCTCCGCTCTTCGCATAGAACCATCTTCCCTTATCCTTGATCCAGCTGTCCTCGATCAGTTTTCCGCTTTCATCGGTTCTGAACCAACTCTTGCCGTCTTTTATCCATGATGAAGCCAAGGGGCTGCCGTCCACGATATAGTACCATGCATTATCCTCTTTCTTCCAGCTTCCTTTCTCCTCCTTCTTTGCAGACTGGGATGCGGCCGATTTTGCACTGCTGCCGCCTCCGCCGCCGCCTCCTCTGTTGCCTCTTCCCGAATCTCTTGTATCCGGTTTCGGAGCCGGCACGATGGGCGTATCGGGAGTGCCCGGTACCTTCGGCGTATCCTCTATCTTCGGAGCCTGGGGCTGCTCGGGCTGCTGAGGCTGCTGGGGCTTCTCGGGCT